>DATHIB010000042.1:0-5483 GCA_035490055.1 Candidatus Limnocylindria bacterium | reverse complement strand
AAAAGGCTTGACTCCTCATTTCGAGAGTGAACACCGCGTGCTGCATAAGGATGGAAGCTTTCGTTGGATGCTGAGCCGAGGGGTCGCCGTTCATGACACATCCGGAAATACTTTGCGCATGGCCGGATCACAGACCGACATTACCGAAGGAAAGGTCTCCGACCCGCTGACGGGCTTACCGAATCGGCTGCTGTTTATTGACCGGGTAGGTCGGCTCATCAAACATAAGAAGCGCCGTAAAGACCATTTATTTGCGGTTCTATTCATGGACCTTGATGGGTTCAAGATGATCAACGACAGCATGGGCCACCTGATTGGGGATCAACTCCTGCTTGGAGTGGCCAAGCGGTTGGAGAAGTGTTTGCGGTCAACGGATACCGTCGCGCGTCTCGGGGAAACCTTCACCGTCGCGCGCCTAGGGGGAGACGAATTTACAGTCCTGCTCGACGATATTAAAGATCCGAGCGATGCCAAGCGCGCCGCGGACCGCATGATGAAGGCTTTGGTAGCGCCATTCATTTTGGGTGGGAAAGAGGTGTTCACCTCCGTGAGCATCGGAATTGCATTAAGCACCTCCGCTTACGAGCAACCGGAAGAGATCCTGCGAGATGCCGACACGGCAATGTACCGGGCCAAGTCTCTGGGCAAGGCCCGCTATGAGGTTTTCGATGCCGATATGCGAGCCAGTGTGATGGCTCGCTTGCAGCTGGAGACGGATCTGCGTCACGCCCTCGATCGGGGAGAATTTCGCAATTTCTATCAACCGATTGTTGCACTCGCTTCCGGAGAAATTGCCGGCTTTGAGGCCCTGTTGCGATGGCAGCATCCAACTCGCGGACTGCTCGGACCGATTGAATTTATCCCCGTTGCTGAAGAAACCGGCCTGATACGTGAGCTGGGCTGGTGGAATTTGCGGGAGGCCTGCCGGCAAATCAGCGAGTGGAGAGCAAGTTCAATTGCCCACCGCCCTCTAACAATGAGCGTCAACCTGTCGGCCAAGCAATTTCTACAACCGAACCTGGTCGAAGACATTAAAAAGTTGCTGCTTGAACTCGCTCTTCCTCCGGAAGCTTTGAAGCTGGAGATCACGGAAAGCACGGTGATGGCAGACCCTTCGGGAGCCGTGGAGATGTTGCAGCAAATTAAGTCCTTGGGAATCCGCCTGGCGATCGATGATTTCGGTACGGGCTATTCTTCATTGAGTTACCTACACCGTTTTCCCCTCGACACCTTGAAGATTGACCGCTCCTTCATCAGCGGCATGGGGGACGAAGGAGAAGGTATGGAAATTGCGCGGACCATTTTGCCCATGGCCAATAATCTCCGGTTGGATGTAGTTGCCGAGGGAGTAGAGACAGTTCAACAGGTTGCCATGCTGAAAAAACTGGAATGCAAATATGGCCAAGGATTTTACTTTTCCAGACCACTGTCCGCCGAGGGAACCACGGCATTATTGGCAGGGGCTCTGACGTGGCAAGCGTGCGAGCAAACTAAGTAAGGGAACAAATGTCAGTGCTGGGAGAACATGAACTGAGAGCGCTGCCCGGACGCAGCGCAAAAGCCGCGACCGCAGAATTACATAACGTACTCCCCGCTCTCCAGATTTGTCGGTAGTTCAGCTCTTATGAAACTCGCTTGGCAAAATATCGTTCACGATCGAGCCCGCTTTTCGGTAACCGTGCTCGGCGTGTCTTTTGCGGTGTTCCTGATGGTCTTTCAAGGAAGTCTCCTGGTCGGCTTTTTGCGGGCAGCATCCAGGCTTATAGATGCCAGCGACTCCGACATCTGGATTACTGCGAGAGGAGTCCAGGCCTTTGAGTTTGGAACTCCCATCGAAAGTCGGGTGCGGGAGATGGCTGCCGGCGTACCAGGTGTGCTGGAAACGAGCCGAGTTTGCATGGCTTTTGCTGTGTACCGCACACCAAACGGAAAGCAACAGGTTGTAGTTCTGGTCGGTGCGGATCGCAATGTGGGAAAGCGCTTCCCGGTTCCCGGTGTCCCGGGTTCAGCCGAAGGGATGTCGCCCGATGCGTTGCTCTACGACGTAAGCGACCGGGACCTGATTCAAGTGACGGCGCTGCCGGCAGAAGTGGAAGTAAACCGGCACCGTGCCAGTATCGAGCATCAGATTGAGGGTTATGGGGCATTCCTTGGTGTCCCCTTTCTGTTTACTTCGTACCGAAATGCCACTCGATACATGGGGTTTGGTCCTGAAGAAGCCATGTACGTCCTCCTGCGCGTCGACAGAGGATATTCAACATCGGATGTGCAGCAGAACCTTCAGCAGCGCCTTCCAGAGGTCGATGTTCTCACACGGGACGAATTTGCGCGTAAATCTCGCACGTACTGGACGATAAAAACCGGGGCCGGAGGCGCGATTCTAACCGCGGCGCTGTTGGGGTTTCTGATAGGTCTGGTGGTGGTATCCCAAACCATCTTTGCGAACACCATGGAAAACATCGAGGAGTACGCCACGTTGAAAGCTCTCGGAGCATCCCAAGCTTTCGTGGCGCGCATTGTGCTTACGCAGGCCCTGATTTGCGGGGCAGTCGGCAGCATTCTGGGGCTGCTAGCGGTTGTTCCAAGCATTGGTTATGCAAAATCTCTGATTCCTTGGATCTACACTCCGTGGTGGTTGCTTCTAGTCATGGTCGTGCCAAGTTTGGCGATGTGCGCACTGGCGTCTATCGCTTCAGTTCGAAGCGCCCTCACGGTTGAGCCGGGGAGGGTGTTCCGTGCCTAATCACTTCCTGGGCGTTGAACGTGCGAGTGTCTCGTTTGGCAAGCGGGAGGCACAAGTTTGTGCACTGCGGGGCGTTTCGCAATTCTTCGAGCGTGGCACGCTTTCGCTAGTTATGGGACCCTCCGGCAGCGGGAAAACCACGTTATTGTCCCTGCTGGGCTGTTTGCTGGCGCCCGATGAAGGGACAGTGTTCGTAGATGGTGTCGCGGTAAACGGGCTGAGTGAAGCGGAGAGGACAACTGTTCGTCAAAAGAAAATCAGTTTTGTTTTCCAAGCTTTTCGGCTTTTTCACTCCCTTTCCGCGATTGACAATGTCGCACTTGGTTTTGAACTTCGTGATGCAGCCCTGCCTGGCCGAATGGAAATGGCAAGAGATCTACTCGTTCGATTCGGTTTGGGAGACAAGCTCAATCAAGAGCCCAACGAACTCAGTCCCGGGGAAAAACAGCGGGTTGCAATTGCGCGGGCTTTGGCCGGCAATCCTCCCATTCTTCTCGCGGATGAGCCGACTGCATCTCTGGATGCCCAGGCTGGAAGGAACATCTGTCAGATTCTCCGAAGTCAAGTTGATGATGATGGAAGAACTGTTGTTGTCGTGACCCACGATCCGCGATGGCGGGAATTCGCCGATCGCACAATCAATCTATGCGATGGCCAAGTAGAGCAAAAGGAGAAAAATCTATGACGGCCCGCAGTAGATGGGGCATAGGTGGCTCCGCGATCGTCTTGGTCATTGTGGGGGTCGCGTTCTTGGGGACCACTCGGAACAGGAATGCCGTACAAGCTCGTGGGATACCATCCAATAGTGCTACCGCGACCGTTGCATTCGCCTCCCCTGGAAGGGTTGAGGGAGCTTCGGAGACTACACAGGTAGGAGCCGCTGCGGACGGCATCGTAAAGGCCGTCTACGTGAAAGAAGGTCAGCTCGTAAAAAGAGGGACCTTACTTGGCGAGATCGCCTGTGATGAATTGCAAGCGAGTCTACAAACTGCGATAGCCGAAGCCGATGGCGCACGCCAGACAAGAACCCGGATTCTGCGAGGCCCACGCGACGAGGAGAAGAAAATAGCGAGTGAGAAGACAGCAGCCGCCCGCGCGACATTTGAAGAGGCCAAGTCGCGATCGGACATGCAGCGAGCTCTTTATCAAAGGGAGCAGGTCTCCCGGGCCTCTTATGAACAAGCTGCCCGTGATCTAGGGGTCGCAGATGCTAACCTGCGAGCCGCTGTTCGAACCGAGGAGTTACTCGCCGCGCCTCCGTTGCAGGAGGACAGGGCGCTAGCTGATGCAGAGGTGCTCGCGGCGGAGGGTCGCGCTCGAACGGTCCAGGAACGTATCGGGAAGTGCTCCATCCTTGCTCCGATCGACGGAACCGTCTTGAGAGTCTATGCCAGACGCGGCGAGTCCTTTAGCACAGTCACTCCCCGCACATTGTTCAGTCTCGCGGATACTTCCTCTCGGCACATCAAGGCGGAGATAGACGAAAGTGATGTAGATAGAGTGTCGATCGGACAGAAGGTAGTTATCCAGGCAGACGCTCTTGACGGAAAGAGGCTGAACGGCTCGGTCGTGAGAATATCTGCGATGATGGGTAGGAAGAGCATCTCGACAGGCGATCCATCTGACAAGAGCGACCGCGATATCCTGGAGGCGGTGATCGGCCTAGAGGACAATGCTCTATCATTGCCAATAGGTCTTAGAGTCACAGTGCAGTTTTTAACCGCCAGCTCGTTGAAAAAGTAAGGGGAACACTGGTGAACGGCAAACGGATTACGCAGAAGTGTGACTTTCGTTCTTGATTCCAGGGAGTATGCGGTCAGTTTGTCTTTCCGACGAGCTGGCGGGCATACGCGGGTGCTTTGCCAGCGTCTTCGTGTTTGAAATAGGCGTACACATCCACGCCCTTGCCAAGCCATCCGTCGAAGCGTTTCTTCCAGACCGCGACTTGCGTCGGAGTGTAATTTTCGAGGCGCAGGCGGGCGTAGGTAAAGCCGGTCGTGAGCACCTCTGGAGGTGTTTGTTTGTCGGTTTCGGACAGGCAAAGCGCCGTCTCATTCTGGCGAAGGACGGCATACGTTTCCTCGGTGTACCAAGACGCGTGACGTACTTCAAATGCAAAATGGAACGCAGGCGGGCGAAGAGCAAGAAAGTCTTCCAGCAAGGGACGATCGAACTTGAACGTGGGGGGCAGCTGGATGAGCACCGGCCCAAGGTGGTCGCCATCGTTCAGCACACTGGCGACTTCCAGGAAACGTTTCAGAGTGCTTTCGCAGTTGCGGAGCCTTTGCATGTGAGTGATTTGCTGGTTGGCCTTCAAGGCGAAGCGAAAGCCTTCGGGAACAGTTTTCGCCCACTGCAGGAGCAAATTCTCTGTCGGCATGCGATAGAAACTGTGATTGATTTCGACCGTCGAGAACTGCTTGGCGTAGAAGGAGAGCATTTCACGGTCTGGAAGTTTCTCGGGGTAAAAACTCCCCTTCCACTGTTTATAAGAGTATCCAGAAGTCCCAACAAGAAGGCGGCCTGCGCTAGGAATGGGTGCACCTCCGTGCCTTGACATTTAATCACAGCCACCGCGCCCAGAAAAGGCACGGGCGCAGCCCCCAATCCGTCCGTAAGGTAGCAGCAACCGGCGCACACGGTCCGAATTCTGGTTTGTTGTAGGCACCAGGCACTGCCAGAACCTCTCGGTTGCGGTTGCGCGAAGCGGGCGCGCATGCAGAGCCAATCGGTAAACCAT
>DATHIB010000041.1:0-2293 GCA_035490055.1 Candidatus Limnocylindria bacterium | reverse complement strand
ACTCACACATGTCACACCCGCATCGCCCAAGATTCTCCGGAGCTCGGTTCCCGAGTATTTGGCGAGACCGGCGAAGCCCGAATCCGCGTAACCTACCGGCGAGCACAACTCAATCGTTTGAAATCCGGCCTCGGCAAGTTGCTTGATCGTGCCGGGAAAGTCCTTGGCGACCATGTCTCTGACAGGCCACGTCTGGCATCCAATGGGCATACCGAGCGGATTGGCGCGAAGCTCCAGACCACCCGCAGAAATAAAGCCGATCGCGGCCGCCTGCGTTGCCGCGTTTTTGAAAAAATCTCTTCTCGACATCGACATTAACGCCTCCTTGTAACAGTTCTTTACCCGCTAGAGTTCCCATCCGCTTCGACGTTCCGGGCGGACATCCTTCTGAGCAGCCTCAGCGTTAACCACCTTCATGTTGGCGCGATCCCAGTTGAGTTTCTGTCCCGAACGAGTCGCAACATTCCCGAGAAGTAAAGTCTCGGTGACCATGCCCGAGAACTCAAAATTCCCACCGGGCTTCACTTTACTTCCCTTGCAGGCGTCGAGCCATTCGCGCTCATTGCCAGGTGACCTTGGCAGCGTTTTTGGCGGCTGCTTGTAGCTGTTCATTTTCGCTTCAGGAATAAGCTGCGGATGAGCTCCATTGAATCCGCAAAGAATTTTGCCGCGATCTCCCACAAAAAGAAGTCCTTCATCACCTCCTTCGCCCTGTCCCTTGAACGGGCGGTTTTCTTCTAATTCCTCCGGCCGCGGCGGATTCAGGCCACCGTCATACCACGTGAATTTGACCGGTGGCATCTCACTCCGGGCCGGGAAGTTGTAACCGATGATCGAGGCCAGCGGGTACGTCTCTTCATAGCGCTCCGTGGAACTCGCTTCCACACTCACGGGCGCCTCGAGTTTTAGTACGCGAAAAATTGTGTCAAAACTGTAGGAACCCATGTCGCCGAGCGCGCCACAACCGAAGTCGGCCCACCCACGCCAAACAAAGGGCGCGTACGCGCGGTTGAACGAGCGTTCCGGCGCTGGACCGAGCCATAAATCCCAATCCAAACCATCGGGTATGGGTTCCGCGTTCTTAGGACGCTCTAGCCCCTGCGGCCAGAAAGGGCGGCTGGACCAGTTCACGACCTCCCGAACCGGCCCGATGGCCCCGTCCCAAATCCATTCGCACAGCAAGCGCGTATCTTCGGATGCTTGGTTAGCTACGGCAATCTGCGTTGCCACTCCTGTTACGCGAGCAATTTCGGCAATGCGCCGCGCCTCATAGATCGTGTGCGTCAAAGGCTTCTGGCAGAAAACGTGTTTGCGCTTCTTCATCGATGCAGCCGAGACGCTGGCATGCAAGTTGTCCGTGGTGCACACAACAACCGCGTCGAGGTCCTTCTGTTTTTCCAGTAGTTCGCGGAAGTCACTGTAAGCCGAGCAGCCGCGATACTCACCGGAGCGCTGCTGAGTACCGTAGTAGGCGTCCACGATTTTCTGACATGGCTCGCGGCCGGCAACGCCGCTAGTCACCCGCAGAGAATGGGTCAATTGAATGGGTTCGTCCGGGCTGAGCCAATCCCACCCGCTGTCGACGCCGAGCAATTTGCGGACGGAATTGCAGAACTCGTGTGTGTCCCATTGTGGGTGATTCGCGCTCACTTTGTTGGGATCGCAGACAGCCACACCCTGTACGTCGGGTTCCCGCAAAAAGCGAAGCATGACGCGCAAACCCTGGGAGCCGACGCCGATGAAAGCGATGTTGACTTTATCGCTGGGCGGAACATACCCTGCGCCGCCAAGCACGCGACGCGGAACGATCGAAAAACCAATCGCCGCTGCAGTAGTTTGCCCTAGGAACTTACGCCGCGAAATCAAACTCCCTGGAAAGCTCGGAGACCGACGCCGATTCTTCACTGTCCCTCCTGCTGCCCCTACTGCCTACTGTAAACCAACCGGGGATCTGCTTGCGCGAAAATTCGCAATTCCCCGACTCGCGGCTCATTGCAGGCGGATGACGGGTTTGCGGAAGTTATCCAGTAAACCCAACCGCACTATTACTTCCGGCTTGGCGACACTCGGACAGAACCACGGTGATGGCTGGGTATTCGTCAGCATCCCCCGGGGCGCGGGAAGAGTTCGGCGAGGTGTGCTGTGCCATCGACGGGTGTGCGACAAATTTGTAGGTGAAAAACCGGCCGGATATCAGCCAGCGGCGCGTTGTTCCCAGAATTCTTCCCAGCGGCCACTGAGCTGGGAACAACGAAGGGCGATAATTGCGTTCGCGTGGTCGACTGTCCAACGC
>DATHIB010000040.1:0-34459 GCA_035490055.1 Candidatus Limnocylindria bacterium | reverse complement strand
GCCTGGAACCAAAACCCCAAGCCGTTCATCTGGAGCGCCACGGTTGAGGACATCATCAAAAAGATCGATCGCGCGCGGGCCAAGATGGAGCAGATCAAACCAGGATCCACCCAGCCCAGGGGAAAAAAGAAGGGCGCTGTTCTATAAAGTTATATACGGGACATACCACTAGTTAGCAGGCAAATTTCCGTAACATTCAGCCTGCGGTCGGCTCTCGTCGCACCAGTAGTGTGCGCCGTCGTTTTTCAAAGCTAAGTCTTTCAGAATCAACACTTACACAAAACACCAAAATTTGCACCTCTAACTATCTTTAGAATCAAAACTTCTATAAGTGTTGATTCGAAAACAACTTTAAAGTCCCTTTAGAACCAACACCCATGAAAAACATAGGGCGGTGGGGCTGTTATGGTTAACTAGACCTGCCACCAAGACCGCCTGTCACGCCCTCTAACAATCTATCCGGTTGGCTGGTGTTCCTTTTTCTTCACTGCGGACTGACCACGGATAACGAGAGAACTATCGATTTGCAATAGCGCCAACTGGCCGCAGGCGGCCATCACATCACGCCCGCGCGAGTAGCGCGCAAACGTTGGCACGCCACGCTCCACTAAAATGCGCCGGAACTCCTCTATGCGCTCCGGCGAGGATTCGCGGTAGGGAAGTTCTCCCGGGTTCCACGGGATTAAGTTCACTTTCACGCTCTTGAGCGGCGCCAACAATCGCACCACGTGGCGCGCATCTTGCGCCGCATCATTCACTCCGCCGAGCATCACGTATTCAAACGTCAGGTGCTCCCAAGTCCGCAGCGGGTATTCCTTGCAGGCGTTCATGAGCACGGAAAGCGGGTATTTCTTGTTGATCGGCATTAGCGCATCGCGCTGCTCGTCATTCGATGCATTCAGCGAAATCGCCAGCTTCGGCCGCACCTTCTCCTGCGCCAGCCGCTCGATTCCGGGCACAATCCCGCTCGTCGAAAGCGTCACATGCTTGGCTGAAATTCCCAATCCTTCCGGATCGAGCATAATGCGCACGGCCGCCATCACCGGCTCGAAATTCAGCAGCGGCTCGCCCTGGCCCATCAACACAATGTTCGTCTGCGGAGCAAGCTGTGCTTTGTGTTCATCCAGCGGCAAAAGTACTTGCGCCAGGATCTCTCCCGCCGTCAAATTCCGAATCAGTCCGAGTTGCGCCGTGAGGCAGAAATGGCAATCCACCGCGCAGCCTGCTTGCGTGGAAACGCAGATCGTCTGCCGCCCCTCGCTGGGCATAAACACAGCTTCGGCCGATGCGGGCTTCGACAGGCTGCTTGCTTTTTCTCTTGCGCTCTTCTCTGCGTTCTCTGCGCCCTCCGTGTCCTCTGTGTTAAATTCCTTTTGTTCCCCCGCTGCTCCCAGCCCGAACAAATACCGCACCGAACCATCCGTCGAGGCAAACCGCTGCTTCACCTCGGGAAGTGTAATCCGCACCTCTTTCGAGAGCCGCTCTCGCAGCACCGCCGGAAGATTCGTAATTTGCGCCACATCGAATTTTCTTTCCGAGTACAGAGCGTGATAAATCTGCGCTCCGCGGAACGCCGGCTCACCAAGCGCCGCGCAGAATTCGCGCAGTTCGTCTTTCGATTTTCCCAGAAGTTCCATTCGATCGTCGGTGCTGCAAATCATTTCGCCAAATTGCCGCGCAGCTCAAGCTACAGATTACCTCTTTTCCGTGCCTCTTTACTTCCTTTGCCTCATTACTTCGACTTCGAATCGCGCTATAATTCTTCGGCAATCCTCAAATGCACAGGATTGCTCAGTGGGCCGCTTTGCGGTCGCCTATGAATCGGAGGCGCCTGATGGCACAACACGTCGCGACCGAACAACTCACCATCACCGATTGGGTGAAAGGTCTCGCCGCGGTCCCCGGGCGCGATTTCACCCTCGAAAACGTCCAGGACTACATCGTCCGCCACTCGGCGCGCCCGGAGACGCTCGACAAGTACTGCTATTTTTCGAAAGGCAACTACACCCGCAACCTCATCTTCAAGAACGAAGTCTTTGAGTGCATGACCATCTGTTGGGAGATCGGCCAGGCCAGCCGCATTCACAACCATCGCGATCAAAACTGCTGGATGTCCGCACCCATCGGCCGGCTGAAGGTCCAGAATTTCCGCGTTGACGACCGCGATAGCGCGCGCGGCACCTGCCGCATTATTCCAGCCGAGATCTACGAAATGGACGCTGCCCATCCTGCTCATGTCAACCCTCTCGAGCCCGTCCATCAGGTTCTGAATCTCACCGAATTCAACCAGCGCGCCGTCAGCATCCACATTTATTCGAAGCCCTTCGACACTTGCGAGGTCTATCTTCGCGAGAAAGGTACCTACGGCGATGTCCCCCTCCACTACACCAGCGAATACGGCAAACTGAACCCCGCCGAGAAACTTTTGTAGCACGGGCTTCAGCCGGTGGCCCCCTTCTAAGCTTCTTCCACCGCCGGGGGTTGAGTACGCTGATCAAAGCAGTTGTAAGTTTTTTGTAAACACAATTCTTAACGCTTCTGTTTCTCGTTTCCGCCTCGCCTGTGTCACAATCTCTATATGGCCACCGAAACGCGCGACATTCAGAAGCACGTTTTGCCGAACGACCTGGTGGTTATCACCGAGACCATGCCCCATGTGCGCTCCGTCTCAGTCGGAGTTTGGGTTCGCAACGGCTCCCGCCGCGAAGTCCCGGAAGAGAACGGCCTCGCCCACTTTATGGAGCACATGGTTTTTAAGGGCACAGAGCGCCGCTCCGCCGAAGCGATCGCTCGCGAAATGGATTCCGTCGGCGGCATGCTCGACGCTTTCACTTCCAAGGAACAAATCTGTTTCAATGCCAAGATTCTTGACGAGCACCTGCCCATCGCCTTTGAGGTCATCGCCGACCTCGTCCTCCGTCCGAAATTCGACTCCGAAGATGTGAAGAAAGAACGCCAGGTTGTCCTTGAAGAGATCAAGATGGATCTGGACAATCCCGAATATCTACTTCACGAGATTTTCACCCGCGGCTTCTGGCCGCAACATTCGCTGGGCCGCCCGATTCTGGGCACACCGGAAACGGTGAAAGCTTTCAACCGCGATTCGCTGCGCGCGCGATTTCGAGAGTGGTTCGCGCCGGACCATCTGGTGGTCACCGCTGCCGGCAACGTCACTCACGAGCAGGTGCTGGAATTGGTTCAGCAGGAGTTCGGCCACATGAAACCAACGGGTCCCGCCGAGCGCGACGGAGCTCCGCACACGAATGCGCCCATCCATCTCGAAACCAAACGCGACCTCGAACAGGTGCATCTTTGCATCGGTGTCCCATCGGTTCCGCTGGGCCACGAGGACCGCTTCGGCGTCGCCGTCCTCAACAATCTTCTTGGCGGCGGCATGTCCTCGCGTCTTTTCCAGAACATTCGCGAAAAACAGGGCCTCGCGTACGCGGTTTTCAGCGAGCTGACGCCTTATTCCGACGCCGGAATGATGACCGTTTACGCCGGCACCGCTGCGGAAACAGTTGGCAAGGTCATCGATCTCACCATTCAGGAATTTCGCGCCTTGAAGGAATCGCCTGTCACGGAAGAAGAGCTTCGCCGCTCGAAGAATCACCTCAAGGGCTCGCTGATGCTCTCGCTCGAGTCCACCAGCTCCCGCATGTCCAATCTCGCCCGCCAGGAGCTGTATTTCGGCCGCTTCTATTCGCTCGACGAAATCCTCGCCGGGATCGAAGCGGTCACGCACGCAGAACTCCAGTCCCTCGCCCAGCGCTATTTCCAGGCCGGCCTGATCGCCGTCACCGTCCTTGGCCCCCTCAACGGATTCACCCTCGACCGCTCCCGCCTGGCCTGCTAGGGGTAAGAGCGCAGGTCTTTCAATAATTCCACGCGGAACTGGCAGTTTCGGAGTGCTCTCTGCAACTCTTTTTCTCCGTTCTGCTTCCAAATGGAACAAAGCTGCTTAATCCGGTGTCTCAATTCGCAAGGAGGTTTTCCATGTCCAGGTCAATATTTGTTTTCTTGTTGCTCTCGCTTTCTCTTCCGTCGGCCGTTTTGGCGGGTCCGGAACGCCCGGTCTCCACTCAAAAAACAATCGAAGTGAGCGCCACTGAAAAAATCGAAGTGATCGCGGAGGTCGCAACCATCAAGGTTGGTTGTCAGAATCAGGCTGCGACCAAAGATGCGGCGTATGCCGACAACACTCGACTAGGCAACAAAATCATCGAGGCACTGCTGGATGCAGGGGTCGCAAAGGAGGCTATCGAAACAGAGTCTCTCAACTTGGAACAAGAACAGGACCGCTACGGAGTCAAACCGAGCCAGCCATTGAAATATTTCGCAAGCCAGAAGTGGCAGATCCGAGCTCAGGCATCAGAAGCGCAGAAAATCGTCGATATCGCCGTGGCTGCCGGTGCCAACCAAATTGAGAACGTCGAGTGGTCCGTGAAAGACCCAGCACAATTGGAAGCGAAAGCTTACGCCGCAGCCTTAAGACGAACTAAGGAGCTCGCCGAGCAGACCGCCTCTCAAACCGGCCTCAAACTCGGTGAAATCATTGCCATTGTCAATTCCACAGGCTCGAATGGGCGTTTCGGCAGAGCGGGTGGCGGGGGAGGAATGTTTGCCATGGCTGCGGTTGCGGCTCCAAAAATTGCGATGCTCAAGCTTCAGCTCGGGATGGTGGAGCACGAAGCTTCTGTGACAATTACGTATTCTATAGTTCCTTAAGCAGTGCAAGTTTGAGGAAGGACCCAACAGTAGCCGATGCCGCGTATTCAATGTGCAGGACGCGCCTTGGAGCTTTTGATTGAATTGGCTGCAGCCAACTCAACGAGTTCCTCCATAGAGGGGCCTCGCGCCCCGGAATGGAACCATGAAAATTCTAGTTTTGCGTGGCGCGGTCCGCGTTGACGGCGGCGCCTATGATCCCCATCTCGTCCGAGGTCGGCACGACTTCGAAGCGGCTGCCCTGCAGGGGGCTCATTTTGACCATTTCATGTACGAGCCTGTCCAACAGCCCGATGTCAATGAATTTCACATCCGGGCCGGTAACGAAAAACATGCCGGGCCCCTCCATGTGGATGTTGGTGGCGGTGGCTGCCGCCAAAGCGCGGTGACAAAGCGTCACAAATTCGGCGCAGCGCGCGTCACCTGCGCGAGCATTTTCGAACACTTCTTCGGGTTCCAGGTCCAGGAAGCGCATCCGCATGGACCGGCGCCCGAGAATGCCTTCCAGGTGCCCGCGCCCGCCGCATCCACAGAAGTTTTCCTTGGGGTCCAGGGTGACCACGGAGTGCCCACCCTCCCAGATTCCTTCGCTGGAAGGATAGCGCCCGAACCCCACTCCATTCCCCAGCGTCCACACGCGAGTGAGTTGATTCAATTTTCCCTGGGTCGCCGCAATTCCCGCGGCCATGACGTCTGCATCATTGAACAACCGGACCGGAACTCCCGCAGACTTGCTACCCAGGGCAGAAGACAATGCCGCTTGCAATGCGAATCCCTTTATCTGTTGCAGGTTGGGAGAATCCTCCACGACCCCAGCGCGAATGATGCCCGGGAAGCCGATTCCGATTGCTGCGATCTTTTCTCCGCTCGCCACTTTCTCCACTTGTTGCCGGACACATTCCACGATGCTTTCCGCGGGCATCGACTGCAGCGGGTCCAGCGTTTGCGATTTTTCCGGGAAAATGTTCAGCGGACCGACGACCTTGTCGCCTTCCACCAGGCCAACGGCGATATGTTCCATGACCAGTACACCAACTGTCCTGCGCATCGTGCTCCCGCCAATCTTAGGTAGTCGAAGATCCTGTCAATCGACTCCTCATTCGGAGGTGACTACGCCCTGACCAGTTTGTTCAGACCGTTGAAAGCGGCCGCCTTATAACACTCCGCCAGCGTCGGATAATTGAAAACGGTATCCACGAAATATTCGACCGTGCCTTTCAGTGCGAAGACCGCTTGCCCGATGTGCAGCAACTCCGAGGCCCCTTCACCAATAATGTGCACGCCCAAAAGTTCCTTGGTGGACGGATCAAAAAGGAGTTTCAGGCGGCCGGTGGTGTCCCCGCGAATCTGGCCTCGGGCAATTTCGCGGAAAAAAGCCATTCCGACCTCGTACGGGACCCCTTCCTCGGTGAGCTGCTCCTCCGTCTTTCCGATGAAAGAAATTTCTGGAATGGTATAAATGCCGTAAGGATAATTCGCGCGGTTGGAATTTGTCGGCATGCCAAACGCCCTGGCGGCGGCGATGCGCCCTTGTTCCATCGAAACCGAGCCGAGGCTGGGGAACCCGATGACGTCACCTACGGCATACACATGCGGTTGCTTGGTCTGGTAATTTTCATCGACCGGGATGCGCCCTCGCGCATCTGCCTCCAGGCCACCTGCCGCCAGGTTCAGTTCATCCACGTTGCCTTGGCGTCCGACGGCATACAGCAACGCATCACCGGTAACTTTCTTCTTGCTTTTCAGATTCGCCACGACCGTGTGATCCGGTGTTTCCTCGACGCTCTCGACTTCCTCATTCAGGCGCAGCGTGACGCGGCGGTCCCGCAGATGGTAACAAAGCGCCTCGACCATCTCGGCATCGGCGAATTCCAGCAACCGCGGACGTTTTTCAATCAGCGTCACGCGCACGCCCAGCGTGGCGAACATGCACACATACTCGACGCCGATGACTCCACCGCCCACAACGATCATGGCCTTGGGAATCACCGGCATCTTCAGAATTTGATCGCTGTTGATGATGGTCGTGTCGTTGAAAGGGACCAGGGGAGAGACAGCGGGTTTCGTTCCCGTGGCAATAACGATGTTGTCCGCTTCAAACTCGACTTGTCCGCGCGAGCTCGTCACTTGCATGTGGTGAGGATCTAAAAAGCTGGCGGTTCCCGTCACGACTTCGATGCCGTTGCGGGAAAGTTGGGCACGGATCACATCGATCTCGGTCTTGATGACGTTGAGCGCGCGAAAGGAAAGATCGGCCATGGTGATCTGTTCTTTCACTCGATAGTTGACACCGTAGATGCTTTGATACTGATAGCCGGAAAGATGCAGGACCGCTTCCCGGATGGTTTTGCTGGGAATCGTGCCGGTGTTGATCGCCGTACCGCCGATCACTTCCAGCTTTTCAACGAGCGCGGCGCGCTTGCCGAATTTTGCCGCTTGAATCGCGGCCCGCTGGCCTCCCGGCCCGGAACCGACCACGATGAGATCGTACTTTTCCATGGTTTGCCGCGGGAGTATATCACCGTTGCAATGGCGGAGTCCTTGTTGACGCCCGCTTGCAGCTCTGCCATCATGCTGAAAATTTGTTTGCGTTGCAGTTCAGGAGAAAACGATCGGCTTGCGGGTATCCATTTTGGCGTCCGGCAGTTCGGGCAACATCACGTTGCTCGAGACGGAGCGCACCCGCCTCCTCGTGGACGCTGGACTCGGCAAGCGCGAAACCCTCGCCCGCCTCGCCGCCGTCGAAAGAACCGTCGACCACATCGACGGTATCCTCATCACCCACGAGCACACCGACCACTGCAACGGCCTCCCACAAATGCTGGGCCTCTGGAAAGCTCCGCTCTACGTCACGGAGCCCACCTTGGAGGCCATGCAGCGCATCCTCCCGGAAACCTTCGGCAAGAGACTCAAATGCGTCGAAACGATTCAGCCCGGCCAGCATTTTACCGTCGGGGACATTGACGTGCACGCCTTCGCGATTCCGCACGACGCGGCTGACCCCGTCGGCTTCACATTCCGTTCGAATGGCGCGAAAATGGCCATCGTCACTGACCTGGGCTACATGCCCGAACTGGTCAAAGTGCATCTACGCGGCGCCGATTGTCTCGTCCTCGAATCCAATCACGATCTGGACATGCTCAAGGTCGGCCCGTATCCCTGGGTCGTCAAGCAGCGCGTCCTCAGCCGCACCGGCCATCTTTCGAATCATGCCGTCAGTGAATATCTTTGCGACCCCGACGGCTTCGACGCCATTGCGCGCTATCTCGTCCTCGCCCACATTTCGCAGGAAAACAACAATCCCGATCTTGTCCGCCTCTCCGCCGAAGAAGCCCTGCGCCGCCGCCCTGCCGAGTGCGCCTTCACCGGCGAACTCCTCGTCGCTTTCCAGCACGTTCCCCTCAAGCCTCTCGAGTTGTAGGCGTGGAATTTATTTTTCGTCTGGCTACTTTTGGGATCTCTTCCACAAATCAAGAAGTCCTTCGAGCTCAGGGATGACTGCGAGGTCTCGCTCGCGGCCGGCGGCCTTTTTTGCGCGGATGAGTCCATCGAGGGATAGGACCAGGTAATCCATTTCTAATATGGCCATGAGATCCGAATTTTTCTTCACTTCCACATAGTCACCCACATCGGCTACTTCGCCGAGAAAATCGAGCGCGCCCAAGTCCGTCATCAGAGTAAAATTCAATTCGCGTTTAATTGTGGCGGCGTCGAAACGAAAAGGTAGATTTTCCGGGGCACCTCTGAGTCTCGGATGCCCTGCATCTGCATTGCCGCACCGCCGATCAAAACAAACTCGACGTTCGCGTCAAACAAGGCGCGAAGCGTCTCTTCAAGTTTCATTTTTTCGACCGGTGACGCTCGCCAGCACGGCGCAGCGCTTGCAGAGCTTTCGCTCCGCTGGACAGCTTCTTTGCTCTTTCTGTGGGTGCCAGCGAGAGATTTTCGATCAACAGGATAAGATCTACGGCGTACTTCTTGGCCTTCGCGAGCTTACTTCCTCGCGGAGAGTGAGCGATCAATCATAGGGCGCGTTTCTTCTGATCCGGGGTCATGTATCACCTGGCAAATCGTCTCACACTCACAGGGCGCGTTCAATTGCATATGCATTGCTGGCTCGGTCTCGAGGGATTCGACAGGCGCTATCTTGTTTCGATTCACTCTTAGCAAATATTCAGCAATTTCTTGAGTTCGTCTCACTTGAATTTTCGTTGCAATCATGGGGCCTTCTACTCTAAGCTTGTATTGTCTTGATAGAGGTGCGGAGGCCATGAGTAGCGGGGCAGGCAGTTCCGATCGGCTTCGGATGCCCGTGCAAAAGGGGCCACACGGTTGTTGCTGTTGTCCGCCGAAATCGCAGCGGTAGCTGAAACCGCAGCGGTTGGGGTACAGGTCCAAGGCCTGTTCACTGTCATCCGTTCATTAGGATGAAGCGCTATCGAGAGGCAGCGGCCCCGATTTGTATCCTCGCGGTTCCTTCCTTTCGTTTCGCTCATCCAGAAATGCCCGATTCGAATGAGTCTTTTCGAACTAACGCGCGCGCTCGTGGACATCGAGTCGACCACCAACCACGAAAAAAATGTGGGCGACTACCTGTTCGCGCATTTGTCCGCCCTCACCGCGCGCCACAACGGCCACATCGAGCGCATCCCCGCCGAACTCAACCGCGACAACATCTTTGCCTCGTGGGGTGAGCCCGTCGTCACGCTCTCCACGCATATGGATACCGTTCCGCCCTTTTTTGGTTCTCGCGAAGACGGCGAATTCATTTGGGGCCGCGGTTCGTGCGACGCCAAGGGCATCATCGCTGCCATGATCGCCGCCGCAGAAAAACTGCTTGCTGCGGGCGCGCGCAATCTCGGCCTCCTCTTCGTCGTGGGCGAAGAACGCAACAGCGCCGGAGCAAGAGCGGCCGCCGCAACTCCCCGCGGCTCGCGATTCCTTATCAATGGCGAGCCCACCGAGAACCGGCTCGCCCTCGGTTCGAAAGGCGCGCTACGCTACGAAATCACGACTCACGGAAAACTGGCGCACTCTGCCTATCCCGAACTCGGGCATTCCGCCATCGACACGCTGCTCGATGTTCTCCACGACATTCGCCAGATTCCGCTGCCGCAAGACGCCTTGCTCGGGCGCAGCACGCTGAATATCGGCACCATCGATGGCGGCCGCGCACCCAACGTGGTCGCCGATCACGCCGAAGCGGAAATCATGTTTCGTACGATCGGCGATCCGGCGAAGACTCGGGAAGCGGTGTCCGCGGCGGCGGCAGGCCGGGCGGAAGCGCGCGAGGTCTTCTACACGCCAGCCGTGCAATTGGCGAAGGTCGATGGTTTGCCCACAACGGTCGTGGCCTTCACGACGGACATCCCAAGTTTCGAAGGTACCTGGGGGCAGCCATTCCTCATTGGCCCCGGCAGCATTCAAGTCGCGCACACCTCCGAGGAGCGCATCCCGAAGAAAGAATTGTCCGAAGCGGTGGATATCTACGCGCGCATGGCGACCCAACTCCTCGCGACCGGCCGGAGCAGCGCATGAGCACCGGCCTCGCGATTGTTGGTTATGGAAAGATGGGCCGCCTCATCGAGCAACTCGCGCCGGAATACGGATTCGACGTACGGGCAAAATTTGATGCGCGCGACAATCCGCGCGGCCAGGCCCTTTCTCAACAGACTCTCCGAGGAGTTGATGCAGCTGTTGAGTTCACATCACCAGACGCTGCTCCGGAAAATATCCGCCGCCTCGCTGCTTTGGGCGTCAACTCGGTTATCGGCACAACCGGCTGGTTCGATCATCTTCCCGCGGTCCGCGAAACTGTGGCAAGCAGCGGAACGGGCGTTGTCTGGGCGCCGAATTTTTCTGTTGGCGTGAACCTTTTCTTGCAAGCCGCCGCGCACACCGCGGCGCTCTTTGCGAAACACGGGGAATATGAAGCCTGGGGCTGGGAAATTCACCACTCTGCGAAGAAAGACGCGCCTTCAGGGACGCTGAAGAAACTTGCGGAGGAGATGCGAGCAAACGGCTACACCCGTCCAGTCAGCTTGAGTTCCAACCGCGCGGGTGCACATCCCGGCACGCATGAAATCGGTTTCGATTCCGTTGCGGACACCATCACGCTGCGTCACACGGCGCGCAGCCGCGAAGGTTTTGCGCGCGGTGCGCTCCGTGCGGCACGCTGGGTCGTAGGGAAAAAAGGGCTATTCGAATTTCGCGAGATTCTCAGCGAATTGAGCTGAACACGGTTCGGAGGTTGTTTTACGCAACAAGCGAGCTGTCATTCTTCGCGCATCCGATGAGGATACGCAAAGAATCCCAATTTAGGATGTGGCGCCAACTCGTTGTTGGCTCACTGCATGCAGCAAAGATAAATTTCGGAAGGAGAAACAGCATGTTTACCGGCACCGGCACAGCACTTGTCACCCCGTTTCGTCCCGACGGTTCTCTCGACGAACCAGCTCTACGTCGTTTGATCCTCAGGCAGATCGAGGCAGGCGTCGACTTCCTCGTTCCCTGTGGAACAACCGGCGAGAGCCCCACGCTCGCGTACGAAGAGCATCTTCGCGTCGTTAAGATCACCGCCGAATTGGCTAAGGGTAAGGTGCCTGTCCTCGGGGGCGCGGGCGGCTATAACACCGCGGAAGTCATCGCTCTCGCGCGCGAGCTTGCCGCTCTTGGAGCCGATGGCATCCTCTCCGTCACTCCCTATTACAACAAGCCCACTCAGGAAGGCCTCTTCCAGCACTATCGTGCTATCGCCGAAGCCGTGCCTCTGCCCATCATTCTCTACAGCGTGCAGGGCCGCACCGGCGTGAACATCGAGCCTGCGACCGTGAAGCGCCTCGCAGAAATCGAAAATATTGTCGGCATTAAGGAAGCCTCGGGTAACGTCTCCCAAATGGCTGCTATTCTCAACGCCGTCCCGGAAGGCTTCATCGTCCTCTCGGGCGACGACGCCATCACGCTACCCCTCATCTCGCTCGGTGGCCGCGGGGTCATCTCCGTCGTTTCGAACGAAATCCCCGCGGAAATGTCACAATTGACGCGGCTCGCCCTCCAGGGTGACTTTCCCGCCGCGCGTGCGATTCACCGCCGCTATCATGCGCTTATGGAAATTAATTTTGTGGAGTCGAATCCCATACCCGTGAAGGCCGCGATGGCGGAAATGGGCCTGCTCGAACCGATATGGCGCTTGCCACTCGTGGCGCCCAAGCCGGAGAATCAGGCGCACATCCGGGCCGTTCTCGAAGCGCTCGGGCTCGTCAGCCGCCCGGCGGCCGTGCCCACGGTCGAGAGGGTTCATGCTGCCTTCGCAAATTGAGCGTCTGTTTGACGAAGCTTCAGCGCGTTACGAGGAAGAACATTTCTGGCTCTTCCGCGATTTCAAAACCGCGCTGAATCGCGGCGAAATTCGCGCTGCCGAACCGGATGCCTCCGCGAAATCCGGCTGGCGCGTTAACGCCTGGGTGAAAAAAGGAATCCTGCTTGGCTTTCGAATGGGCGCCATCGCTGATATGTCGATCGACGCTTCGAAACAACCCTTTTTTGACAAGTCTACCTATCCGGTGCGTGCGTTCGCGGCTTCCGACGGTGTGCGCATCGTTCCCGGCGGCTCCAGCATTCGCGATGGAAGTTACATCGGGCGCGGCGTGATTTGCATGCCGCCGATGTTTGTGAACGTCGGCGCTTACGTTGGTGAAGGCACGATGATCGATTCGCATGCTCTCGTTGGGAGTTGCGCTCAGGTCGGCCGCAATTGCCACATTTCCGCGGGATCGCAAATCGGTGGCGTCCTCGAACCTGTCGGAGCGTTACCCGTGATTATCGAGGACGAAGTCCTGGTCGGCGGGAATTGCGGCGTTTATGAGGGAACCGTCGTAAAGCGCCGCGCCGTTCTCGGCACGGGCACGATTCTCAATCGCTCCATCCCGGTTTACGATCTCGTCCGCGACACGGTCTATACAGCCACCGATGCCGAGCCGCTGGTCATTCCGGAAGAAGCCATCGTCGTTCCAGGCTCGCGCGCCGTCTCTCATCTCACGGGCGCAAAATGGGGGCTGTCGCTGCAAGCGGCGGTCATCGTGAAGTATCGCGATTCGAAGACTGATGCGCGCGTGCAGCTCGAAGATCTTCTACGTTAACCGCTATTGCGTCAGCACTTTCTCGAAGAATTGCAGCGCCCGCGGATCATTGGATTGTCCCAGCCAGAACATTGCCTGCTTCCGCACCTCCGCGTTCCGGTTGTTCTGTGCCACTTCAATCAACTTTGGCACGCCTTCCTCTTTCGGCAATTGGCTGAGCGCAAAAACCGCTTTTTTCTTCACATCCGTGTCCGGATCGTTCTCGATGGCCCCACTGATCGTGCCCACTGCTTTCTTTCCTGCTTTTTGCGCCAGCCAGAACAGTGCTTGCCCCCGCACGTGCGAGCTCGTGTCATCGTGCGCCATACGGATCATCTCATCCAGCGCTCCAGCTTCATGGCTCACGGAAAGTGCAAACGCCACGTGTGCGCGTACGTCCGAACTTGGATCGGTTTTCGCCATGTGCTGCAAAGCGATCAATCCAGCATTGCCCCGCGCGGCCCCCATCCAGAATGCCGCCTGCCTCCGCAGCCCTTCGCGCTGCTCTGGCGTCACGAACGATTCGAGCGCCCGGTCAGCCGACGAGTACGCATGCAACGCGATCGCCGTCAGCGCTCCGTTGCCGACGCCGTGATCCCCGTGATCTTCGAAGTCCGACCCGCGCACGTAAGTTGCGAGGAGCGCCACGCTCTCTGCTGTTTTGACACCCGTCAGCCAGATGAACGGCAGCCCACCTGCGTCCAGCGTACAATCGCCTGACGCGACGCGAATCTTTACGACCTGCTTCGCTTCCACGCGATAGAGCACGACGAGTTGCCGTGAGCCTTCCAGTTTGACGTTGCCGTCCGCGTGCGTCGTGCCACTCCTTCCGCCGTTTTCCTTTTCCAGCCGGCAGGTTCCGCAATTCCCATCATTCCAGTTGTTGTTACAGCAGACTCCACGTTCGCCCGCGATCTGATCGACGTGGTAGCCGACCCACGCTGCTTTTTCCGTCGTCCCAGCGATCTCGCGCATGGTCGCATCGAGACTTGCGCCGGCTGCCCGCGTCTCCAGCCTCGCATTTTCAATGTGCGGAGTTTCCGTAGTCTGCGCAGTCGCCGGGCTTGCTTGCTCCGACCGAGCTAGGGACCCGCCCTTAGCCAGTTGCACGACGGCAATGCTAATCCCGGCTACAATCATCGCGAGCCCGACTAGCCTCCGCACCGCTGAGACCGTTCTTTCCTCTCGCATGGTTCCCCCTCTCATTTTTGCAGCAGTTCCATCAGGTAATCGGTACCTTCCTTGGAATGCATCAGCGACAATTTGGACACCGCCGTCCTCTTGAGTTCTGGATCTTTCTCGCTTCGCGCGATGGCCACCAGCGCTTTCGCGTTTCCCTGCAGGAAATACGCGTTCAATACTTCCGCTTTGACGTCGTGGTCCGCTTCCTTGCTATAGATTTCTTGCAGTGCTTTTCCCGAATCGTCCGAATGGATCAGTCCAAGGTTTCGAATCGCGGCCCGGCGCAATTCCGCGTCTTTTTCTCCTTGCGCCGCCTGCACGAGTCTTCCCGAATCTCCCGCAAGAAAGAAGGCTTGCAGGATTTCCCGCCGGACGTCCGGCGAAGCTTCCGTCTTGTACAACTGCTCCAGCTCGCTCGTACCATGGACCAGCCCCAACTGCCGGATCGCCTCGCGGCGCAGCGACTCGTCCTTCTCGGTCTTCGCCGCGGCGAACAGGCGCTCGTGATCGCCACCAATCATGTAACTGCGAAGTATGGCGTGCTTCACCGAAGCGTCGCCGCTTGATGCGTAGACGTCGGCCAGTGTCTTCCGCGCTTCAGCACCGCCGAAGAGCCCCAGGTATTCAACCGCCTTCCGCTGCAGCTCCGGATTGCTCTGTCCGCGCGCGATTTTGCCAAGGATCTCTCGCGCTTCCGGCCTGCCGCTCTGCGCCGCCATGAATAGCGCCCGCGATTTCAGCTTGGGGGTTCCCGAACCATTGAGAATATTTTCCAGTATGGAGATGCCTTTTTGCGGATCGCCGTTCATGATTCCCTGCAGCGCCAGCATTTTCAATTCTTCGTCGCTCTGGTCGGCTGGCTTTACAGGTTGGCCGGTCGACTGCCGTACCTCGATTTCAAGGGCGCTCGCGTCTTTTTGCCAGCGGCTTTGAGGAAAGCGCCGTTTGAGGTCCGCGATGGTTGCGAGCGCCGTGTCCCGCTTGCCAAGTCTGTTTTCCGCGTAGGCCTTCCAGTAAAGCGCTGCGTCCGTCTGCGGGCCGCTCATGTCGGCCAGCAGCTTGAATTTTGTTTCCGCCTGGTCGTAGCGGTCCTCGTCCAGCGCCTCGCGGCCGTCGTCGTACAATTCCTGCAGCCGCTCAACCTTTTCCTGCGCTCGGTCGCGAGCTTCCTCTTCACGATCGCGTTTTTCCTCCTCTTTGTCGCGCGCCTCCTGCTCGCGGTCGCGCTTCTCTTGTTCCTTATCCTGGGCCTCTTGTGAATCCTGCAGAGAATTCGCGGCTCGGAGGTTGGAAGCCACGAGCCTATTCGCCCGCGCGCCTGCGGGCGCCAGCAGCAGCGCCGCCATTGCGATCCACACGATGTTCGTCTTTCTAAGAGGGTTTCCGATGGTCATACTTTGTTCCTCTCTCTCTTGGTAGACTCGTTTTGCGCCGGCGCGGGCTCCCTCGCCTCCTGCCGTTGTTGCAGTTCCTTGTTGACCACCCGGACTTTGAACAAAATCCCACGCCCTGCAATCTTTTTCTGGATTGCTTCGAGCTGTGCCGGTGTTACCTCTTCCGGGCTGTGAGCCACGTCTAAGAGCACGCGCTCGAGTTCGTCCAGCACGCTGGCAAGTCCCGCATCTCCCTCTTGCAGCGCCGTCTGCCGATACAACCGGTTTTCTTGCAGCAAATCTTCCGCGCGCCGCTGTTCGGCGGAGATGTTCACTTGTTTCTGCGCGGGATCGCTTGGCTCCGCGTTCGAAAGCTCCACCAACATCCTCTCGGAGTGGCCCAGGTGTTCGCCCACGGCAACCACTAACACGCGCTCCCGCACCTGTTCTTTGTTCGCGATGTTGTCACTCGTTTTGCCTGGCCTTGTGATTCGCCCGGCGACAAACGCCGCGACAATCAGCGCCACAATCACGCCCGCCGCAGCGAGCCGCCGTGGTTCCATCCACACCTGCCACCACGGTTCCGGTTTCTCCGCTAGCCGCGGCGCAATCTCCCGCCACACCTGCCGCCCGTAATCCGCCCCCGGATCGGGCACAGTAAGCGTATCCAGTGCCGCGAGTACCGCTTCGATTCGTTCCAACTCGCCCCGGCACTCTTCGCAGACTGCGAGATGTCCTGAAATCGCCGTTCGTTGCTCGGCTACTCCCTCGCGATAGGCAATCAACTCTTCTTCCGTCATGTGTTTCATAATTCCGTTCCCATCGTGCGTGCCTGCGCTCTTGTCTCTACAACGGGCTGCAGTGCACGCCGCAATTTCTGCACCGCGCGAAAGACGGTGTTCTTCGTCGCGTTGGAACTTGATTTCAGGACTCCTGCGATTTCTTCGATCCCGCAGCCTTCCCAATGCCGCATCACGAAAGCGGTTCTCTCCGCGTCCGAAAGAGCGGCAAGCGCCTGTTCCATCTGTTTTCGCAGCTCGATGCTCTGCGTCAACCGTTCCGGGGTTGGCGCTCGATCTGGGACGCGATTCAGTGGATCATTTTCCATGCCGTCCCGATCTTCCGCTCTCGGCGCTTCCCGCCGCGCCTCTTCCTTCTGCCGCTGGCGCATGCGGTCAATCGCATAATTCGCCGCGATTCGATACACCCACGTCCCGAAATTCGATCGCGCCGCAAATTGCCCCAGCTTTTGATACCCGCGCAAAAATGCCTCCTGGACCACCTCTTCGGCGTCGTGCCGGTTCCCGGTCATCCGATAAGCCAGCCGGAAAACATTGTGGCTGTGCCGTTCAACAAGAACGCGATAGGCATCGCGATCGCCCGCGAGCGTGCGCTCCACGGCGATGGCGTCGCTCTCGGCGATGGCCTGGGTGCTTTCGACACTCTGCTGCATCCGATTCATTAGACAGGATTCGAGGCTTGCGGTTAGGTCAGGTTTAGCCCCTATTCGCCAACAACATAGGGCATGCTACGGAAAGGAAGCGTAATCTGGCTCCGCGGAGAGGCCGCTCCCAAGTCGCGGCTCCTGGCTGTTCACGCCATTCATTCGCATCTCAGCGCCACGATGGGGTCAACTCTCATGGCCCTACGGGCCGGCACGTAACACGCGGCCATCGCAACAATTGCCAGAATCGCGCCAACTCCCACAAATGTCACTGGATCGGTGGCGCTCACACCAAAGAGCATATTGGCCATCAGGCGGGTGAGGCCCAGCGCAGCCAACAGCCCAATGAAAATTCCGATTACCGTCATCTTCATGCTTTCGCCCAAAATCTGGCGCAGCACATCGCTCTGCCTCGCACCCAGTGCCATGCGGATGCCAATTTCATGGGTTCGCTGGCCAACTAAGTAGGAGATCACGCCATAGATCCCCATGCTGGCAAGCCCCAACGCCAGCGCGGCAAAGACGCAAAGCACGATCATCGAGACCCGGCGCGCCGCCAAGGAATCTGCAATGATCTCTTCCATGGTTTGCACGCTGAACATAACGTGCTCGCTGCTGATTTCTTTCAACGCCTTTCGGATGGTGGCGGCCGTTGCCCCTGTATTGCCGTCGATGCGCGCCAGCACGCCGGTCCCGCTGGACGACAGATGCATGATCTCGTCGGGGGCCTGCATGTAGGAGGAGTACAGCTGTGCCCGGAGTGCTTGCTTGTCGTCCGAATCGAGGCCCCACTGTTTTACGTGTCCGACGACTCCGACAATTTCCGCCGCCCCTCCCAAGGTGTATAGGTTCACGCGTTTCCCGATGGGATCTTGATCGCCAAAGAACTTTCGCGCGAAAACGTCGTCAATGACGATCACATGCTGCGAGCGCTCACGATCCTGAGGCATGAAAAACCGTCCACGCTCCAAGGGAATTCCCATTACCTTCAAATAGTCTTCTTGAACCACGTAGCTGATTGCCCAGTTCATGTCATTCTCGCTCGCCGGTTTTGGCTGTCCTTCCAGCCAGAAGAGCTCCTCATCGTCGCTCGATAGCGGCACGGCCGCCCACGAAAGAGACATGGCCTTCACATCGGGAGTCGAGCCTAGCTTGTCCTGAATCCCGCGCAGGGCCGCGCGAATCGCCCCGGGGCTCGCATCTCGCATCGACGACGGGAGGGAAACTCCGAACGTCAGCACATTGTGTGAATCGAAGCCTGGATTCACGCTCCAGAGCGCGTTCAGGCTGCGGATCATCAGTCCTGCCACTACCAGCAACACCAGCGCCATCGCCATTTCTGCGACGACGAAAGCTCCCTGCGCGCGCTGTTTTCCGCCACCGGATCCGCGGCCACCTTCTTTCAAAGTGTCCTGCAAATTCGACTTCGAAATCCGCAGCGCCGGCACCAGACCAAACAAAATTCCGGAGAACAGCGCGATGCCCGCCGTAAACAATAAAACCTTCCAATCCATTCCGATCTCGCTTGCGCGCGGCAGCCCGGACGGCAAATGTTGCAGCGCCGCCTTCGTGCCCCACGCTGCCAGCAACAGCCCGAGTCCGCCTCCTGCCAGCGCAAGTAGCATGCTCTCTGTCAGGAGTTGTCGCACGATTCTCCCTCTGCCCGCGCCCAGGGCCGCGCGAACAGCGAACTCACGACTGCGTCCCATCGAGCGTGCCATAAGCAGATTGGCCACGTTCACGCAAGCAATCAAGAGCACGAATCCGACGGCCGCGAGCAACACCAGCAGCAACCGCCGTACGTCGCCCACCATCTGTTCCTTGAGTGGGATGAGTGTTGCGCCAATCCCTTTGTCCGAGTCTGGATACTCTTCCGCTAAATGACCCGTCACGCGTAGCATGTCGGCGCGAGCTTGCTGAATCGTTACGCCCGCTTTCAGACGGCCAATTCCGTGAATCCCCAGGCCCGCCGCCCGGACGTGCAATGCCGAATTCGTCCATTGGCCGATGGGCACGTAGAGCTCGCTGGTGCGAAACCCCCCGATCTGCAGGTTGAAATTCGCCGGTACCACACCCACGATCGCGTAGCTTCGCCCATCCAGAGTGAGCCCTTTTCCCAGCACATCCTGTGCGGACGCAAACTTCCGGTTCCAGAATCCCGCGCTGATGATCACAATGGGGCTCGCGCCGAATTCGTCTTCTCCTTCCTCGAACGACCGCCCAACAACCGGCTTCACTCCCAGCATGGGAAGAAAATCGGTTGAAACAAATTCCGCCCGCACCTGTTCGGTATCGCCAGCACCCGTTAGATTGAACGAATACCCTCGCGAAACGCCCATCATGGAAAACGTTGTGTTTTGCTTTCGCCAGTCTCGAAAGTTTGGGAACGAGATCGACCCCGCTTCAAAGTTCGGCTTGCTCTCGTGAAGTGTGACGAGCTGCTCCGGATCCGGATACGGAAGCGGGTTCAACAGCACTCCGTTCACCACCGAAAAGAGCGCGGTATTCGCGCCGATCCCTAGAGCCAGCGTCAGGATCGCCACCGCCGTGAATCCCGGCGACTTTGTGATCACCCTCACGCCAAATCGCAAGTCCTGCATCAGCCGGTCGAGCGAGCCCCAGCCCGAGATCTCCCGCGTGACCTCCTTCACCAATCCCACGTTTCCAAATTCCCGCCGCACCGCGCGTTCCGCTTCCTCCCGGGCCTCGCCCCTTTCCACGCGCTCGCGCGTCGCCATATCCAGATGGCTCCGCACTTCCTCGTCCAGTTCTTTCTCCCGCTTCCGTTTGCCAAAGAGTCCACTGAACCAGCTCATTGGGGCTCCTCTTCGTTCTTCCAATTTCTAATTTCTGATTTCCATTTTCCAATTTCTATTCGTGTCTCAGCGCCACCATCGGATCGACGCGCATCGCCCGCCGCGCCGGGATATAACACGCTACCAGCGCCGCGCACACGAGCGTGAGCGCGACTGCAGCAATAGTTGGAGGGTCGTTTGGTTTCACTTCGAACAGGAACTTCGCGAGCACGCGCGTCACCGCGAGCGCACCCGCCGTTCCGATCATTATGCCCTCACCAACGAGGACCAAGGTGCTGCGAAGGAGCATCCGCACCACGTCTGCTGTTTGAGCGCCGAGCGCAATACGAACGCCGATCTCATGAGTTCGCTGCGCCACCGAGTAAGCCAAGAGGCCGTATATGCCGACGATTGCGAGAGCCAGCGCCATAATCGCAAACACAGCGAGCAGCCGCGCCTGGAACCGGGGCTCAGCTGTCGTCGCAGCGATGAGGTTGTCCATGGCGGCGATCGACTGTACCGGCTGGTCCTTATCGACCTCACTGAGCACGGCGCGCATCCCTGATGGGACGCCCAGTGGGTTGGAAGCTGTCCTTACCACGAAGGTCATATGATTCAGAAAGAACGGATGCGTGATCTGAAGGTATGGCTGATAGATGGCTGGATCCGATTTCTTGGCGAGCCCCTGCTGCTTCACATCGTCCACAACGCCGACGATGGTGAGCCAATCTCCGGGTTTGGGATGATCTTCCATGGAAATGCGCTTCCCAAGCGGATCGCTGCCCGGCCACAGGCTACGCGCCACGGACTGGCTCACAATCACAAGGCCCGGCGCGGTTGAGTCATCACCTTCGGCAAACTCTCGCCCCCGTAACAGCGGGATTCTCATGGCTCTGAAATATCCTGGACTCACACACGGCTTGTCCACCATGTAGCCTGAGGGCAGCGGCTGACCACCTTCCACCTGGAAATCACCCATGGTCAACTCACTGCCGAGTGGTTTCCAGTTCACCGCCCCTGTGGCAAGTACGCCCGGCAGGTTGGAAAGGCTTTCCAGAGTTCGCGTGTGAAAAGCCCGCATCTGGGCCGCCGTGCGGTACGCGGACTCCGGCAGATCCACCGTCATGGTCATCACGTTCTCGGGTTCGAAACCCGGCTTGACGGCCCGTAGCCGCAGAAAACTCTTGAGCATCAAACCCGCACCTGTGAGCAAAACAAGCGCAAGCGCAATTTCGGAAATTACCAGGACGCTTCGCATTCCTTCATGCCGCTCGGTTAAGCTCCGGCCGGCCTGTTTCAACGATTCCCGCACATCACGCCGCGTGGCCTGCAAGGTCGGTGCCAAGCCAAACACCATGCCGGTAATCACCGAAAGACCGAAAGTGAACGCAAGGATCGATGCATCAATTCGAATCATCTCCATCCGGGGAATCTTTCCCGCGGGCGCAAGAGCGATTAAGGCGGGAACGCTCCAAAATGCCAGGACAATCCCAACCACTCCACCGGCGACCGAAACCAAAGTGCTCTCTGTGAGTAGCTGGCGCGTCAGCCGCCACCGGCCAGCGCCCAAAGCGCTACGCACCGCCATCTCCTGTCCCCGGCCAGCCGCACGAGCCAAAAATAGGTTGGCTACGTTCGCGCAGGCGATCAGGAGAACGAATCCAACCGCACCGGCGAAAATCAGCAGCGATTGCCGAATGTTTGCGACCAATAACTCTTTCAGAGGAATAATCTGAGCCACTAGATCCTGTTTGTTTTCACCCGGACGGCGGGGCAGCCGCTTCGTGAAAGTCTCGAGCTCTGCCTGCGCTTGTTGCCGCGAAATGCCGGTTTTCAAGCGCCCGACGACTGGCCGTGAGTATGAGTTGTGCGAGTCGATGCGGATGCCGAGCGGCAACCACACTTCCGCGTCGTAGGGGAATCCAAAACCGGCTGGCATGATGCCGA
This sequence comes from Candidatus Limnocylindria bacterium, assembly GCA_035490055.1. GTDB lineage: Bacteria > Acidobacteriota > Terriglobia > Acidiferrales > UBA7541 > Acidiferrum. The sequence continues at coordinate 12,873 of DATHIB010000040.1, read as the reverse complement.
CCACCGTCCGGCTGATGCTATCCAGCTTGATTGTTTTTCCCAAGACTCGAGGATCTGAGCCAAATCGCTCATTCCAGAGTTTGCTGCTGAGCACAACGACGTTGTCGCGTCCGGGTTGGTCTTCTTCCGCCAAGAAGCCTCTTCCAACTTCAGGTCTTGCTTGCAGCGTTGAAAAAAAATCTATCGTGACACTGGCTGCTGGGATTTGTGCTGGATCGCCCGCCCCCGTCAGGTTAACCCTGCTGCCCGTAAAGGACGTGAGATGTTCAAATAGCCGGTCCTGGTCACGAAATTCGAGATAGTCGTGATCTGAAAGACTGGGGCCGGTTTCAAATGGTCCACGCTGCGGGGAGTATGAAACCAGGAATAGCCGGTCCGGTTCTGGAAATGGCATCGGCTGCAACAGCACGCCGTTCACTACCGTGAAAACGGCTGTGTTGGCGCCGATGCCGAGGGCCAGTGTCAAAATGGCCACGGTGCTGAAGCTGGGAGATTTGCCCAGCACGCGCAAGCCGAAGCGCGCGTCCTTGTACAAATTTTCCAACCACTGCCATCCCCAGACATCCCGCGTCGTTTCCTTCACCAAACCCACGTTGCCAAACTCTCGCCGCGCCGCACGTTCGGCTTCCGTTGCTGCGTCACCCCCCTCCACACGCTCTCGCGCCGCCATCTGAAGATGGCTCCGCACTTCCTCTTCGAGATCCGCTTCTCTTTTCTTACGCCACCAGAAACTCACAAGCCACCCCTGCGTTTCCTTACTTCCTTACTTCTTTGCGCCACCACTACTCCTCAGGCCTCAGCACGCCCGCGATAGCGTCCGAAAGCTGCGACCATTTCGAGCGTTCTCTTGTCAGTTGCTTCTTTCCCGCGGCCGTCAGTTGGTAAAACTTTGCCCGCTGCTTATTTTCGGAAATTCTCCATTCCGCTTTGATCCATTTCTGTTTTTCCAGCCGGTGCAGCGCCGGATAGAGCGAACCCGTATCCACCTGCAGTAACTCGCCGGAGCGATTCCGGATAGCCACGCTAATCCCATAACCATGTTGCGGCCCCCATTGCAGGGTTTGCAGAATCAACAGGTCCAGCGTCCCCTGCAAAAGTTCAATCCGGTTCTGGTACCGCTCTCTCTTCTCGGCCATCGCTTTGTTCCTCAGACAATTCCTTCCAATGCTCAATCTCGTCCCTCGAACGCTCTTGCCATGCTGTCTCTTTGCTCGCTCTCTTGGTTATGACGTCGTGACCCTGCCCTTTGTTCCATCCAGGCTGTCGATATCCGACCCCCTAACATGTAGACACCCTACATCCTTGCCTCGTGCAACTCCGTCGCCGCTCCGTTGGCGCCTTCAAGTCCTTTTTTCTTAACGTCTTAGACGCACTGTCCTTTCGCTTTCCGGGTGCCAAACGCTCGTTTCCGCGACTGCCCATCCCATTTTCGGACACCCGGCAGGGAATCCCTTGCGCCGTGCACATTTTCCCATCTGCGGTATCATGGAAGTAGGAAACACCGGGAACTGCCCGCGCAATCTTCTTTTTGCTTTTGGGGAGAAAGCATTGATACCACGCTACACGCGCCAGGAAATGGGCCAGGTTTGGAGTGACGCGAACAAGTTTGCCAAGTGGCTGGAAGTTGAGCTGGCAGCCACGGAAACGCTTGCGGAAGCGGGCCAGGTACCAAAGGATGCCGCCGTCGCGATTCGCTCTCTTGCCAAAGTCGATGTCGCCCGCATCAACGAACTCGAATCTCGCGTGAAGCACGACGTCATCGCTTTCACCATGGCCGTCGGCGAATCGATCGCTGATCCGGCCGCCGCGCGCTGGCTGCACTACGGCATGACCTCGAATGACGTTGTTGACACCGCACAAGCCCTCCAGGTTCGCGATGCTTCAAAACTAATCGAGCGCGCCTTGGTGATGTTTGGAGAAATTCTCGATGTACGCGCTCACGAATTCCGCCACACCCCGCAGATCGGCCGCACTCACGGCATTCATGCCGAGCCCATCACGTTTGGCCTGAAAATCGCGAATTGGTTTTCGGAAAATCAGCGCAACATCGAGCGCTTCCGCGCCGCCGCCGTGCAAATGGCTGTCGGCAAAATTTCCGGCGCGGTCGGCAACGCCTCGCATCTCGGTCCCGAAATCGAAGAGCGTATCTGTAAGCGCCTTGGGCTCACCGTCGCTCCCGTCGCTTCGCAAGTGATTCAGCGCGATCGCCACGCGCAATATCTCAGCGCCCTCGCGCTCATCGCTGCCACGCTCGAGAAAATCGCGCTCGAAATTCGCCATCTCCAGCGCACCGAAGTCCGCGAAGCCGAAGAACCGTTCAGCGGCGAGCAACGTGGCAGCTCCGCGATGCCTCACAAGCGCAATCCCGTCACCTGTGAGCAAATCTGCGGCCTCGCGCGCCTCGTGCGTTCGAACATGCTCGCCGCATTCGAAAACGTCGCCTTGTGGCACGAACGCGACATCTCCCACAGTTCTGTGGAAAGAATCATCCTTCCCGATTCCACCATTCTCGTGGACTATATGCTTTCGAAAATGACCGCCATCCTCGGCCAGATGCGCGTTTTCCCCGAACGGATGATTCGAAATCTCGATTCCACCCATGGCCTCGTTTACTCGGGACAATTGTTGCAGGACCTTGTGGAGAAGGGCATGCCCCGCAATGAGGCTTACAACGCGGTACAGGAGAACGCCATGGCCGCGTGGGAATCAGACACCAGTTTCCGCGACCGCGTTTCGAAAGACGAACGTATCGCCAAGGTTCTCGATTCGAAAGCCCTCGCTTACACTTTCGATCTGCAGCGGCAGCTTCGCTATGTGGATGCTATCTTCGACCGCGTGTTTGGCGCGCATCCGGCGGGCGAGAAATCCGCTGCGGGCTCGGCGGGAAAACATTGAGAGAAAAACAAAAGGCGTCCCGGGGCGGAGCCGGGACGCCGTTCTGCCTCTTCTAATTCCGGCTTGCGCTGAAATTAGCTGCGGAGGCGGAAAATCGAACTGTCATCATCTACTACCCGCGTACAAAAGCAAAGAACTAAGAATTACTCGACGCGCTGAACGTAACGTGCTTCCGATGTGTCCACTTTAATTCTGTCGCCCTCATTCACGAACGGCGGAACCTGAACGATCAGGCCGGTCTCGAGTGTTGCGGGCTTCATGACCGCGCTGGCGGTGGCTTTCTGGAGCGTCGGCTCGGTCTGGATCACCTTCATATCCATGGTATCGGGGAGGTCCACGCCGATGGCTTTTTCCTCGAAAAATTCCACCTTCACAATGGTGCTGGGAATCAAGTAGTAGACGGTTTCTCCCAGCTCTTCGCGGCTCATCTGCATCTGCTCGTAGTTCTTTGTATTCATGAAGTGAAAATCGTCGCCCTCGTTGTAGAGGTACTCAAACTCGACTTCATCGAGGATGGCGCGGTCCACGAATTCTTCGGCGCGGAACCGGTAATCGATGATCGCACCCGTGCGGAGGTTCCTCATGCGCGTCTGCATCGAGCCACGTTTGTTGCCCGGCGTGCGGTGATCGACGCTGAAGATGGTGAAAAGCTGGCCTTCGTGCTGGATGACCATGCCGGGGCGGAGTTGTGTCGCTTTGACGCTGCTCATATGCTCCCTAGAAAGTTTGCTGATTTCGGAAATTCCGGCCGGCGAACTAAAGTTCGCTCCTACGCTGCTCGCGGAATGACTCGAGGCACGCTGGCGCGAAATCCACGTCCAGCGCGGGAGATCAGTATAAGGTGCCTCATTCCCGGCGGTCAATCCGCCTTATTTGTCGGCAGCGAGCCTCGTTGAAAAAGAAATGTTTCCTGCGTTCAGAAGCCCTGGCGCTCTCCGGTAACCGGCATTCCGGAATAGTGAACGTGAACCAAGTGCCATTTACCTTGTTCTTTCTGATAGAGCTGCGTTTCCCTGCCGTGTGTCGTGAGGGGAGAGCCGTCTTTTCTGAACTTGGCATCGAAATCCCAGTAGAACTCGGCCCAGGCAGCGTCCCCGTAAACATGAACGGAAACGTCATGAACACTCAGTCTGCGTTCCGAGAAGGTATCGCCCATCAGGCGCAGGTAGACATTTTGCTTGATTTGCTCGAAGCCGTGCTCATGGCCTAACGGGTGGATGAAGGAGACGTCAGGAGAATCCAACCAGACCTCAGCAGCGAGAGTTGTATCCGCGCCGTCAACCGATTTCGCGTATTTCTCAATCAAGCTCCGGACCACACCGCTGTCGGCGAGCGTATCCGCTGACGAAACGTTTCCGCGGACCTCGCTTTTTTCTCCTTTTGAGCGAGCCAACGCGGCTTCCGCCATGATCTTTTCGATTTCAACAGTGTCGCGCGGGAGGCGTTCGCTGAGGAGTTTGTGGCCGGATTCGGTGATGAGGACGTCGTCCTCGATACGCACGCCCAGATTTTCCTCGGGAATGTAGATGCCGGGCTCGACGGTGATGACCATGCCGGGCTGGAAAGGGGCGCAGAATTCGCCCGGGTCGTGGACGTTCAAGCCGATGTGATGGCCGAGGCCGTGAATGAAATATGGCCCGAGGGGTTTGCCGTGAAGATCTTTTCCATGGGAATTAATGTAGTTGTAGGCAATCTTGTGAACGCTTTTGTCGCCCTTGTTACAGAAATCCATGCCCGGCTTGAGCGCGGCGAGGGCCGCGTTTTGCGCGCCGAGAACGATTTCGTAAATTTCGCGCTGGCGCGGCGTGAACTTGCCGTTAGCGGGCAGCGTGCGGGTGATGTCCGCCGAATAGCCGGAGTACTGCGCCCCGACGTCGAGAACGACGATGTCGCCATCTTCGATTTTGCGCGAGAGCTTGTCGTAGTGCAGCACCGTGGAGTTCGGGCCGGCGCCAACAATCGGGGCGTAGCCCTCCGCTTCCGAGCCGCCCCAGGCATGGATTTCGACCATTTTTGCCGCTACCTGATATTCGTAAAGCCCCGGGTGCATCATCTTCATCGCGTCCAGGTGAGAATCGAGGGACAAATCAATCGCTTGCTTCAGGAAGGAGATTTCGCCGGGTGACTTGATCTGGCGCAGGGCGCCGATCTGCGCGCGAATGTCTTTCAGCTTGGCATTCGGCGCAGCAAGCTGCAGCCAATCCACAACGGCTTTCTCGTGGGGGTAACCGCCGAGTTCTTTCTGATAGGGAAGAATCGTGTAGAAGTTCTGAAACGTCTTCAGAAGATTCTCGACCATGGAGCGGAAGTCGCTCTCAAACGATTTCACGGCAACAAATCCCGTGCGCGCTTCGATGCCGGGATCCGAGGGTGACATGCGGACCCCGTTCCATTTTTCTTTCTGCGAGTTCTTTGCGGGGAGAAAAAGAATTTCGCGCGAAACGTTCGAGACGTCGCCCTTCTGACCAGCGGGAAGGATAATCAGCCCGGCGCCTTCTTCATTGTGGCCAGTGAGGTAGTAAAAATTCTCTTCCTGGGCAAAGACGTAGGCTTGGGAAACTTCCTCGCGGCTGGTGAAACCCCAGAGGACGATCGGCCCATCGGCCTGCGCCGCCAGCTTGGCGCGGCGTTCCGCGTAGACGCTATTGGGCTCGCGCTCGCGGCGCTCCTGGGCTCGCGCGGGAGCCGCAATGTAAGCCAGGCAGAGCAATCCCCCAAAAACCCGTGTTGCTGAATTCGATAGACCATGCGACCGCACCGGGCACAGGCGACCACTCATTCGCGCACCTCGGAACCACAATTTTGGATGTTGCGCCCACTGGGCATGTGGGTTTCGAAGGCTGTACGCAGCCACGCGATTGTACCCGAAACGAGTGATTGGCCGAAATTGTCACGAAACAGGACCGCCGCGCCGCCCAGCAACGCACGCTGTCGCCATCCATTTCGGAGCAGATGAATACCGTTTTTAGGACTTGAGGAATCCAATGGTAGATGCAGGTACGAGCAGGACTCATAGGCTTCATCGTGATTTTTCAATCGGTGTTGTTTCTGATTCACTTTTTCCTCTACGAAACCTGGAAGTTTTCGCCGGCGGGGAATGATCCCTCTGTGGCGTTGTGGCTGAAGATCGTTCTGGGTGTCCTGTCCGTCAGTTTTTTAGCAACGTCGCTTCTGGCCTTTCGCTACACAAATGCCGTGTTGCGCGTCATGTATCGGGTCGCCGCAGCTTGGCTTGGATGGTTGAGTTTCTCCTTCTTTGCGGCATGTATGTCCTGGGTCATTTTCGGAATCGCACGGCTGGCGGGAATGGACGTGAATTTCCATCGGATCGTGGAGGTGATGTTCGGAGCGTCAGTGGTGCTCTGCTGCTCAGGCCTAGTGAATGCAGGCTGGACGCGGGTTCGGCGGATCACCATTCGATTGCAGAATCTGCCGCAGGCCTGGCGCGGGCGTAGGGCCGTGCTACTCAGCGATCTGCACTTGGGGCACGTTCGAAACGGCCGGTTTCTGAGGCGGATCGTGGCCAAGACGATGCGGGAGAAGCCCGACGTGGTTTTCGTTGCCGGTGACTTGTACGATGGCACGGCGATCGATACGGCGCGAGCCGCCGAGCCGTTGCGCGATCTGCGCGCGCCGCAGGGCGCCTATTTTGTTGCGGGCAATCACGAGCAGTTCGGGGACGACTCCAAGTACCTACGAGCCGTCGCCGGCGCTGGAGTTCGCGTACTCGAGAACGAAAAAGTGGAAGCAGACGGCTTGCAGATCGTCGGCGTGCCTTACAAACACGCCACCCAGGACGAGCATCTGCGTGCGGTCCTGCAGCGAATCGGTGTGGACCGGAATCGCGCCAGCATTTTTCTGACGCACGCGCCGGATCGTCCACACATCTCGGCCGAGGCTGGATTTTCGTTGCAACTCTCGGGGCACACTCATCTCGGGCAGTTTATCCCCTGGACCTGGATGGTCTGGCGGATTTACCGCCAGTTCGCGTACGGGTTGAGCCGGATCGGAAAGATGCAGGTCTACACCTCCAGCGGTGCAGGGACTTGGGGGCCGCCGCTGCGCTTTGGGTCTAGCCCGGAGATTGTATTGCTCTGCTTTGAATGAGATCCGAGATGGTTCGTTGGCGATGACAGACCGAAACTAGCACTATGCTCGGAAGAAATCGATCAAGACCTCCGAGACGCGAGCGGGTTCTTCGTGCTGGAGCCAATGCGTGGCGTTGGCGAAGGTGAAGAGTTCGGCTTTCGCGCAATAGCGCAGGCTTTCGTACGCCATTTCCGTTAAGAGAAAATCGTCGCGCTCCCCCCAGAGGATGCGGGTGGGGACGCGGACGGTTTTGTTCTGAAATTTGATGCGAGTGCGAAAGAGGGCGCGGTACCAATTGATCATGGCGGTGAGGGCGCCGGGCTGCGACCACGCGGAGCGGTATTGGGCGAGATCTTCGGCGGTGAAGGTGCCCGGGCGGCTGGAGCGGAGAAGCGAGCGCGAACCGGCACGGAAGTTGAAGGCGGAGAAAAGGGCTTCCGGCAGCCAGGGGAGTTGAAAGAAGAACACGTACCAGCTGCGGCGGAATTGACGCGCACGCGTGCTGAGGAATTTACGCATCACCGAAGGATGAGGGACATTAAGGACGACAAGCTTGGCGACGCGCTGCGGATGCAGCAGGGCGGTTCTCCAGGCAATGGCGGCGCCCCAATCGTGTCCGGCGAGAAAGATTTTTCTCTGGCCGAGTTGATCGGCGATGGCGATGACGTCGGAAACGAGCTCAGGCACGGCATACGAAGAGACGCCGACGGGTTTGCTGCTGAGGTTATAGCCGCGCTGGTCGGGGACGATGACGCGAAAACCTGCAGCCGACAGCGGCTCGATTTGTCTGTGCCACGAATACCAGAATTCAGGAAAGCCGTGGAGCAGAACGACGACGGGGCCATCTTCCGGGCCAGCAGCAACCGCGTGCAAGCTGACATCGCCATTCTTGAAGGGGAGGTATTCCACGGAGCGTTCGCCTTCCATGCAGTGTAGCTTTGACGGCGACATCGCACACGCGAAAAGCGAAAGGCTGCCGACCTGAGCGTCAGTTCTATTTACTGTAAGAGAATCAGAAGCCCGGCGCGCCGGAAGTGGCGGGTCGCATCTCTGGGGCGTTGACTCCGAAACGCAGACGCGCGAAGTAGGTTTGTCCGAGGGACATCGCGCCGGTGTAGAGGTAACCCCAGACGAAGAGCAACAGGAACGGGACGGTGGCGTAGTTTTCGTTGAGGATGGCGTAGATCACGGTCGAAGAGAAGTACAAGCCTAAAAGAATTTCCGCGTAGGGCATCCAGCCGGCTTTGTTCCTGTACGATTTTGTCGCGAACGCGCCCTGCTTGCCTTCGATATTGAATTTGGGCGTGCGGGCGAATGCGCTTTTCTTGCCGAGCAGCGCTTCGATGACGGCTTGCGCGTTGCGCACGGAAATGCCGATCCCCGTGGCCATGACGAAGGGCATGTAGAGAAACGTGCGCCGCCATGTTTTGGGACGAAGCTCTCTTTGCGCGACGAGATAGAAGCTGGAGATGGAACACGTGGAAGCGAGGAACAGCGGCAGATCTATCACCAACATCTGGACCCAGCCTTGATAGAAGCGCACGATCATCGCGGGCAGCAACATGGTGGAGAGCACAATCATGAGCGGGTAGCTGATGTTGCCGGTAAGGTGGAAGAAGGCTTCGGCTTTGACGTGCCAGGGCGCATCCGACTTCAATACTCTTGGGAGGATTTTTCTTGCGGTTTGCATCAAGCCCTTGGCCCACCGCGCCTGCTGGGCTTTGAAGCCGTTCATGTCCACGGGAAGTTCGGAAGCGCACTCGATTTGCGGGAGGTAGAGAAACTTCCAGCCTTTGAGCTGCGAGCGATAAGAAAGGTCGGTGTCTTCGGTGAGGGTGTCGTGCTCCCAGCCGCCGGCATCGTCGATGGCTTTGCGGCGCCACACGCCGGCGGTGCCGTTGAAATTGAAGAAAGTGCCGCGGCGGGAACGCGCGCCATGCTCGACGACGAAATGGCCATCGAGAAGGATCGTCTCCACGTTGGTCAGCAGCGAGTAGTCGCTGTTGAGATACGTCCAGCGTGTCTGCACCATCCCGATTTTGCTGCCGCCGTCCGGATTCAGGAAATAAGGAATCGTACGGAGAAGAAAATCGGGTTCGGGTAGAAAATCCGCGTCGAAAATGGCAACGAATTCGCCCTTGGCGGTTTTCAGGCCGTTTTCCAGGGCGCCGGCTTTGTAACCTTCACGGTTGCAGCGATGAATGTAAACGATGGGCATCCCCTGCGCGGCGTGGCGCTCGACGCACGCGCGAGCGACTTCGCGGGTCTCGTCGGTGGAGTCGTCCAGCACCTGCACGTCCAGCAGTTCGGGTGGGTAGTCGAAACGCGACACGGCTTCGACGAGGCGCTCGATGACGTAGCGCTCGTTGAAGATCGGCAACTGCACGGTGACGCGGGGCCAGTTTGCGACCGGCGGCGGAGCCGGAGGGACATTTTTCGAATAGGCGAAATAGTCGTAGACCAGCCAATAGCGGTGCAGACCGTAGACCGCAAGGACGAAAAGGACGATGAAATAAGGGATCATCATCGCGAGGTCGAAGGCATTGGCGTGGTAGATGCCGGTAAAGGTTCTATCCGTGATCTTGTGCCAATAGTGGCTGATGGGGTTCTGCGCGGCGAAACCAACCGAGAGTGAAAGGGCGATGTGCACGATGAGAGTGATTCCGCTCCCTGCTTAGGGCTTTTCCTGGTCAATATTTGAGAAGCCCGATTATACGGCATGTTCCCGGCCGCAACGCACTCAAAACAAATTTGGCCCGCGGCAACGCCGTCCCGCCGCGCACGGCACATCCGAACACTACATTAAGGAACGAGGACGATTTTCCCCGCGGCGCCGGGCTCTAGGATTTCTTTGTGGGCGCGCGCCGCTTCGGCGAGGGGCAACTCTTTGCCGACGACCGGGCGCAGCGTGCCGTTTTCGAGGCCGGCAATGAGGCCGGCGTGAATCTCGTTTTCTTCCGCGGGCGTAATGCCCCAAAGCGTGAAGGCGCGGATGGAGGCGCGGCGGCCCATGAGTTCGCGGGCGTTGATCGTGACTTCACCGCGGTTGCCGATGACGATCACGCGGCCGCGGCTGGCCAGAAGTTTTGTATCGTAGGCCAGGTTCACATTGGCGAGCATTTCGAGAATGATGTCCACACCGCGACCGCCGGTGGTCTTTAGTATCCCCTCCTGATAACCCGTCTTGCCGTGATCGAAAACCTGATGCGCGCCCTCGCGTTTTACGAGGTCGATGCCTTTTTGCGTTCCGGCCGTGCCGAAGACGGTGAGGCCCATGGCGCGCGCCATCTGCACTGCCGCGGTGCCGACTCCGCCGCTCGCTCCATGTACCAGGACGGTTTCCGAAGCGTGCGCTTCCGCGGAGTGATGGAGCGCATGATACGCGGTCCCGTAGGGAACCCACACGCCTGCCCCCTGGCCAAAACTGACGTTGTCGGGCAGGGAATGCACTTGCTCTTCCAATGCCAGAGCGTATTCCGCGTACGCGCCCGTAACGGTCTTTGCCGTGTACACGCGGTCGCCCGGTTTCACTTTTTTCACACCATCGCCGATGGCCTCAACGACGCCTGCGCCATCAGATCCTGGCGTGTAGGGAAGCAGCGGTTTGACGGCGTAGGTGCCCGCGCGCATATAGGTGTCGTAGGGATTCACACCTGCGGCGCGGATTCGGACGAGAACTTGTCCGGCGGCAGGCTTTGGCGTGGGGAATTCTTCGAGCTTCAGGACTTCGAGACCGCCGAATTCACGAACGAGAATGGCCTTCATTGTTTTTCTCCAAAAAAAATGAGGAAACGAAAAAAAGAGGCGTCAAGCCGCCGCGGTCCAAGAAAACTAGAAATGGTCATCGGCGACGACGGTGGCTACTTCTTTATCAATCAGCCCTCCCGACTGCGCCCAGGCCGTAGTTTGCCAATTGTCTTTGCCTTTTTTCAGCGGAATCCAAGGCGGCAGCGTCTGGTTCAAATAATTGGCCAGCGCATAGATGTAGGGCTCATACATTTTGCGAAACGCAGTGAGTTTGCGGTCGGCTTCTTCTCCGTCATGGAGTTTCATGCCGTGCTGGGCGAGGATGTCGCGGATTTGGCGCAAAGCTTGTTCGGGCAGCCGGTCGTGCGGCAGCGGCTTGGGCGCGGTGCCGAAGACTTGCGAGAGGTCGACGATGGCGTGACGCGCGATCGCAAAAGTAAGCTCGGCCTGTTTTTCGCAAGCGCCCTCGATACCGACGATGACGAGCGCGCAGGTGTCCAGAATCGCCGTGAGCGAAGCGATCCAAGATTGATTGTCGTGCTGCGATCGAAAATAGGCGAGCACGGGATACGAGAGATGGCTCTCCATCAGCTCGGCGCACCACAGCTCCCAATCTTTGAGGAGAACGCAGAGGGCGTCCTGGCCATGTACATAACTGTGGCGGCGAAGCAGTTCGCCGGCGGTGGGCGGCGTGCCGGCGCGCGAATCAAGCAGGGTGATATTCACCTCGCGCTTGGAGAACGATCCGTAGATGAAAGGCAAATAGCCGATGACGGCAGCAAGAAATCCGAAGCCAAAACCGGCTTCGGTGACAACCAGGGCTCGGGACAAGCCGGAGCGCGGAATGACGTCGCCCAGGCCGAGGGTGAAGAAGGTCGTGCCGCTGAGATAGATATCCGTCAGGAAACCGGGCTCGCCGCCCGTCATGACCACCGCGGACCCGGCGCCATATTGCATGAGACCGAAGCCAAGCACGAGGCCAACGGCCCAAACTCCGACGAGAACAAGGAGCGAGAGTGGGCCATAGAACCCCAGCAAGGCTTCACGGGTCTTCGGCTTAGGGATGAGGCAAATCACGAATTTCCAAGCTTTCCAGGTGGACCGGTAAAAAAGGCGAGCCAGGCGGAACTTTCGCGTGACGCGGCGCGGGAGAATGATGGCCTCGAACGCGTCCCAGAGCACGATCAGAAAGATCGCGACACCAGCAGCGAACGCTCCCGGAGCTGAAATCATGTGCGGCATTGTACCTGTTTGGCCCTTTCGATGAGAACGTTCCGTAAAAACGTTGAGTGAAAACGTTTGATGAGCACTCCCGGTGAGAGCGCCTGGGCCCTAGGATTCCAACCGGGCGGTGACGCTGATTTCTGCCTTGAAGAGTTTCGAGACAGGACAGCCGGTTTCGGCGGCTTTCACGGCGGCGTCGAATTTCGCTTTGTCCGCCCCCGGAACACGCGCGACGAGGTCGAGATGGCTCTTAGTGATCGCGAAACCGTCGGGGAGCTTGTCGAGCGTAATGGTTGCAGTCGTCGCGAGCTTGCTTGCGGTCATGCCGGCATTGCCGAGTTGCGCGGAGAGCGCCATGGTGAAACAGCCGGCGTGCGCCGCGGCGAGGAGCTCTTCCGGATTGGTGCCGACCCCATTCTCAAACCTCGTGCTGAACGAGTATTGCGTTTGCTTCAGCACACCACTATCCGTCGAAATCGAGCCCTTCCCATCTTTCAAACCGCCCTGCCAAACCGCGGATGCTTTGCGCTGCATGGTTTCTCTCCTGTGCGCCGGTTAAACCGGCGAGGTGTAGTGAATGCAAAAGTCATACGAATGTGAAGTAGCGACCCACATCGGCCCAGAGTCATGCGGAGCTGCTCGCAAGGGCGGCGTCGAAGCGTTGACAGGGGGACGTGCGGGCCGGGTATTCAGCCGCGTAAGAACCTTCCTCCGGGACGCCGACGCTGTAGGAGAAAGCGGAAGGCCCCATCGGGTGCACCGATATCGCGAGGTGCACCAGAGTCCCGCGCGGTCAGAGACCCCGTGCACGTACCGAGACACCTCGCGCGGGAACCGGGAGACCCCAAGTCCGCCCAGGGCAGCAGTTGCCTCGGGACGTATCGGGAAGTCCAAGGACGTACGCCGATGACGAACGGA
>DATHIB010000039.1:0-3745 GCA_035490055.1 Candidatus Limnocylindria bacterium | reverse complement strand
CTATGCGACGCTGCAGATACCGGCGGAGGTCATGAAGCCGGTCAAGACTTGGCATGAACCGGCGACATAGTGACGGAATGAAATGACAACCCCTTGCAAACAAAACAGTTCGCCCCAACGAGCGCGGAAGTTAGGCTAACTGGCGGGCAGTAGTGCGGTCCGGGAAAGAGCGGCCCGCCTCAGAAGGCGGAACCTACGAAGGGCCCCGTCCCGAAGAAAGTGGGCACGATAAAATCGGAAGTGGCAAAGGCGGGTTAGACGGGATTGGGGCGGTAGAGCCAGGAGGGCTGGGCGAAAATTTGAGCGGATGTCGCGGTGTTTATTCCTGCGAGGATGGCATCGACTTTGGAGTGCAGCGGCGAGAGCGAACAGACCGGATCGGTGGCGGCGGCATCCCTCGCGAGGAGCAATGCCTGGCAGCGGCAGCCGCCGAAATCCAGCTCGCGGCGGTCGCAGGTTTTGCAAGGCTCCTGCATCCAAGCTTCGCCGCGAAATTTCTGAAACGTAGCGGATTGCTCCCAGATTTCGCACAGACGGCGGTCCCTCACGTTTTCGAATGTGAGGCCGGGAATGACTTGCGCGGCATGGCAGGGAAGCGCATCGCCGTTTGGCGTGATCAGCATCAGCTTGCGGCCCCAGCCGCCCATGCAAGGCTTGGGATATTTTGCGTAATAATCTGGGACGACGTATTCGACGCGAATCCTGCCCTGAAGACGTTCTTGTTCGCGCTTGATGAGACTGAGCGATTGATCCAGCTGTACGCGCGTCGGCAATAGATTTTCACGATTGGCAAAAGCCCAGCCGTAATACTGGACGTTCGCAAATTCGATGCGAGTCGCGCACGAAGATCCGGCGAAGGCCAGCATTTCCTCGAGTTGATCGATGTTGCGGCGGTGGATGACGAAGTTGAGGGTGACGGCAACGCGATGGCGCTTGAGCCAATCGAGAACGCGGAGCTTTTGCGCATGAGACTTTGTGCCGGAGATTTCGTTGGCGGTTTCTTCGCGCGCACCCTGGAAGCTCAGCTGAATGTGGTCGAGTCCGGCATCCACAAGCGCCGCGAGTTTTGCTTCATCCAGGGGCAGGCCGGAGGTGATGAGATTGACGTAGAGGCCGGCGGAGCGCGCGGCGCGGACGAGTTCGACGATGTCGGGGCGCGCGAGAGGTTCGCCGCCGGTGAAATCGGTTTGAAGGACACCGGCTTCGGCGGCTTCCTTGAAGACGCGAGACCAGACCTCGGTAGTGAGTTCTTTCGTGCGAGACTGCAATTCCAGCGGGTTCGAGCAATAGACGCAATGGAGCGGGCAACGGTGGGTGAGTTCAGCGATGAGCGACAGCGGATTGGGTATGGTGGATGTCATATTCAGAAGAAATGGGCCCGTTGCCGAAGCCGGAGCCGCTACAGCGCAAAGTCGAGAGCGCGCTCTTTTTGCAGAAGAGTGAGATAGCCAAGGATGTCCTGCTCGACCTTGTGCGGCTCGGCTTTGGAATAGATCTTCTGCAAATCCACGATGATTTGCTCGACGGTGTGCTGACCGTCGCAGCGCTCGACAATTTCGAGACTCGGGCCGTTCAGGCGCAGGGCGCGCTCCGGCATGAGCAGGGTGCGCGGCTGCTGGGTTTTTTCGTTCAAGCGGCAGCCGGGAGCGAGGCGCGGAAAGCTGTGGAGTTCAGGCGTCATCCTAAATCCTTCACAATTCCTTTGCGGGCTGGAAAGCGCCCGGAGGCGGCCATCCGGGATTGACGTAGGAAAAATAGAGGGCGTCGAGCTGGGCCCAGAGGATGTCGCACTTGGCGCGCAACGCGGCGAGGGCCAAATCTTGTTCTGCGCGGGTGCGCGCGTGTTTCACGACCCACGCCAGGGCGAACTCGGAATCCTCCGGAGCCTGCGTCAGGCGGCCGGTGAAATAATCCAGACCTCCGGAGAGCCAGGGATAGTGCTGGCGCATGCGGTCCATGCGGAGAGCGATGAGTTTGCGCGAGAAGAGTTCGGTCAGGGAAGAGGCAACGGCTTCGAGGTGTGAGCGAGTGGAAACGAAGTCAACGTAGGCCTGAACGGCGAAACGAGTCGCCGGAAGAATGCCATCGCCGCGGAGCGCGTGTTCGCGCGACAAGCCCGTGGCTTCCACGAGACGCAGCCACTTTTCAATGCCGCCCGGCTTGGCGCCGTCGCCATCGTGATCGAGGATGCGCTTGCGCCAGGCGAGACGAAACCCTGGATCGTCGCTACGCGCGAGAATGGCCGCGTCTTTGATGGGGATACGGCTCTGATAGTAGTAACGATTGAGAGCCCAGGCTTGAAGCTGGCCGCGCGTGAGCCGGCCTTCGTGCATGAGCAAGTGAAACGGATGCTTGTGATGGTAGCGCTCTTCTCCGATGCCATGAAAGCTAGCGACGAACTGGGCCTCGGAGAACAGCGGCTTTTCGACGTCGTGGTTTACGGATGGGGTCACAGGTAGAACTCCATCCCATCATAGGCGATTTCCCAACCGGCTTCACGCACGGCGCGATGCTCTGGACTCCCTTCGTTCAACACCGGGTTCGTATTGTTTATGTGGATGATGACGCGCTTGGTCTTTCCGAGACGGAACGTCCGTTTCAGCATGCCGCGCTCGCCCGAGAGCGGAAGATGTCCCATATCGCGTGCCGTTCTGCGGCTGCGCTTTGCTTGGATCAACTCATCATCTTTCCAGAAGGTGCCGTCGAGAAGAGCCAGGTCACTTTCATCGACGGAGCGTTGCCAGTTTTCTCCGACTCCGGGGACGCTGGGGGCGTAGAAAAATCTCTTTTCTTTGTGGACGAGTTGGAGGCCGATGACTGCCTCTTCCGGAGGAAAGTTTCCTTTCAGTGAATCACTCACGTAATCCGGGAAACCACCGAGAAGAGGCACGGCTTTGCAGAAGAAGCCGTCCTTTGCGCTGGGGGAAGATGGCGCAACGAGAGGAATGAGGCGATCGAGGGGCAGCGTGTCCCACCGCACGGGCGGGTTCGAGCGCGTCAGGACGCGGAAGAGGCTATTTTCTTCCGTGAGGATACGTCGCACCGATAGAGTCGAATAGATGTGCAGCGGGTGAAACTCGCGGAGGTGAAGCAAGCCCATCACGCAATCCACGTCGGCACTGGTGAGGAGGATGGTGGAGATAGGCGAGCCAGGCGAGGAGGATGTGACTGATAACTCGGGGGTCGCAAGGATTTGCTGGCGGAGATCGGGAGAGGCGTTCAGAAGAAACCAGTCTGACGGGCCGGAAGAGACAGCAACCTGAGCCTGGGTGCGCGGGCTAGCTTTCAAGCTGCCGCCTCGAAGGCCGCTACAGTTCGAACACGAACAATTCCATTGGGGAAAACCGCCTCCGGCTGCGGAGCCGAGGACTCTAATGCGCATTCGGCATTCCGGTGACCCCGAACCAGCCGGGGCCGACTCTCAGACTAGAGCTCGGCGTTGGCGTACGAGCTGACTTCGCAATTGAGGTCGATTTCTTCGTGTTGAGGGGTAACCCATTCCATGGTCGAGGCTCCTTTGGAGTTAAATGCACGAGAACATAAGAAGCATAACATGGAATTAGTTTGAAAGGAATGGGGGAGTTTGCTTGCCCTCCCCCAGTGTTTGGGCGCTCTCGCGGAGTATTTATGCGACCACCAGTTTCGATGCGGCTGTCGCGGTCCCTGGCGAAATTTATTCGAGGGCGATGAACCCTCTTCCGCACAGAAACTGACGTAGTGTTGAGGCCTTCTCGGCAAGAGCGAC
>DATHIB010000038.1:0-17992 GCA_035490055.1 Candidatus Limnocylindria bacterium | reverse complement strand
CTGATCAATTCCACCCTTTGCGCGTGCGCCACGAGCACCTCGTGTCCCAGCTCCTTTAACAGCCGGCTTACCCACGGGGAATGTGTTCCGGTCTCCATGGCGATCAGACTTCGCGGTATCCTCTCAAATGTCTGCTTCATCGCTTCCGGTGTCGTCGCTAGTTTCTGTTCCAGAAGAATTTCGCCCGCTTCATCCAAAACGCAGTAGTTCGACGAGCGATCGCCGAGGTCCATACCAATGGTGAGCTTGTGTCCTTTGAAAATCATGTTTCCATTTACCCGAACAGTGCTAGTCTTCTTCATAGCCGGTCTCCTTTTCTTTGCGCCCTTGAGCGCGTTGATCCATTGGGAGCTTATCGCATCCCGCGGAGACCGGCCTTCTCATCCCATCTGATAAAGGGGCATGTCGAATGCCCGCCCTAGTTTTTCAAGTGATTCCACAGATGGGGCGGTATGGCCATGTTCGAAGTTCCGGTTGCAGGCAATCTCTTGCGTGACAGGCAGGAGGATATCCTCGTAGTCAACGTGGCGCTCCCAAGCTAAAGTACGCTGCTGCAATCACTTGACTTTCCCGGCGCGTTCGTTAGATGGCAAAACGAGGACCGCCCCGGTCTTCAAAATAGTGTAAGTCCTTTGAAATCTGGTGGACATGAGGGGATTCGAATCCCCGGCCTCCTCGTTGCGAACGGGGAATCACTAAAGCTAAGACGCGTCGCCACAATCAATTAGCTTTTTGAAAAGGCCGTGAATTGCCCAACCCGCCCAACCAAATCGTAGAGCTTCTTCACTAGCCGTCAACTCATCTCCAATACCTCCACCTTCTTGGGAAGGGAGATCTAGCATTTCCATTGGGTTCGACCCTCGCCAAAATCATCGCCGTAACAATGTTACAGCAGCGAAGCTAGTCGGCCCGGAGTTTTGGCGAATGACAGGTCTTAGCGCCTTTGCGGCTGTTCCAAATCCTTGCCATTCAAAAGTGCAAACGTATAGGTGTTCTGAGGATTGTTTACAAGGTCTTAACATACAGTTTGACTTGGCGCAGACGCACACGGGTACCACCTCAGCTATTGTAGGCGTAGCGGCAATTGGACTTCATTGAGTTTGACGAAGGCAGCATGACGGAGGAAGTAGTTGCGAACCGTGGTTTTGCCGCCAGCCGTTAGTCACCACACCGTTTCCCCGCCGAGCTAATCCCTTTCTATCCAGCTCGATCATGCAAGTCAGACAGGAGCCGCAAGCGCTATGAACGAAGTTGGGGCTGGGCAGAATGAACCGGGAACGCCGAGCGTGCCACGCCGCAATTTCTGTGTGGCAGCCATTGGCGCTCTTGGGAGCCTTATCGCAGCAGCCATGGCGTTGCCGGCTTTGATGTACCTGCTGCTTCCCCCACGCCTGCGCGGCCAGGGCGAGTGGGTCGAGGTCGGCGACATCTCACAGCTTCCCGCCGGCGCTCCGGTGAAAATGACGTTCCGCCGCATGCGAGTGGATGGCTGGAAGGTGTTGACCGAAGACAACACGGCATGGGTGGTGAGGTCCAGCAACCTCCAGGTGTTCGCCTTCGGTCCGCAGTGCACGCACCTCGGCTGTGCCTACCACTGGGACAGAGCCAAAGACGAGTTTTTCTGCCCATGCCACAATTCACTATTTGCCATAGACGGCAAGGTGATCGGAGGCCCGGCGCGGCAGCCACTGCACCGATATGAGACCAGGGTCGAAGGGAACAGGCTCTTCGTGGGGCGCCTCACCATGTCCGCATGAGCCATTGGGCGCGAATCAACGAGTGGCTGGAGCATCGCACCGGCATTTCTACCGTGGTCCGCAAGCTCTTCTATGAGGAGATCCCAGCCTCGAGCGGATGGCACCAGGTATTTGGCAGCGTAGCCCTGTTCCTGTTCCTGGTGCAGGCGTTTACCGGCGTATTACTGGCCTTCAACTATTCGGCGTCGCCGGGCGAGGCTTACAACAGCCTCCAGTATATCCTGAGGGAAGTCACAGCCGGCCGCCTCATGCGCGGCCTGCACCACTGGGGCGCCAGCATGTTGATCGTGGTCGTCGTGCTCCACATGACCCAGGTCTTTTTGTTCGGCGCTTACAAAAAACCGCGCGAAGCCACCTGGATGGTCGGCGTCATCTTGTTGCTGTTGACGCTGGCTTATGGGCTGACCGGTTACCTGCTCCCCTGGGACAACCGTGCCTACTGGGGTACCGTCGTGGCGACGAATATTGCCGCCCGAGCCCCGTTGCTTGGTCCGTATCTCACGAGCCTGTTGGGCGGGAAAGACAGCATTGGAGTGGTCACATTTGCGCGGTTCTTCGCGTTGCACGTCCTGCTGCTTCCACCGGCAACCACACTGTTAATCTTCTTCCATATCTACCTGGTTCGAAAACACGGCGTGGCGCCTGCGCCAGGCGATGAGTACGTTCCCAAGAAGAGGTTCTACCCCGAGCAGGCCTTCAAGGATACACTCGCGATTTTCGTCGCCTTCGTGATCCTTTTCATCATGGCCGTGGTAGTTCGGGTGCCGCTCGAACGGGCGGCCGATCCGACAGATACCGCCTACACGCCGCGGCCGGAATGGTACTTCCTGTTCCTGTTCCAGACGCTGAAGTTCTTCAGCGGCTCGCTGGAGGTGGTTGGCAGCCTTGTGTTACCTGGCCTAGCGGTTTTGCTCTTGCTCGTTGTGCCATTTATAGACCGTGACCAGGTGGTGGCGGTCACGCGCCGCACCTTCGCTTTAACCTTCGTCGCACTCGCCGCGATCGGCTGGACCGCATTGACGGCGGCCGCTGTTATCACCACTCCAAATGGAGCCAACCGGGCGACCATCGACTTCTCCTCGCCCTCCGACTGGTTGCAACTCTCTCCGTGGAAGCGTTACAAGCGCGGTTACGCTCGCTTCGCTCAGACGCGTCCGGACACCAAGCGATTGATGGCCGACTACGGTTCCGACATCGACCAGATCTCGATCCCCGACATGAACATCGTGGACCGCTGCACTACCTGCCACCAGGGAATCAGCCAGTCCACTCTGGCGGAGGCCTCGGTGCCGCAGCCCTATCGTGCCCATCCCATCGTCCCCCATCAGGTCAAGGCATGGGGCTGTGTGATCTGTCATCGCGGCCAGGGGCTGGCCACGGAGGTTGGCGAGGCGCACGAGACCACCTTAGCGTGGGAGCAGCCGATTTTGCCGGTCAGTTTCATCCAGGGCTCCTGTGGCACATGCCATCGCGCCGACATCCCGCAGGCACCTCGATTGCGTCGGGGCCGCGAGCTTCTAGTGCAGTTCAACTGCGTAGGATGCCACCGCCTGCAGGGTATAGAGCGTCCCGTAATGTTGGGGCCTGACCTCACCAACATCGGGACTAAAGTCAGCCGGGAGTGGCTGTACAAATGGCTGAAGGAGCCACGCACGATTGTAGACGCTACTGGCAAGGTAACCGTGAATGGCTATGAAACCGGAGACGAGCCGCGCATGCCCAAGTTCCGTCTGATCGAACAAGAACTGAAGGGGCTGACAGCCTACTTGAGCTCGCTTCGGAGCACACCGGTCGCGCCTTACAAGTTCGACCCACGGGTTGTGGCGGCTTGGGAAAAGAAGCCGGACCTGGTAGAGCAAGGCGAAGTTCGTTTCCGCCAGATGTTCTGCTCCACCTGTCACGGCCTGGCCGTTACCCGGGCTGGTGAGGCGAAACTGATCGGCGGCGACATCGGGCCCGAGTTGACCAAGGTGGGAAGCAAGGTCAACCCAGACTGGCTGGTGGCTTGGCTCCGCGACCCACAGTCCTACCTGCCGCACGCGCAGATGCCGCGTTACGGGTGGTCTGATGAAGACCTCTACGTGGTCACCCAATACATCACTGCCAAGCTGGTTGACCCCGACCTGCTGAGCGATGTGCCAAAACTAGGTCCCCCGACTGCCGAAGAGGTTCAACTGGGCCGCCGCCTTTTCCTTGAGAAAGGGTGCGCGAGCTGCCACACAATCGAGGGTGTGCCATCCCAGAAGGACTTTGGCCCCGACCTCTCCAACCTGGGCGGCAAGAACGTTTCGCAGTTCGAATTCGGGCAGGCCAAGATTCCTCGCAACCTGATCGCCTATATTCAGGACAAGCTGACTGACCCGGTTTCGGTGAACCCGGCAGCGCGCATGCCCCAGTACGATCTAAACTCGGCGGACATTGGGGCGTTGACGGTGGCGCTGCTGAGCATGTCCGGCCCAGCCTCCTCCAGTGGAATGGAACGGCTCATTGTGCCCCGTAAGCAAGCAGCGCTTCACCCCGCAGGGAGGTTCGGTGAAGTCTACGAACGATACAAATGCTATGTGTGCCACCAGTTCAACGGGTACGGAGGCACGCTTGCGCCCGACCTTTCCTTTGAAGGCAGCCGGGCCCGCTGGTCGTGGATCGTGGAGTTCCTCAAGAACCCACAGACTCTGCGTCCGACACTCACCTTTCGTATGCCGCAGTTCAACATGACCGATGAAGAGGCTGCGGTCCTGGCTGACTATCTTGGCAAGGTTTTCCAAAGCCCAGCGGCGCGCCCGGTCGATGAAAGGGCGTTCACTCCGGGAATGGCAGCCAAGGGCAAGCAGCTTTACGAGGTGAAGTATCAGTGCCAGTCGTGTCACACCATCGGGTTGGGCGGTGGCTACGTGGGGCCGAACCTCAGCAACGTGGGGAACTGGATGGTGGCGGGATGGATCGAAGCGTGGCTGCGGAATCCGCAAGCGCTGGTGCCGGCAGCTATCGAGCCGCGGCGCGCCTTTACCGACGACGAGATCGAGGCTCTAACCGCTTACTTGCTGACGCTCCGCCAAACTGCCAAACCCGTCGCAGCGAAGGGGGCTGGCCGATGACAATCTGGAGTTCGGACATTGCTCACTGGTGTGCAAAAAGACGGAAAAGAATGGCAAAAGCCAAATGGCTGGTTGAAATTTGCAGCTTGCCATTTACCGTTTGCCGATTGAAACTCTTTCCTCGGGTCGTCGTTGCCCTGCTCGTCTGCGGCTGTCTGACCCTGGCCGTCTGTTACAAAAAGTCCGCCGCGATGCCAAGTGATTCGCAGCTGAAAGCCTACGATACCGAGCAGGACTGGAACGATCCACAGCAGCTGATTCCTCTCAATTATCTGCAAGCAGAGGGTAAGCGCGTCTTTTACAACAACTGTGTGTGGTGTCATGCCGACACGACGCCTGCGGGACCCTCCAACCGTGGCAACCTCACCCCCACTCCTCCACTCATGGACGACGGGGCGACGCTGAATGGTTTGAGCGATGAATTCATGCAGAGCATCATCACACTTGGTGGGAGCGCCATGGGGAGATCGGCGATGATGCCGCCCTGGGGTCGGACGCTGACGCCGGACGAAATCCGTGCCGTGGCGGCCTATGCGCGCGCCGTTGCCCAGCCACCCTACAGACCTCCTGCGTCTCGCGTAAAAGATGCGAATTGAATCAGACACCTGCGACAAGAAGCTTCTAGGCGCAGCCGGTCGTGAGCTGGCCCGACACGCAATATATTATATCGCATAATATACTATATAGGCTAATCCAGTTTCTGGCGCGCATCCAGGACTTTAGCGCATCTTTGAAATTGCGGGAGCTCGAAACAGCGGGGATCGTGTGATCGGCGTGAGCCGATTGGCAAGTCTGGCAAGCCGGTTTTCTCTTACTCTTTGCAGTGCAGTTCGACGGTGAGAAGCCGGATACACGCGCGGGGCCTGTGCCTGTAACGACGACAAAGTCATTTTCGAGAGCCCTCTGAATTGGGCAACCCGAGGCTTCATTTTCGCCAAGCAGGGGGGTGACGAACATGGGCCTCCCACTCCGGAGCCCAGTGGCGAACTATCGTGCGAGTGGCTTACGTGGCTAAGTTGGCAGAATCCAGCATGAAAAGGGTCCGTTTTCGACTGTAGTTGGATCCTCGCGACGTCGCTTCTACGAATAGCCGACTTTTGGGCAAGCTGCTCGTCTTTTTGTTTTGATGTAGACGTGCGGCGACGCTCACTCGAAAGAGAGCCCCATAGCCAATTTCACGAATGATTCGCCCTCTCAAAGAATTGGGAGTAGTGTATTTGGCGTGAGAGCCGGTTCTTGTTTAATCGTTGTGGCTTTGTCAATAAGCGTCGTCGCTTGCAACCGCCAGCAGATTGCGCGACGCCTGGATTTCAACCAAGATGTTCAGCCGATCCTAGCGAGCCGTTGTTTCAGTTGTCATGGTCCCGACCCAGAAATGCGCAAGGCGGGCTTGCGGCTCGACCTTGCGGAGTGGGCGATGAAGAAGCGGGACGGCCATCGCGATGCCATCGTCCCCGGTTACCCTGAGAAGAGCGAACTCGTCAAACGAATTGAGTCCAAAGACCCGCACTATCTGATGCCGCAAACTGCGCAGGACGAAGCCAAGCCGATGAGCGCTTACGAGATCGCGATTCTTAGGGAATGGATCAAGCAAGGTGCCGTTTACCGCCCACATTGGGCTTTCGAAGCACCCATTCCCCCTGCTATTCCCCACAATACCGGGGGCGATCCTTGGGTGAAGAACCCGATTGACGGCTTCATCCTTGCAAAGCTCGAAAAAGAAGGTCTCCAGCCTTCGCCGGAAAACGATAAGCCGACCCTAATTCGCCGCGTAACGCTTGATCTCACAGGACTCTTGCCCACACCAGAGGAGGTCCAGGCATTCGTAAGCGACTCTTCCCCCGATGCTTATGAGCATCTTGTCGACCGGCTGCTTGCCGAGCCTGCCTTCGGCGAACAGCGCGCGCGCTATTGGCTCGACTACGCCAGATACGCTGATACTTACGGCCTGCATTATGACAACAGCCGGGACATTTGGCCCTACCGCGACTACGTGATCCGCTCGTTCAACAACAACAAGCCTTTCGACCAGTTTGCTATGGAGCAGATCGCCGGCGACCTCATGCCGATGAAGAACCTTGAACCCCTGATCGGGAGTGGATACGTGCGATTGGGGGTGAGCAGCAACGAAGGCGGCACGATTCCAGAGGAGTTGCGGGTGAACATCGCTCGCGAGCGCACAGAAGCGTTTGGAGCCACGTTCATGGGGATTACGGTCGGTTGCGCGGTGTGTCACGACCATAAATTTGACCCAACCACGCAGCATGATTTTTATGCGCTGAGCGCCTTCTTCAACAATATCGACGAGAAGCCGTTTAATGACGACCGGCCGGTGTGGGCACCGGCTGTTCGTGTTCCGAAAGCCGACAGAGCAGAGGCATACAACCGCGAATTGGCCCACCGCTCTGAACTGCAGGGAAAACTGAATGCCATGCGGCTCGACGCCGACAGACTTGTGGCCGAATGGCTGGCCTCTCACAAAAACCCAGCGCATCCGGTCTCGATCCGCGGACTCATTGTCCGGCTGCGGCTCGATGAGGGTGGCGGCGAAGAGTTGAAGAACAGCGCACCGAATGCAAATCCCGGAAGCTTCAAGACGACGACCATGAAACCGGAATGGGGCGAGACCACCTGGTTGTGGCCCGACTTCCGGATGCAGTCCAGCACGCGAGTGCTCCTTGGGCAGACTGCCGATTACGAAGCGAGCCATGCGTTTTCCGCGGGTGGTTGGTTCATGTTCCGATCGGCGCCGTTTCATCCCGGCAGTTTTGGAACGCTGCTGTCGAAGATGGAATCGACACAGCACGATCGTGGCTGGGAGCTGGCCGCCGACGAGAACGGCACCTTGACCGTAGCGCTGGTCCATCAAGCACCGAAAAAAGGGAAGCCGAAAAAGAAGGAAGACAAGAAAGCCCCGCGCGAAAAGCCACCTGCAGCAAAGGAAGCCTTTAACTATCCGACCCCTCAGGACCTCACTAAAAGGGATCTGGCACCGAACAAGCCTCTGGAACAGCTAAAGGCAGAGAAAGAGGAAGAGAAAAAGGCAAAAGCGAAGGCGGAGGCGGAAGCCAAAACAAGAAAGTCCCAATCCACCGCAACTCCGGATGAGAAGCTGCCCGAGATTTCGGTCCGTGTCGCCGCAGTGAAGCCACTGTCGCTCGACAACGCGTGGAGACACATTTTTTTCACTTATGACGGCTCCGGATTTGCCTCCGGCGTCAAGATTTACGTGGATGGCGTACAGGTCGCTACCCAGGTGCTTAGAGACGACCTCAGTAAGGCGAGCATCCGTACTGACGCTCCCCTGCAATTGGGCTGGCGCAATCCAGACGAGCATCCCGCGAAGGACGCGCGTTACCAGGACATCCGTCTGTATGCAAGGACTCTGGCCCCAGACGAGGTCAAACGGCTTCCCTTCGAGGACTATGTAGCGGAGATTGCAACACGCCCGGCGGCCGAGTGGACGCACGACCAATCGCACGTTGTCACGGCATTTTACCTCAGTCATATTGATCCCACTTGGCGGCGGATCCAGCGCGAAATGGCTCCCCTCGATGAGCAATTGGACCGCTTGTCCTCAGGCGGTGACTTGACGCTGGTTTCCTGGGAAAAGTCCTCCATCCCTTATGCTCATGTGCTGACGCGTGGTGTGTACACGGCGCGCACCGAGCGAGTTGAAGCCAACACGCCGCACTTTCTTTTCCCATTGGCCACAAATGCCCCGAGCAATCGTCTCGCTTTGGCGAAATGGACCACGAGCCCAGAGAACCCCCTCACTGCCCGCGTCACTGTCAATCGTATGTGGTACGAACTTTTCGGCACAGGGCTGGTGGAGACAACGGAAGATTTCGGAATCATGGGACAGCGGCCCACGCATCCCGAATTGCTCGACTGGCTTGCCGTCGAGTTTCGCGACAGTGGATGGAACATCAAACACATGTACAAGCTGATGGTGATGTCGGCCACCTACCGCCAAAGCTCGAAGACAAGCTCCGAGCAGCTCGCAAAAGATCCGAGGAACGTCTTCTTGTCTCGCGGTCCGCGGTTCCGAATGGATGCAGAGATGGTCCGCGATATCGCGCTCGAGTCCAGCGGGCTGCTGGTCGATAAAATCGGCGGGCCGAGCGTGAAGCCCTACCAACCCCCGAGCATTTGGGAACAAGTAAGCTACCCGACGAGCGACACAGTGCGTTACGTGCAAGAACACGCTGATTCCCTCCACCGCCGCAGCATATACACGTACGTAAAACGCATGGCGCCTCTGCCTAATATGGATGCCTTCGATGCTCCTGCGCGTGATGTGGTCTGCACCCGGCGGCAGCGCACGGATACGCCGCTCCAGGCGCTGGTTACCATGAATGACGTGCAGTGGGTGGAAGCGGCCAGGGCTCTGGCCGTGCGTGTCATTCGCGAAGCTGGGCCGCTTCCCGAAGAGAGGATCAACCGCATGGGCCTGATTCTGCTGGCGCACGTCCCTTCTCCCCAGACGGCTGGCGTTTTGGAGAAATCGTTTCGTGAAATGGAGAAGCACTACGCCGGAAATCCGAAAGATGCCCGTTCTCTCGTAAACATTGGTGAAATGAGACGCGACAGCTCGATTCCGGAACCGGAGCTGGCTGCCTGGACGATAGTCGCCAGCGAAATGCTGAATCTCGATGAGACCGTCAATAAGTAGAAGGCTCCTATGAAGCAGCACGCACTGTGCAGCGATTGCGAAGACAAAATCACCCCGATGGATCTACCCATTCCAGATGGGCTCAAGGAAGAGTGGTCGGTCTCTGAGTCCCGCCGCCAATTCCTTGGACGCTGCGGAAAAGTGCTAGGCTGGGCATCGCTTGCAACTCTTTTCGGCGAAGCAAGCTTTCGCCATCTGGCTTTTGCGTCAGGCCCCAAGCCGCAGCCAGGATTCGGCGAGAACACCCTCGGGCTTCCACACTTCGCACCGAAGGCCAAACGCGCAATTTATCTATTCATGTCTGGTGCTCCGCCACAGGTTGATCTTTTCGATTACAAACCGAGCCTCGCTCTGCAATTCGACAAAGACATGCCCGCCTCGGTTCGAGGTAACCAACAGTTAACCGGAATGACCGCTGGGCAGGCCCGCTTTCCGGTTGCTCCTTCACACTGGCCCTTCAGTCGGCTTGGCCAAACCGGAACCTGGATCAGCGATTTGCTTCCGTACACCGCGCGTATGGTGGACGATCTTACGTTTATCAAGTCGACCAACACCGATGCCATCAACCATGAGCCGGCGATCATGCTCATGAACACAGGTAACATGAACGCAGGCAAGCCGTGCCTCGGCGCCTGGCTGGCATACGGCCTTGGCAGCATGAACGACAATTTGCCGACATTTGTTGTTCTGCAGACGAAGACCAATCCAAAGGAGAACAATCAGCCGGTCTCTTCCCGTTTGTGGAGCAGCGGATTTCTTTCCTCCGAATTCTCGGGCGTAGGTCTACGGTCGGTGGGCGACCCTGTGCTTTACCTCGGGGATCCCCCCGGTGTGGATCGCGACACACGCCGCAAGATGCTGGACGCGGTAGAAGAGATCAATCGGCAGACACTCGCCGAAGTGGGAGATCCCGAGACGAATTCGAGAATCGCGCAATATGAAATGGCGTTTCGGATGCAATCGTCCGTGCCAGAGCTCGCGGACCTCAGCAAAGAGCCCGAATCGACCTGGGAACTCTACGGTCCGGAAGCTAAAGAGCCCGGCACGTTCGCCTACAATTGCCTTCTTGCCCGGCGCCTGGCCGAACGCGGTGTCCGTTTCACACAAATCTATAAGCGAGGCTGGGATGTGCACGACAATGTCGTGGGCATGTTGCCCGTGCTTTGCCAGGAGACTGACCGAGGTTGTTATGCCCTGGTCACCGATCTCAAGCGCCGGGGCCTGCTCGATGACACGCTGGTCATCTGGGCGGGCGAATTCGGGCGTACCGTGTACAGCCAAGGAGGGTTGAGCCAAGAGAATTATGGCCGCGACCATCATCCGCGCTGTTTCACGACCTGGATGACTGGCGGGGGCGTGCGTCCCGGGGTCACCTATGGTGAGACCGATGACTATAGCTACAACGTGGTAAAGGATCCGGTGCACGTGCGCGACTTCAATGCGACGATTCTTCATTGCCTGGGCATTGACCACAACAAATTTAGTTATCGATTCCAAGGCTTGGATCAAAAGCTCACCAGCCCTGTCCCGGCGTTTGTCGTGCAAGGAATATTGGCATGAATGTGGCAGCTACCGTCGCGCGCACCGCCGGGGATGCACTACGAAGAGCGCGCCTGATTCCCCGACTGTGGATTGGCGCCGGATGTGTCGGCATTTCCATTCTGCTCTTGCCGCTCTTTTTCCTTCTCGACGGCAAACCCCACGCTGACTGGCTGCAATTCTTCGGCCGCTTCCATCCTTTAGTGGTGCATCTTCCCATCGGGCTGATTGTGATCCTGCCGCTTGTCGAGTTTGCAGGGACCAGGCGGCAGTCCTTCCGCGAGGCGGCAGGTTTTCTCCTGCAGATCTCGCTGGCAACCTGCGTCGTTTCCATTCTCTTTGGATTTCTCTTGGCCTATGGCAGCGGGGAAATCGGAACGACCGTCACGCGTCACATGCGCGGTGGAATCCTGCTGGCAATTGAGCTGTTGTTGTGCCTAGCCGTTCGGCCTTCATGGCTTCGGGCGCAGCGATCACGCTTGTATGCCATCCTGCTGACTGCGGTTCTCATGACACTTGCGTGGACCGCACACCAGGGCGGCTCGCTTACGCACGGGAGCGACTACTTGACCCGGTACATGCCCGCCACACTCAAGAGGGTTCTCGCTCCAAGCGCGGTCTCATCTCATCCCAATTCTTTTTTCGCCCGGCATATCTATCCCGTTCTCGACACAAAATGTGTTGCGTGCCACGGCACCAATAAAGAACAGGGCGGTTTGCGACTGGATTCTTATGAGTCGCTTATGGCGGGGGGCAAAGATGGCATGGTGATCGCACCTCGCAATCCCGACGGCAGTCTCCTCTTGCAAAAGGTCACGCTGCCTCCCACCGACCATCGCTTCATGCCTGCTGAAGGCCGCACTCCACTGACGCGTGAGGAGATTGCAAGAATCCGTGCCTGGGTACTGCAGGGAGCTTCGCCTGATGCGGCCAGCGTCCCGGGCATTTTCATCGCCGAGGATCAGGAACAAGCACCGCTGCCGGTTGGCGACTACAGTGCATTCATCGTCGAAATTAGGCAAATGCAGCAATCACAAGGGGCGAAGCTCGTGCCGGTATCGGCGAACCCGTCGGATGGACTCATCCTGCGCACTGCCGACGTCGCTGGCACGTTCGATGATGCCCACCTGACGAAGCTCCAGCGGTTTGCGCCCTTTATCGTCGAGGCGGAACTCGCACGAACCGCAGTCACCGATGCAGGCGTCGAAACTCTGAGCCAGTTCAAGAATCTGCGGGCTCTTCATCTGGATGGTACGGCCGTGACCGGACGGACGCTCGGGAAGCTGTCTTCCTTATCGCAACTCACCTACCTGAATCTAAGTGGGACCAAAGTCACTAGCGACGCCGCCGCTCCGTTGAAACTCGAGCCGAATTTACGTCACCTGTATCTTTTCAACACACCCGCAGAACCGGCACCGACAGCGGACAGTGGCGTCAGGAGCATCCAATGACAAAGTTCAACCGCCGTGCGTTCATGAGCGTGGCGGGAATCGCAGCAGCTGAGACCGCTTTTTCCCCACTTGTTTCGGCAAGAACCAATAGGTCCGATGCGCCTGCGACCATGACTGGCAATGGCGAATGGACTTATGAAGTTGTACCGGGTTGGGGGTCGCTCCCTTCGGGCATGAGCTTCGGAGGCACGCATGGCGCCGTCGCCCAGGGCAATGCGGGCAACATCTATGTCAGCACGCAAAGTGCTACTGGAGTGATCGTCTACAACCGCAGCGGGAGTTTGGTCAGGACCATAGCAAATGCGTATCCCGAAGTTCATTCGATGGTTCACGCCGAGGAGCACGGAGAGGAGTTCTTCTATACGACCGTGCAGAAAGGCACGCCCGCAGAGAACTGGCTCTTTATAAAGATGAAGACCGACGGTACGGTGGTGATGAAAATCACCGCTCCGCGGGAAGCCGGGTTTAAGACTCCCAATGAGTGGCGTCTTACCGCTGCCGTTCCCGCTCCCGACGGTTCCATCTTCATCGCCAATGGGTACGGCGACTCGCGCATTTTCCGTTTCGACAAGCATGGCAACTACAAGGGAAGCTTTGCGGAGAAAGGAAACCGTGAAGGGCAGCTCGACTGTTCTCACGGGCTAACCCTGGACCTGCGTTACCGCCAGCCGCTGTTGATGGTTTGCGATCGGGAAAACCGGCGGTTGTGCCACTTCGACCTTGATGGCAAGTACGTCGGCACGGTCGCCGAACACTTGCGGCGGCCCTGCCAGGTGAGTTTCAGCGGTGATTACGCAGTGGTTTCCGAATTAGAAGGTCGCGTTACGGTCCTCGATGGGGACAACGTGCCGATTGCTTTCTTAGGTGATAATCCGCAGACGACACAATGGGCAAATTACGAACTCGATCCGCACGACATCAAGGCAGACCTGTTCAGCGCGGCGCATGGCTGCTTGGTCGATTCGGATCGAAACATCTTCGTTTCCGATTGGAACCGCACGGGCCGGGTCACAAAACTCGCCAGGCGCAGAATCTGAAGGTTGGAACCAGCGACCGACAGTACGGAAAAACAGTGGTTACAGATCCGAGAAACCGCTGCCTCACGAGGGTGTGGGGCGAACGGACAATACTCCAGATGTCAGACTGGAGGTGACGGATTCCTTTCTTCTCTTGCTAGAACGCGCTTACAAATCGTCCCCGGGGAAAACTCACTTTTCTCGTCCCGGCGCAACCTGATCGGTCAAGGAAGCGTTCAAGCCGCTCAGCATGCGAGAGTTTAGGTTGGGAATCTCGATTGGTCAGGAGCGCCACACCGGTTCCCGCTCGCGGCGGGAATTGGGACGCTACTCGGTGATGCTGCGATCGGCCCATTCCACGAGGCCGACGAAGATCGTCGGGTTGCCGAACTTGAATCAGTCTATTGCAGTTCAGCTCATGACTTTAAAGAAGAAAGGCGCTGAGAGGATTTTCTCTCCCTTATAGAATTCCAAGGCAAAGCGGACTCCCCGTCATCGCTTAGAGTTTGCCGGAACGCGACGACCGCTGGGACGCCGGCTCGAACAACGCTCTCAGACACACCCAGGTAGTCGTCCGGTAGAGGCAACCCACCCGGGTGGAATCCACGTCGACGAAAAACGCGCTACTCGTTGAAGTGCCAGAGCAGTTGGCGTGCCCTCGCTTCAACTGCAACACCAATCATCGTACCCGTCCGGCGAACGCAGGTTACCGTCCGCAGATTTCTTCGCTCCTTCTTGCTGATGGCAGGTGCCCGGCGATATAGTTACTCTCCATGGAGTTTCACATGGATTTTCACAAGATCTGGCAAGAGCAGTGCGCTGCCACACGCACGATTCGGGAGCGTTTCGGTGTTGAGAACGCCCTGGACTACCTGATCGGGGAGAAGTTGTTGAATTTTGCCAAGGCAGCAGACCAAGACCCCGAGTTCGCTGCCGAGCTACC
This sequence comes from Candidatus Limnocylindria bacterium, assembly GCA_035490055.1. GTDB lineage: Bacteria > Acidobacteriota > Terriglobia > Acidiferrales > UBA7541 > Acidiferrum. The sequence goes on along the minus strand of DATHIB010000038.1, from coordinate 3,516 downwards.
GTGCTTTCAAGCGGCGGTGTGGGAGATTTTCAACCCTTATGAACTCCGCGGCTACATCGCCAGCCTTAAGCTGCCGCCAGAAAGAAGCTTCAGAAGCTCCTTTACGTTTCTTCGTGAGCGCCTGAGATTTTCCTCTGCGCAACGAGCCACTTGTCGGGAAGCAGTTCATCGAGGCGGCTGTTTGGGTGTGTGCTGATGCGCGTGAATAGATCCCGGAGATAACCAAAAGGCTCGACGCGCAGACGTTTGCAACTTGCGATCAGACTACTCAATACGGCTCCGGTTCGTCCGCCTTTGTCGCTCCCGTAAAAAAGCCAGTTATTGCGACCAACCACGATGGGTCGGAGACTTCTCTCGGCCGCATTGTTATCGATCTCCAGTTCGCCGTCTTCCGTGTAGCGCAGCAGTGCCTCCCAGTTGGACAGGGTGTAATCGATAGCATCGCCGATCGGGCTTTTCGGTAGTACTTTCGGCTTTTCCGTCTGCAGGTAATTCTTGATGTCCTCCAGAATGGGACGTGATTTCGTTTGGCGTAACTCCCGACGCTGCTCGGGATTCAGGTTGCCCTGGCGAGCTTCCCGCTCAACTTCGTACAACAGTTGAATGTAGGCCAGCATCACCGTGGATCGACACAGGTCGGAAGTTTGTGCCTCAAAAAAGTATCGCCTCGAATGAGCCATATCCTGAGCTCAGGATATGGCGCACTATCTGGACAAGAAGATTATCTGGAGACACGCGGATATCGATCGTGAGAACTGGACAAACTGAGAAGATTCTCCAGATATTTTCGCAAACGATCCGAGGGTTTGTACGTCAAAGGACTCGTGAGTTATCGGATCGTATTCCACGACAAGCGCGAGCGCGACGTAGTTCGGTCATGGCAGAGTAGCCTGCTCTCTTCAGGCTCAGTGCTCCTCTATTTGCAATGGGTCCGTCGTTTTCGCTCTTACTGCCACCAACATCATCTGGACGAGAGTTCTGAACTCAGCCTCGACGGGGCGAGGCGGTTTGCTCGTGTCTATAAAGGTCCGAGGAGAAAGAGAGGTGTCAGAGTCAGCACTCGTCGCGTTGCTCGAACAGCCCTTCGTGCTTGGTCTTGCGCACTACGCGGACTGGGGGTCTCGGTCCCGCAGTGGCGTGAAGCCCCTCCTCCGCTTTCATGGTCACCACTGCTGGTCTCCTACTGTCGCTATCGTCTTTCCCACTGTGGTGTCGCGCCTGCTACGATTCGAAGGGACGTCGAGGTTGCAAGGGTTTTTCTTGCACTCTTGCGCCGCCAAAGCAAGTCCACTGGCAGGGCAACGATTGCCGACATTGATAGATTTGTGAAGGATCTGGGGTTGCGTGTTTCTAAGCGATCTATGGCGGATCGCTGTAGTTCGTTACGATCCTTCTTGCGCTTTCTCGTCACAACAGGTCGCTTGCGCCGTAATCTTGCGGTCTGTGTGCTGGCTCCTCGAATCCGAATGGCCGAGCGACCACCACGGGCTCTACCCTGGGCAGAGGTTCGACGAATCCTTCGCGCGATTCCGCAATCCGAATCCCCTGGTAAACGTAACTATGCCATGTTGTTGATGATGGCCACGTATGGGTTAGGTGCGGCTGAGATTTTGAGTTTGGGCCTCGCGGATGTGGATTGGAAGGCAGCCATTCTACGAATCTGTCGCCCGAAAACGGGAGTGCGGATCGAATTGCCCTTGCTGCCTGCGATCGCCAAAGCACTGGCGGCTTACTTGCGAGCCGAACGCCCGCCTCTCGTTCCGTCCCGACGGATCTTCTTGTCGACTCACATTCCACATGAGCCACTCACGTCTGCAGCCATCCGACATTACATCCGGCAGTATGCGCGTCAAGCTGCGATCACTAGGGAGGTCACGGACAGCATCACGCTTTCCGCCCCTGCGTAAGGATACGGGTCGACCAAAACGGCATAAACCACGCTGAAAATTGCGGTGGTCGCACCGATACCTAGAGCCAGAGAGAGGATTGCTACGGTCGTGAACACACGACTTTTGACCAGCAGGCGTAGCGCGTAGCGGATGTCCTGAAAGATCGACATGTGCGGCCTCCCGGAGGGATTCTGGAGTATATGACTTAATGACGCCACAAAGGTTGAATTGGTTCCCTGGAAACTATTCGCTAGCCGGTGTTCCGTCGCGATTTACAACCCCGGAAGGTACCCGATCTCCACGAGTGTATCGTTGGCAAACAAGAAGTAATTGGGTTCCTTCCTGTTTGCCCGTCATACAGCCGGAACTGAGCGGACCTGAATCTGCAGATAATCGATCAGACTCTGCCGCAACTTTACGAACGCGATGTGCAGAAAACAACCGCCGCGCCAATTCGAAAAACCGGTACGATGCCGGCCTTGAAGACTATATCCTTTGACGTAAGGAGCCTGCAGATGGTGAAGTCTGACTTGGCACTCCGGGAGTTGGTTGCGGCGAGCGTCAAAGGTGACGATAACTTGGCGTTACATCTCCTCGCCGCGTCACCAACCTTGGCACGCGTATGTTTCCAAGCGGGAGCGACTCGTCAAACGGCCAAGACTTTCTACCTTGCTCCAATTGGGCGATATATCTGGGCGGGCGACACGGCATTGCACATTGCGGCCGCGGCGTACCAAACAGAAATGGTACGAATGCTGCTTTGTGCGGGCGCAGATGTCCACGCAAAGAATCGCCTCGGCGATGAGGCACTGCACGCCGCCGCTGTTGGCCAGCCGGGTTCACGAATGTGGAATCCGCCCGCCCAAGCGGCTACTATCGTCTGCCTCATCGAAGCGGGCGCCGACCCAAACACCATTAACAAAACTGGGGTTTCGCCGTTGCACCGGGCCGTACGGTCTCGTTGCGCCAAGGCGGTGCGAACCCTCCTCGAATGCGGCGCCGATCCCGCACTCCGGAACAAGAGCGGCTCCACACCAATGCTCCTCGCGACTCATAACACAGGACGAGGTGGTACCGGCTCGCCTGAAGCCAAGTCGCAACAGCAAGAGATATTGGGACTGCTTGAGCGACGAGCCCAAGGGTAACGGGCTGTTATGCCCTAAGAGACGTCGCAACAATAAGTTCCCATTGATAGGGGTAACTCCAACATCTAGAGACGCCCAACAAAGCCAGGGAAGTCTAACCCAGAGCCTCTGAGATGTGCTCCACAGGCTCGAAAGACGCGATCGATATTCCCAGCCAGGGCCCCCAGTCGATTATGTTATAGTTCTCGCTACCCCAAGCAAGGAGTGAGAACTCTAACATTATGCGAACCACTTCCTTCGATCCATCCGTCCTGCGCCAACATCTCCGCCGTAACAAGATCGCCGATCTGCCCGAGCTGAAACCCTCCGTGCCAACATCTCTGAGACCGTTTTAGTACTCCTAATTAATGAGCAGGGCGAGAAAGAAAAAGGAAGAGATGAACGGAAATTCTCTTGGTGTTCTTTCCTCGGGGGCTTTGGCTGGCGCGGAACGGAGCGGAGGCGAGCGTAGCGAGCCGCAGCGTAGTGCAGCGGCAGCCAAA
>DATHIB010000037.1:0-70463 GCA_035490055.1 Candidatus Limnocylindria bacterium | reverse complement strand
ACTCACACATGTCACACCCGCATCGCCCAAGATTCTCCGGAGCTCGGTTCCCGAGTATTTGGCGAGACCGGCGAAGCCCGAATCCGCGTAACCTACCGGCGAGCACAACTCAATCGTTTGAAATCCGGCCTCGGCAAGTTGGCGATTGTGCCCAAGTCACGGGCTACTCTTCCACAATCAGATTACTAGGGAAGAGGTGCCGACGACTGGCTGATAGTCTCCTTACCCTCATCTCGGCTTTCAAGCCAATTACCGGGCGTTTTCCCAGTTATCCGAAAGGCGTTCGTCGCGCGCGTTAACCGTTTAGTGCGCGAGCGGGTCGGGGCGAAGCTGGAAATGCAAGACCTTGCTCGTTGTTCCTTTACCACCTTCCGCGTGAAAAGGAGTTCGGGTGCCGTAGGTTGCCCACAGTCCTTTTCCCTTCCAGCCAACCGTCGAATCGTCGATCCGGCCGTCCATCCCTTTCGCGTAGAATCCCATGGGATACGGGACACGAAGCACAACAAACTTCCTGCGGTCGGGCAACAGCGCAAGTAGCGCGTCATTTCCATTGCCTGTGGCAATCGGCACGTTCGTTCCCAGTCCGAGAGTGTCGAACTGGTCCACCCAATCGTAATAACTGGCCTCGGCGCTTCCTGGATCCGTGACCCCCTTCAACTGCGGTCCAGGTAGTTGATAGAGCGTCCAACCCTCGGGGCAATGTTGCCCTGTGGCAGTTGGCCCGTTGAGCGGCCCTTTGCACTTGCGCCGGTCGAAGCTCGCCAAATGTCCGCTAGCAATCACCGTCCACACAACGCCATTGCGATCGATGTCCAGTCCACGCGGCGAGAATCCGTGGACCGGCGCGTTTGGGTCGTTCCATGGTAATTCGTAGATTTCTGCCAGTGCGGTTGCGGGGGGATTTGGTCCAGGGTTTAACCGAACGACTGCGCCAGGGAATCCCAACACCGTTCCCCAGATCGACCCATCCACTGGACTCACGGTGACGCCGTAGAAAGCAGCGTTGATCCGCTTGTCCTTGGTGGGATCGATGGGCTGATCAGGCCCCACATAATCATCCCGTTTTCCGTTGCCGTTAGTGTCGAGGATTAGCGCCGTCCAGCCCTGTGACTTCTCTTCATCGTGGGTCTCGTCGAATATCTTCGTGTTCAGCCATCCTACCGCTCCCCCGCCGCCACCGCTGCTGGTCCACAAGGTATTGTTGGCATCCTCGGCAAACACCAGATGATGCGTCCCAAAACAGGTGTTAATGAGCGTGAAATGCTTCGTCTTTGGATCGTACACAGCGAGTTGTCGGCCACTAGTCTTGAGGGGGAATAAGACAGCCGAAGGGTGGCTCGAGCCTTCTTTGCAGAACGCCGGATTTTCGCTCGGGCGGATTCTGGAGGTAATCCAGACTCGTCCCTGCGCATCGAACATCGGATTGTGGACATTGGCTTGGCTGTGCCAGATGGCTTCGTCCCCCCAATATGGCGAAGGCGCCGCAATTTTGTCGTCCGTGCTCGATGGCGTCTTCGGGTCGCGAACTGGCACTCCAGCCTGTTTTGCTACAGCGCCCACCGGGTCGAGGACCGGCAGATAATCAACGCTGAGTTCGGCAGCGCCGTAGATGGCTCCATTGGCGTTCAATGTGGGATTGCGCTTATCCGTGGCGATCTCATCGTGCAGATATGCCTTAGGGTCGGCCCAGTCCCACTCGGTAATGACGACGTTCCGCTCGACACCTTGGGGTCGCGAAGGGATGGGCGGCAACTCGCCGGCTGCAATCCGGTCGGTCCAATCCGCAAACATCGGCAACGCTCGCTCTGGCCCTAGCTGGCCGAGCCCGTTGATCATGTTGTTGCCGGCTTGTCCCGAGAGTATGCGTCGCGCCCAAGCCGCGGTCGACGAGTCGAAATGGCCCAGGGTCTTTGAAATTTCCCGCGTGGCCTTTTCGCCCATTTGATGACACGACCAGCAGCTGTCTGTCTTCAAAAAATGCAGCCATTGGCCCTGGCTCTTCATGTTTTCCGGAATGCCGTTGCCTTTGGGCCCGGTGCCGGGGAACTCGCTTTTGTCCGGCACCCGTAGCAGGGAAAACCAATAAATGGCCGGGTAGTATTGCGCTGCCGCACGCTCGTTCGGCGCCACTGTCGCAGTCAGATTGACAACCTTGCCAGGCGTCACCTGCGTCGGCAAGGAATCCACGAGCCCGTAGCCACGCACCCATACTTTGTAATTCGCCTTCGGAAGCTGCGGCAGGACGTAGCGTCCTTTATCGTCAGTAACGACGATCTTCACGAATTTGGTCGGCAGGCCGGCCGTTTCCGCGATCACCCAAACACCCGCTTCCGGCCCCTTGGTGCTCGTGACCAGGCCGCCGATGTCGTCGCTGCCGATGGAGATCGCTTCCCCGGGGGACTGCTGCGCGTTCAGGCCTGTTAACGAAGCTAATAGGATCACGCTTATAGCGATCAGCGAATGCAAGACTCTGTTACTCATGATGTTCACCTTCCGTGGGGCCGTGACCGCGACATTACTCGCAAAGTCGGAATTGGGGATCTGTCAGTCTCAGAAATGAAACGCGGTGGAATCGTAAGCATGCAGAATCGAGTTGTCAATTGGCGCTACCGGGCCAAGCGAATCCGCACTCGCAGCGCATCGAAAAGCGCTGCCGCGCCAGCGAATCGTGCAGCCGCTCCTGCATTGTCCGGACTCCGTAAACCACTACGTCCGGATCGACCGCATGGATTTCGCCTGCGATTGCTGACGATAGCCCTGCCACTTCCGATGACGTGCGCACGGCCAGAAACATTCTATTGCCGGGCCGCTGCTGGTGCGGAAAATAGGTCGCGATCTTGCCATCCGTTTCCAGGCCGTATTGCTTGACTACGCCCACCACACCCACAATCTTGAACGGCTTCTTGGGGTCGAACCACAAGTGTTTTCCAATAGGATCGCGGTCCGGCCAGAAACGCTGTGCGAATTTCTCGTCTATGATCACGACTTGCGGCTTATCCGCCGTATCATCCTCGGTGAAAAACCGGCCCTTGCGAACTGGAATCTCCATCGTCCGAAAATAATCCGTGCCTGCGACGCGAATATCCACTTGCAGCTCCTGCCCCGGGGGCGGCGCATAGCCCTCCACGTTGATTCTTCCCCAACCCACCGAACCTGTCAGCGGCACCACCGAAACCACGTCTTCCGCGACCACGCCCGGCAGGCGGGCGACGCGGGGTGTCTGGTCCGGATTCTGTCCTATCACGGGCCACTCGGAAACAACCCCTTGCCACTGCGGCTCTTATTTCCCAAACTGACCAAGTACCGACGTTGCAGGCAATGTGGATTCTTGCCCCGGCTGCTGTACAATCGATAGGTTTGCGTGGAAGCCGAAACCTTTGTCTACAGTCGTGCGTCAAAACAGAAAGACGGGGGATTGCCACTTACTTTGCTTCAAACAGTGTACCGAAAATACGGTTTCTGGGGCCGGATGAAGTGTCTCCTGCCCTGTGTGGCATTGGTCACGGTGCTTGCCTCCGGGTGTTCTAAGACCCAAACGGCCAGCGTCCTCGGCGATGCGGCTCACCCCACGCCCGTCCACTTCTACACCGTCGCCGAGGAGACCGCTCGCCGGCGCATCCAAGCGGTGGGTTCACTCTACGCGTTTGAAGAGAGCATCCTAAGTTCTGAAGTCGAGGGCAAAGTAGCTGAAGTGCTGGCCGACGTCGGCGACACGGTCAAACAAGGCCAGCCGCTCATCACCCTCGATCCGAAGGAACTGCAATTCGAGGTAGACCGCCAGCGCGGCTTGGTTACGCAAGTACGCGCGCAGCTGGGCATCGGCCCCAATGACCCGCCACCATCCGATCCAAAAAAGATTGCCGCGGTGCAGCGCACGGAAGCCGATCTCTTTGACGCCGACCATAAGTACGGCCGCGCGCAGCAAATGTACCGCGACAATTTGATCTCCCAGCAACAACTCGACGAAGCCGCCAGCCGTTTTCAGAGCACCAAGGCGACCTATACCGTCGCCCTGCAGGAAGTCGATCGGCTGAAGGCCGTGCTGATCTCCAGCGAAGCCAGCGAAAGACTGGCCGAGAAAAAACTTGGCGACGCCGCCATCCGCGCGCCATTTCCGGGCGCCATCAAAACGCGCAGCGTGCATCCCGGCGAATACGTCCGCGTCCAGAGTCCAGTGATGGTGCTCGTTCGAACAGACCGCTTGCGCGCGCGCCTGGCCGTGCCGGAACGCTGGGCAGGCTGGGTAAAGGACGGCGCCACGGTCGATCTTCACGTGGAAGCTTTTCCCGGCGAATCCTTTCAAGGAAAAATCTCGCGGATCAATCCCTCTGTGGCTCAGGATTCGCGCACCTTCGAGGCCGAAGCACTCCTCGCGAATCTCGATGGCCGGCTGAAGCCGGGCTTCTTTTTGCAAGCCTCCATTCCCAGCGAGAAACAAGACAAAGCCATCTTTCTCCCCGAGCGTGCTGTGAATTACCGTTACGGCGTTTACAAAGTTTTTCTATTGAACGGTAATCGCGTCACGGAACGGCAAATCCGTCCCGCAGGCCAAACCGAAGACGAACACGGCCGGCGCTTTGAAGTGGCCGAAGGATTGAAGTCAGGCGACCGCGTAGCCGTGGCCATCTCCGGCGATTTGCACGACGGCGCTGTTGTGCGGGAACAAGCCGACGGGAATACTCCGGCGGCGAAATAATCCGGGCGAGAAGCTCAAGCGCGTCAATCGTTGCACCGCTGAACCGATAAACCGATGAAGCTTGCCGAAACCTGCGTAAAGTATCCCGTCTTCACGGTGATGCTGATTGCCTTCCTGGTGACGCTGGGCGTGTTTTCCTATCGGGGCCTGGCCGTTGATCTTTTTCCCAAAGCCGATCCCGCTACCGTGAACGTCGAAGTACGGTTGCCCGGGGCAACTCCCGAAGAAGTTGTCACCGGAGTCGTTTTGCCGCTGGAGGATGCCATCTCCTCCGTCAGCGGCATTGATGAGATCAATGTTTGGTCCTTCGAAGGCTTTGCCGATATCACCTGTACTTTCGTGCTTGAGCGCGACATCGAGGGTGCGGCTCAGGACATCCGAGAAAAAGTTGCGGGCGCAATAGACCGGTTGCCGCGCGACACGCTTCCGCCAATCGTCACTAAGTTGGATCCGCAGTCCGATCCCATCATGACTGTTCTAGTCAGTGGCCCCATGAGCCGCCGCGAACTCACCGAAATTGCCGACAAACAAATCCGCCGCGCCATTCAAACCGTGGACGGAGTGGGCAGTGTCGAGCTCAACGGAGGGCAGGGCCGCCAAATCCGAGTTCTGCTGGATGCGCAGAAGCTCACCGCTCACAATTTCACGGTCCTCGACGTGCGCTCGACCCTGCAACGCGAGAACATCGAAGCGCCGGGCGGGCGCATGATCACCGGCCCGCAGGAACTGGGCCTTCGGACGCTCGGACGCGTCACGTCGGCGGAACAATTCGGCGAGATTGTGATTGGTATGCGCGGAGGCACTCCCGTGCGCGTCCGCGACGTCGCGCAGGTTGAAGATGGCGCCCAGGAACTCCGCACATGGTCGGCGCTCTTTCGCAAAGGCATTTCCGGCCAGGACGTGGTGTCCATTCAGGTTCTCCGCCAATCCGGTGTCAACACCGTGCGCGTGGCGGACGACGTGAGAAGCAAGCTCGATGATTTGCGCGCGCAGATGCCGCCCGGAGTGCAACTCCAGGTGATCCACGACATTTCCGATTTCATCAAAGCTTCCGTCCATTCGCTGATCGAGCACCTGATTTTCGGCAGCATTCTCGCCAGCCTGGTCGTCTGGCTTTTCATTCGTAATTGGCGTGCCGTGCTGATCGCTGCCGTGGCTATCCCGGCTTCCATCATTTCCACGTTTACGCTGATGCGGGGCATGGATTTTTCACTGAACAACATCACGCTGCTGGCGTTGACGCTGGCCGTGGGCATTGTCATCGACGACGCCATCATCGTCCTCGAAAATATTTTTCGATTTATGGAAGAAAAGGGCAAGGACCGCGTTCTCGCGGCGGTGGAAGCCACTCGCGAAATCGGTCTTGCCGTGATGGCCACGACTCTCTCCCTGGTGATTATTTTTCTGCCCATCGCATTCATGACGGGTTATGCGCGGAAATATGTGAATTCCTTTGGATGGACGATGGCGATGGCCATTCTCGTTTCGCTTTTGGTGGCCTTCACGCTTACGCCGATGATGAGCTCGCGCTTTCTGAAATTGGACGGAAGCGAAAAGAAGATGCATGCCGGAGGATTTCTCCACAAGTTAGAACAGTTCTATATGCTGATGTTGCGCTGGTCACTCGCGAACCGGCGCACCATTATTTTGATTTGCGTGGTGACATTTCTTTCGACATTTGGTTTCTATCACCTCGTGGGACGCGACTGGATTCCCGCCGATGACCAATCTGAGCTGATCAGCTCCTTCACACTTCCCGAAGGCACAGCGCTGGCGAAGACCACGCAGATTTCTCAGGATATTGCTGAACGCGTCGCGGCATTCCCGGAAGTTGCGTTCGTGCAATCCTTCACACATGGACCGACGAATCACGCCCATTTATTCATTGGCCTGGTGCCGCGCAGCGAACGCAAACGAAGTCACACGCAGATGGCCACGGCGGTGCGCGCGATTCTCGCCAACTATCGCAACATGACCTATAACGTCCGGCTGCCTTCCGTGCTCGGGGGCGAAGTTTATTTCCCGATTGCCGCGGTGATCCGCGGACCCGATCTAGGTGAACTGGCGGAACTCAGCAAGCAAGTCGCCGGCCGGATGGCGCAGTATCCCGAACTCGTGGACGTCAATCCCAGCCTCAATCTGAATACGCCGGAGCTGCAAGTGAAGCTGGACCGCCAGCGCGCCGCGGACATCGGCGTGCGCATGACCGATGTGAGCGACGCGGTGCGGCTGTTTTATTCCGGCGAAGACGAGATTACCCGCTTTAAAGAGGGCTCGGAACAATATCCCGTCACGATGCAATTGCTGCCGGAGCAACGGGACAATCCCGATGTTCTGGCACGAATGATGGTGCCCTCAGCCAAACTCGGGCAGGTGCGCCTTGAAAACGTGGCCACGATCGGGCGCGGTGCCGGCCCCGCGAGCCTCCAGCGCTACAACCGTGAATTTCAAGTGAGCGTTTTTGGCAACGTGGCTGCAGGCTATCCGCTGGACCTCGCCGCCGCGCACACGGTGCAGTCCATCAAAGAAGTTGGCTTGCCCGCCGGGTATTCTTACGTCTTTTCGGGCCAAGTGAAAGTCCTGGAGGAGACCACCGGGAACCTCCTGCTGGCGATGTTGCTGGCCTCCATATTCATGTACATGGTTTTGGCGGCGCAGTTTGAGAGCTTTTCCTATCCTTTCATTATCATGCTGACGCTTCCGCTGAGCATCCCCTTTGCGCTCTTCTCGTTGTGGATCACCGGGCGCGCGCTGAGCCTGTGGAGCGCCTTGGGTATGTTCCTGCTGCTCGGTATCGTCAAAAAGAATGGCATTTTGCAAGTGGATTACACCAATCGGTTGCGCGCCGAAGGCATGCCCGTGCGAGACGCGATCCTGGAAGCGAATCGCGTGCGCTTGCGGCCCATCCTGATGACCACGCTTTCCATCATCGCCGGACTGATCCCGGTGGCCATCGGCATCGGGGCTGGTTCAGAGCAGCGCGCCTCCATCGCGGTAACCATTATTGGTGGGCAGACCCTTTGTTTGCTGCTGACTTTGCTGGTCGTACCCGTGGCGTATTCCTACCTGGCGGAGTTCGAGGCTGTGCCGTGGGCCGAATGGGCCGCACGGCTCACCGGCCGAGCACGCAGTTCCGTGCGCCCCTCCGACAACGATCCCCGTTCCTAAGAGATTTGTCCTGATAAGTCTTAGTGCTTTATCGGAAGCGCGCTTCCGCCGAGCAGGATGTAAAAGAAAACCTCTGCTTGGGCGACCGAGGTGTACAACGGTTTAGCAAATTGCTCGATTCCACCGCCTAGGTATTGGGAATCAGTAAGCTAGGATGAGGGCATCCTGGAATTCCAGATGCAGCGCGAACTGGAACAGCGCCGCAATGCCAGTGATCTTTCCTGGCGTGACGTCAATTACGCGCAATTGAGCGCGCTCCTCGCCGCCAGTGGCCTCCCGCCTGCGCCGCCATGCAGCGCCTGCCAACTCTACGGCTGGGACACAGAGCGTCAAGTATTTCACAAGGCCGGCATCTCCGAAAATGACCCAGTGCCAGAAACCCGTTTGCTTGTGCGTAAGCTGTCGCGGCCCTAAAATGGAAGCGCGGCCACGGCAGGTCGTGCGCAGCTCCGCATTCATTCCGCTGCCGCAAACTTTCGCATCAAGTTTTAGGTATTCATTCTTGAAAGGACTCATGTCCCCTGAGGGCTTCCTATGAATCTTGCTGAGTCTATTGATGGTCAGCGCGACCAGCATCTAGCGGAGTTGTGCGATTTTCTGCGCATCCCCAGCGTCAGCGCCAAGAGCGAGCACAAGCCGGACATCGAACGCGGCGCGCGCTGGGTTGCCGGCAATCTCGGTGCCGCTGGATTCAAGAACGTTGAGATCATCCCGACAGGTCTCCACCCGCTCGTCTACGCGGAATCTTTGGAGGCTCCCGGCAAGCCAACCATCCTCTTCTATGGGCACTACGATGTGCAGCCCGTCGAGCCTCTCAATCTATGGACGTCGCCGCCGTTCGAACCCACCGTGCGCAACGGCAATCTCTTTGGACGCGGCACCGCCGACGACAAAGGCCAGGTACACATCCACCTGAAAGCGCTCGAATGCTTGCAGCAGGTGAACGGCAAACTCCCCATCAATGTAAAGATCTTGATTGAAGGCGAAGAGGAAGTCGGCAGCGTCAGCCTCTGGAATTACGTTCAAAAGAACAAAGAAAAGCTGAAAGCCGATGCGCTCATCGTTTCCGACACTTCCATGCTCGGCAAGGGCGTTCCCTCCATCACTTACGGTTTGCGCGGCCTGAACTATTATCAGATCGAATTGACCGGCCCGGAGCGCGATCTGCATTCCGGTGTATATGGTGGTGCTGTCCCCAATCCGCTCACCATCTTGACGGAGCTGTTCGCGAAACTTCACGACAAGAATTTCCGGGTCACCGTGCCGGCGTTTTATGACCGGGTAGCGATGGTTTCGAAAGCCGAGCGCAAATCCCTGAATGCCCTTCCTTGGAAGAAAAAGGATTTTGAGAAAGCGGTCGGAGCACCAGGTTATTTCGGAGAGAAGGGTTTTACCACCGTCGAACGGCTCTGGACTCGGCCGACGTTCGAATTGAACGGCATCTGGGGTGGCTATCAGGGAGAGGGCGCCAAGACCGTCATCCCGTCAAAAGCCTTTGCTAAATTCTCCACGCGACTGGTACCCAAGCAGGATCCGCACAAGATCGCCAAACTCGTGGAGAAGCACATTCGAAAGCTTCTCCCAAGAACGGTCCATTGCAAGTTTGAAGTCTTAAGCACCGGAAAACCGTGGGTGGCTTCGTACCACGATCCGATTTTCAAGAAGGCGCAAAGCGCACTGGAGAAGGGCTTCGGCAAGAAGGCTGTTTTCATTCGCGAGGGTGGTTCCATTCCTTTCGTAACGCAAATGCACGACACCTTCAAAGTGCCGTGCGTTTTGATCGGCTTTGGTCTGCCCGACGAAAACGCCCACGCTCCCGATGAGCACATCGCGCTGGAGAATTATTTCGGCGGCATCAAGGCCATTGCCCATTTCTACGCGGATCTCGCTACTCTCTAAGCGGATTCTCACTGGAGAGGTGCAGCGCTTGTGGTGAGCGTAGCCGAACCATGCCGCGCTCCTTTTTTTCCGCTCAGAAACCCCTTGATTCTTTGAACCTTTCTCTAAATCGCCGCTAGTTGCCGCCGTTGGCCCTTGCAGATTCCCCGCATGCGGCGCCCCCGGCCTTTGCAAATTCGCCCCTCGCCGCGTCTGTCAGCACGATACACGCATTCGAAGGCTCGTTCGAATGGCCAGCGCGAAACCCAGGAACCGCATTTTTAGAGGCGATTTCCATACGCCCCCGAAAAATTTGCATTTTTTCAGCCTTTTTCGCGATTTTTCCTTGCGTTCCGCGATTCCCTTGGCTATAGTTCTCTGCGGCCCGAGTTTTTTCGGTGAAAATCGGGGGTAGTCAGCTCGCGGCCTGCTTCGATCGTATCGGAGTGGAAAGAAAAATCAGGAGGATAAGCAGACTAGATGGCAGCCAAGCCACTGAGCAAGACCAAGGTTGTGGGACACATCGCCGAGAAAGTCGGCACAGCGAAGAAAACCGCCGCTCTCTTCTTTGAAGAGCTGTTCAAGCTCGCCGTGAAGGAAGCCAAGGGCGCAGCGGGCAAATTCGTGATACCGGGGATCGGCCGCGTTGTGAAGGCGCACCGCAAGGCGCGCATGGGCCGCAACCCACAGACCGGCGAGGCGATCAAGATCAAGGCGAAGACCGTTGTTCGCCTGCGTCCGTCGAAGGCGTTTAAAGACGCCGTCCTGAAGTAGTCGCGGTTTCCTTCGAGTTTAGGCTCCCGGCAGCTTGAGCGATCAGGCTTTCGGGGGCTTTTCTCTTTCCAGTGTTCCGTTTTCAGCGATCGGTGTTCAGTAAAACAAAAACAAGATTGCCAACTAAAAATCGGCTTACCGAAAACTCAACCCCAAGAAATGTTCTCAGAAAACTAACAACTCTTGAGGAACAAATTTTAACCCATGTTTTATCAGCTAGTTACGGAAGCCCTGTTCCTCACCTGTTTGACCCGCCCATCGCGGGTCCGTTGCTAAGAACTGAAAGCCAATACTGAAAACTGAGGACTAAAAACGCCGGCCGAAGAGCCTGCGAAATAAAGGTCAGAGTGTTTTAACGTAGGCGACGACGTCTTTGATTTGGGCGGGCTCGAGCGCCTCCTTCATGGGGGGCATCAGGGTGTCGCCGTTCTCGATCCACGTTGTCAGGGATTCCGTAGTGACTTTGTTGCCGTTCACGGTGAAAGTCTTGCGCTTGGAAATTCCCTTGAGTCCCGGTCCGATCTTCTTCGCGTCGCTGTCCGCGAAATGGCACATCGCACATTTCTTATCGAACACTTCCTTGCCCCGCGCCGCGGAGCCAGCGGCATCGTGACTCGTCGCGTTTTTCAGCGCTGCTTTTCTTGGCTGCTCCTGCGCCAGGAGTGCTCCGGCGACAGCCAGTGTTACCATCCCAAGAACCAGATAATCCCGCTTCACGATGCCCCCTCGTCTAATTGGTCGTTATCGCTCATTGATGAAGCCAAGCTGGAACCCAACTATTCTCTCCATTTGCGGTCCTAATTTCCACTCCATACCCGTCACAAGGTACAGGTGGCGCTCCTGCACGCCGGGACTCTCGTACTTTTGACCCTCGCAAAACCGTGTGCTAACTATGTGTCCATGAGCATGGAGACCCTTACGCGGGCGTGGGAAGTCCTCCAAGACGCTTATCAGGCGCAGATGGAAGGCGATTACGATCGCGCCGTGGAGCTTTATCAATCGTCCCTGGAGCTGCATCCCACGGCCGAGGCCCATACCTTCTTGGGCTGGACCTATCATTTTCAGGGGCGCGTGGAAGAAGCGATTGCGGAATGCAAGCGCGCCATTGAGCTCGATCCGGAATTCGGCAATCCCTATAACGATATCGGCGCGTATCTGATCGAGTTGGGCCGCTTCGATGAAGCCATTCCATGGCTCGAGCGCGCCACGGAAGCGCTCCGCTACGAGCCGCGCCACTTTCCGCATTACAACCTGGGCCGCGCGTATCTGGGAAAAGAGATGTACAGCCACGCCACGCGCTGCTTCCAGGAAGCGCTGGAAATCGAGCCGCGCTATTCGCTGGCGCGCCAGGCTCTTGATTCGCTCCGTCGCATGGTGAATTGAAAAAGGTAATCAGTTTTCAATGATCAGTTTTCAGTTCAGAAAAAAACCTCCCTTGTAGATATGTCATGATTCTCCGAGATAGTATGGTGAATGGAAGAAGTGACTGGTGATGCGTGTCTGGTGCGAAGTTCACCGTCGGCGGTGCAAAGTTGCAAGTTGAAACGTCAAAGCCAGACAAAGCTCTCCAAAATCTGACAGCACCGTGCAAATTCATGGCGACGACCCCTGCGCGGATGGTTTGACGACGCGATCGTAAATCCACAACAGGAGAGTGGTGGCGAGGCCGATGGCGGTGAGCGCCCACCAGAAGCGCTGCGGTTGGTGCTGCACTTCGCCGAAGTGGTGGAGAAGCTTGCCGCCGATGCGCCCGGCGAGAAAAGCGCCGATGCCGAGCGGCAAGAAAGCGAACCCCATGTAGGTGCCCTGCTGCCCGGCAGGGGCGAGGCGCGAAATGTAGTCGTAGTACCGCGGTTGCTGGGTCAGTTCGCCAAGGGCGACGACGACCAGAGTGGCGTAGGCAGCGAAAACAGTGGGATGGATGGCAAGAATGGCAAAAGCGATCATAGCGATGAACGTGCCCAGGATGACGGCGCGGAATGCGGCGATTTTCTGCGTTAGGACGCTGACTGCGACGGTGAGGGCGATCACAACGAGAGGGCCGGTGACCAGCATTTTTTCGGTGTCCGCCGCGGGGTCGATGTAATCGTGAACGTAGATGGGAAGAGTGATGAATTCCTGCCAGTAAACAATCCAAAATCCCGAAAAAATCAGAAGAAAAAGCATGAATCTGGGGTTGGCGACGACTCTTCCGAAATTGCGGAGGGTCTCGCTAAGATGCGCGGTCTGTTTTTCGTTGGACCGGGTTGGCTCCTTGAAGAAGAAGAGCACGGCAAAAAACATGAGGAAAACGCTGGCGGCGGAAACACGGAATACGTTTTCAACGCTGAGATTTTTGTGGACCCAGGAGGCGACGAAGGGCCCGAGCGCACCACCGATGTTCACAAGCGTGTAGTAGATGGAGTAACCGATGGAGCGAACATTCTCCTTGGAGGCGCGAGCGGTGGTACCGACGACGCAGGGTTTGACGAGGGCGATGCCGACTGCGGGAAGCATCAAGACCACAGTAACAAGCACGACCAGAGGAACTGCATTGCGGACCGGGGCGAGCCACGGGGCACCGAGAGAGCCGAGGAGGAAATAGGATCCTGCCAGAACGAGATAAGCGAGGGAAAGAGCGCGACGAAAACCCAGGCGATCGGCGACGGCGCCGCCGAAGATGGCGAGAAACCAGACCAGGCCGCCGAAGAGGCCGGCGAGATCCGCAGCACGCTCCGTAGGAAACGCGAGCGTCTCATGAAGATAGCGAGCGAGCGAGGCGAAAGCGGCATAGTAGGAAAGACGTTCAAAGAGTTCCGTAATGTTGGCGACCCAGAAGGGACGCTCGAAGCCGGTTCGTACCTCATGAAGACGCTGGCTGAAACTCATTTCTCACCCCGATGGAAGTGCAGCGATTGTACTGGAGAGATGGAAGTAATGAAGCAAAGATGTAAGGAAGTAACGAAGCGAGGATGCGGCCGGCCGGGATGCCTCGCCGTCGGCGCGGGTGGCGGCCGGAAAATAGGAGCGCCAGGGGGTACGCCCTGGAGTACGCCCCTCCCATTAGATGGAAGACCATTAAAACAAAGGGGTTGCAAAATGGGCAATGCGTGGATTCTTTCGGATAGGTAAACGCGTTTCAAAATGGGATTGGGGACTGCGAAAGAAGAGTGGCAGGGAGCCGTGGCCCGGCTGGAGTCAAGGAAGTCGGTCGACGGACGGGCTGGGGTTTGGCTGACGTGGAGCGGCATAGCGGATAATCCGGGGAAAAGGGAACGAGGAAGAGTCAACCCCCCCACACGCCAATCATCTATATACCTGACAACTGACCAGTGGCACGCCCTTGGTCGCTTTCGCACATCAGATATCAAGAAGAAAACGGAGATTATTTTTCTGGGCACTTGCAAATGCAGGGCCGGGTTTCGAGATGTTTCTTGACGGCGGCGGGCGATGAGGAGATAAGAGTGGCTAAGACCGGTGGGCCATTGAGAAAGCAGGTCCACGCGAGGATCGAGGTGCATTATGCAGGCAGCGCAGCCAGTACCCAGCCCGCTGGGAATTCTTCTGTTGGTGGCCGCGGTTTACCTGGTTGTTAAGAGTCCCAAGAAATTGCAAACTCTTGGGCGGATGGCGATCGCTTTCGTGGTAACGGTGTTGCTGTTCATTGTGCCGGGCGCCATCCTGCGCATGGGCGACGCGCGCGCCTTGGGAACAATCGGCGGATTGGTTGCGATGCTCGTCGCGGTAATCGCGGGGTGGTGGCATACGCGTGCCCTTAAACGAACCAGCGCGGAAACTTCAGGACAGGGACCTGCGAAAGGTTAGCGAGCGCCGAAGGCAAGCACATCCGCTACAAAGGGAGAAGAGAGATCCCTCCGCTACGGTCGGGATGACAGACGGAGCGCGGGGCTCGGCGGGAGTTTCGCTCTGCTGATAACATCCTGAATCAGACGTAGAATCGCGCGACTGATGGGAGGTTGCCATGCGCCTACTTCTTGTTCCTATACTGCTTGGTATCTTCCTTGTTTGCTTGCCTGTCAGCACTGCCCCAAAGAGCACACCGGAGCAGCCGGATATCAGCAGGTCTGGCCGCGACTTCTTAGAAGTTTGTTCCAGCATAGACAGTGAAGGGAACAGAGACGCTGCCCGCATCGAACGTGATGCTACGTGTCTCGGCTGGGTGGAAGGCTTCGCCGATGGCTTCCTGGTGCATGAAGAGCTGCTCAGTGTCCCGAAAAGGGACAGGATGGCCTGTGTGCCGCAGGGAGTGACCACTATTCAAACCGTTCGCGTCATTAAGAAATACCTCGCTGACAATCCGGGGAAAGCGCACCGGCCGACGCGTTACATAGCCTCCATTGCGCTGGCAAGTGCATTTCCGTGCAGAGCGGGAAAGTAGAAGAAGGAAAAGTCAAAACCCGCCACTTCCTGTGAGCAATCCGGGCTGACTCCCTGAAAACTCCTGTTGACGATCAAAAGGAATGTGATAGGCTCGCGTTTTCTCCTGTTGACCGTCTAAAGGAGCGTATGCCAAATTCCAAATCCGAAGTCTTGCAGGGAACGCTGGATTTGCTGGTGCTGAAGACGCTGGATTCCATGGGGCCGATGCACGGCTTCGGGATGGCCATGCGCATCCAGCAAGCCTCCCTAGACCTACTGCAATTGAACCAGGGGACGCTTTATCCGGCGTTGCTGCGGCTGGAGCAGCGCGGGTGGATTGCGTCCAAGTGGGGCGTTTCGGAGAATAACCGCAGGGCGAAGTATTACTCGTTGACGCGGGCTGGACGGAAGCAGCTCGAAGAGGAAGCGGAAAGCTGGGGGCGGATGTCCGCGATGATTAACCGTGTGCTGAGGGCGAGTTAGCTTATGCGCGAATTTTTCCGCACGCTCCTGCAACGGATGGCGGCGCTCTTCCGGCGGCGCCGTCTGGAAGACGACCTGGACGAGGAACTGCGCTCGCACCTGGAGATGGCGATTGAATTGAACCTGCGCAAAGGGATGAGCGCCGAGGACGCGCGCCGCGAGGCGCTGAGAAGCTTCGGCGGGGTCGAGCAAACCAAAGAAAATTACCGCGACCAGAGGGGACTGCCCATGATCGAGACGACGCTGCAAGACCTGCGCTTCGGGCTTCGAATGCTTCGGCGCCGTCCGGGATTTTCACTCCTGGCGATCCTTTGCCTGACTCTAGGCATCGGCGCGAATGCTGCGGTCTTCAGCTGGGTCGAGGGAATCTTGTTTCGCCCGTACCCGCTGGTATCCCACCAGGAGCAACTGCTGGCCTTGACGGGAACGGCGCGCGGGGAGTCCGGCCCTACGGGTATTTCCTGGCCGGATCTCCTCGATTTAGAGAGGAGTAGCACGCTGATTGACTCATTTATCGTGAACAAAATCATGGGGACTACGCTCAGCGTCGGTGACCGGGCCGAGCGCATGACCGGAAGCATCGTATCCGCAAATTATTTTGATGCGATCGGGGTGCATCCTATTCTCGGGCGGGGATTCGAGCCGGGCGAAGACGTGGGACGGAACGCGCATCCGGTGACAGTAATCAGCTACCAGCTATGGAAGGGAAAATACAAGGGAGATCCGCAGATCATCGGGAAGACCGAGCGGCTCAACGGCGTGATCCACACCATCGTGGGGGTTGAGCCAGAGGGATTTTACGGGACGTTCGTGGGCTGGGCGATGCAGTTCTGGGTGCCGGCGTCGATGGAGGAAATCTTTGAAGCGGGCGGGTACAAATTGGAGGACCGTGGCGCGCGGTGGATTGAAGCCTACGTGCGGCTGAAGCCAGGCGCGACTCAAGCGCAGGCGCAGGCGGAGATCTCGGCGGCGGCGAAGAGATTGGAAGCTGAATATCCAGAGACGAACCGCGGGCGCGGCACGCAGCTGTGGCCTTTGTGGCAAACGCCGTTCAACAATGCGGGCACGCTGCTGCCCACGCTGGAAATCATGATCGCGGTGGTGGTTTTTGTGCTGCTTATTGCTTGCGCAAACGTCGGCAATCTGCTGCTGGTCCGGTCGTTTGCGCGGCGGCATGAGATGACGGTGCGGCTGGCGATTGGGGCGGGTCGCGGCCGGTTGTTGAAGCAACTTTTCACGGAAGGAGTGATCCTGTCGGCGATTGGCGCGGGCGCTGGACTGCTGGTGGCGCACTGGTGCCGTCACGCGCTGGTGCTGCTGTTCCCCGCCAGGGGAGGCGTGGCCATGCATCTGCCGGGGGAGATCGATTGGCGCGTGCTGGCGCTGAGCGCCGGAGTTTCTGTGATCGCGACGCTGCTGCTCGGGCTGGTGCCCGCAATGCAGACCGGGAAGATCGATCTTGCCGGGGCGCTGAAATCCGATTCTGCGGGAGTTGTGGGGGGCGCTGGAAAAGCGTGGGTGCGCTCCGGGCTGGTGGTGGTCCAAGTGTCGCTGAGTTTCCTATTGCTGGTCGGAGCCGGGCTGCTGCTGCAGAGCTTGCAGAGAATTCGAAATACCAGCCCGGGTTTCTCGACACGCGGGGTGATGGTCACAGCCGTCGATTTGGTGTCGGCGGGCTACGATGTGCAGCGAGCCCAGAATTTCCAGGACGAACTGCTGGATCGCGTGAAGGCGTTGCCGGGCGTGGAGTCAGCAGCGTTCGCGCGAATGACGCCGCTGAGCTACGGGAGCTTTTCCTCGACGCCGATTGCCGTAGACGGGTATCAACCCACGCCTGAGGAGCAGCCCACCGCGCAGTACAACGAAGTGGGGCCGGACTATTTCCGGACGATGAGCATCCCTTTGGTGTCCGGGCGCGAATTCACGCGCGCAGACGATGAGAAGGCCGCTCTGGTCGCCGTTGTGAATGAAACGATGGCGGCGCACTATTGGCGCGACAGGAATCCGATTGGCGAGCGCTTGCAGGTCAAAGGCCGATGGATGCAGGTGGTCGGCGTGGCCAAAGATTCCAAGTACCAGAGCGTGCGGGAGGCGCCGATGCCTTTTTTCTACGTGTCCCGACGGCAGAATTTCTCACGCGGTGGGGACCTGCATATCCGAACCCCGTTGAGCCCGGAGACGATGGCGACAGCGCTAGGGCGCGAGGTGCACGCACTAGACCCGGACCTGGCGCTCTATGAAGTGATCACGCTGCAGGAGCAGGTGGATCGCTCGACATCGCCGCAGCAGGTGGCGCTAACCTTGGTTGGGGTCTTAGGCGGATTGGCGCTGTTACTTGCAGCGATCGGATTGTATGGCGTGATGTCGTATGCGGTGTCGCAAAGCGCGCGGGAACTGGGGCTGCGCATGGCGCTCGGCGCCGGCGCGTCCAATTTGTTACGGCTGGTGATGAAGCGGGGGTTGGCGTTAACGGCCGGTGGCGTGGCCCTGGGTGCGGCGGTGGCGCTTGGATTGACGCGGCTGCTTGGAAATCTTTTGTATAACGTGAGCCCGCGGGATCCGCTGGCGTTCGGGTCGGCTTTCCTGGTGATGACGATTGCCGCATTGGCAGCGTGTCTCTTGCCTGCGTGGCGCGCCACGCGGACCGATCCGGTGCAGGCGCTGCGCGAGTGATGTTCTGCATCTGAAATCTGGTGATACCAAGAGATTTTGCTTTGGCGAAGCCGGGTTACGCGGATCCCCTCCTAGCTGACTCCGACACTGAAGCCACGGCGGCACGGCGCCCAGTACACGCTACAGGGTCCGCCGCCATGGCGGCTTATTCCCTGGGCAAACGGATCGGGTGAGGTGTGGTTGGCGGTGCATAGTCTCCCGACCGAGTCGGGGCAGGTTCCACCTATGCTACTGTTGGCGAGATTTTTGTGGAGGTGGGCGGATGAGGGCATTCGTTCGGATTGGGCTGGCCTCGATGGGAGCAGCCTTGGCGCTCGCAGCCGCTGCGGTGGCGCAGAAGCCGCCGCTGGTGGCGGAGAAAGACGTGGCGGCGCTGGCGAATGAGTTGAGTGGGGAGACGGCGAAGTGGAATTTGGAGGGGATTGCGCGGTTTCACCGGCAGCGGGGGTCGCGGGGATTTCACGAGGCGGCGGAGTTGGTGGCGGAGCGGTTGCGGGCGTATGGGTTGAGCGACGTGGCGATTCTGCAGTTTCCGGCGGACGGAAAGATTTTTTATGGTACGCAGAGGTCGCGGCCGGGGTGGGATGCGGAAGTAGGAGAGCTATGGGAGGTAAAGGAAGTAAAGGAGGTAAAGGAAGTAAAGGAGGTTAAGGAGGCTAAGGACAAGAACGAGAGCGGGAACTGGCAGCCGGCGCAGAAGATGGCGAGTTACGAAGCACAGCCGATCGTACTGGCGGAGGACAGTGAGAGCGCCGATGTGACGGCGGATTTGGTGGACGCGGGCGAGGGGACGAAGGAGAGCGACTACGCGGGGAAGGACGTGAAGGGGAAGATTGTGCTGGTGAGTGCGCAGCCTGGGGCAGTTCAGGGTTTGGCGGTGGGAAAATTAGAGGCGGTGGGAATTGTGAGTTATGCGCAGAACCAGAAGACGGCCTGGTGGGGCGAGGATGAGAATCTCATTCGGTGGGGACATCTGGAGACGTTTTCGGCGAATAAGACGTTTGCGTTCATGGTGTCGCTAAAGACGGCGAGAGCTATGCGGGAGCGGCTGGCGCATGGAGAAAAGATTCGTCTGCATGCGGTGGTGAAGGCGGGTCAGCATGTGGGGAATTATGAGGTTGTCACAACGACGATTCCGGGGGCGGATCCGAAATTGAAGGAGGAGGAGATTGCGTTTTCTTGTCACCTGGATCATCAGCGTCCAGGGGCGAACGACAATGCGAGCGGGTGCGTGACGATTCTGGAGGTGGCCCGGACGCTACAGAAGCTGATCAACGAAGGGAGGCTGGCGCGGCCGGCGCGGACGATTCGGTTTATCTGGCCGCCGGAAATTGAAGGGACGGTCGCGCTGTTGAATCTGAAGCCGGAGTTTGCGAAGCGGATCAAGACGGTGGTGCACATGGACATGGTGGGCGGAGGGCCGGAGACGAAGGCGGTGTTCCACGTGACACGCGGGCCGATGAGCTTGCCGAGTTTTGTGCACGATGTAGCGTGGGCGTTTGCGGAGTTTGTGAATGAGGAGTCGTACAAATTTGCGGCGACGGGGAAGGCGGATTATCCGTTTGTTGCGCCCGAGGGAGGCAAAGAGCCTCTGCGAGCGGAGTATTCGCCTTACACCATGGGGAGCGATCACGATGTGTATCAGGATTCGTCGTTCGGGATACCGGCGATTTATCTGAATGACTGGCCGGACCGCTACATCCATACGAATTTCGATACAGCGGCGAACATCGATCCGACGAAGTTGAAAAGGGCGGCGTTTATCGGGGCGGCGAGCGGGTATTTCTTGGCGGGGATGGATGAAAGTAAGGCGAAAGGAGTGCTTCGCTTTTCTGAGGCATTCCGCCTCCAGCGTGGAACCGAAACCGAGCTTCGCGCAAAGCAGGTTGCAGGTGGAGAGGCCCAGAATCTGACGTGGCAGTATTTGGATGCCGAAATTGGGATTGCCAATTCCATCAAGAAAATCGTTCCAAATTCAACTACCGTTTCAGAGATAGCATTCGAAGGCGCGATTCCGCTGAAATTAAGCGAGGGATACAAGAAGCCTGCAGCTTCCCCGAACAGAGACGGATCATCGAAGTATAGCCGCAAGCCGCAGCCGAAGGGGCCGCTGGCAGTGTTCGGGTTTGATTATTTTGCGGAGCATGCCAAGGCGGCGGGAGTAGCGACGCCGAAGTTGCTGAGTTATGAGGGATTGTGGGGCAGCGGGGAAGAGTATGCCTACGAGGTGCTGAATTTTGCGGATGGGAAGCGAAATTCGCAGGAGATACGCGAGGCGGTTTCGGCGGAGTATGGGCCGGTGCCGTTGGAGTTGGTGGTGGAGTATTTGAGGGCGCTGGAGAAGATTGGGGTCATTGAAGAGGTGAAGTAGTCGAAGGAGCGAAGAGCGGCACGATGGATCGTGCCCCTGCGGGTACCGATGGGATGTGGTGTGCTAGCATCGGGGTTTGCGCGTTGCGTGAGGGACAAGGTAGATGGCGGGGACGATGAAGGCGTTGCGGAAGATGCAGGCGGCCCGCGGCTTGCAGATGGATACGGTCGCGGTGCCTTTGATCGGGCCGACCGACGTGCTGGTGCGCGTGAAGACGGCTTCGATCTGCGGGACGGACCTGCACATTTACGGGTGGGACCGCTGGTCGCAGGGGCGCATCAAGCCGCCGGTGACGCTGGGGCATGAATTCTGCGGCACGGTCGAGCGCGTGGGCGACGAGGTGCGCGCGGTCAAGGTGGGGGATTTTGTCAGCGCGGAAATGCACGTGAATTGCGGACATTGTCGTCAGTGCCGGCTGGGGCAGGCGCATATTTGCCAGAACCTGCGCATTATCGGGATCGATCAGGACGGGTCGTTTGCTGAATTTGTGAAGATTCCGGCATCGAATATCTGGAAGCTGGATGCGGCGATTCCCGAACATTACGGGGCGATTCTCGATCCGCTGGGCAATGCGGTGCACACGGTGCTGGCCGGGCCGGTGGCAGGACAGACGGTCTTGGTTACCGGCTGCGGGCCGATTGGGTTGATGGCCATCGCGGTGGCGAAGGCTTGCGGGAGCTCCACGGTTTTTGCGACGGAAACAAATGAGAAGCGGCGCGCGATGGCGAAGAGAATGGGCGCGGACGTGGTGCTGAATCCCGCGGCGGAAGATGCGGTTGCAAAAATTCTTGCGGAAACGAGCGGCACGGGAGTCGATGCGCTGTTCGAAATGTCCGGGAATCCCACCGCGATTCAGCAGGGTTTCAAGGCGCTGCGAGCCGGCGGGCGCGCTTCGTTGCTGGGGATTCCAACGGAAAATGTGCCGCTGGATCTAGTGAACGACGTGATTTTCAAAGGCGCCACGGTGCAAGGCATCTATGGGCGGCGAATGTACGAAACATGGGTGCAGATGACGGCGCTGCTGAAGGCGGGGCGACTGAATCTCGAGCCGCTGTTCGGCGAGCGGACATCACTGGACAAATTCGAAAGCGCCTTCACACTGCTGCAGGGCGGACTTGCTGGAAAGATCTTGCTGTATCCGAACGGCATGCCGCGCTGAGCGAATTGACCTTTCTGGTTTGCGTTCAAAATGTTTGCACCCAGCCGCGAGCTGACGCAAAATGGTTCTTCCACCAGCCGAATCCACGTCAGGAGCGCCATTATGTCCGAAACCGCAACTATGACATCGAAACAGAACCCTTTGCAGTACGTTACCGACCAGCTGAAGGAGATGCGCGAAAAGGGCGTGGCGCCGAAGCTGCGCGTGCTCGAGGGCGAGCAGAAGCCGGTGTGCATATTCGACGGGAGGGAGGTGATCAACCTCGCTTCGAATAACTACCTGGGGCTGACCACCAACAAGGCGCTGCGCAAGGCGGCGCTAGACGCGGTGAAGAGGTACGGCGTGGGCGCCGGAGCGGTTCGAACGATTGCCGGCACGATGAGACTGCACATGGAGCTGGAGGAGCAGATCGCGGCCTTCAAGAACGTGGAAGCCTGCGTGGTGTTTCAATCGGGTTTTACGGCCAACGCGGGAGCCGTGTCTGCGGTGCTTGGCAAGGAAGACTTGATCATTTCCGACGAGCTGAATCACGCGTCGATCATCGATGGTGCGCGGCTTTCGAAAGCAACCATCAAAGTTTTCAAGCATAAGGATGTGATGGACTGCGAGCGCATCCTGCAAGAGAACGCAAATTTTCCGGGGAAGAAGCTGATCATCACGGACGGCGTTTTTTCGATGGACGGCGATATCGCGCCGCTGCCGGAACTGTGCGAACTCGCCGAGAAATACAACTGCATCATGATGGTGGACGACGCCCACGCTTCGGGCGTGCTGGGGCGCGGCGGCCGGGGGACCGTGGACCATCACCAGTGCCACGGGCGCGTACACATCCAGGTGGGAACGCTGAGTAAAGCGATTGGCGCGATGGGCGGGTACGTTTGCGGCACGCGCGACCTGATCGATTTTCTGTATCTCCGCGCGCGGCCTTTTCTTTTTTCGACTTCGCACCCTCCGGCCACGGCGGCGGCTTGCCAGGCGGCATTTGCGCTGCTCGATTCTCCGGAAGGCGAAAAGCTGGTGAAGAAACTCTGGGCCAATACGAAGTTTTTCAAGCGCGAATTGAAGAGGCGCGGTTTTCAGTTCAAGGTCAGCGAGACGCCGATTATTCCGATTCACGTGGGCGAGGCGGCCAAGGCGTTCGAATTCTCGAAGAAACTCTTCGAGGCCGGCGTCTTCGCGCCTGCCGTCGGTTACCCGATCGTGGCGGAAGGCAAAGCGCGGCTGCGCGCCATCGTGAGCGCGGCCCATAAGCGGGAGCAACTGCTGCGCGCGGCAGACATTTTGGCCGAAGTGGCGAAGCCGCTGGGGATCGCCTAGGCTGGTTCCTGGGGCCCTAGCGAGGAGTGCCGCCACCCTGTAAATCCTGCGTAGTACCCGTCATTTCTCCGGGCTCTGGCCGCCCGCTTGGCCAGTTAACTAATAGACAACAATCACTTTACACGACGGCATAAGCCTTGCCATTATCAAATTGTTCGGACGATACCCGTCTGTATACGGGCAAAATCCAGCGCACATTTCAAAAGCAATCTTAAGGAGGTTACGATCATGAATCGCACAGGGTTGGCAATCGCGGTGGGGGCTCTTTTCTCGGTAAGTGCTGCAGCTCAATCGCAAACGGGAGCGCAGGCGGGAGCAGAGAGCAGCAGCCAAGCATCAGTGCAGGCGGGCCAGACGCAAGCGCAAGCATCAGGCAATGCATCGGCGTCAACTTCGGCGTCGGCGCAAAACGGGCAGGCGAACGGTTCACTGGCGACTGGCACGGCGTTCAACGCCGCGCTGAGTTCGCCAATCGATTCGAAAAAGTGCAAGCCGGGTGATCCTGTAAACGCGCACAGCACGGAAGCGGTTAAGTCCGAAGGGAAAACGGTAATACCCAAGGGTTCGAAACTTGTCGGGCACGTGACGCAGGCTTCGGCGCGCGGCAAGGGCGAATCGGAATCGTCGCTGGGAATCGTGTTCGACAAGGCCATCCTGAAAAACGGCCAGGAGATTCCGTTGAACGCGGGAATCCAGGCGATTGCCTCGGCGCAGAGTAGCGCGTCGGCCGCTGGATCGGACATGGACACGATGGGTGGCACGGGCGCTTCGGCAGCCGGATCAGGGACGGCCGGCGGACGCAGCGCACTTGGCGGCGTGACTTCCACCGCGGGTGGTGCCGCAGGCACGGTGACAAACACGGCGGCTAACGTGGGAGGAGTTGCGGGCGGAACCGTAAACTCCGCGGCAAACGCAGGCGGAAGTATCGCCGGTACCTCGAAGGGAGCACTCGGCGGCTTGAACACCGCGGGCCAACTCACTTCAAACAGCCAAGGCGTCTTTGGCCTGAACGGTCTGAACCTGAGCACGGCTGGCTCGAATGCCACAGAGGGTTCGCTGATCACTTCCGCAGGGAAGAACGTGCACCTGGAAAGCGGCACGCGGATGCTCCTGGTTTCGCAGGCTCAGGCCGGCGAACAGGGCGCGTCCAAGCAGCCTCGGGCGAGCAAGCCGGAACCAAAATCCGAGCCGAAGTCCGAACCTAACAAGCCCAACAAGCAATAAAGTAGAGACTGACAGTTGTCTTGAAAGCCGTGCGGGGATGCAAATCCCCCGCGCGGCTTTGTTTTCATGTTTGAGCAATCTGGCGCTTCAGGCTTTCTGTGTCGCCAAGCACGAAACCAGAGACGATCTTAGCTTCTCGAAACTGCAAAATGGCAATGCCCTGATATGTGATGTTCCTTTCTGTGCCGGAAAAACCGAATAATTCTCCCCGATGAGTGCCCGTGTAGGTGAGGCGGGCGACGATCTTATCGCCCTCGCCGATGAGCTCTTCGATGTGATTGTGAAAATCTGGAAAAGCGGCGCGGATTTTACTCACATACTGTTTGAACTCTTCGACGCCATTCACGACAGTGCCGATCGAACCGCGGAAAACGATGTCGGGAGAGATGAGTTCTTCGAGAGCTGTGGTGCTCCGCGCATTCCAGAGTTCAGAGTAGTATCTGCGGATCAGTGACTTGTTGTCAGGCAAGAGCGGAATCCTCTCGCCTATGGTGTCTTTCCGACACGCCGCACTCAACGACCAATTTGGGCGCCACCTGCTAAAAAATCCGAAAAGAATCACCTGAAGCAAAACCGGCCATCGGAAGCAGTCATCCGCCTCCGGTCCCTTCTTCATCCTTTGCTATACTCGCCGGCATGCTTTCTGCTCCGAAGAAACTCTTCCTTGTCGATGCCATGGCGCACATTTATCGCGCGTTCTATGCGCCGATGAACCGCATGAACGCGCCCTCGGGCATTCCCACGAAAGTGCCGTTTCTTTTTGCAAACATTCTGCGGCGGATTATCAAGGACTATCAGCCAGACTACCTGGGCATCGTCTTCGACACCAAGGGGCCGACGTTTCGCGACAAGCTTTTCGAGAAATACAAAGCGCAACGCCCGCCCATGCCGGATGATCTGTCGGTGCAGATTCCCTACGTTCGAAGGCTCTGCGAAGCAATGCACCTGCCAGTTCTGGAGTTTGCGGGTTACGAGGCTGACGATGTTATCGGCGCGCTAGCCATGCAGGGCGCCAAGAAACAGCTCGAGGTGCTGATCGTCAGCAACGACAAGGACATGATGCAGCTGGTTGGAAAGAGCGTTCGAACTCTGCGTACGGGCTCCGGCGGCGCGAAGGCGGACATCATCGTAGACGCAGAAAAGGTGAAGGAAATCCTCGGTGTTCCGCCAGAAAAGGTGATTGATTTGATGGCGCTGCTCGGCGACACGGTGGACAACATTCCCGGCGCGAAGGGCATCGGCGAAAAAGGCGCGACCGAGCTGATTCAGAAATACGGAAGCGTGGAGAACGCGCTGGATCATGCCGCCGAAGTCTCCAACAAGCGATATCGCGAAGCGCTCCAGCAACAGCGCGAGCAAGTGATGATGTCGAAGCAGCTCGCGACAATCGCCACGGATGTGCCTCTGCAACTGGACTTGCAGGCGCTGGAACGCCGCCCGCCCGATGTGAATGCCCTCGGTGCGCTCTATCGCGAACTCGGGTTCAATTCCTTGCTCAGAGAACTGGGTGCGGAAGCGGTGGCGTCGTCGGCGCCGGCGGATGCAGAACCGGCTGTGAAGGCGGATTACGCGCAGTTCGCCAGCGTCGCCGAGTTCAGCGAGTATCTGGCGAAACTCCCCGCGAAACAGCCGGTGGCGGTCTGGCTGAACCTGGAGGCGGGGGAGCGCGAAACGGAAGGATTCGGGACACGCATTGCTTCGATCGAGGTTTCCTCGAAGCCCGGCGAAGGACGCTCGGTGTGGTTCGACGAAAAGGGGGAGGCGTTGAATGCCCTCGCGCCGCTGCTCGCCGATCCCAAACAGCCAAAAATCGTGCACGACCCAAAACTTTTCGAACTGCTTGCGGGCGGCGCGGCGAATATTCGCCACGCGACGCAGCTTTATTCGTATCTTCTGCGGCCCACGACCGCGAATCACAACTTCGCCGATGTGGTGATGCGGCAGTTCAACGTGATGATGGGCGGCGGTCCCGGCGAGCGCGCCGATTATCTGCAGCGGCTTGCGCCAGCGCTCCACGCGCAAGTCCAGGAGCAACAACTCGAAGACGTTTATAAAAAAATGGACCTGCCGCTCGCGCCGGTGCTTGCGGACATCGAGCGGATTGGCATCCGCGTCGATCCCCAAGAGCTCGGCAAGATGTCGCACACGATGGAGAAGGAAATCCGCCGCCTGGAAAAGGAGATCTGGAAGCTTGCGGGATCGGAATTCAACGTCAACTCGCCGACGCAGCTCGCCGAAATTCTTTTTGACAAACTGAATCTTCAGCCCAACGCCCGGCGCGGAAAAGCAAAAGCGAGATCTACTGCCGCCGACATTCTCGAAGAATTGTCCGCGCAGCATCCACTTCCTGCGAAGATTATCGAATATCGGGAAATTGCCAAGCTCAAATCGACGTATGTGGACGCGCTTCCGAAACTGATCCATCCTGTAACCGGGCGATTGCACACCAGCTTTTCACAGACCGGCACGGCCACGGGCCGGCTCAGTTCGAGCGATCCCAATTTGCAGAATATTCCGATCCGCAGCGAGCTGGGGCGCGAGATACGCGCCGCTTTCGTCGCCGGAAAAGGAAAGATACTGCTGTCCGCGGACTACTCGCAGATTGAGCTGCGCATCATGGCGCATTTTTCGAAAGATCCTGTGCTCGTCGAAGCTTTCCGCAACGGTGAGGACATCCACGCGCGGACGGCGCAGGAAGTCTTCGGCGTGGGGCCGCTGGCGCAGACCGCGGAGCACCGCCGTGCCGCCAAGACCATCAATTTCGGCATCATTTACGGCCTTTCGCCCTTCGGGCTCGCACAGCAATTGGGCATCGACCAGAAAGAGGCCGCGAAATTCATCAACGCGTATTTCACGCGGTACCGGGGCGTGAAGGAGTACCTGGACAATATTCTTGCCGAGACGCGCAAGACCGGCGTGGCGAAGACTTTGTTCGGCAGAATCCGCCCGATACCTGAAATCAATTCGCCGCAGATGCAGCTGCGCAATTTTGCCGAGCGCACCGCGCTCAATTCGCCGTTGCAGGGCACTGCCGCCGATCTGATCAAGCTGGCGATGATCAGTATCGACCGGCGGCTGGCGGAAGAAGAGTTCGAATCTAAAATGATCCTGCAGGTGCATGACGAACTGCTCTTTGAGGCTCCGACAAAAGAGCGCGCCAAGCTGGGAAAATTAGTTAAGGAAGAAATGGAAAGCGTCCACAAACTGGCCGTGCCCATCGTCGTCGAAATCGGCGCCGGCCCCAACTGGCGCGACCTGGAATAACCCTTCTCTCCGGCTCGGCGGTGCGCCCGCATTTTTTTTTTGATCCTTTCTTTCTGCATTCCCGAGGCGTAGAATCCGCTCAATAGTAAGCTAAACTCGCTCGGCCGGCCATCCTGGCAGGAGGAAACTATGCGTACGCTCCTTATCTTGGGTGCGATTCTGCTCGCGAGCTTCGGGATTTCATACGCCAAGCCGAATTCCACCCAGGAGAAGCCGGGATCCACAGAGCCCAAAATAACGCCGGAAGACGCCGCCAAAAAGAATCCTGTCACGCCAACGCCAGAAGGATTGGCGGAAGCGCGCAAACTCTTTGGCTACAATTGCGCTATGTGTCACGGCAAGGGTGGCGACGGTAAGGGTGACCTGGTTGCGGACATGAAGCTCGAACTCCGAGACTGGCGCGACGCTTCTTCCCTCGAGAAGATGACCGACGGCGAGCTCTTCTGGATTATCAGCAGCGGTAAAGGCAAGATGCCAGGCGAAGGCGAGCGAACGGCGGAAAAGGTACGCTGGAACTTCGTGAGCCTGGTGCGCTCTTTTGCCAAGAAGGGCGCGGGAGAAAAGGCAAAGAGCGAAAGTTCGCAGAATTAGAAAGCCCAGGGTTCCCTCTGAGCCGTCTTTGACCGGCAGGCCCGGAGCCTGAACGACCGCCAGGTAAGTCCAATGGGCGCCGTCCTGCCTGTGTTATTCTCACCTCCAGTTCATTTGTGGAAGGAGTTTTCGGATGGCCCACGCGGCGCAATTTCTGAAATTGGTGAACGAAGCGAAAAAAAAGATCAAAGAAACAAATGTCGCGGACGTGAAGCGCCGCACCGACGCAGGTGAAAAGCTTCTGCTCGTGGATGTTCGCGAGGACAACGAATGGGCGAAGGGACATCTTCCCGGCGCCGTGCACCTGGGCCGAGGCATCATCGAGCGCGACATTGAGCAACGAGTCCCCGACGCGAATCTAAAGCTCGTCCTGTATTGCGGCGGCGGATTCCGTTCCGCGCTGGTGGCGGAGAATCTGCAGAAGATGGGCTACAACAACGTCGAATCGATGGACGGCGGTTGGAAAGGCTGGCTGGAAGCGGGTTTGCCGATAGCGCGGGATTAGCGGCGTCCGGTTGAGCTTATGGCCAAAGAAAATTGCCTGGGGCGGAAGGATTCGAAAATTGACCGCTGCCCCTTCTAAACCCTCTAAGATAGAGTCTATCCAGTTGTTTCCAACAATTTACGCTGGTCGGGGTGTAAGCGATTTTAAACCATCGCATCTCTAGTGTACGCAGAACTACTTTTTGAAAAGGCAGTTCCCCCCTTGCGTGCCTCGCCGCCTTTGAGGAACTGAGCTACGCCTTAGGAAACGGCTCTCGTCAATGGGAGCCTCACTTCCCATCTGCGATGCAACAAGTCCATGGTTCACGCGACAAATACCCGTCCGAGAAGTCGGGGGACAGCGCTTCGGAGGTTCCACCGGGGCGCGGGAATAGCAAGAAATTCATTTGACTTGCGCAGCAGAAGGGCATACAAAGGCAAGCAAACTCGCCTCTGCTACCGACGAGTTGGTTCCCCACGGTAGCGCTTCCCTGCTGACGTGCGATTGCCAGGTCATCGCCGACTGTCCGCCAGCTCGTAACACGCTGCCTCCGTCCACCCAGGAGGACACATGATTTGCAATATACCCAGGTCTTACCTAGGCATTTTTCTGCTGCTTCGCCTGCCAGGTGTCGGCGCAACTATTCGCAGCGCGACGCTGATGCTGATTGTGGCACTGCTTGCTACTAGTCCCCTACCATTGTCTGCTGCGACGCCAGACCCGGTGCTGGAGTGGATCGACGTCATGAACACCACGGTGCTTGCGGCGGGTACCCCGCCGAATGTGACCAGCCGCGTAGTCGCACTGGTATCGGCCTCGGTATTCGACGCCGTCAACGGCATCGACCCGCGCTTCCGCCCGTTGCAAGTAAAACCGGACGCGCCGCATAACGCATCGCAGCGCGCAGCGGCGATTGAGGCGGCCTACGCAATTCTTATGCATCTATATCCGGCGCAGAGCGGGATGCTCACTACTCGGTTGAATGCGGCGCTCGCGGCGCTCGCGTCGACAGAAAAAGCCGAATCCATTGCGGCGGGTGTCGCCTGGGGGCAAACGGTTGCGGATGCCATCTGGGCCTCGCGGCTGACCGACGGGTTCGCGCCCACGCCGCCGCCGTTCATCGGCGCGCAGGGTGTGGTCGGAACGCCAGCCATCGGCGTTTGGCGCCCCACCCCGCCGGCTAACGCTTTTGGCGCAACACCGCAGATCGCCACCATGACGCCCTGGGTACTCAGGCGACCATCGCAGTTCCGCTTGCCGCCGCCCGTAGCCCTCAACAGCGCCGAGTACACTGCAGATTTCAACGAAGTGAAGTCTATGGGCATTCTCTCCAGCTTAACGCGCACTTCGGATCAAACGGAATTCGCGTTGTTTTGGGCATTGAATACTCCGCTTGCCTGGAACCGCATTGCCGCGCAGATTGCGGCAGCGCGCGGGCTGACCCTCACCGAGAATGCGCACTTATTTGCGTTGTTGAATGTCACGCTTTCCGACGCGCTTATTGCATGCTGGGATGTCAAGTACCGCTACGTATTCTGGCGGCCGATCACCGCCATCCGAGCGGGTCTCACCCCCGCGGATGCCGACCCGCTCTGGGAGCCATTGCTGAACTCTTTGACCGGCACGCCTGCGCATCCCGAGTATCCGTCAGCTCATTCCTCGCTGAGTGGAGCGGCGGCTTTCATCCTTGCCGCCGCGTTTGGAGAGAACACAGCGTTTACCGTCACTTCCGAGGTACGTTCGGGCACTCGGTCGTATTCGAACTTCTCGGACGCAATAGCGGAAATCGCCGATGCGCGCGTCTTTGGCGGCATTCACTTCCGAACCAGCTGCGTGCGCGCAAATGGGCTGGGCAGAGCTGTGGCGGATTACGTGTCAAGACACGCGATGCGTGCGCGAGGCGACGAGCGAGACGATGAACAAGATTAGACTGAGAGGCTCAGTTATTCGCTGGAGATAACTCATCTGCTATTTGTGACGCATGGCCATCACTAGGTCGACCCTCGTGGCGCGGACGGCCGGAATCTAGCCGGCTGAATCGGCCTGCAGACAAAGGTAGCGCAATCGGTATGAAAACAGCCGACGCCGCCAATAGCACTCTTTCCAGAGGGGAAAATTGGCTGGGGCGGAAGGATTCGAACCTTCACCGTCCTCATTAACAGTGAGGTGTCCTACCAGTTGGACCACGCCCCAGCGGGCTGTCTTCGCCACCGGTTTGGCCTGGCGAAGCACGGTTACCCATGATAGGTAAGCTCCGCCGCAAAAAGAGCGGCGATGGGTCTCTCTAAGATACCACGTCCCTGCCCTTGGCAAATGCCCCGGTCAAAAATGCAGTGAAAAAAGTTTGAACTTCTTCATTCGCGGATGCATCTGAATCCGTGAAAATGGACGGGTGCGGATGGACGGGGAAGTGGCAACGGATAGCCATCTATTCGTCCATAGCTCGGTCATCGTTCCGGTTCAAACGCGTGAGTGGAGCAATTGTTTGAATGTTTTGAAGGGGCCGCAAAGTTTGCCGAGGAAGTTGCAGGAAATCATTTGAAAATAGCGGGGCCCGAAGGTTGCATTCCAGAATGTTTTGATGGACACTATCGCGTCAAGCATGACCCGGGTTTGCACTTTCCGGTTAACTCGTGGGACGCCCTGACCGCAGCTCCCTTCCGGCGCGCTCCGCCGCAAAGTGCTGAAGAGACATGGCCCAGATTTTTCATCGCAGTACGAATTTCATCGCGCGATTCAGTGTGTTTTCGACCCTTTTTTTGGTCGGAGTGGCGCTTGTGGCCGTCCTCGCGGTGGCGCGTTCGCCCTACATGACGCGGCAGAACGTGACGCGGGAACAGCCGGTGCAATTCAGCCACAAGCATCACGTGGGCGATGACGGCATCGACTGCCGCTACTGTCATACCGGCGTGGAAACTTCCGCCGTTGCCGGCATCCCGCCGACGAAGACCTGCATGAATTGCCATTCGGTGCTTTTCAATACTGCCGCCTACCTCGAGCCGATCCGCGAGAGTTATCGCAGCGATAAATCCCTCGAGTGGGTCAAAGTTCACCGCCTGGCCGATTTCGTCTATTTCAATCACAGCATTCATGTCAACAAGGGCGTGGGCTGCTCGTCGTGCCACGGGCAGATCAACCAGATGCCGCTGGTGTTCCAGGCCAACACGTTGCTGATGCAATGGTGCGTGGAGTGCCATCGCAACCCCGAGCAGGTTCTCCGCCCCAAAGATCAGGTTTTCAATATGGACTGGAAGGCTCCGGATAATCAGGCGGAAATCGGCGCCAAGCTGAGGGAAGAGTACGAGATTCGGACCACGGCCGAGCTGACGAGCTGCTCGACCTGTCATCGCTAATGGACGGCATGCGCGAGCACAAACAACACGAACACACCGACGGCCGGCACGATCGTAACGATCCGGCCGGAGATGCGAAGCTGCACGAAAGCCCGATGGATTTGGCCGCGGTGCGAGCCAGGCTCCAATCGAAAACCGGCAAGCAGTATTGGCGCACGCTCGAGGAACTCGCCGGGGATCCGCAATTTGCGGAGTTGCTGCATCGCGAATTCCCGCGCCAGGCGCCTTCGGAATGGGACGACTCCGTCGACCGGCGCGATTTCCTGAAACTGATGGCGGCATCGCTGGCCTTTGCGGGCCTTTCCGGCTGCGGCCGTACGCCCGAGCAGTACGTCGTGCCGTACGTCAAGCAGCCCGAAGGGATGGTTCTCGGCAAGCCGCAGTTTTATGCCACGGTAATGCCGTTTGGCGCGGATGCGATCGGCTTGCTGGTGGAGAGCCACGAAGGGCGGCCGACGAAAATCGAAGGCAACCCCGACCATCCGTCCAGCCTTGGCGCGACGAACGTCTTCGCGCAGGCTTCGGTCCTGAATCTTTACGATCCGGATCGCGCGCAAACGGTGACGAAGTTCGGAGAAATCCAGACCTGGTCGTTGTTTGTAGACAGCGCGCAGGCCATCGCGGCGGAGATGAAAGCCTCCAACAGCGCGGGTTTCCGCATCCTGACCGGAATTGTCACTTCGCCGGCGCTGGCCGCTCAGATTCAATCGCTGCTGACGCTTTTTCCGCAGGCCAAGTGGCACCAGTGGGAGCCGGCTGTCGGCGACGGCACGCGCGAGGGTGCCAAGCTCGCTTTTGGCAGCTACCTCAACACCGTTTACCGCCCGGAGAAGGCTGACGTCATCCTTTCGCTCGATTCCGATTTCCTGGGCAGCGGCCCGGGACACATCCGCTACGCGAGGGAATTCTCGCGCCGCCGCTTGTTGAGCGAGACGCCCAGGCCCAACCCACTGGCCGATCAAATATTTCCGGAAATGAAAATGAATCGGCTCTATGTCGTCGAGCCAACCCCCAGCATCACCGGCGCGACTGCGGATCATCGATTGCCTTTGCGGGCTTCTGAAGTGGAGCTCTTCGCGCGTGCGTTGGCAGCGAAGCTCGGGCTGGGCGGCTCCGCAGCGATTCCCCCTGAAGCGGAAAAGTGGCTCGACGCCGTCGCCAAAGATCTCCAGAAACACAAAGGCGCATCACTCGTCGTGGCGGGCGAACAGCAGCCTGCGGAAGTTCATGCGCTGGCGCATGCCATCAACGCCACGCTCGGCAACGTTGAGACAACGCTTTACTACACAGAACCTGTGGAAGCGCATCCTGCGAATCACCTCGAATCGCTGCGCGAGCTGTGTGCCGATATCGATGCCGGCAAAGTCGAGACGCTGCTGATTCTCGGGGGCAATCCAGTCTATGACGCGCCGCACGATTTCGATTTCGCGTCCAAGATCAAATTCGACGGGAAGAAAAATCGGAAGCCCGTCAAGAATACCATTCACGTCAGCTCGCATTTTGACGAGACTTCCGAACTCTGCGACTGGCACGTCGCCGAATCGCACTACCTGGAAACCTGGGGCGATGCGCGCGCTTTCGACGGTACCCTCAGCGTGATTCAGCCGCTGATCGCGCCGCTCTATCACACCCATTCCGCGCGCGAAGCGCTCGCCGCTTTCGGCGACAAACCGGGAGTCTCGGATTACGAGGTGCTGCGCGACCGCCTAAAGGCCGCGAATCCCTCCGCCGATTTCGAAAAATTCTGGCGGAAAACGTTGAACGATGGCCTCGTGGCGGGTTCGGTGTTCGCGCCCGCCAGCGCCAGTCTGAAATTCAGCGTTGCCAGCCTGGCCGCCGCAAAAACCACGACCGCGGATGACATTGAATTTATCTTCCGCCCCGATCCTTGCGTCTACGACGGGCGCTTTGCCAATAACGGCTGGCTGCAGGAATTGCCGAAGCCGGTCACCAAGCTCACCTGGGACAATGCCGCGCTGATCAGTCCGAAGACGGCGGAGAAGCTGCAATTGGCGCACAACGTCGCCTGGCGTGGCGGCGAGCACGGCAAGATTTATTCGAACGTCATCGACATTGCGCTCTCGAACAGCAAAGTCACCGCTGCCGCGTGGAGACTTCCCGGTCAGGCTGATGGCGTCGTGGTCCTTCCGCTAGGATACGGCCGCAAGCGGGCGGGCTACACCGGAACGAATAAGGGTTTCAACGCCTACGCCGTGCGCACTTCCGACTCGCTCTGGACTGCCGCAGCCCCTAGCAGCGCGATCAAAAAAACCGGCGAAGACTATCCGCTCGCCTGCACGCAGTATCACTTCAGCATGGAAGGCCGGCAAATTCTGGCCACCGGCACGCTCGAGGAGTACCGCAAGAATCCGAATTTTGCCAACGAGCACGCGGAACTGCCGCCGAAGGAACTCTCACTTTACAAGGGCGAGGCGGAATTCCCTTATCAGCGCGACAAGTGGGCGATGGCCATCGATTTGAACAAATGCAACGGCTGCAACGCTTGCGTGGTCGCCTGCCAGTCGGAGAACAACATCCCCGTGGTCGGCAAAGACCAGGTAATGCGCGGCCGCGAAATGCACTGGATCCGCATCGACCGCTATTACGAGAAGGCCAAATCCGCGACGAATGATCCATCCAGCTACGATGAATCGCTCTTCAATCCGCCAACATTTTTCCAGCCGGTGCCGTGCCAGCAGTGCGAGAACGCACCCTGCGAGCAGGTCTGTCCTGTCGGCGCCACGGCGCACAGCGCCGAAGGCCTCAACGACATGACCTACAACCGGTGCATCGGGACGCGCTACTGCTCGAACAACTGCCCTTACAAAGTGCGCCGCTTCAACTTCTTGCGCTTCCAGGATTGGGAGACGCCGCAACTCAAGCTCTTGCGCAATCCCGAAGTCACCGTGCGCAGCCGCGGGGTCATGGAAAAGTGTACCTATTGTGTGCAGCGCATCAACAACGCGCGCATCGAAGCGGAAAAATTGAACGCTCCGATCCGCGACGGCGCGATCGTCACGGCGTGCGAACAGGCCTGCCCAACCGAAGCGATCGTCTTTGGCAATGCCAATGACAAGAACAGCCGCGTCGCGAAGTTGAAAGCGCAGCAGCGGAATTACTCGCTCCTCGGCGAACTGAATTCGCGGCCGCGCACCACGTATCTCGCTGCGGTGCGCAACCCGAATCCGGAATTGGAGTCGGCATGAGCGCCGGGCAACCCCCATTCGATTCTCCCGAAATCGGCCGGCTGACCCCGGTGATCGGACCGGGGTATACCTTCGGGTCGGTCACGGACAAGATCAGCGCGATCGTTCTCACGCGTCCGACTTCTCTCGGCTGGTTCGTTGGCTTTTCGATTGCCTTCAGCCTCATGGGATTGATGACCGTCGCAATCGGCTGGCTGGTCATCAAGGGCGTCGGTATCTGGGGCATCAACATCCCCATCGGTTGGGGATTTGCCATCGTCAATTTCGTGTGGTGGATCGGCATTGGTCACGCCGGCACTTTAATCTCCGCCATTTTGTTTCTGTTGAATCAGAAGTGGCGCACCTCCATCAACCGATTTGCGGAAGCGATGACGCTCTTCGCCGTTGCCTGCGCTGGCATTTTCCCGCTGATCCACACCGGCCGGCCGTGGATGGCGTTTTACATGTTCCCGTACCCCAGCACCATGGGACTCTGGCCGCAGTTCCGCAGCCCGCTGATTTGGGATGTGTTTGCGGTTTCCACCTACGGCACGGTTTCGCTGATGTTTTGGTTCGTGGGTCTCATCCCGGACCTGGCGACTCTTCGCGATCGCTCGGTCCAGAAACCCATGAAGATTATTTACGGCATGCTGTCGATGGGCTGGCGCGGTTCCGCGCGTCACTGGCACCGCTACCAGTCGGCGTACCTCTTGCTGGCGGGCCTGGCAACGCCGCTCGTGCTCAGCGTACATTCGGTGATCAGCTTCGACTTTTCCGTCTCCATCGTTCCCGGCTGGCACACCACGATCTTCCCCCCCTATTTCGTCGCCGGCGCCATCTATTCCGGCTTCGCCATGGTTTTGACCATCGCGATTCCGCTGCGCAAAGTTTATGGTCTCGAAGACTTCATCACCATGCGCCACTTGGACAACATGGCCAAGGTCATGCTGGCCACTGGGCTGATCGTCGCCTACGGCTACTTCTTTGAATTTTTCATGTCCTCTTACAGTGGGAACAAGTTTGACGTTTTCCTCGTCCAGCAGCGCCTGCATGGCCCTTACGCACCGTTTTACTACGCGCTGATTCTCTGCAACATCCTGCTGCCGCA
Organism: Candidatus Limnocylindria bacterium; assembly: GCA_035490055.1. Lineage (GTDB taxonomy): Bacteria > Acidobacteriota > Terriglobia > Acidiferrales > UBA7541 > Acidiferrum. The sequence continues at coordinate 34,376 of DATHIB010000037.1, read as the reverse complement.
AATCCTCTGGTCCTACAAGGTGCGGCACAACGTCGCCACTCTCTTCATCATGTCCATCGTCGTGAATATCGGCATGTGGCTGGAGCGCTTCGTCATTGTGGTCATCAGCCTGACCCGCGACTTCGTGCCTTCCGCCTGGGGCCGCTACAGTCCGACCTTCTGGGATTGGGCCACGTTCATCGGTACCATCGGCATGTTCGTCACCCTGCTCTTCCTTTTCGTGCGCGTTCTCCCGGCAATTTCCATCGCGGAAATGCGCGAACTGGTTGCAGAGACCTCTGAGGACGATAAATAATGCTGCACCGCTCCCATATCTACGGCGTGATGGGTGAGTTTGGGACACCCGAGGACCTCATTCATGCCGTGGAAAAAGTCCGCGAGGCAGGCTATCGCCGTCTCGATGCCTACGCTCCCTTTCCCGTCGAAGGTCTTTCCCAAGCGCTCGGCCTAAAGCGCAACCTCGTGCCGGCCATTACTCTGCTCGGCGGCCTCGCCGGGGGCCTGGGCGGTTTTTGTTTTCAGTACTGGGCGGCGGCCATCACTTATCCGATGAACATTGGCGGCCGCCCGCTCAATAGCTGGCCGGCTTTCATTCCCGTCACCTTTGAGGTGACGATTCTCGGCGCATCGCTCGCCGCTGTTTTCGGTATGCTCGCCTTGAATGGACTGCCCCAGCCGCACCATCCGGTTTTCAACGTGCATCGCTTCTCGCATGCATCGTCGGACCGTTTCTTTGTTTGCATCGAGTCCCGCGACCCGAAGTTTCATCTGGCGGACACCGCGCGCTTCTTGCAGAGCCTCCATGCTCATCACGTTTCCGAGGTGTCGGATGATTAGCACCTCGGGCTGCCTCGTCGCCGCTTGTGCCGCTGTTTGCCTGGTTTTCGGCACCGGTTGCGACTATCTCCGGCAGGACATGGCCAACCAGCCGAAGAATAAGCCGCTTTCGCCTTCACCATTCTTCGAGGATGGCCGTTCGGGGCGCCCGCTCGTCGAAAATACCGTGGCGCGCGGTTCATTTGCCAACGACGAACTCTTCGTGCCGAAGGAATCGAACAATTTCCCGTTGCCTGTGAACCTCGAGCTTCTCGAACGCGGTGAAGGGCGTTACGGGATTTTCTGCACTCCGTGCCACGGTCTGCAGGGCGATGGCAACGGCATGGTGGCCATGCGCGGCATGAAGCGTCCACCCAGCTATCATCAAGACCGTCTTCGCCAGACAACCAACGGTTATATCTACGACGTGGTGACCAACGGTTTCGGACAGATGCTAGGTTACTCGGCGCAGATTCCCCCGCGCGATCGCTGGGCGATCGTCGCGTATATCCGCGCGCTGCAGCTCAGCCGCAACGCGAACGCCGCCGATCTGCCCGCGGAGCTCCGCGAGAAGCTGAATCAAAGCGGCCCGTCCGGCGCAAAACCGGGCGGCGACCAGAAGCCGGAAACCGGCAGCACGAAAGATTCGGCAGGAGGCAGCTTCTAATGGCTGCGCAGGAATTTCAAGCGCCGGAGAGCGTCGGCCGCCTTCAACAACGGGCGCTACTCATCGGTGGCGCAGCCCTGCTGATTTCTATTCTTGGCGCCGTGCTCAAACCCGGGGATTTCTATCAGTCCTACTTGATGAGTTTCCTGCTGATTCTCGGCTTGACCGTGGGCTCGCTTGGCCTCGTGATGTTGCAGCATCTGACGAGCGGCCACTGGGGCATCATCATCCGCCGTCCGCTGGAAGCGGCCACTCGCACACTGCCGCTGATCGCCGCGTTTTTTCTTCCCATCCTGTTTTTCGGAATGAAGCACCTCTACCGCGCCTGGCTCAGTCCGGATGAATTACAGAAAGCGCCGCTCTCGCAGTTTCAGCAGACTTATCTGACCAGCGGGCGCTTCCAGGTGCGCGCGGTTATCTATTTTGTCGTCTGGCTTTTGCTGATGTTCATCTTCAATAGTTTGTCGAAGCAACAGGACGCCAACCGCGAAGACCGCACCGTGCGCCTGCGCTTCAAGATGCTGGCCGGCCCAGGCATCATTCTTTACGTTTTTGTGATGACCTTTGCGGCCATCGACTGGGTGATGTCGCTGTCGCCTCACTGGGCCTCCACCATTTACGGTTTCCTGTTCGTCGCGGGACAGTTGATCTCCTCGATGTCGCTCATGATCGCCGTCGTCGTGCTCCTGGCGCGCACCGGGCCTTTCGCCATCGTCCTGCAGAAGCGCCATCTTCACGATTTGGGAAAATTGCTCCTTGCTTTCGTGATGCTCTGGGCGTATTTCGATTTCTCGCAGCTCCTGATCATCTGGTCCGGGAACCAGCCGGAAGAGATCAGCTTCTATCGCACGCGGCTGTACGGCGGTTGGGGCGTCGTCGCGGTGATCGTGCTAGTGTTCCATTTCTTCGTGCCTTTTTTCCTGCTCCTTTCGCAGGATGTGAAGCGCAATGAGAGAGTGCTCCCGAAGATCGCCATATGGCTCATCTTCATGCGTCTCGTGGATCTATTCTGGATGACACGCCCGGAATTCACTTCGCGTGCCGTACCTACCTGGCTGGACGTTGTTTTGCCCATCGCGCTCGGGGGATTGTGGCTCGGCCTTTTCGCTTTCAATCTGAAGCAACAGCCGCTTCTCCCCCTCGGCGATCCGAAACTTGCGGAGGCCATTGAGCGCCATGAGCACTGAGTCCCACAACACGGGCCAGGAGCCGCGCCACACGGACGTCTCGTTCGAAGAGCGCGACATCCAGGCCAGCACCATATATGGGTATCTATTTGCCTTGGGCGCGGCGGTCGTGGCTTCCTTGCTGATTTGCGTTTACATCCTCCGCTTCACGACCAACTTTATGTCTTCGTTCGATACGCCTCCTCCGCCGTCCCGTGCAGCTCTTGGGAAGGATTATCGAATGATGCCGCCGGAGCCACGGCTGCAGGGTGTGCCTGGCCACGAATCCGATCCGCAGGCTGATCTGCGCAAGAAGAATCAGGAGGACGCCGAGGCCAATGAAAAGCTGGAGTGGATCGACAAATCCGGCGGCATCGCCCAGATTCCCGTCAAGGACGCCATGAAGATCATCGCCGAAAAAGGTTTGTCCGCCGCGCCGGTACAGGCGGAGAAGAAAAAGTAACGAGATGAAGAAAGCCTCCCCCCATATCGCCGGGATGGCCGTGCTCTTGCTGGGGACGTGCTCTCTGCACGCCCAGACCATCCCCGGCAACGTCGGCCCGGCGGCTGCGACCATGCCCGCGGCTTTGCAAAACGTGGGATTCGAGCCGCCGCTCAACGGGCCAATGCCGCTGGACCTGGCCTTCCGCGACGAAACCGGCCGCAGCGTTCAGCTCCGCGAGTATTTCGGGCCAAAGCCGGTGGTCCTCGCATTCGTCTATTACAACTGCCCGATGCTTTGCGATCAGGTCGAGCAGGGCGTCGTCGGCGTACTGCGCATGCTCTCGTTCAATCCCGGGCGCGACTATGAAGTTGTTTTCGTGAGCTTCGATTCGCGCGAGACGCCGGAAATGGCTGCAGAAAAGAAAAAGAAGGCGCTGCTTCATTTCCGCCGCCCGGAAACGGATTCCGGCTGGCATTTCCTCACCGGCTCGAAGGAATCCATTGAAGCCGCGGCCAAAGCCGCAAACTTTCGTTTCTCTTTCGATGCGCAGAACAATCTCTTCGCGCACGCCAGCGGCGTGCTGCTTCTTACGCCGGACGGCCACATCTCGCGCTACTTTTACGGCGTCGAATATCCCGGCCGCGACATGCGCCTCGGACTCGTGGATGCCTCCGCGGGAAAGATCGGCACGCCCATCGATCACGTTTTGCTGTATTGCTATCACTACGACCCCGCGGCCGCCACTTACAGCGCTTCGATTCTCAAGATTATCCGCCTGGGCGGGGTTTTGACCATTCTCTCGATTGTCGGAGGAATTTTGATTTCGCGCCGCCGCGAAACTTTGGCGGCGGCCCGGAATTTGCGCCAGCCGCTTTCCAGGGGTCTGGATCGAGGAGCCCACTAAGCCGTGCAGTCGCAATTGCCATTTTATCCGGAACAAGCTTCCAACTTCGCGCCGCAGGTGGACGCGCTGATGCTCTTCATCACCGCCATCTGCGTGTTCTTTGCGGCTGCCATCACTGTGGTGATCGTCATTTTCTTCTTTAAATTCCACCGCAAACAACCGAATGCCGTCGGTATTGCCTTCCACGGAGATTCGCGGCTCGAGGCCGCGTGGATTATCGTTCCGCTGATTCTGGCGATGGCCATGTTCGGCTGGGGTGCGGTCGTCTATGTTGATTATCGCCACACGCCGCAGGACACGCTGGATGTTTACGTGATCGCCAAACAGTGGATGTGGAAGGCGCAGCAGCCCAACGGAATTAAGGAAATCAATGAATTGCACGTACCCGTGGGCCGCAATGTCCGGCTGGTCCTCGCCAGCGAGGACGTGATTCACGACTTCTTCGTTCCCGCGTTCCGCGTGAAAATGGACGTGGTGCCGGGCCACTACAATACGATGTGGTTCCGTCCCACGAAGCCCGGACGCTACCACTTCTTTTGTTCACAGTACTGCGGCACGAACCATGCGCTGATGGCCGGCTGGGTTACCGTCATGGAGCCAACCGACTACGCCGCGTGGCTTTCTGGATCATCGGGCGGGAACGCCAATCCTGTCGTTGCGGGCGAAAAACTCTTTGCGGAAAAGGCTTGCATCACTTGTCATGTCCCTGATGGGACGGGACGTTCTCCCTCCCTCAACGGCGTGTATGGCGCGCAAGTTCTCCTTGCGGATGGCTCCACCGTCACCGCCGACGATGCCTATATCCGCGAATCCATTCTTCAGCCAAACGCAAAAATTGTAGCCAGGTATCTGCCGTTAATGCCCTCGTTCCAGGGGCAGCTGACGGAGGAGCAGATTTTCGCTCTCACCGCCTACATCAAGTCGCTGCAGTCGCAGCCAATCCCAGCGAAGGGCGCCGGGATTGCGCCGCCTACGGGGAACAAATAAGTTATGAGCAACACGCCGCCAGCGCCAGACAACGAATTGCCGGATACACATTATTTGAACGCTACCTACGGCTCGGGCATCCGTTCGTGGCTGCTCACCACCGATCACAAACGCATCGCCTTGCTGTACCTCGCCTCGGTTACTGTTTTCTTTTTCATCGGCGGCGTCCTCGCCACCATGATTCGCATCCATCTCCTGACGCCCACTGGGGCGCTCGTCACGCCGGAAACTTACAACAAGCTCTTCACCATGCACGGCGTGGCCATGATCTTCTTTTTCCTGATCCCCTCGATTCCTGCCGTCCTTGGCAATTTCCTGATTCCCTTGATGATCGGCGCGAAGGATCTGGCCTTTCCGAAGGTCAATCTTCTCAGTTGGTACATCTACATCCTCGGTGGTTCCTTCGTTCTGTATTCGTTTGGCACCGGCGGGTTGGACACCGGCTGGACGTTTTACACCCCGCTCAGCAGCGTGTATTCCAATTCCGCGGTCACGCCGGCGGTCATCGGCATCTTCATCAACGGGTTCTCCTCCATTCTCACTGGTCTCAACTTTATCGTCACCATCCACACCATGCGCGCCCCGGGGATGACCTGGTTCCGCCTGCCGCTCTTCGCCTGGGCCCACTACGCCACCAGCTTGGTGATGATTCTCGGTACGCCCGTCGTCGCCATCACGCTGCTGCTTGTCGGCCTTGAACGCATATTTCACCTGGGCTTTTTCAATCCAGCTCTCGGCGGCGACCCCATACTCTTTCAGCATCTCTTCTGGTTCTATTCGCATCCCGCCGTGTACATCATGATTCTTCCTGCGATGGGCGTGGTCAGTGAAATCATTCCGACGTTTGCGCGCAAACCCATCTTCGGATACGCCTTCATCGCCGGCTCAAGCATCGCCATCGCGGTTATCGGCTTCCTGGTTTGGGCGCACCACATGTTTGTTACCGGCGAGTCCACCTACGCCGCCCTCACTTTTTCGTTCCTCAGCTACCTGGTGGCGATTCCCTCGGCGGTAAAAGTTTTTAATTGGACTTCGACACTCTACAAAGGCTCGATCTCTTGGGACCCGCCCATGATTTATGCGCTCGGCTTCATTGGCTTGTTTGTGATCGGCGGCCTCACGGGACTCTTCCTCGCCTGCCTGGGCTTGGACATTCACATTCACGATACCTACTTCGTGGTCGCCCATTTCCACTACATCATGGTGGGCGGCGCCGTTATGGGTTATGTCGGCGGCCTGCATTTCTGGTGGCCGAAGATTACCGGCAGGCTCTACCCGGAATCTCTCTCGCGGGCAGCCGCGGTGGTTCTCTTCATCGGTTTCAACCTGACCTTCTTCCCGCAATTCATTCTTGGCTATCTCGGCATGCCGCGCCGCTATCACACCTATCCTCCGGAATTCCAGGTGCTTAACGTGTTGTCCACGGCGGGCGCCTCGATTCTTGCGCTGGGCTATCTGCTGCCGATGCTGTACCTGACCTGGTCCATGCGCTATGGCAAGGTTGCCGGGCAGAATCCTTGGCCGGCCACGGGGCTGGAGTGGAAAACGGATTCGCCGCCGCCCACGGAAAATTTCCACGTCACGCCGGAAGTTACCTGGGAGCCGTACGACTACCAGAACCGGCCGGATCTTGGACTTGCGGCGGGCGCAAAGCCGCTCGCGCCGGCTCACGGAGATGATTAGGCGGTTGTGTTCTCGGCTGTAGGAACGGACTTTAGTCCGTCCTCTGCTCGCCGCCGAAGCCAGACCAAAGATTGACTTAGGAAGAGGAGCACCGAGTGCACCGCACCGGCGATCTGTACGGACAATTTCAAACGCTCGAGCAGCAGAAAGAAACCGCCACGCTCGGCATGTGGATTTTCCTGGTGACCGAAGTCCTGTTCTTCGGCGGCCTGTTCCTCACTTACACCATCAATCGCAGCGCGTTCAGCACCGCTTTCGGCATCGGTAGCAATACTCTTGACATCACCTTGGGCGGCGGCAACACCGTTGTGCTGATCATGAGCAGTCTGACCATGGCCATGGCGGTATGGTCTGCCCAAGTCGGCAAAAAGAAATTGGTCGGTATTTTCCTGATCGCCACGCTTGGCCTCGGCACCGTCTTTCTTGGCGTCAAAGCTATCGAATACAAGCAGAAGTTCGACCACCACCTCGTTCCTGGCCGCGGCTTTGACATGAAGTACCATCCGACGCATCCCATGCCCGGCGATGATCCAAAGGAATTGGCTTTGGAAAAGAAGGAAGTCGAAGAGGCTTTCGCGCACGACCCGGACATCAACGCGCATGCCCAGCTTTATTTCTCTCTGTATTTCGGCATGACCGGCCTGCACGCCCTGCACATGATCGTCGGCGCAGGCCTGCTCATTTGGCTCATCAGGGGTTCTTTCCGCGGCCGCTTCACGCCGCAGTACAACAACCCCGTTGAAATCGTGGGTTTGTACTGGCACTTCGTCGATATTGTGTGGATCTATTTGTTCCCGTTGTTATATCTGATTGACAGGCACCGGTAGGAGAGTTTGGGAGAGTCGCGCGTGTCCAAGCACATCGTTTCGCCAATAGTTTACATCGTCATCTTCGTGTCCTTGATGCTCGGCACCGCCATCACCATTTGGGCCGCTTTCCAGAATTTTGGTAAATTCAATATTGTCATTGCTCTCGCCATCGCCACGATCAAGGCTACCCTCGTTGTTCTCTACTTCATGCACGCCCGCTACAGTCTCAAGCGCACTCAGCTCGTCATTGTCTGTTCGGTTTTTTGGCTCGCCATCATGCTGGCCCTAACCCTGGCTGACTACGACACGCGTCCGCACGAAAGCCGTTTGGCCTCCGCCAACACCTGCTATCACGCGTAATCTTTTGGCGGTTGGTTACTGCTCCGGATAGCTCACACTGACGGACACGCTTTTGGCGTTACGCCAGCATTCACGGTGGCATTCCAACTTCAATAGAACGGTGACGCTGCCACTGACCGTTCTGCCAGAGTTGTCCTCGCCGCTGAACGTGCCAGACATGCCCGTGCCACTCCCCGCGCACCTCAATGGCAGCGCCAGCGATTCAACCGAGCCATCCATGAGGAAGTAACTCAGCTCAATCATGGACCCGTTGACGCACGTGACGCCCTCCGACCATTGATCGGCGGGCTTATCGTACAGCGCCGTCACATCGATCTGCGTGCCGTGAATTGAATTGCCGCTGTCGTCCAGCGCCGTGACGTCTTCGAGCAACGAGTGATCGCTGCCGATGTCGGGGCCTGTTCCATTCCAGATGAGCGCGAACGTGTCGCCAGGGGCCTGCGCTTTGGCTGGAACCAGTGCCAGCGCGATCAGAGCGAGTGCCGTAACCAGGGAGAACCTTTTCATTTCTTCTCCTTTTCGGGTCGATCTAGGCTCATGATGCCACCAAACGAGGATCGCTGGGTGTCTCTATTCATCAAAACCGTGCGCGACTCTGTGAATAAGTTCATAATGGATTCGGCACCTTGTACGGCGCACTCCTATTATTTTTGCCCTCTAAGTTCAAATTCCTAATTTCAGGCGGGCACAATTTCGTATTATTTTGGTGGTTTGGGGAGATTCGGTGACCTTCCGCAGGAAATGCCAGGTCACATGTCGGGGCGAAATAAAAAAGGGGGAGTAGCGAACCGGCCCAGCCCTCAATCCCCTAAAGGGATCCTCGGTTCGCCCCCCCCACGGCCACAAGAAGTGCAAGCCCCAGGCCAATTCTAAAGTGTTTATTTTCAATGAACTGCTGAACGAATTCCAAGTAAAAAAGCTCTACCTCCCCCGAAAATTTACCTGCCCTCTGGCGGGACCCGGGGGGCCATAGGCCCAGATTCGATTGCTCCATCGGCAGGAGGAATTCCGCGTATCTCGTGCCGTTTGCTGGATATACCGGCCATTCGAGTGGCCTCGGCTGCCCCTCCTACTGCGTTTCGTCTCCCCGGTGCCACCGCCAGCACCTTCTGGTACGCCACAAGGGCTTCTTTCGGCTGGTGCAGCTCCATGAGCAGATCACCGAGCAGTTCCCGGGCGGGCCGGACCGCCCCGGGCGTCACGGGATGCTTTTCAGCGGCATCTTCATGGTCCGCGGCCATTCGCAGCAAGCGTAGCGCATCGTAGGTTCGATGTTCCGCGAGCGCCAGCCATCCCCCGGCTTCCTCGCCTTGGATCGCCACTTGTTCCGCCCAGTACGGGTCTCCTTTGTCCTGCAATTCCCCGGAAAGCCTGCGCACCGCTTCTGCCTCTCGCCGTGCCGCCTGCAGGTTTCCCGTGTGCGCGGCACCCAGAGCAGCCGCCCAATGCGAAATTGCCGCCACCTGCGGCTCCACTCCTGGGTCTGCAACCAGGCTTTCGGCTTCCGTCCAGTGTTGCTGTTCCAGCGCGCAGCGCGCCCGAATCGCGGCTGTTGCATAGTTGATCTTGAACGCGAACGACGGTTTCACGTTGCCCGGTGCGGGGAGGTGCTCTTTGATCTTCTCGGCCTCGGCATTCCGGCCCAGTTGCAGGTAAGCATAGGCCAGATAATCCAGCGCGTGAAACTCTTCGCCCTGGTCGCTATGTTTTTGGGCCGCCGCAACGGCGGCGATGTTCGATGCGATCGAATCCTCCCAGAGTCCCAGCCGGGTGAAAATGTGCGACGGCATGTGCAATGCGTGCGGGAGACCCGGTGCAATCTTGGAATAGGCCCGTGCGGCCGCCAGCCCCTGCGGCGCGAGCGCCGGATTGTCATGGGTATGGATCAGGTAGTGCGCCACTCCCGGATGATCGGGATGCGCCGCAAATACCGGCTCGAGGATGGCCGCTGCTTTTCGTTGGTTGCCATACGTCTTGTCTTCCGGCGCCGCCGTCGCCACCAGCGCCAGCGCGTAGAAGATCGCCGCTTCCTGATCCTTCGGATTTCGCTCGTGCACTCCGCGCATTGCATCTCGATACGCCACGGCGCGGGCCGCGTGGCTGCGCTGCTCCCAACCGTCATAGAAAACGCCCAGTGCCTCGGCGTAATCCTTTTCGCGCGGCGTTCCCGGCTTCAATTCGCGCGCCCTCTGAATCTCGGCGGAGCCGCGTTGCAATTCCGCCGGCCCGGGGTAAGGCTCCCATAGCTGGTGGTATTCCGTCATGGCCAGCCCCCAATGCGCCATGGCGCAATGGGGATCTCTTGCCGCGGCATCGCGGAACGCTTCCTCGGATTCTTCGTACGTGAACGAATGCAACAGCGCCACGCCGCGCGTGAACGATTCTTGTGCTCCGGCGCTGCACGACACCGGAAACTCGACGGTTCCGAGCGAACCTTTCGGTCCGTGGGTCCCATGCTCTTGTTCGCTCGAGACTTTGCCATTGAACAGTAGCAGTAAGCCGAAGGCCCACAGCAGTGTGATTGCGCCTTTGCCTGTTTTTTCCACGTTGGGGCTCCTGACGGATTTTCGTTTGCCGTCGATAGTAGTGCCCTCGATCCAGAGGGTCAATCCACCAGCGGTTTGTTGCATTCATTCTATCGGTTCGCCAACATCAACGAAATGGCGCATTCGGGGGCCGAAACCTTGTGGGCCAAACGCGCACGGAGTAGACTTTTCGCCTGCGTTTGCTCGGGGGAGGTGTGGCATGGCCCGTATCGTTCGCTGTGGCCTGATTCAGGCCCAATGTGAGTGGTCTCCGGAAAAGTTCTCGCTCACCGAGATCAAAAAGAAAATGATCGCCAAGCACGAACACTTGATCGCCGCCGCGGCCAAGCAAAAGGTGCAGATCCTCGGACTGCAAGAGCTCTTTTACGGCCCGTACTTCTGCGCCGAACAACAAACTCGCTGGTACGAACTGACAGAAAAAGTCCCCAGCGGCCCCACCGTCACGGCCATGCAGAAGCTCGCCAAAAAATACCAGATGGTCCTCGTCGTCCCGGTCTACGAAGTCGAAATGACCGGCGTCTACTTCAACACCGCCGCGGTCATCGACGCCGACGGCCGCTATCTCGGCAAATACCGCAAGCACCACATTCCCCACTGTCACCCGGGCTTTTGGGAGAAGTTTTACTTCACGCCGGGAAACGCCGGCTACCCCGTCTTCCAGACTCGTTATGCCCGCGTCGGCGTGTACATCTGCTACGACCGCCACTTCCCGGAAGGCGCGCGCATCCTCGGGCTCAACGGCGCGGAAATCGTCTACAACCCTTCCGCCACCGTCGCCGGCCTCTCCGAATACCTTTGGGAGCTCGAACAGCCCGCCCATGCCGTCGCCAATGCCTATTTCGTCGCCGCCATCAACCGCGTCGGCACCGAGCATCCCTGGAAAATCGGCGAATTCTACGGCAAGAGCTATTTCTGCGATCCACGCGGGAAAATCGTGAAGCAGGCCAGTCGCGACAAAGATGAACTCCTCGTCGCGGAATTGAATCTCGATGAAATTCAGAAAGTGCGCGACACCTGGCAGTTCTACCGTGACCGCCGCCCGGAATCCTACGGAGAAATCACGCGCACTCGCGCCGGAGAAAATTCCGAGGCGGCCAACTAAATTGCTTCGCGCCGAAACCATCGAAAGCAGTTCGCTCTACAACAAAGACCTTGCTCCGGTCGCGAGCGAGCGCCGCACCTGGCGCACCTACAACTACGCCGCTCTCTGGATTTCCATGAGCGTGAACATCCCCACCTACATGCTCGCCAGCGGAATGATCGCCGGCGGCATGAACTGGAAGCAGGCGCTCTTTACCGTTTTTCTCGGTAACGTCCTGGTGCTCATTCCCATGCTGCTGAACGCGCATGCCGGTGCGCGATACGGCATCCCGTTTCCCGTCTTTGCTCGCGCATCCTTCGGCGTTCTCGGCGCAAACGTTCCCGCCATTCTGCGCGCCCTAGTCGCTTGCGGCTGGTTTGGCATTCAAACCTGGATCGGCGGCGAAGCCATCAACGTCATGATCGTGGCGCTTGCCCCCGGTTGGGCGAATTTTCATTCCGGCCCGGCGGTCTGCTTTTTCTTTTTCTGGCTGCTCAATGTGCTGGTGATTCTGCGCGGCATTGAAACCATTCGCTTGATGCAAGGCATCTCCGCTCCGTTTTTGCTCCTCATCGGACTTGCTCTTCTTCTTTGGGCGCGCAGCAAAGCAGGCGGCTTCGGCCCGATGCTGGCGACGCCCTCAAAATTTCGGAGCTTCGCTGAATTCTTCCGCTTTTTCATCCCGTCGCTCACCGGCGTGGTCGGCTTCTGGGCCACCGTCTCATTGAACATTCCGGATTTTACCCGCTATGCTCACAGCCAGCGCGATCAAATCGTCGGCCAGGCCCTCGGCCTCCCCGCGACGATGACTTTCTATTCTTTCATCGGCATCGCCGTCACCTCCGCCACCCTGATCATTTTTGGCGAGGCCCTGTGGAATCCCGTTGCCGTCCTCGCGCGCCTCGGCAATCCCTGGGCGGTAGTTCTGGCGATGATCGCGTTGCTCATGGCCACTCTCAACGTGAACGTCGCCGCCAACGTCGTCTCTCCCGCCAACGATTTCTCGAATCTTTCTCCGCGCCGCATCAGCTTCCGCACCGGCGGCCTGATTACCTGTGCCATGGGCATGGTCATGCAACCGTGGAAACTGATGGCGGACTACGGAAGTTACATTTTCGGCTGGCTCGTCGGCTACTCCGGTTTTCTCGGCCCCATCGCCGGCGTACTCATCTGCGATTATTTCGTCGTGCGCAAGAAATTCCTCCTCGTCGAGGATCTTTATCAGCGCCATGGCCAATACGAATACTCGCGCGGTTTCAATTGGACGGCCATTGGGGCGCTGGCGGCCGGTGCCGGTGTCGCTTTCGTTGGCCTGGTGGTTCCGCCGCTCCGCGTCCTGTACGACTACGCGTGGTTCGTGGGCTTTCTGGTCAGCTTTCTCGCATACTTCATCTTGATGAATCGCGTTGCGGTTGTCGCCCAGCCCGCGGACTGAGGAGGATCATCTTCCATGGACTTCGGCATCACCATCAAACCGGACATCGCCATCGGCCGGATTCTGAATCTTACACGCCAGGCCGAAATCTCCGGATTCTCCTTCGGCTGGATCTTCGATTCCCACGTCATCTGGAAGGAACCGTTTCCGCTGCTGACGCTCATGGCCGCCAATACGAAAAAAATGCGCCTGGGTACCTGCGTCACAAATCCTGCGGTGCGCGATGTCACCGTTTCCGCCAGCCTGTTCGCCACCCTCAATCTGGCCTCGCAGGGGCGCATGGAACTGGGCATCGGCCGCGGCGACAGCTCCCGCCGCGTGCTGGGGAAAAAACCCACCACGCTCGAAAACCTCGAAGAATTCGTCCGCATCTTCCGCAACTTGAACGCCGGCAAAACGGTCGATCTCGATGGCGTCCCCACAAAATTTCCTTGGACCAATGGCGAAGTTCCCCGCGTGTGGGTCGCCGGCTACGGCCCCAAGGCCCTCCGCACCGCCGGGCGCATCGGCGACGGCGTGATTCTCCAGTTTGCCGACCCGGACTTGATCGCCTGGTGCCTCGGCTTCGTGCGCGAAGGCGCAAAGGAGGCTGGCCGCGACTTCAGCAAGATCGAAGTAATGGCTGCCGCGCCCGTCTGGGCCTCCGACGACCTGAAAACCGCGCGCGAACACGTCCGCTGGTTTCCCGCCCTGGTTTCCAATCACGTGATGGACCTCATCTCCAAATACAAGCCCGAAGAACTGCCACCCGCGCTGACTTCCTTTGTAAAAGACCGCGGCAAGTACGACTATCTCCATCACTGCGAAGTCGGCAGTGACAACGCCCAATTCGTCAGCGACGAAGTCGTCGACCGTTTCTGCCTGATCGGGCCCATCGACGAGCATCGCAAGAAGCTCGACCGCCTCCGCAAAGTCGGCGTCACCCAATTCAATATCTACCTGATGTCCGGCGACGAAGAGAGAACTTTGGACGTCTACGAGCACAAAATCTTGCCGCGCTACAAGCACTGACATGCGTGGCCTCAGCCCAAACCATCCGTTCCATCCTCGTCTCCCGATGCCCCCCGCTCGGCTCGCAAAGCCCTCTTGTCAAACCGATACTCCTATGGTGCACTATCTTCCAGGTACATATGTGGCTGCGCCTGCGGTCTTCCGCAGCCCCCATTCCGCTCTCAAAAATGCCCCTAAAATTGCACAAATTTTTTGCAATCTAAGTCCTTTAGATGCCACACTTACAAGCCCCCCCCTGGGGGGGCTGTTTGGCCTCTTACATCCGCTTGCGCGTCGCCGAAAATCGGCCCTGAGGAGCAGCAATGCGCTTTGACACCGTAATCCGTAACGGCACGGTCGTAACCGCCACCGACACTTCCCTCGCCGACGTGGGCATCAACGGCGACAAAGTCACTGCCATCGCCGACCGGCTTCCCACCGAAAACGCCACGCGCATCCTCGACGCCACCGGCATGCTCATCATTCCCGGCGGCATCGACGTCCACACGCACCTCGACATGCCCTTCGGCGGCACCACCAGCGCCGACGATTTCGAGACCGGCACCATCGCCGCCGCCTTCGGCGGCACTACCACGCTCATCGACTTCGCCATCCAGTACAAAGGCCAAACCCTCCGCAAGGCCTTCGACACTTGGATGAAGAAAGCCCACGACAAAGCCGTCACCGATTACGCTTTCCACTGCATCATCACCGATCTCGGCTCCGCGCAACTCGAAGAGATGGGCCAGCTCATCCGCGAAGGCGTCACCAGTTTCAAGCTATTCATGGCTTATCCCGGCGTCTTTATGCTCGATGACGCGACGATCTTCAAGGCCATGCGCCAGGCCGCGAAACACAGCGGCCTCATCTGCATGCACGCCGAAAACGGCGGCGCCATCGACGTGATCGTCCAGCAGGCGCTCGCCGAAGGAAAACGCGCGCCGAAGTATCACGCGCTCACGCGCCCCACCACCGCCGAAGCCGAAGCCACTTCGCGCGCCATTGCCCTCGCGGAAATGGCCGGCGCGCCCGTCTACATCGTCCACCTCTCCTGCAACGAAGCGCTCGAAAAAGTCCGCGAAGCCCGCGACCGCGGCCTGCCCGCCTACGCCGAGACGTGTCCGCAATACTTGTATCTCTCGCTGGAAAATATGGACGCGCCCGGATTTGAAGGCGCCAAGTACGTTTTCACTCCGCCGCTCCGCGAAAAGTGGCACCAGGAAAAGCTCTGGCAGGGCCTTGCCAAAGACACTCTGCAAGTCGTCTCCACCGATCACTGCCCCTTCTGCTTTAAGGAGCAAAAAGAGCTCGGCAAGGACGACTTCACAAAAATTCCCAACGGCGGCCCCGGCATCGAGCACCGCTTAAGCCTTGTGTATACGGGTGGAGTCCACGGCAAGCATTTTTCACCGAACCGTTTCGTCCAACTCGTCGCAACCGCGCCCGCAAAACTCTTTGGCCTCTATCCGCGCAAAGGCACCATCGCCGTTGGCTCCGACGCCGACCTCGTCATCTTCGATCCCAACCACGAAGAAGTCATCAGCGCCAAGACCCACCACATGCGCGTGGACTATTCCATGTTCGAGGGCATCCAGATCAAGGGTGCCCCCAAGACCGTCTTTTCCCGCGGCCGCGCCGTCATCGACGCCGGCAAATTCGTCGGCCGCCCTGGCGTCGGCCAATTCCTCCGCCGCCAAACCTATGCCGGAATGTAGACAGCCGGTGCCCCGAAAGCTTCGGGCAAGGAGTTGTTGAACGGCCGGAAAATCAGTCGGCCAGCGCGAGCTCTTTCTCAAGGACCTCATTGCACGTACACGAATTTGGCCTTTGCTCGATGCCTAGACGTCCGGCGCAAGAAAGCAACTTGCTAACGCTCTTGTTCGCGATCTTTCCATTCAGCAGTTCGCTCGCGCGCGGCTGAGGCTCCCCGAGGATGATTTGCAATTTCTTCTGCGAATACTTTTTTGCAACTCTCGGAATTGCCTGTATGGCTCGGCCTTGAACTTCAAGGTTGTCGCTTGTTCCGGTGAAAAACCGAGGTCGTCCAACGCATTTCCGCGTGTTCCGCGGATTGGCTTGTTACTTGCGTTCTTCAATGTATATCAGAGTCCATAGCAGAGTCAGTTGAAGTTCCCGCGTGGAAGAGATGTTTATGCCACACACCTCTTCTGGACTCCAATTTAGGGTCCCGAGGACGGATCCAAAATCGGGATTCCTTCCAGGCGGGCCGCTTCAAGAAGTGCGTGGTCGGAACATACGAAGACGGGCACCTCAGTTCCCGTCGAACCCCGCAATGCCACATATCCGGCCAATTGAACCGCGTCGTACGCGCGTAGCGCATGACGGTCGACAAGCGCGGATGCCACATCCAGGATGAAGTCGTTGATCATTTGGGAAACAAATCTTGTCTCCAGGTGCCGCTTAAATGTTTCGAGCAATTGTGTTGCAACGAGCGGTGGAATCTCTCCATTTCGCTCCCTTCTGCGCACGGCTGACCGGAGTTCCACTTGAGTCAGCGCAAGGATGGCCAAGCGGTTTTCTGTTGTGCGGTTTGCCAGAGCCAACACGCGCTCGGTTCCCGATTCACGGACGTATAGCTTGACGAGCGCGCTGGTCTCCAGGAAGTAAAAGGCCAATTCCTAGCGCCTATCACGGAGAATCGTTGCGGACAAGGGTTCGCCGGAGATCTCGACAGGGTGAAAATCCAAGTCGGAACTGCCATTCTGCCCTAGAACGGCTTTGACTTCGGGCATCAGTCTGTTCAATCGAATTGTTGTTACCGGGAATTGCGGAGACTTAGGATTCGGCACCTTGCCGACGAGGACGAATTTCTTGTTGATCACCGACTCAAGCACGCTGCGGTGATGTACATCAGTGTTGGCCAACGATGGGAGATGTTCCTGCGGCAAAATCTCATCACGGAATTTCTTCAGTGGAACAAAGTTCCAACCCGGCCTCGCTTCAGCCCGATCCAAGGCTTTCAACAAATCTGCCTCGGCGGGAAGCAAACCAGCTATGCCCTTGGACAATTTCTCGGCCTTCGCGGGAGACTCTTTCGCGGCTGTCTTCGATATCGGGGAATTCAATTCCTCTTGTTCTGGCACTACAGGCTCAAAACGGATTTCAATTCGTCCCATCACCGGCGACCAATTATCGGCTGCGGCATTGCTGCGTTTCTTCCGACCATTTGAATCCAGCAAAGAAGCCTTGACTTGATGGGATCGTGGCAGAGAGTAACCGAGGTCTTGCAAGATGTCCGCTAAGGCGTTATCCAACTTACGGCTAAATTCTAATTCTACTTCCTTTACGTTTTTTGCCTCCATTTCCATCTCCTTTAGATAGTGTTTCTAAGATAAAACAAAAAATCAAAGTACATGTATTATAGAGTGAAGGAGGATCCTTGTCAAGGTAAATCTTGTTGCCAAGGAGTTTGAGTCCTATTGATGGGGGTACCGACATTCGTGTTACCCCCAACCCTCGATGGGCGTCGATGGGGTCGATGGTCGATGTGATCTCCTTGACCCTCTTATTTAGGCCCTGCTATTGTGAGAAGTTATCTTGGGCTTAGTGTACCTACTGAGCGCTAAGGCTCCTGTGGAGGGAGCGATTTCGTCTCATGGGCCTGACCAAACTGGTAATCCGGGGCGCGCGCCAGCACAACCTCAAAAACATCAGCGTCGAAATTCCCCGGAACTCCCTGACGGTCATCACCGGCCTTTCCGGCTCGGGCAAGTCTTCGCTGGCCTTCGACACCATCTATGCCGAAGGCCAGCGCCGCTACGTGGAATCGCTTTCCGCTTATGCGCGGCAGTTTCTCGACCAGATGGAACGCCCAGAAGTCGACGTGATCGAAGGGCTTTCACCCTCGATCGCCATCGAACAGAAAACGACAACGCGCTCGCCGCGTTCCACCGTCGGCACCATCACGGAAATTTACGATTACCTGCGCGTCATCTGCGCCACCGTCGGCGTCCCGCATTGCCCCAACTGCGGCAAGCCCATCACGCGCCAGTCCAGCGAGCAGATCGTGCAATCCGTCCTGCACGGAGAAATCTGCAAGCCCGATGACCGCATTATGATTCTCGCGCCCATCGTCCGTGGACGAAAGGGCGCTTTCCGCAAGGAACTCGAAAAATTCGCGCAGGACGGCTACGTCCGCGTGCGCATCAACGGCGAGCTTTACCCGCTCGACGATCTCCCGGTCATCGACAAGCGCAAGAACCACACCATCGAAATCGTCATCGACCGCCTGCTCGTCAAGCAAGGCATCGCCGCGCGCCTCGAGCAATCCATGGCCACCGCGCTCAAATTGGCCAGCGGGCTCGTCACCGTGGCCATTGTCGGAGGCAAAGAACACACTTTTTCTGAGAAACTAGCGTGTCCCGATTGCGGCGTCTCCGTTCCGCAACTTGAACCGCGTTCGTTCAGTTTCAACTCGCCCTATGGCGCGTGCCCCGCGTGCAACGGCCTGGGCTCCAAATACGATTTCGATCCGTCCAAAATCATTACCGATTGGACTCGCCCGCTCTTCGACGGCGGTCTCGGCCCGGGCTCCGGCTCCGCGATCCTCAAGCGCACGCTAGAACTCGGCGCCTATGCACATGGCTTCGATCTCGAAACGCCGTTTGAAAAATTCCCGGCACGCATCCAGAACATGCTCTTGTACGGCTACCCGCCGTCCAACGCTCGCTCTGGAGAGAACGAATCAGCCGGGAAGAAGTCCAAAGGCGACAAAGGTTTTCGTTTTCCGGGCATCCTAAAATTCCTGGGAAGGAATTTCGAAGAATCCAACTCCGATACCTATCGCGAGTGGATAACGCAGTACATGTCTGCCACGCTCTGCGGCGCTTGCCATGGCAAGCGCCTGCGACCCGAATCGCTCGCAGTCAAACTCGGAGGCTTGTCCATCGCCGACTTCACCGCGCTCTCGCTCAGCGCCGCGCGACCCGCTGTCGGCAAGATTCTCGCGCAACTCACCGAGCGCCAAAAGGAAATCGCCGCGCGCCCTCTTGAAGAAGTTTCCGAACGCATCGATTTTCTGCTGGCCGTGGGCCTCGGCTATCTCAGCCTGGATCGCTCCGCCGCCACGCTTTCCGGCGGCGAAGCCCAGCGCATCCGCCTCGCCACGCAGATCGGTTCGCGCCTCCGTGGCGTTCTCTACGTACTCGATGAGCCCAGCATTGGCCTGCACGCCCGAGACAACGCCCGTCTTCTCGGCTCGCTCGAACAGCTTCGCAATCTCGGCAACACTGTCCTTGTCGTCGAGCACGACGAAGACACCATCCGCCGCGCCGATTTCGTTGTCGACCTCGGCCCCGGCGCCGGCAACGCCGGCGGCTACCTCGTCGCCCAGGGCAGACCAGCGCAAATCGAAGCCACCCCGGCATCCCTCACCGGCCAATATCTCAGCGGCGCCGCGAAAATCGCAGTTCCAGAAAAGCGCCGCAGCCCCAACGGCAAAGCCATACAAATTCTCGGCGCCAGCGCGAACAATCTTAAAGACGTCGACGTCACGCTTCCTCTGGGCCTGCTCACCGTCGTCACCGGCGTTTCGGGCTCGGGCAAATCCACGCTCGTCAACGACATTCTTTACCGCGCGCTCGCCCAAAAGCTCTATCGCTCCTCCGAAGCGCCCGCCGCGCACCGCGAAATTATCGGCTCCGAGCACATCGACAAAGTCATCGAAATCGATCAAGCGCCCATCGGCCGCACGCCGCGTTCAAATCCCGCCACCTACACTGGCGTTTTCGCGCCCATTCGAGATCTCTTCGCCATGCTCCCGGAATCGCGCGAGCGCGGCTACCGCCCCGGCCGCTTCAGCTTCAACGTCAAGGGCGGCCGCTGCGAAGCCTGCCAGGGGGATGGCCTGCGCCGCATCGAAATGAATTTTCTGCCGGATGTTTACGTGATGTGCGAAGTTTGCCGCGGCCGCCGCTACAATTCCGAAACGCTCGCCGTCCGCTACAAGAATCATTCCATCAGCGACGTTCTGAATTTGCCTTCAGTCGATGCGCTGAAGCTCCTCGAAAATATTCCGCAGATTCAGCAGAAGCTCGCAACTCTCGTCGAAGTCGGCCTCGGCTACGTCACGCTCGGCCAGTCCGCCACAACTCTTTCCGGCGGCGAAGCCCAGCGCATCAAGCTCGCCCGCGAGCTTTCCAAACGCCAGACCGGCCGCACGCTCTACATTCTCGACGAGCCCACCACCGGGTTGCACTTCGATGACGTTCGAAAGCTCCTCGATGTCTTGCAGCGCCTCGTCGATCTCGGCAACACCGTGCTCATCATCGAGCACCACCTCGACGTCATCAAGCAAGCCGATTGGGTCATTGACCTCGGCCCCGAAGGCGGCGAAGGCGGCGGCCGCATCGTCGCCCAGGGCCCGCCCGAGCTCGTCGCCCGCACCAAAAAGTCCTACACTGGCCAGGCCCTCGCCCGCGTTCTCGGCATCTCCAACAACGGTCACCACAATGGCAACGCGAAGTAGTCGCATTAGCGCAATCGCGGCATTTGTGCGGGCGCTCCGACGCGGCTGGAGCGTTCGATCTCGGCAATCTCACTCCTGCTTGGTATTGTGTTCGCGGCGCGTTAGAGTATCCCATTCTCAATGAGCATCTATTCCCTCCATCCAATCACGCTGGGCGCTGTCCACACTTATCCTATCGCCTCGCGCAAGAGCAAAGTCAGCATCCGCGACTTTACAAAGCCGCCCGCCGCGAACGCCTCGCTCACAAAAGTTCTCGATTCACTTCCGAATATTCTCGCAGCGGAAGATCTCCGTCGTCTCCTCGGCGCGATTCACATGGCCCGCAAACAGCGCAAGGCGATTCTCTGGGGGATCGGCGGCCACGTCATCAAAGTCGGTCTCGGTCCCGTCCTGATCGATTTAATGAAACGCGGCTTCGTCTCCGGAATGGCCATGAATGGTGCCGCGCTCATCCACGATTTCGAAATCGCTCTTGCGGGAAATACTTCCGAAGACATCGAAGCCGGCATCGGCGAAGGTCAATTCGGCATGGCCGCCGAAACCGGCCAGTACATCAACGAATTCGCCAAACTTTCGCACCGCATTCGAATCGGCTACGGCGAAGCCGCGGGGCAATTCCTCACCAGCGGCATCATCGAAGTTAAGCATGCGGATTCCAGCGTTCTCGTGGCCGCGTACAAGCACCGCATCCCGGTTACGATTCATCTGGCCATCGGCACGGACATACCGCACATGCATCCCGCCGCCAACGGCGCCGCCCTTGGTGCCGCCACGCATCACGACTTCCGATTGTTCTGCGCGCTTGTGCAGCAGATGCATCCCGGCGGCGTCTATCTCAATTGGGGCTCCGCCGTCCTGCTGCCAGAAGTTTTTCTCAAAGCCGTTTCCGTCGTTCGCAATCTCGGCGTCCCGGTCCGCCCCATTACCACCGCAAACTTCGACTTTATCCAGCACTACCGTCCGTTGCAGAATGTAGTGAAGCGCCCCACCGCGGCCGCTCGCGGCCGCAGCGGCCCTGAATCGCACGGCTACGCCATCACCGGCCACCACGAGCTGCTCTTGCCGCTGGTTGCCGCCGCGCTGGCCGCCGGCTGGCCCAAGAAACGCCGCGCTCGAACACGATGAGCCTTTTCGACGACAATCCGCCGGGCCCGCCGGAGGAAAATTTTCCCGCGAAGCCTTCGTCTGACGAGCCGAGGGAACCGGCATCTTCGGAACGATTCGATCAGCCACTCGGGGGCGACCCCCTTTCCTCGGTGGCCGTTACTCCCGGGTCCTCTGTCCCAACCCCCAATTTGCCGGAAGACTTGCGCATCTCCTGGTCCTGGCCGCATCTTCTGGTCTTTGTCATTTTCGTTCTGGCCAGTCAAATCGCTCTCGGCATCGTTGTCATCGCTTACTTTTCAGCGGACCGCCACCTCTCTCAAAAGCAGCTCAAGCAATTGCTGGAGTCCGATCCAAAGCTCATCATCGGCACCAACGTTCTTTGGTTCGCCCTGATCTTTTTGTTTCTCTATGTCACGCTCGCCGTCCTGCGCGACTCGCCTTTCTGGCGCTCTCTCGGCTGGAAGAAACTCCAATCGGATCCCGCCGGAGGCCAGGGCCGTCCTTGGATGTATTTCCTTTCCGGCTGCGGCCTGTCCATCTTCGTGGTCATCGCCAGTTCGCGGGTCAAGGATGCGGACCACGTGCCCATCCAAGAGTTCTTCAAGAATCGCGCGGGCGCCTTGTCGCTCATGGCCATGGCCGTACTAATCGCGCCCCTTGTGGAGGAAACCGTCTTTCGCGGCTACCTGTATCCGGTCTTGGCGCGCATCACCTCTGCCGTTCTCCAGTTCTTCGGGATGGAATTCCGCAGCGCCACTCGTACCGGCGTAGTGGCCAGCATCCTGATGACCGGCATACTCTTTGGCCTCATGCACGCACCCCAGCTTGGCTGGACCTGGGGCCTCGTCAGCCTGCTCACTCTCGTCGGCGTTATTTTTACCTTCGCCCGCGCCTGGACGGGCACCGTGCTCGCGAGTTTCCTTCTTCACCTGGGATACAATTCCATGATTGCCCTCGCTTCCATCGTCGCCACCAAGGGCTTCACCCATATGCCTCCCAGCCACTGAACCGCACATGGACCGATGCGTCTTCCCGCTCTGCCCTTCGTTTTTCGTTACAATATAGTTAGCTTGACATCCTCCTCTCCCTGGAGGGAGAAGATTCCTACGGGCTCTCGCTGGTTTTTGCGAGAGGGCTTCGGTGGATTCCTCCCACAACCGCCTTACTTCAGCGGAGGACCACGAAGAGGCTTCACTTTTGGGCTGCCCGCCCATGGGTCTTTTGGACGATGGGGGTTCAAAACGATGAGTGTTGGAAAGCAAGATGGCCTTATATCCCCGGCCTATAACGCCGAGGCTTTACGGCCCGCTTGGTAAAGTATTTTTGCAGGGGCGCAGCATACTGCGTCCTATCTCGGTACGATGCCGCGAAATGGCGTCAAGGAATCAAATCGCATGTACCTAGCCCAACCCATCGCATGGACTGATCGCGGCGTGGTCGTGCTCGACCAGCGCCGCCTTCCCGCCGAGGAAGTCTCCTACACCTACACCGACTATCGCGAAGTCGCTAAAGCCATCCGTGAAATGATCATTCGTGGCGCTCCGGCCATCGGCGTTGCTGCGGCCATGGGCGCTGCCCTCGGCGTTCTGCATGCTCCCGCGAAATCCGTGGAAACTCTCCGCGCCGAATTCACGGAGATCTGCCTTACGCTCGCAAAAACCCGCCCCACCGCCGTCGATCTCTTCTGGGCCATCGAGCGCATGAAGCGCCGCTTCGCCGAATTGACCGCCGAGACTTCGGATCTCGGCAAAATCAGGCAGGGGATGGTTGAGGAAGCCAAACAGGTCCACCTCGAAAAGCGCGCTACCGACGAAGCCATCGGCCGCTTGGGCGCGGAATTTATGCCCAGCGAAGGCCAGGTTATGACCCAATGCAACGCCGGCGCACTCGCCACCGGAGGCATTGGCACCGCGCTTGGCGTCATCCGCGTCGCGTACGAACAGGGCAAGAAACTCCACGTTCTTGTGCCGGAAACGCGCCCCTATCTCCAGGGCGCCCGCCTTACCGCCTGGGAACTCCACAAAGGCGGCATCCCGCTCACGCTGATCACCGACAACATGGTCGGCCACTTTTTGAAATTGGGAAAAGTTGGGGCCATCGTCACCGGCGCCGACCGCATCGCCGCCAACGGCGATACCGCCAACAAAATCGGCACCTACCAGATGGCCGTTCTCGCCAAGGAGAACAACGTCCCCTTTTACATCGCCGCGCCTGTTTCCACCTTCGATCTCTCCATCCCCGACGGCGACCACATTCCCATCGAAGAGCGCTCCGCCGCCGAAGTCACCCATCTCCAGGGCGTCCGCATCGCTCCCGACGTCCACGCCGCGCATCCCGCCTTCGACGTCACGCCCGCACGCTATATCGCCGCCATCTTCACCGAACGCGGCGTAGCCCGCGCTCCATACGCGGATTCTCTCCGCGCTCTTGCCTCGGCCTCTTCGTCAGCGCTCATTGCCCGTTGATCCTTCGAAGACGGCAACATCGCGCGGCAGTCAGTCCTGAATTCCCATCTGCGTCAGAAAATAAGCGTAGTCAAAGGCCTTCTCATGCAAGCGGTCATATCGCCCGGAGGCGCCTCCGTGCCCCGCGGGATCCATGTTCGTTTTCAGGATCATAATATTGTGGTCCGTTCGAATCGCGCGCATCTTGGCAACATACTTGGCCGGCTCCCAGTACATCACCTGACTGTCATTAAAAGATGTCCTCACCAGCATGTTGGGATACTTCTTGGCCTCAATATTGTCGTACGGCGAGTAGGTCATCATGTAATCGAACGCCGGTTTTTCCTTCGGGTTGCCCCACTCTTCAAATTCGCCCACGGTCAGAGGCAGAGTCTCATCCAGCATGGTGTTCATGACGTCCACGAATGGAACGCCAACCAGCGCGGCGTGAAACAAATCCGGACGCATATTTAAAACTGCGCCCATCAGCAGGCCGCCGGCGCTTCTTCCTTCGATCGCCAGACGGTTCTTCGAGCCGTATCCTTGCGCTACCAGGTACTCGGCCGAGGTCACAAAGTCCGTGAAGGTATTTTTCTTGTGCATCATGCGCCCGTCGTCGTGCCAGGCCTTCCCCATTTCGCCGCCGCCGCGAATGTGGGCCACCGCCACTACCACGCCGCGATCGATCATGCTAAAAAGATCGGAGTTGAAGCCGATGTCAATGGAATATCCGTAAGAGCCATAGCCGGTCAGATAGAACGGCCCTTTTCCATCCAGCTTTGCACCCTTCAGGTACACCACGGAGATCGGAATCTTCACTCCGTCGGAAGCCGTCGCATAAATCTGCTGCACTTGATATCGCGTGCGGTCATAGCCGCCGGGCACTTCTTTCTGCTTCAGCAGCGTGGATTTGCCGCTGGCCATGTCGTACTCGAAGACCGACCGCGGCGTAATGAACGACTGGTAGCCATAGCGGAACTTGCTGGTATCGTATTCACGATTGGTGTAGCCATAACTCGCGTAGGCGGGCTCGGGAAACTCGATCCGCCGCGATTCACCGCTGCCTAAATCGGTTACCCGGATTTGCGGCAATCCATTTTCCCGCTCGCTCAATACGTAGTAGTTCTTGAAGAAGTCCGTGTCGTCCAACATGACGTCCGCGCGATGCGGAACGACCTCCTGCCAATTCTGGCTCCGCGGATCAGTCACCGGCGCCTTCACTAACCTGAAATTCCGCCCCGTGTCGTTGACCCGGATATAAAAAAAGTTTCCGTTGTGATCCGGGTAGTATTCCACGCCCTGCTTGCGCGGCTGCATCACCTTCCACTCGGCCGCTGGTTCGCCGGCGGGAAGGTAGCGGGCTTCGCTCGTCGTATGGCTTGCGGAAAACAGAACGATGTAAGCCTTGCTGCGCGTTTTCGCCGCGTACACATCGAATTTTTCATCTTTCTCTTCGTAGGCCAGCTTGTCGGAACCGCTCGTCCCCGCGGTGTGGCGGTACACCTGGTATTGCCGCTTGGTCGTGTCATCTTCGACGGTATAGAAGATCGTCTTGTTGTCGTTCGCCCAAACCACCGATCCGACTCTCTCCGCGTGGTCCGGCAGCAGTTTCCCAGTCCGCAAATCCTTCACCGCCAGCGAGTATTGCCGGAAGCCGGTGTTGTCCGTCGTATACGCGAGCAGATTCCCGTCATCGCTCACGTTGTATGCCCCCAGCGATATGAACTTCTGCCCTTTGGCCATTTCATTCACGTCCAGCACCACTTCCTCTGGCGCGTCCATGCCGCCCTTTTTCCGGCAATGAATCTGATACTGCTTCCCCGCTTCCGTCCGCGAATAATAGAAGTAATCGCCCTCCTTATAGGGCACCTCGATGTCCGTTTCCTTGATGCGGCTCAGCATTTCGTCATACAGCTTCTTCTGCAATCCCTCCGTCGGTTTCATCACGGCATCAGTGTAGGCGTTCTCGGCCTCCAAATAAGCTTTCACCTCGGGATTCTTCTTGTCGCGCAGCCAATAGTAGTTATCCACCATCGTGCGGCCATTGATCTCCGTGGTCTTCGGAGCTTTCTTCGCCACTGGCGGCGCCGGGAGCGAAGAGGAAGCGTCATCCGCCGCCAGTGCGTATGCGCAAGCGAGGATCAACGAAGCGAAAACCAGCGAACTGATTCGAAGGTGCCGCAAATTGAGTTTTTTCATCGGATTTCCTTCATGAGGCTCGAAAACTGGCCCATTCTATACCAACTACCGGTTATCACGAAGGTGGACAAGCAGGAGGATCTTCTGGCCGCAGATGTGTTGCAGGCCGGACATACTTTTCGCAGACTATCTCGACACCCCGTCAATCGCCATAAAATCTCGTGACCACGCTCGCGCCGCCGTCGTCTTCAAAATCAACCCGCGTATAATGTCTCTCGATGCTTTCTTGGTCCCGTCCGCTCGCTCGCGCCTTTTTCCTTGCCATCGTATTCGTCCTAATTCCCTCTCTCCACTCTTCTCCGGCGCTTTCCTGGAGCGGTGTCCTGCGCGACGGGGCGGGAAATCCCGTCGACATGGCCGCCATCAAGCTCTTCGCGGCGGAGAGCAACCGCGAATATTCCACGACAACATCCACAACCGGCCAGTTCGCGTTCACCGGGATCGCACCGGGCAACTACACACTAACGATAAGCGCGGCGGGCAAGATTTGGACCGCAGCGGATCCCGTGGTCGTTCGAGACGGCGCCACACTCACGTCCAGTCTTCAACTCTTGCTCCAAGGGCAGGAGCATCGCATCACGGTCGCACACGATGCCGCTTCTCCCCAGGCCAGCGGCGGCGAACATCTCACCACCGGGGCAGTGTCCAGTTTGCCGCTGAATGAACGCGACTTCAGCAAGCTCCTCCTCCTTGCCGCCGGCACCATGACAGACACCAACGGCGCCGCCAATTTCACGCAGCAATTTGCCGTCAACGGCCAGCGCGGCTCCGCCGCGGTCTTCGCCATCGACGGAGCGGACACTACCGACCCCGAACTCGGCGGCGCTACTTTTTCCAACTTCAACGTCGACGCCATCCAGGAAGTGCAATCCAATTCCGGCGTCATGCCCGCGGACACCGGTCACGGCGCCGCGGGATTCACGAACGTGGTCACGAGGTCCGGCAGCAATCAAGTCCACGGCAGCCTGTTCGAATTTGTCCGCAATGCCTCCTTCGACGCGCGAAATTTCTTTGACCACAAGAGCGATGTGGACACTCGGCGTCTCCCGCCCTTTGCCCGCAATGAATTCGGTCTAACCAACGGCGGCCCGGTCTTCCTTCCCTTCATCTACGATGGCCGCGGCAAGACATTTTATTTCGCCGAATACCAGGGCTTCCGGCAAGTTCTCGGGACCACGCAAGTATTCCCCGTGCCGACTCTTGCGGAGAGGCAGGGAATTGACACCACCACTTTTCCCGGCGATACGTTGACCGTTCCGGTCAACAGCAGCATCGCGGCCCTTCTCGCCCGCTATCCTTTGCCGAACGATCCTCACGGCGCGTACGGCGCGCGCACGTATGCCACATCTTCCAAAGTTGTCACCAATACGGATCAGGCTTCGCTCCGGCTCGATCATCGCTTTTCGGATAAGGCCACCCTGTTCCTGCGCTTCAGCCGCAATCAAGTTACCGGCCCGATCACCAACCCCGATCAGACCGTGATCGATCCCGATTTTGGCGTGAAGTTCTTCGATCACCAGCGCAATGCCGCCGTAAAATATTCGCGCACCCTCACGCCGCACTTCAGCTATCAAACGACTCTGGGTTACATCCGCAGCACGCCTCTTTTCATCACCAGCAACCACACTCAGCCAGCCCTTGCTTTCGGCGACGGTCTTTTTGAAGGTTTCAATTCCGCTGACGGGTCCATCTTCGGTTCCTACGGGAACGTCTACCAGCTCAAACACGACATGGTCCACACGCACGGCGCGCATTCCTTCAAATGGGGCGCGGAACTGCGATTCAACCGCGATTCCACGATTTTTGGAACGAACCCCAACGGGCTTTACACCTTCGGAGGAGGCACCGCTTATTCTCCCGTCTTGATTCCCTCCGCCAGCGGCCAGCATGATATCCATCCGGGAGATCCGCTCCCCGATTCCCTTACCGGTCTCCTCACCGCGACATCCTATTCCTACACCGTGACCGCCGCCGCGAGCCTGACGCCAAAGGGAGATAAGTTTGACGAAGCGGCCGTGCGCCGCGAGGCCTACAACTTCTACTTCCTGGACACCTGGAAGGCCACCGCCCGCTTGAGCGTCAACTATGGCCTGCGCTACGAAGTGAACAGCCACATCCATGAAGCGAAGCATCGTACGTCGCTTGCAATTCCGATTGGACCAAACGGCCAGCTCGCGGACTTCCTTACTCCCGGCACAAAACAAATCTACCTTTACAATCCCCACCCCCCCTACGCCATGGACTGGAACGGATGGGGCCCGCGCCTCTCGCTGGACTACGGCCTGGCCAAGCACACCACCCTTCACGCGGGTGGCGCCATCACCACCATCCTTCCCAACCTGTGGCTGGAGAATTATGTCACCGGCGCGTTTCCCTTCGTCTTTCAGCCATTAGTCACCGCGCTGCCCGGCGTTTCATTGAACTTTCAGGATTCCGTTGTGCCCCTCGCTCTTCCTCCCGTCTACACCACGCCGGGGCAGCTGCTCTTTTCCTCCGGAAGCAGCAGCAACGTTCCGCCCAACACGCCGATGGACGTGCAGCGATTCCAGAACGATTTGGCTGCTCTCACGCCAGGCAATCAGGTTCAATTATTCACGGCCATCAGCTTGGATCCGCATTTCCGCAACGGCTATATCGCCACGGACACCTTGGGCATCGATCAGGAAATCGGAAGCGTAAAGTTGAGCGCCTCCTACGTCGCCACATTGGGAGTCCATCTTGCCAGCGTCCTCTCCCCGAACGGTTATGGGGGCGCGGACCCGGCCTTTGCGCCCTATACGCAATTCAATTCGGCGGGCCATGCCATCGGCGGCTTCGGTCCTGAAATGGTCATGTCTACGGGTGCGCACTCCAGCTATCACGCGCTACAGACAAGCGTCAGCCAGAACACGGCCCACACGGGCCTCAGCTTCCAAGCCACGTACACATTTTCCAAAAGTATTGATGACACCAGCGCTGTACCTGGCGGCATTTCCGGAAATCCCGGCGTGATTTTGCAGACCTTGCCCCAGGATCCGTTTAATCCGAGAGGTGACAAGGGCCCCTCCACTTTCGATGTGACCCACGTATTCACGCTAAGCCTGATTCAGTCCCTGCCCCTGGATCGCCTTCGCTTCCTCCAGCCATTGGGCAAGACACTTACCAAAGGCTGGCAGGTCCTGGACATTACGACCTTGACGACCGGTCCGCCGTTCACCGTATTTTCCGGCGAGCAGCAGACCGGCGCAGGCGGAGCGGGCGGCACCGATCGTCCCGACCTTCTTGCCATCCCGAATTTTTCTACCAGCCGCGCGGTGCGCGAGGACTACTTCGGTAGGGGCGCAGCGAACGGTTCATTCTTCCAAATCCCCATCAACGTCCCCGGCGGGACCGGCCCAAACCACGGCCGTTTCGGCACACTTGGCCGCAGCAGATTTCGCGGTCCCGGCTTCCGCGATTTTGACATGGCCTTGATCAAGGACACCGCCTTCGGCCATCGGGGAAACGGCGAACTCGCTATCCTTCAATTTCGGGCCGAGTTCTTCAATATCTTCAACGAAGTGAATTTCGGGCTGCCCTCCAACATCGTCCGAGGCAGCGGCTTCGGCGTCATCAGCCGGACCGCCGGCCCATCGCGCCAGATCCAATTTTCCCTGAAAGTGATCTATTGACGCTTCCTGCGCGTGGCGACATCTTCACGGAACGCGCCGGCGCACGCACGACCCAGCCAGTCGCGCCCGCCCGCGCCTTTTTTGCCCTGAGATTGGCGAAGGGCACCGCTCGCGGCGACTGCGGCGACTTGCTCTTGACCGCAACCTCTTTCGGCGGTAGCCTCACGCCTAAATTCCTGCATTCGTCTTTGCTTCCAAGGAGGCTGCGCATGGTTCCGCTCACTGCTCTTTTGCTCCCCATCCTGCTCTCGGCCGTCATCGTATTCGTGGCCAGCTCCCTCATTCACATGGTGCTGAAGTATCACCAAAGCGACTACCGGCACCTCCCGGAGGAGGACAAGCTTCTTGCCGCCCTGCGTCCGGCTGGCCTGACCCCGGGTCTCTATCATTTCCCTTTTTGCACCCATAAGGACATGAGCACGCCTGCCATGCAAGAAAAGTACAAGCAGGGACCGGTGGGGTTTCTAACCATTTATCCCAGCGCCCCACCCGCCATGCCGAAGTTTCTCGGCATGTGGTTTGCCTATTGCCTGCTGATCGGCTTCTTCGTTGCCTATCTCACGGGACACACGGTTGCGCCCGGTGCGCACTATCTGGCGGTTTTTCGCGTCGCTGGCACCGCCGCGTTCCTTACTTTCGCTCTGGGACCCTTGGTCAACGGCATCTGGAAGGGCCAGCCTTGGAGTGTGGCCCTCAAGGAAGCCTTCGATGGCTTCATCTATAGCTTGCTGGTCGCCGGCACATTTGGGTGGCTTTGGCCCCGGTAATGACGTTCCAGCATTTTGCGCCAAATGCTGGCGAGGTTCGACGGACGACCCCCGCGTGTCGCTGAGCGAGAGACTTCTGCAACATTACTCGCCGCTTCTTTTTTCACGCTGGGCGGATCACGAAGACGGTCCGCCCGCGCCGGCTGAAGGACGCGAAGAATCCCAGCAACTGTTTCCACGGAAAATACTTCCTGTTGAGCAACTGCATTCCGCGGGCAGCCTCTTCGCCCGTGACGATTTCCGCACGCGCTTCCACCCATTCGCCCAGCACTCTGCCACGCATGTCGCACGGAGCGATTCTCACGCGCGGGTTGTTGCGAATGCGTTTCACTTTTCCGGACACGCCGATGGTGTACACATACAGTTTTGCGTCGTTCGCATCGAGACTCGCCGATGGATCCGCGGCAAACCATACCGGCGTCTTCACGCCATCGCCGCTCTTCTTGAAGGTTTCGAGGTTCAGATATTTGTGCCCGGCAAACGCCGCAAATCCCATCGCATCGCTCCTCGCAGTTGGATGCAGGGTATTCTATGCCGGGCACAAAAAGTGGGACAGACATTCCTGTTTGTCCCACCGGGATTCGCAGCAAGTTCAAGTTTGCGTTGCTTCTAGTGCATTCGGGTCACTTCCGGACGTACGTCACGTCTTCCGTAAAAGCATCTTTCTGCTCTTTGCGGAATGTCCAAGCGGTCTTGAAATGACCGTTGTCGATAAACGTGTACACCGCGTGATGCATATGACCGTCATCGGCGCTCTTCAGATTCGAGATGCTCACCAGATCGAACGTGATCGTCTTTGTCTCCGGCGCATACGTTCCGCGCATCGTCGGCTGATTTCCCGCCATGCAATAGTGGGTTAGCTTCACCTGGTCGCCATCCAGGTAGTACAGCGTGGTCATCTCCACCGGCTTGCCGCCCTCCACCATGTGGAACTTTTCAAGCACGGCCGTGCCACCCGAAGTCAGCTCCAAGTCCAGCGTCGCCTTGTTCATGTTCGTTTTGTCGGTCTCCCAGTGTCCCACTAGCGACTTCAACTTTTCAAACGCTTCCGCCCCACTGCCTGCGGCACGGTTTGGAATCGGCATAATACCCGTGCTCAACACCAAAACACTCAGAATTTTCGTCAACCCTCTCATGATTCGATGTCCTTTCAAGAGATGCTTCGACACAAGAATTGTCTTGCAAATACGTTGAGGCTAGAAAAGGTACCGCTCGAAATCCAAGCTCACCGCGTCGCCGGCGTTGTTGCCGGAGCCGCTCCGTACTTTTGCGTGGCGTAACCCACGATCATTCCAACGATACTGCCGGGCAAGATGATCTCGAAGTAGTAGCCGTGCTGCAGGTACGCGACGAGGAAAGCGAGTACGAAGCCAACCGCCACACCGAAAAGGATTCCCAAAGGGACGGAATTCACCTTTCGAGCAAAAATGCCCGCGGCAACGCCAGCTATGAGCCCCTTGACGGTGGACCCGATGATAATGCCCGCGAGCTGAGCGCGCACCGCCGGAGTGAACCACGCCGTTGCCCCGTCAATCGCTCCCAGTAAGGCTCCCAGCAGCAGCCCCAGCAGCACTTTATTCATCACCTTCCTCCGTCGCGATCTGTCTCTCTGGTGTTCCTTACAACGAATCCCCGAATTCCTTTAAGCCTATCTGTGCATAAAAAGCAAAATTGCTACCCGCATCACCAAATACGCCGCAATCAACAATATGAAGAACCGGTACCGGCGGTAAAAACGCCCGGCCTTCTCCAAAGCGCTCTCCCGGTGGGCGCCGACCGCCAGCCCGTCCAGATATCTCGAAACATCCAGCGCCAGCTGCTGTACGCTGGGATAGCGCTCCGCCGGAGCCGCGGCCGTCGATTTTGCGCAAATAGCCGCCAGCGATTTATTGAGGCGGCGTCCACCCGGAACAGGAGCTATTTCCGGATGGCCGGTAAGCAAGAATCGCAGCAGTGCGCCGAGCGAATAGATGTCGCTGCTCGCGTCCAGGTGTTCCACGTCGCCGCGCGCTTGCTCGGGCGACATGTATCCCGGCGTGCCCATCACCGTGCCGTGTCCGGTCACGACGGAGATTTCCGTGGCATCGCCGGCAATATTTGGTTGCTTTGGTTTTTCGAAAACCGTTGCTTCCGGATCGGCTTCGCGCGCACCGCTAGAAACTTCTCCGCGCAGGATTTTCGCCAGGCCCCAATCCATCACCAGGACTTCTCCGAACGGCCCGACCATGATGTTTGCCGGCTTCAGATCGCGGTGCAGCACGCCGCGCGCGTGCGCGAACGCAACGGCGTCACAAATGCGAAGAAAAATTCGCAACCGGTCCGGAAAGGACGCGACCGTCTCAATATATTTGGCGAGCCGATTTCCCTCCACAAATTTCATGGTGTAGAAAACGCGGCCGTCCGCGAGTGTGCCCACGTCGTGAACGGGCACGATGCCGGGATGCTCGAGAGCAGCCAGCACGCGCGCTTCGCGGATCAGCCGGTTTGCCAGGTCGCCGGCCGTTCCCGGAACATCGAGGACTTTCAGCGCCACGCGCCGCCGCAGTTTCCCGTCTTCCGCGGCGTACACCACTCCCATGCCGCCGCGCGCCAGGCGTTCGAGCAAGCGGTAGCGCGTGCCGGCGAGGTCCGGCGTCTCCGCGCCGTCGCGCAATCTTTCCAGCGCCTTGTCGGAAAGAAATTTCATTTCGCGTCCCAGCCAAAGGCGGCGCGCGCTTCGCGCTGAAATTCTTCCTCGGTGCTACAAAGTTCGCGCAGCCGCTCCAGGGCGATTCTGCGAAATTCGCGGCGCGCCCACGCCAGCGCGTTGGTCACGTCCGTCATGGAAATTCCATATTCTTTCGAAAGCTGCTGGTACGAAATCTTTTCGCTGCCCTCGAGGTCGTACGCTTCGAATAGATGAAAAGTTCTTTCCCGCTCACAGGCCGCGCACATTTCGCGCAAGTCTTCCACGGCCAGCGCGAAAAGGCTTCGCACCCATTCTTTTTCGAAAAACTCCTCGAGCGATTCTGGAGAAAGAATCAAAGCTGGGTCCATCACTGTCGCGCCGAGTTCCTCTTCTGCGCCAGCAAAATCGAGCGCGACGTGGAGTACATTTCCGCCGCGCTTCTGCCGCCGCCCGGCCTTGTCTTCATTCGAAACAAAACTGTCCGCGCAGACGCGCAGGTAGGTTCGCAGCCGGCTTTTCTTGGCATCAAACTTTTCGAGCAATGCGCGTTCCAGAAGGTCCATGAAGAATCCCTGCGTGAGATCCTGCGCCACGTCGGCGGGCCGGTTCCATCGCCAGCGCACGTACTTATACACGGGCTTCCAGTAGGCCGCGCACAGCGCCTCCAGCGCGCGCTCCCGCTCCTCGGCATCAATACTGCGCACCGCCTCGATCACCGACCGGCGCGTCGGGGGGAAGCGATCGCCACCGTGCTGGAAATCTTCTTCGCTCATATCACTGGTCTAATCAGATTGGATTGAGCACTCCGAGTGGAGTTTATGCAGTATGGTTAGTGCTGACAAGCGGTGAATATTCGCGGCGTTTTATTCGTAGCGGAGGGATTCGATAGGATCAGGTCGGGCGGCCTTCCAGGTAAGAGGGAGAGGACTGCGGGCATTCATAGGTCATCGCCGCTCGGCGGGGATTTCTCTTGCAGGTGCGCAGGATAAAAACCCTGGTTCAGCGGGGCGGCCCTGAAAAAATAGCTGGAGCGCCGGGATAAACCGGTCTGAAGCAGGGGATGAAAGAGCCCTACGAGAAAGGAATAACGATCCGCTCGGCCCCGAGTTTGGCGATGAGCTGCCGCGAGGCAACCATCGAAGCATAAAACAGGGGATAGGTGGGC
>DATHIB010000036.1:0-47062 GCA_035490055.1 Candidatus Limnocylindria bacterium | reverse complement strand
GGATTTCGACATGGCGCTGCTGGTACTGGCCAGTGGTCTTTATCGCCTGATCGCTCAACGCATGCGCGGCTACGCCGACGCGCAGGCGCGCCAAATTTTCCGCGATCTCATCGATATGCCTGCAGATGTTACCGTCAGCGACAAGGAAGTAGAGGTCAGCTTTCACCGCCGCGCACACTTGCCGATCCTTTTGGCATCCGATCTCATGGAAAAACGTATCGCAGTGCCCTGGTGGGATGGATTATCCTTACGCCTGACAACCTACGATGGACGTCAAAGCACGCCGCCCGCTTAGGTCAACTATTGGCCGTGGAAATCCAGGCTAGGAAGGATTTCTGTCCGCGGGAGCATGCGGCCGAGGAACCTCTCCCCGCAGCGGTTGAGCCTGTGTACCCTGAGGGAAAGAGAGTTGAGTTCGATTGATGGAAAAATGGACTTCTGAGTTTAGGCCGGATAATCGAAAGTCAAATGAAAAACGGGTATTAACTCAGTTTCCAGGAGCCCGGTAATACGTTCTCGAAATACGAGCCGGTTGCCGTCTCAAGCTCCCAGAATCCCGAAGTGGACCCGAATGTCGATGAGCCCGTTTCCGGTAATCCAAGCAGGCCGGGCTTGGTAGCCGGTCCTACCTTTGCTTCGTAGAGGGCATCCAAGAGTTAGGGCCTATGCACAATTTTACTCGCCGAGAACTACTGAAACTCGGTGTGGGAACAGCCGTTGCAGAACTGGCGTCCTTGGGTTTGCACGGATGCAGCGGTGGTTCCGTCACTCCACCGCCGGTTCCTGGCGCTTGCTCCAAATTAACCGACATCGAACACGTGGTGATCCTGATTCAGGAGAACCGGTCATTCGATCATTACTTTGGAAGCTACCGCGGTGTGCGTGGATTTACCGATCAAAGCATGGCGTTCCAGCAGCCCGATCCAGCGAACACCACGATCTCTCCCGTGGGGACACTCTTGCCATTCCACCTGGATACCTCCACAACGAATGCAGCGTGCACGCACGACATCACCCACGACTGGGTACCACAGCACCAGAGCTGGGACAACGGTGCAATGGACGGCTTTGTGAGCTCGCGTCTTCCGATTAATTCCAATGACGCGGTATTGAGCATGGGCTACTACACCCGCGCAGACATTCCCTACTATTACGGCCTGGCCGATGGTTTCACGATCTGCGACAACTATTTTTGCTCGGTGATGGGCCCAACCGACCCGAACCGCCTCTATACGATGGCGGCATCCCTCGACCCGGATGGAAAAAACGGCGGCCCGATTCTGCAGACCATCGTCACAAACCGCACCGCTCTTTACGGCCGCCTGACGTATACGACGATGCCCGAGCAACTTCAGGCCCGGGGAATTTCCTGGAAGGTATACTCATCGCCGGACGAGACTGTTCTCGGCGGGATTCTCTCGGACAATGTTCTTTCCTACTTCAAGAATTTTCAGGATCCTACCTCGGTGCTGTATCAGAAGGCATTCGGGCCTCAGTTTCCCGCGGACTTCCTGGCCGATGTGACGTCTGGGAATTTGCCACAAGTCTCCTGGCTGGTGGGGTCGATCCTGACCTCGGACCACCCGCCTTCGCCTTCCATCTTTGGTGAGAACATTCTTTCGCTCATCGTCGATGCTTTGACAGCGAACCCAGCACAGTGGGCCAAGACACTTTTGCTGGTCACCTACGATGAGAACGGCGGATTTTTCGATCACGTTGCGCCGGTGACGGCGCCCCCCGGCACGGCAGGCGAATATGTGACCGCGCCCGCGGTACCGGACCCAACGGTAATCGGCAGTCCAGCGATTACCGGGCCGATTGGATTGGGTTTTCGCGTCCCCATGGTGATCGTCTCGCCGTTCAGTCGAGGCGGGTTCGTGTCATCGGACCTATTCGATCACACTTCCGTGTTGCGATTCCTGGAGACTCGGTTCGGTGCGGAAGTGCCCAATTTGAGCGCCTGGCGCCGCGCGACGGTCGGGGATCTAACCAGCGCGCTTAATTTCAAAAAACCTGACCAGTCGATTCCGAATCTGCCGTCCACACTTCCGGCCATTCCGCAGGCGATTGTGCAGTGTGCCGCGAACCTGGCTGGAACGACTCCCTACACAGTGCCAAGCCCGCAGACCGTTCCGACGCAGGAAGCCGGAACCGCGCCTCGTCCCAGCGGTGGGTGCTAGGCGGGAGCAATCCGGCGCCACTTCTCCGGCGACGCTAATTATCTGGACCTAGTCGCCTTAGCCATGTGAAAGGCGGTTCGCCTATTGCCAAATGTGCGTCAGCATCCGGTTTTCGAGAAGGGCGAGCTCGGGATGAGCCCGGTACTCGACTGTTAGTTAGCCGGAACGCACATCAGCGGCAATCGCGATCACACCGAACGATCCCAGCTAAATTGGACTCCATGCCTGGTCAACGCGTTCAGCAGCCTGCTAGAGCTCAGACGGTGGCGATACGATCGGGAGTCTTTGCGGCGCGGTAGATGGATTCGATGAGGGCGATGCTGCGGCGGCCTTCGAGGCCGTCACAGGCTGGGGCGCGGTTCTGCTGGATGGCTTGGAGAAAATCTTCGAGGACGGTCTGGTGGCCGCGAAAATCGCTGACGACGGCGGTGGAAGCGCTTTGGTTTTCGTCGAGGGCGGCGGATTCGGTGGCGGCTGGGGTGTTTCGGAGATTGGCGGCGATGATGCGGTCGTGCTCGAGGATGACAGTGCCTTCTGAGCCGGAGATTTCGACGCGGCGCGGGTAGCCGGGGTAGGCGGCGGTGGTAGCGTGGAAAATGCCCAAGGCGCCGCCGGAGAATTCAAGGATGGCGGCGGCGGTGTCCTCGGCTTCGATCTTGTGAAGCACGGTGGCGGTGCGGGCTTGCACGCGAACGACATCACCGAGCAGCCAGAGGAGCAAATCTACGGTGTGAACGCCCTGATTGATCAAGGCGCCGCCGCCGTCGAGCGCCAGAGTGCCGCGCCAGCGCGAACTGGCGTAGTATTCGGGAGGGCGATACCACTTCACGCGGGCATCGAGGAATAAGAGCTTGCCAAGCAGGCCTTGATTGACCCAGTTTTTGAGTTGGCGAATGTGTGGCTTCAGGCGGTCCTGAAAAATCACGCCGAGATGGACGTTGGATTGTTTTGCGGCTTCGATGAGGATGTCGGCACGTGCGGTGCTGATTTCGATCGGTTTTTCCGTTAGGACGTGCAGTCCTTGACGGGCAGCGGCGATGCCTTGGGTGGCGTGGAGGCCGGAGGGACTGCCGATGACCACGAGATCCATGGGGCGATGTTTTAAGAAGGTGTCAAGATCTTGATAGGGAGTGCCGCCGTGTTCGCGGGAGAGGCGGGCGATTTTTTCGGAGTTGGTTCCGTGGATGGCGGAGATTTCGACTCCAGGGATGGCGCGGGCGGCGCGGGCGTGGGTCTCTGTGATATTGCCGCCGCCGATGAGGCCGATGTGGAAAGACATAAAGAGCTTTCAGATGTCAGTTTTAAGTTTTAAGAAAGAAAGAAGGATAGTTGGAATTGGCGGTTTTGCCAAATGAGCCGATGCATGGGCGGTGGTAGTGCCTGGTCGAATGCGCCGGCAGAGGATCAATTCGGAATCCTTCGTTTCGCGCCCCTTTTATGTAGTGTATTTTTGAACAGATAAGTAAATCCAGCGACGAGGCTATGGCGGCAGGTCCAAGAATCCACCATGGCAGTGGAGAATGGGCAAACAGCAGCACGATCGCCATGAAAATGACGACACCTCGTATTAGCGCAACCACAACAAGGTAAAGTAGGAGTACGCCAGCCGCAATATAGCAGATGACCTCAGCAGTCTTTTTCATTCGACCTCTGCACAAGATTTACCTATATGGTCCCACGAGTTCGGCAGATTTCGAGCGCGAGCTATTGGCATTGGAGGCAAAATAATCAGTGATAGGCGGCAACGAAATCCTTGTAGGCGGCTTCGGTGGTGTCGGGCGTGGCGATAGCCGAGCTGATCAAGATGCGATAGCGGAAGGTGACGCTGGCATTGGGGGCTAGAGAGAAATTCAACTCTTGCTTGCCCTCGCTGAAAATTTTCTGGCCGAGGGGGTTGGCGGCGAAAAGGCCGTAACCGCGGGCGTGCCAGTAGGTGGGGAAGCCGGGATTTGCAGGGTGGTCGATAATGGTGATGGTGACGGGCTCGTCGCCGACGCGGCCGTTGAGATTGCACCAGCGGCCGCGCGTGCCCCAGGCGGCGTCGCCTTTTTTGCCTTCACTGGTGAGGTAGGTGCCGTTGACGCCGGCGTTGTCCAGCTTTGCGACGGTACTGGCGCGGCCGCTCGCGTCGGTATACACCTCGGGTTTGTCGGAAGGGATTTCGAGAGCGCGGACGACGCGAAGACCCAAGAGGCCGTCTTTCTCATCCTTGAAATCGACTCTTTCGTCGAGAGCGCGGAGGGTGGTGATGCGATCGACGCTGCGGGAGCTAGGGCCGCCCCGGAAGACGAAGTGGGTCTGTTCCTTGAGCAAAATTTTTTTGTCGAAGGTAATCCAATCGGATTCGACGTCGAGCACGCCCTGATCCGAACCGCTTTTTGCCGAGACCACGGCGCGATGGAGAATCGTGCCCATCTTGGGGGCATTTTCCGGTTTGATGGCGTCGGAATTGTTCCAGAAATCGATGCCGTTGACGCTCTCATAGTTCAACCAAAGGCCGGCGTGATGGGGGTGGTCGACGCGCTCGCCGGGGCGCTGCTCGAGCGGAAAGCCGCGAGTGACGATGGTGCCTTTGGCGGTGCGCAGCGGATAGAGAACGGGTTTTTTGAGCGTGGCGGGCCAGATATAGGAAGTGAATGGCTGGCCATCGATCGCGATGTCGACGCGGCGTGCCTGTTCGTTGACAGAGACGGTGACGCGGTCTGAGGGACGAGGGCCAGCAAAGACCAAGGAAGTTAGAAACACAACCACAGTAGCGAGGATGAGAGATGCACCGGCAATGAGAATGCGCATTGTTAGGCGTGGCCTCCTATGATGGTCAAATGTTTTCCGGCACAACATAGGGTGCGCGATAGCTACCACGCAGGAGACGGCTGGCTTCCTCATCGCCAATGACCTGCTCCTGCGCGGGATCGAATCGCAGCGTACGCCCCAGACGGTACGAGGCATTGGCTAGATGTACCAGGGTGGTCGAGATGTGGGCTTCCTCAATCGGCGAATGGATGTCCTGGGCACGACGGCTGCGAACGCAATCAATGAAGTTCGCGTAGTGGTCCGCCGAACCTTTACCGGACGGTCCGGGCTCGACCTGATCCGTTATCCATGTTTTGTAAGCGTCGTATCCATCGATACCGAGATAGCCTTTTGACCCGTAGAAGATGTTGCCGACGGTGTTCGTCTTTGCATCTTTTGGCCCCAAGGACTGTTTGGGAGCGGGTTTCTTATTTGAGTCGGCGGTCAGTCCCGCGGCGGGCACACCACTGGTCCTGTAAGCGCCGCTGCCTATCTCCACTTCGTGATTGGTGATCCAGTGCCGGACCGCGACTTCCATCATCTTGCGCTTGCCATCCGCACTATCGAAACAGAAAGTGGCATTCAAAGTATTGGGTGTCTCCTGGTCGTCCTCGAACATGAAGTGTCCACCCATGGCAGACACAGACACGGGGAAGCCAACACCTAAACCCCAGCGCGCAATATCGATTTCGTGGATGGCCTGGTTGCCAATTTCCCCGTTCCCGGTGTCCCAGATCCAATGCCAATTGTAGTGAAAACGATTCTTAGTAAACGGCTTCAGCGGAGCGGGGCCGGTCCAAAGGTCATAATTAACGCCGGCTGGAACGGCTTCGACTGCAGCGTGCCCAATCGATGGCCGCCACTTGTAGCAAAGCGCGCGGGCCATGTACACGTCGCCGATCGTGCCGTCACGCAATTGCTGAATGGCTTCCAGCATTCCCGGGTTCGATCGCGACTGGCTGCCGTGCTGGCAAATTCGGTTGTACTTCTTTACGGCACGCACCAGTTGTCGCCCTTCAAACCAGTTATGCGAGCACGGTTTTTCTACATAGACATCTTTCCCGGCCTGGCACGCCCAGATGGCCATTAGCGCGTGCCAATGATTGGGCGCGGCGATGGAGATGGCATCAATATCTTTGTCCTCAAGAAGCTTACGAACATCGACGTAGGATTTGGGCTTTGGCAATCCCAGCTTCTCGATGTCCGCGAGGCGATGGTTCGACACGTTTTCATCCACATCGCAGAGAGCGGCAATCTCCGTTCCTGGGACACGCGAAAAGCCGTGGATGTGATCGTTGCCGCGACCTCGCACTCCGCAAATTGCCACCCGCACACGATCATTTGCGCCCGTGATTCTTGCATAGCTGGATGACGTGACGCCTAAAGCAGTGCTGGCGATGCCGGCGCTGGTGAGTCTCAGAAAGTCCCGCCGTGAAGCTTTTGGTGAAGACATAGAACCTCCATCAAATCCGAAGAGAATGGGCCAAGCTTAAAAGACAGTTCTTGCACCTGTAACTGGCTTTGGCGAATCCCTATGTGCCGTGGCCAGGATCCCCCTTGCAAGCCAATAGTAAGCCAAGACAGGGAATTCCGGTGTTGAGTCTTACTAAAGGAATCGTTTATCAGTCTTGAGTTGACTCGGGCGGTCTGGGGCCATGAATACCTTGACGGGATCAATCCTGGACCAGGGTGGTGCGGAGAAAACTGGCGATGGATTCGGTCAACTTTCGAGGACACTCGGTACGCGCCGTCGCGAGTGCCAAGCTCCTCTTCAGGCGATGACCTTCGACACGAAACTTCTGAAAGAACTGCGAACGTCCCCTCAGGGCATGCTCGGGGAGTATCGAGTAGCCGAAACCAGACTCCACGAGGCGCTTGATCGCTTCCGTGTCATCAGCCTCCATCAGCACCTGGGGTGTCACGCCGATCTCGTTGAAAAACCGGTCGATGACCATGCGCACATTGCTTCGCTTTGGGTAAAGCAGAAAGGGGACGCCGGCGAGTTCGGGAGCTCGCAGCGTGCCGATATGTCCGCTGCCCACCTTGTTTGCCGAGGGGCGCACGATGAGCAATTCTTCGTCAAAAAGCGGAATGAGGAGAAGGCCGGTCTCGGAAACGGGGAGCGAGATGAGCGCCAGGTCAAAGCGGCGATCGAGCAGGCCAGCAACCATTTCTTCCGTGACGCCAACCGTCACGCGGATTTCCGCTTTGGGATAGCGCTTTCGCAGCTGCCTCAGTGGACCACCCAACTGGTAGATCAGGGTAGTAACGCCCGTCGCGAAATGGAAAGGGCGAACATCTTTCGCCAGATCGTTTTCAAATTCCTGCTGGATGTGGCCCATCATCTTCACGACTTCCTTGGCACGCTCAGCAAGGCGTAACGCCGCCGGAGTGGGAATCAACCGTTTTCCACGCCGCACGAAAAGTTCCGTGTGAAGTTCGTC
Source organism: Candidatus Limnocylindria bacterium (assembly GCA_035490055.1). GTDB lineage: Bacteria > Acidobacteriota > Terriglobia > Acidiferrales > UBA7541 > Acidiferrum. Next base: position 39,645 of record DATHIB010000036.1, on the reverse strand, counting down.
AGCAAGATTATGGAGCTGGAGACTGACGGCGCCGGGCGACAGGTGAATCTTTTCCGCCGCGCGGGTCATGCTGGGGGAGTCCATGACCGCGAGAAACAGTTCGAGTTGGTGGATATCCATTTACCTGCTCCGATGAGCTCATTGCACAGATGTGCGGTTGCCGCCGGAGTCTCGGACCCTCGCTTTTCACATCGGTGAGAGTGCGCAACGCATTCTACACTGCGGGCAAGTGGTTGCGGCAAATTCCGGCGCCGGCAACAACCGCGAGCCGGTCCAAGGACCAAAAAGCGATTTCTAAATTGAAAGTGGCGCAGGCACCTGATATATGTCTGAGGCGCATGTCTACGGTCATGTTTAAATTGTTGATGGCGGCTGACTGGCGCGTTGAAGACTATTGTTTCAGCGATGCCGAAAGCGGTGCTACAGGTGATGAAAACTTAAAATGCGAATCATCGATGCCAAAGTGATTGTTTGCAGCCCGGGGCGGAATTTCGTAACGCTGAAGGTTACGACGGAAGACGGGATCTACGGACTCGGGGATGCCACGCTGAACGGGCGCGAACTTGCAGTTGCGAGCTACCTCTCCGACCATGCTATTCCGCTGTTGATTGGGCGCGATGCGCGGCGGATCGAAGACATCTGGCAATACCTTTATAAGGGAGCTTACTGGCGGCGTGGCCCGGTCACCATGTGCTCGATCGCCGCGGTCGATACCGCCCTCTGGGACATCAAGGGCAAGGCCTTGAATGTGCCCGTCTATCAGCTATTGGGAGGGGCATCGCGCGACGGCGTTCTTGTCTACGGCCACGCCAGCGGGCCAGGCATCGAGGAAACAGTTCAGGCTGTCGGCGAGTACATCAAGCTCGGATACAAGGCCATTCGCGCGCAAAGCGGGATTCCCGGATTGCAAAGCACATACGGCGTTGGACGCGGCAAGTTGTATTACGAGCCCGCGGAAAAAAATGCGCCACTCGAAGACGCCTGGAGCTCGGAACTCTACTTGAATTTTGTCCCGCGACTATTCGAGCGGTTGCGGAAGGAATTTGGCGAGGATCTTCCCTTGCTGCACGATGTTCATCACCGGCTAACGCCGATCGAAGCAGCACGCCTGGGAAAAAGCCTCGAACCCTTTCACCTGTTCTGGCTCGAAGATCCTGTTCCGGCGGAGTTGCAAGAAAGTTTTCGCCTCATCCGTCAGCACACTACTACTCCTTTGGCGGTGGGTGAAGTTTTCAACGCGATTTACGATTGCCAGCAACTTATCCAGGAGCAGCTCATTGACTACATTCGGACCGCGGTTGTGCATGCCGGGGGAATTTCACATTTGAGGAAAATTGCCAGCCTGGCAGAACTTTATCAAGTCCGAACCGGGTGCCACGGCGCTACTGATATGAGTCCCGTGTGCATGGCTGCCGCGCTGCATTTTGATCTGAGCGTCCATAATTTTGGCATTCAGGAATTCATGCGCCACACGGAGGAGACGGACCGTGTCTTTTCGCATTCCTACAGTTTTTCCGACGGTATGATGCATCCTGGCGATGCTCCGGGCCTGGGCGTGGATTTGGATGAAACTTTGGCATCCAAGTACCCCTATCAACGGGCATACCTGCCCGTGAATCGCAAACTCGACGGAACGATGCACAGTTGGTAGAAAGCAGCTTTTCCTCTAAACCATGGATTCAGTGCGCCCAAATTCAACATCCGACCTCTCGGCGTCACCGACCGAAACTACTGCTACAGCAGCGAGTGAACCGGCTTTGCCAAAGGCTCCCTCTGGCACAAGCTATTTTCGCTGGGTGATCTGCACACTCCTTCTTTTCGGCACTACCAAGAATTATATGGACCGAAATGTTCTCGGAGTGCTCAACAAAACGCTGCAACATGATTTAGGTTGGAGCGAAATTGACTACAGCAATCTTGTGGTGTCATTTCAGGCGGCTTATGCACTGGGGATGGTAGTGGTCGGCCGACTCATCGACAAGCTGGGCACTCGATTGGGATATGCGGTAGCGATGGTTTTTTGGAGCCTCGCGTCGATGGGGACCGCGCTGGGGAGTTCCCTCACGAGCTTTGCTTTCTCGCGGGTCGCGCTGGGATTCGGGGAAGCTGCCATCTTTCCCGCCAGCATTAAGGCGGTGGCAGAATGGTTTCCGAAGAAAGAACGCGCACTGGCCACCGGAATTTTTAATGCCGGCACGAGCATTGGCGCCATGCTCACGCCGGTCGTAGTGCCCTGGATCAACGCGCGGTGGGGATGGCGCGGGGCGTTCATTGGAATCGGTGCACTGGGTTTCGTCTGGCTCGTGTTCTGGCTGCTGATTTATGGCAAACCAGAGGAGCACCCGCGTCTCTCCAAGGCGGAGCTCGATTACATTCGCAGCGATCCGCAAGTGTCGGTGCGGAAAATAAAATGGGCTGCTCTGCTTCCGCTTCGGCAAACCTGGGCGTTCATCGCGGGGAAATTCCTGACCGATCCGGTCTGGTGGTTTTATCTTTTCTGGGTGCCTGGGTTTTTACAGAGCAAGCACGGCCTCTCGCTGACAGGGATTGGAGCTCCGATCGTGGTGATTTATTTAATGTCAGATGTCGGCAGCGTCGCGGCGGGTTGGATGTCATCCTGGATGATCAAGCGCGGCAATACCATCAATGTTGCTCGCAAGACCGCCATGCTCCTTTGTGCAGCCAGCGTTACGCCCATCGTGTTTGCATACCGCGTAGAAAGCACTTGGTCCGCCGTACTGCTGATCGGTCTGGCAGCGGCGTGTCATCAAGGATTTTCCGCCAATCTCTATACGTTGACCTCAGACATGTTTCCGGCTGGGGCCGTTGGCTCGGTTGTGGGAATCGGAGGCATGGCGGGTGCGATCGGGGGTTTGTTCATCGCCACCATCGTGGGCCACGTGCTTCAGTGGACTGGGAGCTACAAGGTTCCATTCCTTATTGCTGGCTCTGCCTATTTGGTGGCACTCGCCATAATCCATGTTCTGACTCCCAGGCTGGAGCCAGCCAGGATCAATTGAAGAAGCCCAAACGTGAATCTGGAAACTTTCCACGCAAATCGTGACAATGCATTGACAGCCGGTTCTCAATTGAATAAGCGGCTGAGGTGAGCGCATGGGGTTGACGATCAAGCAGAAGAAGGATTGCCGCTGGGATCTGGTCAGTCTGGGCGAGGTCATGGTGAGATTTGACCCGGGCGACCGGCGCATTGCGACGGCGCGATCCTTTGAAGTGTGCGAGGGCGGCGGGGAATACAACGTCGCACGCGGGCTAAAGCGTTGCTTCGGCCTGGACACCGCGGTCGTCACAGCGTTTGCCGATGATCCTGTGGGGAGGCTCCTTCAGGATCTCATTTACCAGGGCGGCGTAGACCAGTCACTGGTGCGCTGGGTGGAGCACGATGGCGTGGGCCGCGCGGCGCGCAACGGCCTCAATTTTACGGAGCGCGGCTTCGGCGTGCGTGCGGCGCTGGGAAGTTACGATCGCGGCCACACCGCGGTCTCCCAGTTGAAGCCGGCCGATTTCGATTGGGATCAGATTTTTGGAAAGCAGGGCGCGCGCTGGTTTCATACCGGCGGCATCTTCTGCGCCCTCTCACCGACGACCCCGGAAGTTACCTTGGAAGCCATGCAGGCAGCGAGGCGGCACGGCACCGTCGTTTCCTACGACCTGAACTACCGCGCGTCCTTGTGGAAGTCTCACGGCGGCAAAAAACAGGCGCAGGACGTCAACCGCCGCATTGCACCGCACGTCGACGTGATGCTCGGGAATGAAGAAGATTTTTCGGCGGCGCTCGGCTACGACGTGCCGGGAATGGATGAGCATCACGCCACGTTTGAAGTTGCGGGTTTTAAGCAAATGATCGCGAAGGTCGCGAAAGATTATCCGTTCAAGGTTGTGGCCACCACGCTCAGGAAAGCTAAGACTGCGACTCTGAATGATTGGGGCGCGATATGCTATTGCGACGGCAAGTTCTACCAGGCAAGAAACCGCGAAAACCTTGAAATTTTCGACCGCGTCGGAGGGGGCGATTCCTTTGCTTCCGGGCTGATTTACGGATTTCTGGCGGGACAAGATCCGCAATGGTCGGTGGAATGTGGCGCCGCGCACGGGGCGCTCGCCATGACCACGCCGGGAGATACTTCCATGGCAACCTTCGAGGAAGTCATGCAAGTGATGAAGGGAGTCGGAGCGCGCATTGCGCGCTGACGCGGAAGTGCCGGAGAAAAGGTGAACGCCAATGGATAAGCAAAAGGTTCGCGATCGGATCATGGAAATTGGAATCGTCCCGGTCGTTCGCGCGTCGTCGCCGGGCGAAGCACGGATCGCCGCCATTGCCGTTTGTCAGGGCGGGATTCCCATCGTAGAAATCACCATGACTGTGCCCGGCGCCCTGGACGTCATCCGCGAGCTGGCAAAGAATAGCGCTTCCGATGTCCTCGTCGGAGCCGGGACCGTGCTCAACGCGGAGGCGGCGCGCCGGTGCCTGGATGCCGGAGCGCAATTCCTGGTTAGCCCGGGGTTGAACCTTAAAACTGTCGAACTTGCGGTGCGGGAAGGGAAGCTGATCATGGCCGGGGCGTTGACACCCACGGAAGTCATTACCGCCTGGGAGGCTGGCGCGGACTTCGTCAAGATTTTCCCATGTGGCCAGGTCGGAGGCGCGAAGTACATCAAGGCTCTAAAGGGCCCGCTCCCGCAAGTTCCGCTTGTTCCGACCGGCGGCGTCAATCTAAACACCGCGGCCGAATTCATCGAAGCGGGCGCCGCGGCGCTGGGTATCGGCGGAGAATTGGTACAGGCCGACGCTCTGAAGTCAAACAAGCCGGAAATCATAGTTGAGAATGCGCGGAAATTCCTTGCGATCGTAAAGCAAGCGCGAGCGCAAATGGCGTCATCAGGTATCACTGCCAAGGGCAGTCACTGATGCAAGCTTCCAGTTCCGGTTGTGCTGAAGGCAGGCCGCGTTATTGATTGACGCCGCTGGCCAGAATGCCGCCATCGACCACCAATAAGTGGCCGGTCACAAAACTAGCGGCCTCGGAGGCGAGAAAAACCGCGGCGCCTGCCAGCTCTTCGATCTTGCCGAATCTTCGCATCGGCGTGCGCATCAGAAACTCCCGGCCACGCTCGGTTCCATCGAGCAGGGCAGCATTCAAGTTCGTTCGCAATACGCCCGGAACGAGGGCATTGACACAAACGCCCGAGGCCGCCCATTCGATTGCGAGTGTTTTGGTGAGGGAAGCAACGGCCGACTTACTGGCTCCATAGGCGGCAACCTCAAACAGCCCTACGAACGAAGAAAGCGATCCAATATTGATAATCCGGCCATAGCGCTTCTCAATCATGTGCCGGCCGAAGATCCGGCAGGCGCGCAGAGTCCCGTACAGGTTCGTTTCCATGATGGCATTCCACTCGGCCTCTGGAAAATCGAGCGTGGGCATTCGTTTCGTACGGCCGGCGCAATTCACGAGGATTTCGACGCTGCCGAATTCAGAGCATGCCGATTGAAGTAACCGCTCGATGCTGCCGTTATCCGTCACATCACAAGTCTGAGCAAGCGACCGCCGCCCGAGCGCCACAACTTCCGCGGTCGCGGCCCGTACTTGTTCATCGCGGCGACCGGTTGGCACGACATTCGCTCCAGCCTCGGCCAGTCCTCGAGCGAGCGCAAGTCCGATGCCGCTCGTTCCGCCGATCACCACGGCAGTCTTGTTTGTTAGATCAAGAAGCGGATGACCCATGAAGCACTCCTCAGATTCGCGATTGTGTAGTGTAGCAAGCGAAATGCCGGATCCAATTGTAATGTGAGAGGCGAACTCCGAGCGTTGAGTATTGCTAAAGAGAACGTTTACCTGTCTTGATTTGACACCGGACCGGGCGTCAATCCGAATAACGGCCATCAGTATGGAGACAATAATGAAGCGACAAAAATTCCTTGACGCTCCTCAAATGCGAGACAACGCGCCGCAAGAGTTTGCAGCCCGTTTGGGTATTTCGCCCGGTCCAGTTTCAAATTCAAATTTCGTAGTTTGTGGTCTTGGCCGCTGGCTGGTGCGAATTCCTACTCGCCGTATGGAACCCAGATGTTCTTCACCTGCACGGCGTGATCGAGGAACCACCGGCCTTCGCCTTGTTTCACGTCGAACCAGTCGATGGCGCGGCCTTCGTTGGTGAACACCTGCTTCAGATTTCCAACCGAGAGAGTTTTCACCGCCGCGGCGCCGGGTTCATCCGTAAAACACCAGATAGCGTCGACGTCGTCGTGTTCGGCGAGTGTCTTCATCAGTTCCGCGGCGCGGCCGGTGACTATGTTTACGACGCCATCCGGTAGATCACTGGTTTCAAACACCTGATAGAGATCGCTGGCAATTAGCGGATATCCTTCCGACGGAATGGCGATGACTGTGTTGCCCGTTGAAATGGCCGGCATCACGAGAGAAAGGAAGCCCAGCAGCGGCGCGTCAGCGGGGCAGATCACGCCCACCGTTCCGATCGGTTCTTTCATTGCAAGGGCGACGTTGCGAAACGGCGGGTTATGTACCGCGCCGTCGTACTTATCGGCCCAGGCAGCGTAGGAAAAGATGCGCTCGATCCCCAGACTGACTTCGGCTTCAGCCAGCGTTTTCCCGGCCACCGCGGACAGCCGGCTGGCGATTTCTTCGCGGCGCTGTGAAAGATTCTCCGCGATGTAGTAGAGAACCTGCACCCGACTGTGCGCCGTTGCTTTGCCCCAGCCTTCCGCTTTGCGCGCCGCTTCGACGGCGTTGCGAATGTCTTTACGGTTGCCCAGCGGCGCTTCCCCGAGCAAACGCCCGTCCGCGCCGCGCACTTCGAAGCTGTAACCCGAATCAGGCCGCGCCTGCTTGCCGCCGATATAGAGCTTCACGGTGCGATCGATGGGGGGAGCCGCGAAATCGGTGGGTTGCCCCGGAGGCTGCTCTATCGCGAGAGGCCTTGTATGTAACGGCGGCGCACTCTTAAACCATGCAGGCTCGAGATATTCGAGAAGGCCCTCGCGGCCGCCTTCGCGTCCATAACCGCTCTCGCGATAGCCCCCGAAACCGCAGGCAGCATCGAAAAGATTTGTGCAGTTGACCCACACCACGCCGGCTTTTAGCTGCGCGGCAACGTGCAATGAAACATTGATGCTCTCGCTCCACACGCAGGCGGCCAGGCCATACACCGTATTGTTGGCGAGCTCCACAGCTTCCCGCGGCGTGCGGAACGTCATTGCCGCCAGCACCGGGCCGAAAATCTCCTGCTGCGCCACCACCGAAGCCGGATGAACGTTGCTCAGCAACGTTGGCGGAAAATACAGCCCTCGCGATGGCACGGGAATGGAGGGTTGCCAGCAGGTCGCTCCTTCAGCGACGCCTTGATCGACCAGCCGCTGGATGCGCTCGAGCTGCACGCGCGCGACGATGGCGCCAATGTCGATAGTCTTATCGAGCGGCAGGCCAATTCGCAGCGTGTTCATGCGGTCCTGGATCTTGCCGATCAATTTGTCCGCGATACTCTCCTGCATCAGCAGCCGCGAGCCGGCGCAGCAAACCTGCCCCTGGTTGAACCAGATGCCGTCGACCAGGCCTTCCACGGCGCTATCCAGGTCGGCGTCCTCAAAAATGATGAAAGGAGACTTACCGCCCAGTTCGAGCGAAAGCTTCTTGTGGCTCTGCGCCGTAGCTTTGCGAATCGCGCGTCCCACTTCTGTCGACCCCGTGAACGCAATCTTATCGACGTCGGGATGCTTCACCAGTGCTTCGCCGGTCGATCCGTCACCGGTGATGATGTTCACGACGCCGGCTGGCAGCCCCACTTCCTGGCAGATCTGCGCAAACGCAAGCGCCGTCAGGGGCGTAAATTCCGCGGGCTTCAGCACGACGGTATTCCCGGTTGCGAGCGCCGGGGCAATCTTCCACGCCAGCATGAGCAAAGGAAAATTCCACGGGATGATTTGACCTACGACGCCGCAAGCGGTGTATCCCGGAAATTCCTGCTCGAGCAACTGGGCCCAGCCCGCATGATGATAAAAATGCCGCGCTACCAGCGGAATATCGATGTCGCGGCTTTCACGAATCGGCTTGCCGTTATCCAGTGTTTCGAGAACCGCGAGCCAGCGCGAATGTTTCTGTACCTGCCGCGCCAGCGCATAGAGATAGCGCGCACGCACATGCGGAGAGAGGGACTGCCACGCCGGCAAAGCAGCCCGTGCGGCTTTCACTGCGCTATCGACATCCGCTGCCGATCCCTGCGCCGCCGTCGCGAGTTTTTCACCCGTGGAGGGATCCGTGGTCTCGAAATAACTCCCTGCCGCGGGTGCCTGCCACGCGCCGTGAATGAAATGTCCGAAGCGCCGGCCGTGACGGTCCAGCCATGCAAGAGCTTCGCGCGGATCCTCCGGCGCGGGACCGTACTCCATGGTCATGAATTTTTCGACGATGCCCATTCGCTTCTTCTCGCCTCTCTCGTCATCGAACCAGGATTCTCCCGCCTACGCAATTGGATGGCGATAGTCCGCCGAATAGCGTCCCGTGGCATGGTGCTCCAATTGCCGCTCGATATCCGCAAGCATGCCGCTGGCGCCAAACCGGAATAACTCCGCCTTTAGCCAGGAATCGCCGAGCTCCTCCTTCATCAGCGCAAGCCAGTCGAGCGATTGCTTCGCCGTTCGAATGCCGCCTGCTGGCTTGAAGCCCACCGCCATTCCGGTTTCCTGCGCGTACTCGCGAATGGCCCGTGTCATGACCAGGCTGACGGGAAGCGTCGCGTTGACGGCTTCTTTGCCTGTCGATGTCTTGATAAAATCCGCTCCGGCCATCATCGCCACCACGCTGGCGCGTGCCACGTTGCGAAGCGTCAGCAAATCACCTGTGCCAAGGATCACTTTCAGATGCGCGGGCCCACAGGCGTTCTTGAACGCGGCGGTTTCGTCGTACAGCGCTTGCCATTTACCGCCAAAGACGTGCGCGCGTGTGATGACCACGTCGATTTCGTCGGCGCCGGCTTCCACCGAGCGGCGAATTTCCGCCACGCGTTCCTCGAAGGGAGAAAGACCGGCCGGGAATCCCGTGGAGACGGCGGCAACATGAATGCCACTGCCCTCGATCGCGCGCCGCGCGGTTTCGACGAAGGCGTGATAAACGCAGACGGCAGCGACCTTGATATCGAGGCTTTCGATGCCAAGCTTCTGTATGAGTTCGTGCTGAATAGGTTGCCGCGCCTTGGCGCACAAGCGGCGAACGCGCTCGTCGGTATCGTCGCCGGAGAGCGTCGTCAGATCCATGCAGGTGACGGCACGCAGGAGCCAAGCCGCCTGCCATTCCTTCTTTACCGTTCGCCGGGTGCCGATGGTTTGCGCACGGCGCTCGACAGCGCTGGTGTTCACACGGACGGCGTTCACCCAATCCAAATTCAGCGGGACACCGCGGTTGGCCTGGAGGTCGCGCCCTGCGTAATTGGCGATGGCGGTATCGGAAGGCGAAATCGGACCTCGCGGAGCCTGGCGATCCAGGCCGGAGGAGGTGTCGATCCGCAGGTTGTCGCGCAAAGTCATGGAATTTTTCAATGCATCCCGCGGAGCAATCAGGGAAGCTCTATCTTAGCACTTTGACAAAGCCGGTTTATAGGCGCGCGCTGCGATTCCGCCACTCCTTCTCGAATTCCGCCCGGTTGCGGAAGGACTTCTGAGTTCCTACCCTGGTTGTGGAAAGTGCAGCGTAGAGATTTGCGCGCGGCAGAGCTTCCTCCTCCGGCAAACCTTCGCTCAGAAAAACTGCGAAACTGCCGATGAAAGCATCGCCCGCGCCGGTAGTGTCTACGGCTTGAACCTTGAATGCGGGAATCAGCTCCATCCGGTCCGGTCCTGCCGCCAAAGAGCCGCGCTCGCCGAGAGTAATGACCACCCGCCGCATTCCGTGGCGCAGCAGAAACTGCGCACACTTTTTTGCATCATCGATCGAATGCACCGGCATTCCTGTGATCGCTTCGGCTTCGCTCTCATTGGGAATGAAATAATCCGCGGCGCCAACTCCCTTGAGGTCAATTGGCTGTGCCGGAGCGGGATTCACGATGCAGCGGATGCCATTGGCTCTAGCGAACTTCACGGTGTGGTAGACGGTGCGCAACGGAATCTCAAACTGCATGATGACGGTGGCTGCCTTGCGGAGCAGGGGCGCGGCGGCATCCACATCTTCGGGCGAAAGCGTGTCGTTTGCCCCCTTCACCACAATGATGCGATTTTGGCCGCTCGGATCTACAAAGATGGGGGCGACCCCGCTGGAAACGCCCTCGGCGATGCGCACGTACGTCGCGTCAATCCCATGCGATTCAAAGTTTTTAATCGTGGCAGGGCCAAACAGATCGCCACCTACTTTTGCCACCATGCCCACGTTCGCTCCGCAGAGACGCGCGGCAACCGCCTGGTTGGCGCCTTTGCCGCCGAAGCCGAGATCGAACTTCTTGCCGAAGATCGTTTCCCCTGGCCGCGGGAACACGTCATTGAACGTGGTAAGGTCCACATTGGCGCTGCCCACGACCGCAATAAAGGATTGCTTGGCCATCATTTTTCCTCTGCTGATTCTGCGCGCGGATTATATAAGAACCCGGCCAGGGAACCGCATAAACTCTCGATTGCGGGGCGAAATGTCTCGCCGTTGACCTCGAGTGAGGGTAATGCTGCAAGATTCCCCCGTATGACCTTGACAGGTTTCCCTCCGGTGGGTACAAGCAGCGACAGTCACGGTATGCGGAAGCAGCATTATGCCCCGCGTTTTTGAAGCGGAAGAAAGAAGACGAATCGGTTTAGCTCTAAAGGAGCCGCAAATTTATGTTTGTTCCTCACACTTTCGGCGTTGCTCTTCTAATGGTATTCACCAGCGCGATCTGTTGGGGTTCCTGGGCGAACACCTATAAACGTGTGAAGAACTACCGTTTCGAATTGTTTTACTGGGACTACGCCCTCGGCGTTTTCCTGATCGCGGTCGCACTGGCGTTTACGATGGGCAATACTTCGAATGATGCTTCGAGTTTTTTGAACAACATCCGCACGGCCAATCAATCGAATTTCATTTACACGCTTGCCGGCGGGGCGGTTTTCAACCTTGCAAACGTCCTCCTTGTCGCCGCAATCGACATGGCCGGTCTGGCGATTGCTTTTCCCGTTTCGATAGGAATTGCAATGGTAATCGGCGTGGTTTCAAGCTATGTGCTGCAACCGAAGGGGAATGCGGCATTGCTCGCAGCTGGCGTCGCTTGCGCCGTTATCGCGGTGATCCTCGATGGCAAGGCTTACGGAAGCCTTACGAGAGCCAGCCGGTCCGTTTCCCGGAAGAGCATCATGATCTGCGTCATTTCCGGAATCCTGATGGGCCTCTGGGCTCCGTTCGTCACTCACGCGATGACCCAGGGAAACCCCCTGGGTCCCTACAGCATTGGCGTTTTCTTTACGCTCGGGGCCCTGCTCTCCTGCCTTCTCTGGAATGTCTATTTCATGAAGAATCCTCTCGTGGGAGAACCCGTGAATTTCGGCGAATTTTTTCACGGTCCTGCCTCAGGCCACATGCTCGGTCTGATGGGCGGCGTCATCTGGGGCACCGGCACGGTCTTCAATCTTGTGGCCGCGAATTTCACCGGTGTGGCAATTTCCTATGCGATCGGGCAGTCCGCCCCCATGGTTGCGGCCTTGTGGGGAGTTTTCGCCTGGAAAGAATTCGAGGGCTCCGATCGTCAAGCAAAGACGTTTCTCGGCCTCATGTTCTTGTTCTATGTTTTCGCGATTCTTCTGATAGCCAAGGCCAATACGGCGGGCTGATTGGGAAATGCCGACTGACGTTTGACCGGGGAGCGGAAGTCAGATCTATCTGATTCTACGCCGCGAAAACGTTGCGCACCATGAACCATAAATTTGCAGGGCGCTCCGCCAGCCGGCGCACGAACCACGGATACCAGTAGCTGCCGTAAGCGACGAGCACGATGGAAATGCAGCCCTCGTTGGCGAGACGCTCCTGCTCGGCGCGCTGTATGCCGTAGAGCATCTGCACTTCAAAATCCTTCTTCCCGAACCCTTCCGCGGAGGCAAAACCGGCCAGCCGCCCGATCAGCGCCACGTCATGCGTGCCGAAAGCGGCGCGCACGCAGCAATTCTCCTTCTTGGCCCGCAGCATCTGCTTCCCAAGCTCGAAATAGTTTTCGTCGACATCCTGCTTGCGGGCAAACGCGATTTCGGGCGGCTCGTTGTATGCCCCTTTGACCAATCTGATCGAAGGCCGCAGCGGCAGAAGTTTCGCCAGGTCATCCTTTGTCCGATGAAGATAAGCCTGCAGGCAAATACCAACGTTGGGATGTGTCTTCAGCGCGCGGCGATAGAGATCCAGTGTCGTGTCCACATAGTTGCTCGCCTCCATGTCCACCCAGACGATGGAGTCCTTTTGTGCGCACCCGATAACGGCGTTCAAATGTTCGAAGCAAAGATCCGGCGAGAGATCCAGACCGAGTTGCGTCAGTTTGATGGAAATTTCCGCTTGCAGACCTCGTTCTCTGATGCGCTCCAGAACCTCGAGATAGTGTTCGGTAACCTGCCGCGCCTCGGAACCATCCTTGATGTTTTCGCCCAGGTGTGTAAAAACCGTTCCAATCTTCTTGCCTCGCAGAGTTTGTGCAGCAGCAAGCGCGTCATCCAGCGTCTCGCCGGGCATGAACCGGGATACCGTGCGCCTTACAAACGGGTAATGCGCTGCCCGTTGGCGCAACCATTGATTTTGAGATGCTGCGAGCAGCATCGATCGCATCAGACTCATGAGTGCCTTGCCTCTTTGTCCAGTAACGCAAGCGCTTGCGGCTACCGCCCGCTCACCATTCTAAACCGCATTGTAATGCGAGTTGATTCTCTATTTTCCGGAGAACGCTGAGCGATCCCGCTAGCGCGGCCGCGAAAGCGAAGATGCGGGCAGATCGAGCGCTTCCTTCGCAACTGCCGCGCTGGAACGGCGGACCGCAGTAGCTTCGGGACCAAGGCGCGCTTCACTCTCCGCTCGGGCTTGCGCGATGGTGGCGAGCTCAGCGCCAGGAAAAGAGTTCATCATCTCTTCTGCGTGAAGAAGAGACGCGAAAACGAGCCGCTCCGGTTGGTGTTGCCGCTGCAGGAACTGTCCGTAATTAAACCAGTCGCTTCCAGCGCTGACCGCGTCGGAGAGCGCAGCATCGATGGCCAGCGCCCGCTGATACGCCGCCGCTGCTGCCACGATGCCCTGTCGCTTCTCGTGCAAGTCGGCCAGGTGAATGAGGGCGAGGCTCTGCAGCGCCTTGGCATTCGCTTTTTCCGCGAATTGGATTGAGGCGTTGTAGCCCCGCAACGCCTCATTCTGATGAGTGGCAGCAGCGTCTGCGTCCGCAACTTTGATCAGCGCCGCGATTACGCTGGCGGTCTCGCTGCGGTGTTCCTCTCGATGAGAGGCCACAATCTCCAAATAGGCTCGATAGTGTCGCGCCGCGGCCTGCGCTTGGCCCCGCCTGTCGAGCGCCTGCGCAAGATACATTTGGGTATTCGCTTGACCGGGTTCGATAGCGATGGCGCGCTGCCAGCTATCAATGGCCTCATCGCCGTGCCCACGACGTTGCGCCAAAAGTCCGTAATTCACCAGCGCATCGGTGTTCCGTGGCCAATGGCCAAGAATCTTTTGGTATTGCGCATACGCGTCCGCTTCTCGTCCCGCTTCGATCAAGCCTCGTGCGTAGGCTTCTTGCAGCGGAAAGGTTTCCGGGCTGATCGAAGCCGCTCGCCGGAGTGCCGCAACCGCAGCATCGCGCCTTCCCGCCAGCGTCTCCGCACGCGCCAGCCGCATCTGTACGGAACTGTCATCGGGATTCAGCTCTGCCGCGCGCTCGAGAGCCGGGAGACTGTCCGCCTCACTCGACCAGTAGAAATGCAATTGATCCATTGCCGCCCACCCGAGAAGCAGCGCAACAGTGGCGGTTCTGATCCCTCTTGCCGCAGGCGAGGAACTGGTCAGCCAGTGCGCCGCGGATTGAAGCGCGCCCCGCTCTTGCGCTTCCGAACCCTGGGCTCTTTCTTTCGTATTGAGCAAAAATGCCGCAACGCGCGAATCGCGCAGTTTCCAGAGTGCCCCGTCGAGAATAAAGTGATGGATGTTCACAAGCGCGGTAAATGTCAAGAAGCTGGCGGCGAAATCGGCGTGAAAGATGCGGCTCGCGATCCACGGCCCGGGAATAAATAGCGCGATTCCCCCGGCAATCAGGGTCAACAGATACCGTGAAAACCTCCAGTGGGCATCGCCTCGCTCGAGCGCTTCGCGCTCCTGGTAATAGCTTGTGATCCATAGATATTGCGCCGAATGAAGCACGGCCAGAATGCCGCTGCTGTAGCGTGTTTGCGGCACCTCGTGAGCACTGAAGAGTTCGATCATCGCGGGCAGCAGGAACCACAGGAACTGTGTGACGGCCAGCGTCAGGGGCGCGAGGATCGCCCGCAGGCTGCTGCGCCGCGCCATGGAAACCAGTGCCCAGCCACTCGCCCCCACGAAAAACAGCGCGAGCGCGGCTCGCGCGGGAAGGGTGACTCTTGCCGGCAGGCCGAGCGAAAGAATCAGCGCGTCGCCCGAGGATCCCGTGTGAAAGCTCAGCATCAACAGGAGAAAGGACGCAATGAACGACAGATGAATTGCGTTTCTTTCTGCGGAACTCGGCGCGAGTCCCGAACGGCGCGCGAACATCATCAGCAACCCGAAATTTTGCCCTGTGTAGTGCCAGGGGCTCCAGCAGATGTACAACGTGAAAATCCAGGGAAGCAGCGGATACCAGACGTGCGCGATGACTCCGGCCAGCGCCAACAGCAACGCGACATGCACCGTGAAAATCCGGTATTTCTCAAACTCCGTGCGCGTGTGATACGCGCGGTAGACCGTGGCCATGAAATGCGGGTAATTGCATAGCAGCGCCAAAAAATAGAACGCTACAGCCCATGCCCGGGCGTACGTGGTTGTCGCATAGAAAGCCAGCAAAAGAAGAGGAGCTGACCAAGCTCCGCAGCCGACCAAAAGATCGATCCAGGGGCGATAAATCCAGGGATTCTGTCCCGAGAATGTTGCCGGTGCGGACCGTGGCGGCGTGGTTGTGAGTGTTGACCCCATCTTATCGAAGCGTAGCGCAGGAAAACTGTTCTTGGGGGAAGACCGCGCGAGTCAAATGTGGAATCGGTTACTTGCGTTCCCGTCTCAAGATCAGAAAACGGCGAGCACTCGGAGAAGTACACCAGCCAGCGAGCCTCCGATGAGCGGTCCGATCACGGGAATCGGCGCATAGGGCCAGTCGGAGCTGCCTTTCCCTGCAATTGGAAGAATCGCGTGCGCGATGCGCGGCCCGAGGTCTCGTGCCGGGTTGATCGCATATCCCGTTGGGCCCCCCAGAGACAGACCGATGCCCCAGACAAGGCTTCCGGCGAGATACGGCCCGAGTCCGGCGGCGGGACCCGCCGCGGAGACACTCTTTGAAAAAATCGCGCCAATGACGAAAACAAGCACGAAAGTTGCAATGATTTCACTCAGCAAATTCGCAACGACATTTCGAATCGCCGGCGCCGTACAAAAACACCCCAGCTTCGCAGCAGCGTCCGGCGTCTCCTTCCAGTGCGGAAAGTAGTGCAGCCAGACGAGCCCGGCTCCTACGATTGCCCCGAGCATCTGTGCCGCAAGGTAAGGAGCAAATTTGGCGAAATTGCCCTCACGCACCGCGAAGCCGATGGTCACCGCGGGATTCAAATGTGCATCGTTGCTCCCGCAGGCAATGGCCGTGAAGACGCCCGCCATCACTGCGAACGCCCACCCGGCAGTGATCACCATCCAGCCGCTGCCCTCCGCTTTCGAACGTTTGAGCAGCACCGCGGCGACAACTCCATCGCCTAGCAAGACTAGAATCATCGTCCCGAGAAATTCACCGGCCAGCGGTGATGTCATGGCTGAGAGCCTCCCTCAGGATTCAATCCAGTTAAAAGATCGCGTGACCGCTTTCTTCCACTGCTGGTACAGTTGCTCGCGCTCCGGTTCGGCGAGATTCGGCTTCCAAGTGCGGTCGACCGCCCAGTTGGCGCGTAACTCTTCCAAGCCGGAAAAGAATTTTACCGCCAAGCCGGCGGCATAGGCTGCGCCGAGCGCCGTCGTTTCTTGTATCACAGGGCGCACCACCTCACGATTCAAAATATCCGCCTGAAACTGCATCAACAACTCGTTTGCTACCATGCCGCCATCTACGCGGAGGCTTGCGAGGCCGATATGCGAATCTTTCTCCATCGCTTCGACCACTTCTCGCGTCTGAAATGCCGTGGCTTCCAGAACCGCGCGCGCGATGTGCCCTTTATTCGCGTAGCGCGTCAGGCCGGCGATAACCCCGCGCGCATTTCCCTTCCAATACGGCGCATACAGCCCGGAAAATGCCGGCACGAAATAAACGCCGCCGTTGTCGTTGACCGTTCGCGCCAGTGGCTCCACATCTGGGCTCTTCTCAATGATCCCAAGATTGTCGCGGAGCCATTGCACCAGCGCTCCGGTAATGGCGACGCTCCCTTCTAAGGCGTAATGCGCCGCCCCGTTGCCAAACTTGTAGGCAACTGTGGTGAGCAAGCCGAAGTTCGAAGGCACCGGCCGCTCGCCCGTGTTCATCAGCAGAAAGCAGCCTGTGCCATAAGTGTTTTTGACTTCACCCGGGTGAAAGCACGCCTGGCCCACCAGCGCCGCCTGTTGATCGCCAAGGATTCCGGTGACGGGAACGCCCGCGATCGCGGCGAGAGTTGCTTCGCCATAGACTTCGCTGCTCGAGCGCACTTCGGGCAGCACCGTGTGCGGAATCTCAAACGCGGCGAGCAACTTTTCGTCCCAATCCAGTGTTCTTAGATTCAGGAGCTGCGTGCGGCTCGCGTTGGTGACGTCCGTTACATGAACGCCTCCTTGAGGTCCGCCGGTCAGGTTCCAAAGGAGAAAAGTATCGATATTTCCAAACAGCAACTCGCCCGCTGCGGCTTTCTCTCGGGCGCCCGGAATATTTTCAAGCAGCCAGCGCAGCTTCAGGCTGCTGAAGTACGTGCTCAGCGGCAATCCAGTCTGCTGCCGGAAGCGGTCTTGGCCGCCCTCCGTGGCCAAGCGCGCGACATCTTCCGCAACTCGCGTGTCCTGCCAAACAATCGCATTGGCAACCGGCTTGCCGGTCTTGCGCTCCCACAGGACGGTGGTCTCCCGCTGATTGGTGATGCCGATCGCGGACAGATCCGAAGCGCGTAGCCCGCGCTGCTCGAGGGCCTCTGCAATCACTTCTTCCGTGCGGCGCAGGATTTCCAGCGGATCGTGCTCCACCCAGCCCGGCTTTGAAAAAATCTGTTCGTGCTCCTTTTGCGCCACGGCGGCGACACGCGCGGACTGGTCAAACACCATGAATCGCGTGCTCGTCGTGCCCTGATCGATCGCCCCAATGTAGTTTTTCACGGCGCCGGTCCTTTTTGTTGAGGCTGCAGCATACTACGCCACTGGCTCTCCCTGCTTCATGCAAAAGGCCGCCCATCCCCACGTGGGGAAACGCTCCACGCACTCTTGAGAGGAAGATCCGCCGTGGGTGTACTACTTTTCGGACCGGCTGTGCATCTAATCGTATGGAGATAGGTAAAAGGAGTTATTTCGATGATGAAGAAAGCAAATCCAAGCCGTCTTGCCCTGATGATTGGGGCACTCACCTTGGTATCTGGGTTTTTTGTGTCAAATGCAGGCGCCGCGGAGCCGGGGACCGTCACCATGACGGTAACCGCCGTCGGCAAGAAAAACACCAGCCCACCAATCGTTACCAAAGACAACGTCCAGCTTTTTCTGAACAAGGAGCGCGCTCAGGTTGCCGATTGGAAGCACGGCGAAAAGCTATATCTTGCGGTACTGATTGATGATTCGCTGGACAGCGACATCGCCAACCAGTGGAGCGATCTGAAGGCGTTTTTCGCCGGCCAGCCTGACACTACCTATATTTCTGTGGCCTACGCGCGCAATGGCACCGCCATGCTCGCCCAGGATTTCACCAACGACCATGAACTTGCGGCCAAGGCTTTGCGCCTGCCGCTCGGCGGTGGAGGCGCGTTCTCGAGCTCCTATCTCGCGCTTCTGGATCTGATGAAGCGGTTGCCTCCTTCCGCGGACAGGCGTTCCATCCTCCTGATCTCTTCCGGGATCGATTATTTTCGCGGAGATTTTGGGACCAGGAGCCCGGATCTCGATTCAACCATCAGTCGCGCGCAAAAGCAGAATATCAACGTTTGGACGATCTATGCTCCGGACGCGGGGCACAGGGCGCGCGGATTCTTCCTCACTTTCAGGGCGCAGTCGAGTCTTAGCCAACTCTCGGATGAAACGGGCGCGGAATCCTATTATCTAGGCACCGGCGCGCCCGTCACCCTCAAGCCATATTTTGATGAACTCTCTATGCATCTCAGCAACCAGTACCTCCTGACGTTCAAAGCCAGCGGAAGCGCAAAAGGGCGTTTCGAGCGCGTCAGGGTGGCTGCAACGGAGTTGCCCTCCGTCGAATTTTTGGCCGCTCCGCAAGCTTTTCTAGCTGCGGTGAAGTGAGCGCTGAAATCGGTTTGTTTGAAAACGGAAAGGCGCGGATCATTCGGTCCGCGCCTTTGAGGTTGGACAAACGGTCCCAAGCCGTTCTGCCCGGCCGAATTGATTTTGAACTTCGTGCGGGAAAGTAATCCTCAATCGTCAGAGCCGCTGAGCACTGCCGCTCGCGTGGAATCGCGGATCACCATCTCCGGGTTCATCTTGTGCCGCGAAATATTCCAATCGCGCTTTTCCAGCCCGGCGTTTACGGCTTCCATCACGATATTCACCGCCAGGTTTCCCATCGCTTCCAGCGGCTGCCTCACCGTTGTCAAAGACGGTGCCGACAGCGAGGACAGCGGCACGTCGTCGAAACCCACTACCGAGCAATTCTCCGGCACTTTCACGCCCGCTTTTGTCAGCGCTCGGATCGCGCCCAGCGCCGTCAGGTCGTCGAAGGCCATCAATGCCGTGAACCGTTTCTTTCGTTGCAGCAATTCTTCCGTGAACCGGTAGCCGCCTTCGAATCCCGAGTTGGGGTCGAAAGAATCCGGCAGTTGCAGGACGAGCGCAGGATCGATGTTCAGTCCGGCCGAGTGTGCGAATTTCTGAATCCCTTTCCATCGCGGCGCGCTGTCGATCAGCATTTTTGGGCCGCGGATGAACGCGATCTTGTGGTGCCCCAGCTGGTGGAGATGTTCGAGCGCGAGCCGCCCTCCCGCTTCGTTGTCCACCATCACCGAGCTGACGGCGTTACCTGGCATCTCCCATCCGATAGTCGCCGCGGTAATGTTTCTCTTGCTGAGGTCCGCGAGCAATTGGATGTCCACGAACAGCCAGTTGGCTACGACGATCAATGCCTCCACGTGATGCTCCAGCAGCATTTCAAGGTATCGTTCGAACCGGTTTCTCTGGTTGTGGGCGTCGGCGAAGATCTGGACGTACGAGGATTGATAGAGCGCGTTCTCAATTCCTCGCAAGACCGGCGTGCAAAATGGATCGGTAATGTCGAAGAACATCACTCCGACGCTATGGCTCCTTTTGCTGCGAAGAAAACGCGCCATCGCGTTTGGCCGGTAGCCAAGTTTCTTCGCCACTTCTTCGATGCGTTTTTTCGTGGCCGGTGCGATGTAGCGCGCCAGCGGCGCATTGTTCAACACGATGGAAACCGTGGCGGGAGAGAAGCCGCTGGACTTCGCGACATCCCTCATGGTGATGGTCTGGTCCTTTCCGCTTTGCCGCTTCACGCCCGCGCCTCCGGACGGACTATCATCCAGTGTTTGCGGCTCGAATTGCAATGGCGGTGCCTTCACGCGTTTGCGCGCGCTCTATTCGGCGGGCGCTTCAAATGACATGGTCTTTCGGAAACCGGATGTCTTCCATGCCCCGTAAATCAGCCCCGCAGCCACCCACACGGCGCCAAGCTTTTTCGCCGGCATACTGAGCTGCAGGAAGATGTAGCCGCAAATTCCAAAGCCGAGCAGCGGCCAAAGCACCGGCCACACCGTTTTCCGCTCCGCGCGTAGGAAGTAACGCACAAAAGCCGCTGCATTTACGCCCATGAAGGCGATGAACGCTCCGAAATTAAGCATCTCCGCTCCCCGCTCATAGGAGAGAAAAAACGAACCTGCCAGCGCGATCGCGCCGATCAAGATCACGTTGTTTGCGGGAATCTGCCGCTTCGCTTCGATCTTGCCGAAAAATCCCTTGGGGAGAGCGTCGTTGCGGCCCATGCCGTAAAGCAGCCGCGCCGCCGCCAACTGCGCGCCCATCCCGGATCCAATATTGGCGATCAGGATCGTGAAGTTCAGCAGCTGGAACAAGAAAAATCCACCGGCCTGCTTTGCGACCAGCGGAAACGCCGATTCCACCTGTTCCGCGGGAAACGGCTTCGAGCCCCACACCAGTTGTGCCGCGTACACTTCCAGCGAAGACAAAACTCCCGTCACCACACACACCAGCACGGTGGCCAGCAGGACGTTCCTCCGCGGGTTCTCCACTTCCTCCGAGAATGTCGAAATGGCATCGAAGCCGATGTACGTCAGTACAGCGATGGATGTGCCGTGAAAAATGGAATTCAGGTTGAACGTGGCCGGATCGTAAAACGGCCGCGAAAAGAACCCCGCCCCATATTCGTGCAAGCCCAGCAAAAAGCGGATCACAAATACGAAAAACACGATCACCACGATGGTCATCCCGGCGGCCAGCACGTCGTTGATTCGCGCCGAGGTCTTCACCCCTCGAAGGTTGAGCGCCGTAAACGCCGTTGCGTAGAAAATCGCGAGCGCCCAATACGGCATTCCCGGCAAAATGTTCTGCGTCAGTTTGCTGCATAGGATCGTGCAGATCAGCGGGTTGAGGATGTAGTCCATTACCATCGCCCAGCCCGTCAGGTATCCGAGCCCGGGGTGGATTTCCTGCCCGACGTAGGTGTATGCGGACCCCGCGCTCGGATACACACGCGCCAGCATCCCGTAACTGATCGCCGTGAACAGCATCGCCACCATAGCGATCAGAATTGTGGTCACCACGTGACCGCGCGCCGCGTTATTCACCACCCCGTAGATCCCCATCGGAGCGATTGGCTGGATGATCACGATGCCGATGATGATCAAGTTCCATAACGTCAGTGAACGCCTCAGCCGTGGCCCGGAACTCGCGGTGGTTTCGTCGCTCAAGCCCTTCTCCTCTTAGCGCAGGAATTACTCTTCGAAGTCGCCGCATCAATCCTTCCGCATTGCCAAGTCGCCCACTGCGGACGCGGCGCGCTACACCCACGCTAGTCCATATTCAATCGTTTCAATGCTGACAGTGTGCGCAATCTTGCTCCCCCGCGCAACTGCAAAACCTTTCTCCTCGTCCGCGCGCATCTCCTTCCTAGCTCTGCTGCCGCATTTTGTCCTGCACTTTCATACAGGCCGGGTAACCCACAGGACGGTATCTCTTGCCTCACTGGCTCCTCGAATCCCCTGCAACTGAGTTGCCCCGTGAGTAGTCTAATTAAGTAGGCGCTCGGCCAGGAGAATAAAGATAAATTCGGGAAAACCCATGGTTAGTGCTTCTGTCACCAACGGCCGCAGTAACACCACGATCTTCCTGGCGCATGTTGGAGCTTTTCTTTTTGTGGTCCTTGCTGCTTATTGGCTCCGCCGTATTGCTCTTCAGCCCGATGCCATTCTCCAGGGCTACCTGCAGATCGTCAGCGGCCTTCTCGCCTTTGTTTTCGCCGCCGTAACCCTTGTCCGGTTCCAGGGAACTCAGGATCGCATCACTCTGATTCTCGGCGCTGGATTTCTTCTTTCCGGCGCTGTCCTTACGGCGACCAGCGTTCTCTTTTTTCAATTGTTTCCGGACGCCCCTCTTCATTTCCTTTGGGCGCCCATCGCCTGGTGGCTTGGCCGTATGGTCTTGGCGCTCCTGCTTGTCGTGGCTCTTCTCGTTGAGCGCTTCCTTCCGCGTTCGCGTCATCCACGCCGCGAAATTACCGGCGCTCTGTTGACCGTGATCGCGCTGACCTACGTGCTCGCGGCCGCGCTTCGCCGTTTGCCGCCAGAAGTCTCTCGGCATCCCGGCGCCTTCTTCCCCAATCCGGAGCAGTTGCTACCCGGCGCGATTTTTCTCGTGAGTCTCATCTGGTACCGCCGCCGCTTGTCCGTTGAAGATTCCGAGTTCGACCGCACCATTTATGCCGCCACCTGGCTGAACGTTGCCGCTCAGCTCTCGGCCGCTCAATCCGCGCGCTTGCTCGACGCTCCCTTCGTTTTCGCCCAGGCGCTTATGGTCTTGGGCTACGCCGTCGCGCTGGGTGGCGCGCTTCTCGATAACGCCCGGCTCTTCGAGCAGGTTCGCCATCTTGCCGTCAGCGATCCGCTCACCGGTCTCGCCAACTACCGCCGCCTGCTCGATGTTCTTGAAAACGAGACGGAGCGCACCGATCGCACCGGCCGGCCCTTCTCCGTGCTGCTTCTCGACCTCGATGAATTGAAAAAAATAAACGACAGCTACGGCCATCTCGTCGGCAGCCGTGCCATCTGCCGCCTCGCCGATATTCTCCGCGTTCATTGCCGCGCCGTCGATACTGCCGCGCGATATGGCGGCGACGAATTCGCCCTTGTTCTCCCGGAATCGCAGGAAGACGAAGCACACCGAGTCGCGAATCGCATCCGCGAAGTTCTCGCCAGCGACGGCGAACAACCGCCCATCTCCGCGAGCATCGGCATATCCATCTACCGCGGCGATGGCGAGCGTATCGAAAAGCTTCTTTCGGAAGCGGACCAGGATCTGTATGCAGAAAAGGCAAAGCGGGGAAGACGCGCCTCCGCTGCGTCCGATCCCCACCGTCGTAGCCCGAAATCCTAAACCGCTCGAGTTGATATTACTTTATCGTCAGTCAGTTGCTTCTATCGAATGGAATTGCCGTCGGCATCCACGACGTGCACCGTTCCGAGGTTCAGCTCGCGAATTCCGGCCTCCACCTTGGCAAGGTCTCCGACCACCACCCACACCAATCGATCAGGGTTGAGGAAGGACTTCCCCGCGGTCGTGAGATCGTTTGCCGTCAGCGCCCGCACCTTGGACGCATACGTCGAGTAGTAGTCGTCGGGCAAACGATATTGCACGATATTCTCAATCGCATCTCCGACCTCACTCATGGTTTCGCGCGAACCCGCCAGGCGCAGGGTTCGATTGTCCTTGTCCTTATTGAGTTCATCCTGCGAAATGGGACGGGCGCCAAACATGTCGCGCAACTCTTTGTTGAGCTCAACGAGAGATTCTTTCGTCTTATCCGTCTGCACCGGCGCTCGCGTCACCCAGGCGCTGTCGCCGCGCGCAAACTGAAACGCGGTGCCAGCGCCGTAAGACCAGTGCTTGTCCTCACGCAGGTTCATGTTTACGCGCCCGCCGAACGTTCCGCCCAGGATGTCGTTCCAGATTCCCAGCGCAATTTCCTGCGGGCTATTGCGCGGCGGTGCGATCGTTCCCGCCAGGATAAAAGACTGCGCCGCGCCCGGTTTATCGATCAAAAACACTTCGGCTTGCTTCGGCGCCGCTACGTTCGAAATGCTTTTCTTCGGCGTATTCCCTTGCTTCCAGGAGGCAAAAGTCTCTTCGAGTTGCGGCTTAATTTCCGCCAACGTGGTGTCGCCCACGATCACCAGCGTACTGTTATTCGGCCGGTACCACGTGTCGTGGAATTTGGCGATCGCATCGCGCGTCAATTTGGCGACGCCCGCTTCGGTCAACTCCAGTCCGTAGGGATGTTCCTTGCCGTAAAGCGCCGGAGTAAGCACGCGGCCCGCCATCGCGCCGGGGGAAGTCTTCGCCCGCTGAATCGCGGCAATCTGCAGCTTCTGCTGGCGCGCGAAGTCTTCCTGCGGGAACGAAGGATGGAGCAGCACATCAGAAAACAACTCTAGCGATGGCTCCAGCTTGCTCTTCAACGAGGAGAGATAAACCGTCGAACTGTCCAGACCGGACGCCGCCTCGAGCTCCGCTCCCAGCCTCTGAATCTCATCGCTGATTTGCAGCGCGTTGTACTTGTCCGTGCCGCTGGTCAGCAGGGAGGACGTCATACTCGCACTACCCGGCGTGGCGGGACTGTCCGCGGAGGTGCCCGCATCCACGAGCATGGTGAAATCCACAAGTGGCAATTCATGGCGTTCCGCCAGAACGACTTTCAAACCATTCGAAAGCGTCATGCGTTCGAACGCCGGCAGCTTCACGTTTGGCGTCGCGCCAACCTCGGGGAGCTTCGAACGGTCCGCGCCCGCGCTCGCTGTCTTGTAATCCGGATAGGGCGCCACTTCGAGTTGATAGAGACCGTCGCTGAGCCAGCGCTTCGCCGCATCGCGCAAATCCTGCGCCGTCGCCTTGCGCACGCGGTCCAGAGAAATCAGGTACTGCTCCGGATTTCCCGTGAATACCTGGCCGCGAGCGAGGATGTCGGATTTCCCGCCAAAGCCTCCGATGCGGTCGAGCCCGCGCACAAGATTCGCTTCATAGGCTGTCTTGACGCGCTCCAACTCTTCCGCCGTTGGTCCGTCCTTCAGGAATTTGTCCAGCTCTTCCTGCACATCCTTGTTGATGGGCGCCAGGCTTCCCCCGGGTTTCGCCGACGCACCAACGATGAACTGGCCGCCGATTTCATTCGGATTGATCCCGCAGTTCACCGAGGTCGCCACTTGCTCGTCATAAACGAGCCGCTTGTAAAACCGCGAATCCTTGCCCTCCGCCAGCACGTCGCTCACGAGGTCCAGATAATCGGTGTCGGCTTGGCCGTATTCCGGAACATTCCAGACATTGAACACGCGCGCCACCGGGACGCGGTCTTGCGCCTGCTGGCGGTGCACGCCGGTCATTTTCGCCACCCATTCCGTCTGGTGCGCGACCGGCGGACCGGCCGGGATATCCCCAAAATACTTTTGGACTTTTTCGCGTGCCGTTTTCACATCGATGTCGCCGGCAATCACCAGCGTGGCGTTCGAAGGCCCATAATAAGTCTTGAACCACTCCTGCACATCCGCGAGCGACGCCGCGTTCAAATCCTCCATCGAGCCGATGGTCGTCCACGAGTACCCATGCCCCGCGGGATAGGTGTTTTCGGTGATCAGATACCTCGAGATGGAATACGGCTGGTTATCGCCCTGGCGCTTTTCGTTCTGCACCACGCCGCGCTGCAGGTCGAGGGTCTCCTTGTTAATGGTGTTATAAAAATGCCCCATGCGGTCGGATTCCACGAACAGCGCATAATCCAGCGCTGATGTGGGCACATCCTCGAAATAGTTCGTGCGGTCGGAATTGGTCGTGCCGTTGAGGTCCGTCGCGCCCACGCGCTCCATCGCATCGATGTAGCGCCCCTTGAGGTTTTCGCTGCCGCCGAACATCAAGTGTTCGAACAGGTGCGCAAACCCGGTCTTCCCCGGCTTCTCGTTCTTGGAGCCCACGTGATACCAGATGTTCAGAGCTACGATCGGCGCCTTATGATCTTCGTGAACGATCACCGTCAACCCGTTCGGAAGCACAAATTTCTCATAGGCGATCTTGATGTCTTGCCCTGATGCGCCGAGCGCCATCATCGTCAACAGCCCTATCGCCGCGATCAGAACAAAGACTTGGGCGACTCGATTCGTCTTCAAACGCATTGTTCCTCCGTATTTTCGAATCTCTCTAGTCTGCATTTCTCACGAAAGTCTAGCCCGCCCAAGATGCCCTGTCGGGCCCGCCTGGCGTTTACCCCGGCTCTTGTCGGGGAGGCGGGCCGCTTCTGGTTTGCGAAATGGCGAGTCAGAAAGACAAACGAAGAAACACCCCTTTATTACAAGACGCACGCCACACCCGGAAGTTCAACAGCAAGATCGTGCCGCGGACCAGGACCCTCAGTATACCGCCCGGCTCTGCACGGTGTCCTTTGTTGCCAACGAAAATCGAGCCTCGGCTGCGGTGCCGTCGAGCAGTTGTCCCGCAACATATTCCCCGATCGCCGGGCCGTGCTTGAACCCATGTCCCGAGCCCCCGCCTGCAAACCACACATTTTCCATCTGCGGATGCCGGTCGATCAGAAAATCCCCGTTCCAAGTGTTTTCGTACTGGCACACGCGCGTTTCCACAATCGGCGCGTCGCGCAAGGCAGGAAACCGCCGCGCCACATACTCTCGAACCATCTCCATCATCGCGGGAGACACGATCCTCGATTGCGTGTCCGGATCAACTCGCTCACCATGCTCGTCAAACGCAATCTTCAGTCCCCGTCCCTCGATGTCCGGCATTCCATAAACCAGGTCTTCCTGAAACAGCCACGTCGGCAGCGCCGGAGGTGCAAACCGCATATCGCCTGCCGGAATGCCGAAGAAGAACACTTCCTGCCGTGAAGGAAAGATCCGCTCTCCGAGAACATCCGGGAAAACTTTGCCAAGCCAGGGTCCGCAAGCAAAAACGAATTGCCCCGCGGCAATGTGCCCGCTATCACTTATTGCCACCTCGCGTACGCGGCCGGATCCCGTTGGCCGGAGAACCTGTGCGCAGCGATACTGAGCGCCATGCCGAACCGCGTCTTCGACCACCGCTGCCACCCCGCGCCGCGCCATCAGAACGCCGCTCTTTGGTTCAAAGAGCCCGCGCTTGATTCCATCGAACCCGATTTGCGCATAGCGCTTCCCGAGCGCCTCGCGGTCCAACTCATCGAAAGTCACGCCGCATCGCTTCAAAGTTGCGCTCGTCTGCCGCAACCGCGCGTCCTCGTCACCGGCCATCCAAAGCACTCCGGTTTCGAGAAAAAGTGCCTGTCGGGTAGCCGCAAAAAACTCCTTCCACTGCGCCAGCGAACGCTGCGACCACCGCGTATACAGCTCATCCGCTCCATAGCCCATTCGAATGATGCGCGTTTCGCCGCCGGAACTGGCCCGCGAATGCGCTGGCCCATAGGCATCGATCAACGCCACGCGCTGGCCCCGCTTGGCGAGATGCCATGCCGTCCACGCGCCAAAGACGCCAGCCCCGATCACCGCCACGTCGTATGTTTTCTGAGTGCTCATCGCTGCAGCATCCTATCGCAACCTGTACCCCAACTAAAAACGCTTCCGTCAAACCGCCTATAGCGATAGCATTCTTCGTTTTGTGCCATTCTCCCCGGAGGTGTGTGTGACCGTTTCTCGCCGGCCCGTTCTTTCTTCGATCTATGCTCTAGTCTTGCTATTTCTGACTACGCTGTCCTTAAATGCGCAACAAGCCGACCGCTCCGTGGTCACTAGTTCAAAAGATCGCTCTGCGGCCGCCAAGCCCGTCGACCATCCTGCGGTCGCCAATACGGTTGACCCCAAGACCTACGGCGGAATGAAATGGCGCTTGATCGGCCCATTCCGTGGTGGCCGGGCCCTTGCCGTAACTGGAGTCGCGAGCCAGCCGAACACGTACTATTTTGGCGCCGTCGCCGGCGGCGTTTGGAAAACCACCGACGGCGGTGTTTCCTGGGACCCGCTCTTCGATAAGCAGACCACCTCCTCGATCGGCAGCATCGCCGTCTCCAACTCCGATCCCAATGTAATTTATGTCGGCACCGGCGAGGCCTGCATTCGCGGCAACATCTCCTTCGGCGACGGCGTCTATCGTTCGAATGACGGCGGCAAGACCTGGAACAACGTTGGATTGAAAGACACGCGCCACATCGGCAAGGTCATCGTCCATCCTGCGAATCCCGATGTCGCCTTTGTCGCCGCTCTCGGCCACGCTTACGGCACGAACACCGAACGCGGCATCTTCCGCACACGCGATGGCGGCAAAACCTGGGAGAGAGTTCTCTACCTCGACGACCGCACCGGCGGCATCGACATCGTTTTCGATCCGCAGAATCCTCACGCCCTCTTCGCCGCGATGTGGGAAGGCCACCGCACGCCTTGGACGCTCAACAGCGGCGGCGACAAGGACGGCCTCTACCGTTCGAACGACGACGGTGCCACCTGGAAGCGCGTCGAAGGCAACGGCATGCCCGAGGGCCCGCTCGGCCGCATCGGCGTGGCCGTCTCCGGTGCCGATTCGAATGTCGTCTACGCGCTGATCGAAGCGAAGAAAGGCGGCCTCTACCGCAGCGATGACGGTGGCACCAACTGGACCCTGATCAATGACGATCATCGTTTTCGCCAGCGCGCCTGGTATTTCACCCATGTATGGGCCGACCCCAAGGATTCGAACAAGGTCTACATCGCCAACACCGGCCTGTTCCGTTCGAGCGACGGCGGCAAGGCATTCGAACGCCTCAACGCGCCCCACGGCGACCATCACGGCTTGTGGATTGATCCCAACAACCCCAATCGCATTATCAACGGCAATGACGGCGGCGCCACCATTTCCATCGACGGCGGCAAAAATTGGTCCACCCAAGGGAATCAGCCGACCGCGCAGTTCTACCACGTGACCGCAGACAACGATTTCCCATACCGCGTCTACGGCACGCAGC
This sequence comes from Candidatus Limnocylindria bacterium, assembly GCA_035490055.1. Lineage (GTDB taxonomy): Bacteria > Acidobacteriota > Terriglobia > Acidiferrales > UBA7541 > Acidiferrum. Next base: position 11,109 of record DATHIB010000036.1, on the reverse strand, counting down.
AGGACAACTCTTCCGTCGGTATCGCCACCGTCAGTGATCACGGCTACATCGACCGCGGCGACTGGGATGCCGTGGGCGGAGGCGAGAGCGGTTACGTCGCCGTTGACCCGCGCGATTCACACATCGTTTACGCCGGCTCCTACTTCGGCTACATCACAAGGCTCGACCGCCGCACCAACCAAACGCAAAACATCCAGCAATGGCCGCTCGATCCTGACGGCTACAACGCTTCCGTGCAGAAGTACCGCTACACCTGGACGATGCCCATCGTATTTTCTCCACACGATCCCAACATCCTCTATCACTCTTCGCAATACCTTTTCCGTTCGAAAGATGGCGGTCATTCCTGGGAAACGATTAGTCCTGACCTCACGCGCAACGACAAATCGAAGCAGCAGGACTCCGGCGGACCCATCACCAAAGACCAGGCCAGCATCGAGTTCTACGATTTGATCTTTACCGTAGCGGAATCTCCGAAACAAAAAAGTTTGATCTGGGTCGGCACCGACGATGGCCTGATTCAACTCACGCGTGACGATGGGAAAAATTGGACCAACGTCACTCCGAAAGGCTTTCCCGAATGGGCCATGATCAGCCTGATCGAGCCGTCACCGTTCGAAGCCGGCACCGCCTACGCCGCCATCGACGCCCACAAGCTCGATGATTTCAAGCCATACATTTTCAAGACCACTGATTTCGGCAAGACCTGGTCACCAATCACCACCGGCCTCCCCGACAGCTCCTACGTTCACGCCGTTCGCGAAGATCCCAAGCGCAAGGGATTGCTCTACGCCGGCACGGAAACGGGCGCGTGGGTCTCCTTTGACGACGGCGCGCACTGGCAAGCGTTGCAGCTCAATCTGCCGACCACTCCGGTCCACGACCTCATCATCCACGGTGACGATCTGGCCGTCGCCACTCATGGCCGCGCTTTCTGGGTGCTCGACGACATCAGCCCGCTGCGCCAGGCGAACGCCTCCGTCGCCGGCGAAGACGCGCACCTGTTCACGTCTCGTACCGCCATTCGCACGCGTATGGGGCATACCAAACGCCGCCGCTACGCCATCGGAGAAAATCCGCCCGACGGTGCGGCGCTCTACTACTATTTGAAAGAAGAGCCCAAAGATCCCGTCAAGCTGGAGTTACTGGACGCCCAGGGCAATGTCATCCGCGTATTCACCAGCGAAGAAAAAAAGAAAGACGGTGGCTCCGACGAGTGGGAAAAAGATGAAGCAGAGGAGCACATCCCTGCGAAAGCTGGATTGAATCAATTCACTTGGGACTTGCGATACGAATCTCCCAAAAAGATTCCCGCCGCTATCTATGACGAAGGTGACCCGGTCGGCCCGTTCGTTCTTCCCGGCAACTATCAAGTGCGGCTTACCGTCGGAGCAAAGAATTTCACCGCTCCTATCGAAGTGGCGTTGGATCCTCGCGTGAAAACCTCCGCCGGGGACCTGCGCAAGCAGTTCGATCTGATGCTCAAAATGCGTGACCGTCAGGACGAAATGAACAAAACCATCCTGGCGATCCGCGACCTCCGCGGCCAATTGCAATCACTCGAAAAGCGCCTCGGTGCAAACGATCCGGCAAAGCCGATTGTCACGGCTTCCACCGACCTGCGCAAGAAAATCAGCGCGATCGAAGAAGAACTCATCCAGGTAAATTCGAAGGCCAGCGAAGACGAACTCAACTACCCCACAAAGCTCAACAGCAAACTAGGCTACCTGCAAAATGCCGTGGATAGCGCCGACGTCCAGCCCACTGAAGCCGAACTCGGCGTTTACGCCGAGCTCGATCAGCAGCTTGAAACGCAGCTAGCGAAGTGGCGCGAAGTTCTTTCGAAAGATGTTCCCGGGTTCAACGACACCATGCAAAAGAACAACGTCCCGCTCATCGCTCCGGCGGCAGCCTCCGCGCACTAGCGCCGAAACGCCGCTGCGATCGGCGTAGCCCAGTGCGAGAGATGATTGAGCGATTTTGAGTGTGTGGGATCGAGGTGCAATGGCGTGATGGAAACGGCGCCGGAAAAAATCGCGGCGTAATCCGTGTCCGGCTCAACGTTTTTGTCGATTCTCTGCTCGAACAGCCAGAAATAACTGCGCCCGCGCGGATCTTTTCCTTCGCTGAGCTGGTTGCGCGTGATCTTTTGCGATTGACGCGTGAATTTCACGCCGCCGTTCCACGGCTCCGGCACATTCACGTTGAGCAAAACTTGATCCGGCAATCCTTCTTTCAGAATGAGTTCCGCCGCGGCCCGCGCCACGCGCGCGGAATTCTCGAATTTCGTATTTTCTTTTTTCGAGCACAAGGACATCGCCACCGACGGAATGTGATGCAACGCGCCTTCGCGCGCCGCTCCGATCGTTCCTGAATAATAAACGTTTTCTCCGAGGTTAGCCCCGTGGTTGATTCCGGAAATCACCATGTCCGGTTTTTCCGGCAAAAGTTTGTGCAGCGCCACGATCACGCAATCGGCCGGCGTCCCGTCGATGGCCCACTCCCGCTCCGCGATCCGGTTGCACACGATCGGCTGCCGCAGCGTAAGCGACTGCGCCGCGCCACTCTGCTCCCGGCTCGGCGCAACGATGCTCACCGTGGCAAAATCTTCCAGTGCCGCTACCAGCGCGCGAAGGCCGTCGGCTTGATATCCGTCGTCGTTGGTGAGAAGTATGTGCGGCATGGGCGAATGTTTTTCGATGCTTTGCTTTCTCGAAATAATCAGAGTAGGCGGTTTAGCGCCTGTGGCATTGAGGGCAGCTGTTCGGTGTCCGAAGAAGAAATGGTCGGGACGACTGGATTTGAACCAGCGACCTCACGCACCCCAAGCGTGCGCGCTACCAGGCTGCGCTACGTCCCGACCGGTAAGCTGACCGCGACAGGCCAAGAAGATCAGAAGGCCGAATCGGAGATGGAATCAGCGTCTACAGGCTATCACCGCCGTTCGAGCAGCGTCAAGAAAGCACGGAGCGTATCGCGCAAATCCAGCAGCATTTTGCGGCTGAGCAGTTGCCCCGCCCCTTCCGCTGCAGGATTGACACTTCGGCTATCGGTTTCCGCGGCGCCCTCGTGCTCGCGGAGATGCCGCCGCGCGCCGGCGATGGTGAATCCCTCATCGTAGAGCAGACGCTTGATGCGGAAGACCATGTCCACGTCGTCCTGACGGTAGAGACGGTGGCCGCTGGAGCTCTTGACCGGTTCGAGCATGGGGAATTCGGTTTCCCAATAGCGGAGGACGAACGGTTTCAAATCCGCCAATCGGCTGACTTCGCCGATGCGGTAGAGTTTTTTCTCCGTGGCGACTTGCGCTGCTGTGCCGTTGCTTGGCATTTTCCGATCCTGCCGGAAGGGGGACGCCGCTATCGTAGCAGTTTGCGGGCGATTGATGTAGAGGGAGGCGTTCATTAGTCACGGTCGCCGTCGCCGCCGGCGGATCTCTTTTCGCGCTTGCGGAGGCGCTGAATAAAGCGCACGGGCGTGCCAACAAAGTCGTACTTGGCACGAAGCTCGTTTTCGAGGAAGCGCTGATAGCTGAAGTGCAGCGGTGCTTTCTGGTTGGTGAAGATGAGGAACGTGGGCGGCCCTATTTTCGCCTGCGTGATGTAGTAGATGCGCACCGGGCGGGCCTTCGGCGTGGTGCCGCGCTGCAGGTCGACTTCTTCCTTGAGCCAATTGTTAAGGGCCGGCGTGGCGATGCGGCGGCGGCGCGCTTCCCAGCATTGATTGATGAGCGGATAGAGTTTTTCGGCGCGCTCGCCGGATTTCGCGGAGAGAAAGACGATCGGCGCGTAACTCAGGAATTTCAATTTGGCTCGAATCATTTTTTCGTAGTCAAACATCAGCCGGCCGGAATCGAAATTTTCCGGTTTGTGCCGTTCGCCGGGAGCGCGCTTGGATTTGCCTTTCGCGGTGGCCGCATCGCGTGACGCGGCATCGCGCGCCGCAACGACGGCGAGATCCCACTTGTTGATGACGATGACCACGGAGCGGCCGGACTCTTCGGCATAGCTGGCGATTTGCGCGTCGCCTTGGGTCACGCCTTGTTCGCCGTCGACGACGAGGAGCGCGACATCGCAGCGCTCCAGGCCGCGGCGGGCCATGACCACGCTGAGTTTTTCCGCGACCAGCGTGGTTTTGCCCTTGCGGCGAATTCCGGCGGTATCCACGAAGCGATAGTCGCGGCCGTCGCGCGTGATTTCCGTATCCACGTTATCCATCGTGGTCCCGGGAATGGGAGAGACGATGGAGCGTTCCTCGCCGACCATGCGGTTCAGTAGGGTGGATTTCCCGACGTTGGGCCTGCCGATGATGGCGACTTCGATGACGTCGGGTTGTTTGTCTTCCTCGACGGATGCGACGACGCTAACCTGCGCAAGTGCGGAATCGAGGAGATCGTCGACCCCGGTGCCGTGCTCGGCGGCGATCGGGAAGATCGGGACGCCGATGCGATGGAAAACGGCGGCGCTCGATTCCTGCGACATGGCGTCGACTTTGTTGACGGCGATCACAAACGGTTTGCCGGTGGTGCGCAGGAGCCGCGCCAATTCTTCGTCGAGGGGAGTAAGGCCCGCCTGGCTGTCCACGACCAGAACGAGCAGGGCCGCCTTTTTGATCGCCACATGCGCCTGGCGCAGGATTTCCTGCGGGATCAGAGCCCGGTCGTCCGGGACGAGGCCGCCGGTATCGACGACTTCCAGCGCCCGGCCGCGCCACTCCGCCTTGCCGTAAATCCGGTCACGGGTGATGCCCGGCTCGTTGGTGACGATGGAGCGGCGCGTGCCGGTCAAGCGATTGAAGAGCGTGGACTTGCCCACGTTGGGGCGGCCGACGATCACGAGAGATGGGGGCAGATCTGCCATAAGTTCCTGGGCCGGACGCACAATGAGTGCTAGAGCTGCACGACCGTGAGGCCGGGTATTTTCTGGAAGTGACGAAGATTTGCTGTTAGCACCGAAAAGCCGAGTGAAATCGCGGCTGCGCCGATGAGCAAGTCTCCGAACGGGACTACGACGCCCTGACTCTGCTGCTCCCCGTCGATCTTACCTGCCAGCATCGCGGTCTCCTTCGTGTATGGACACCGCTAAGTCCGCCAGCAGTTCATGCAGGAAGGACTCACGGCGAGCACGCATCTGTGGTGTTTGCGCCCGGTAGATGCCGTGGATGAGTGCAGTCAGGCCCACGGCGGAGAGCGCCGCGTCCTGGTCACCTCCCAGCTTCACGACTCGCGCGATCAACTGTTCGACAGTGTCTCCGCCTCGTTCCGCGGCGATGACGACGCTGGAGCCGAGGATCAGTCCCATGCGGGCGGGCTGAGCGGTTCGCGGTGGCTGTTGATGATCTCTTCGAGATCGCGCCCGAAGTCTCCATCAAGCGTCACAGTAGAGCCATGCTCACGTGCGAGACGAAGAGATTCCGAGAGCAACCGCACATGAGGCTCGGCAGGACGAAGGATCGCTACGGGCCGCGCGTCGTGCTTGATCACTACCTCTGCGCCTGCGCGAACGCGGGCCATGAGCGAGGCGAAGTCGCTGGCCGCTTCCGTTTCCGAACCGTGGATCACATGCTTGGCCATGATGTGATTATACACCGCTACTCTTCCTCGGAGGCGAACGGCGAAGCGCAAGGCTGCGAAAAATAGTCTGGCTTGACAAGCATCCATATTTCTGCAAATATAGAAATATGGATGGCGGCACAAGCAAGAAGCGCGCGGAACGAGTGGCGAAGTACGCGGATATGTTCTCGGCGATGGGAACGGAACCGCGGCTGCGGATCATGCAGTTGCTCTTATCGGCGCATCCGGAGGGCCTCGTGGTTGGAGATATCCAGGGAGAACTGGAGATTCCCAATTCGACGCTTTCCCACCATCTGGACAAGCTCAAGAATGAAGATCTCGTGCACGTGCAGCGCGAGAGCACGTTTTTGCGCTACACGGCAAACACGGAAGCGCTCCAGGAATTGTTGCAGTTTCTCTATTCGGAGTGCTGCACGCGGAACAAAGCGCTCAAGCCGCAAGATATCATGGAAATCTGCAGGTAGTGTGGCGTTCACGAAATTCGCGTAAATAATTTTGCGATTCATTGGGTTGGCAGAAAAATAGTTTACATAGAGTTCACAGAGAGCGTAGAGGACACGGAGCGGAAAGAAACGGCGGCAACCAATTCAACGTATTTACGGCACGGGACAGGACACCAGGAGGACGGGATGGATCGCACAGACATCAAGGAAATCGTTAAGGAAAAATACGGGCAGGCGGCGCTGAGGGGGAAGAGCGGCAGTTGTTGCGGAACAGCGGACTCGACGGGGCCGGCTTGCGATCCGATCACTTCCAATCTCTACGACGCCACGCAGATGCAACAAGTTCCCGGAGAAGCGCTGCGAGCTTCGCTGGGTTGTGGAAACCCAACCGCCCTGGCCAAAATAAATCCTGGAGAAGTTGTGCTCGATCTGGGCTCGGGCGGCGGCATCGATGTTTTGCTTTCCGCCAAGCGGGTTGGACCGACAGGCAAGGCGTACGGCCTGGATATGACGGATGAAATGCTGGCCTTCGCGAACGAGAACAAACGCAAGGCCGGAGCCGAGAACGTCGAGTTCTTAAAAGGGGAGATCGAGCATATTCCGCTGCCTGACAATTCGGTCGACGTCATCATCTCGAATTGCGTGATCAATCTTTCTGCCGACAAAGACCGCGTATTGCGAGAGGCTTTTCGCGTACTAAAGCCGGGCGGACGGCTGGCCGTTTCCGACGTCGTGACGCGCGGCGAGGTCGATGCACAAATACGTCAAAACATACTTCTCTGGGTGGGTTGCGTGGCCGGAGCCCTGGAGGAAGTTGAATATCGCGACAAGCTGGTGTCCGCAGGATTCGAAGAGGTGGAGATTGAGCCGACACGAATTTACCGAGTTGCGGACGCGCGCGAGTTTCTCTCCGAAAAAGGCCTGGATGTGGACGCGATGGCGCCGCAAGTCGATGGCAAATTCATGAGCGCCTTCGTGCGGGCGACCAAGTCAAAGTCCGCGAAGACGACAGAAGCCTGTTGTGCTCCGGCGTGTTGCAACTGAAGGCAAAGATCCGGACTTTTCGGTTAAGGCGTGACGGACATGCAAGCGCACTACAACGTTCTGTTCCTGTGCACGGGGAATTCGGCACGTTCCATCCTGGCCGAAGCTATTCTTAACGCAAAGGGCAAGCCTCTTTTCACAGCTTACAGCGCGGGAAGTCACCCGTCGGGAGTTGTGCGTCCCGAGGCGCTCAAGCTGATTGAGCTGGCACGCCTGCCCACGGACGGCTTACGTAGCAAGCACTGGGGAGAGTTCGCAGGCCCTACTGCGCCGAAGATGAATTTCGTCTTCACCGTTTGCGACAACGCGGCCAAAGAAATGTGTCCCATCTGGCCCGGCCAGCCCATGGCCGCACATTGGGGCGTTCCCGATCCCGCGGCGGTTAAAGGTATGCCCGAGCAAGTCGAACGTGCTTTTCGTGATGCGTATCTGCTTCTCGAACGACGGATCAGCCTGCTCCTCAGCCTGCCTCTTTCCAGCCTGGACAAACTGGCGATCCAAAAAGAAATCAATCGCATCGGCGCTAGTTAACCTACCCTGCGGATTCCATTCCCGTTTCCTACCACGCAGCGTTGGACCTCTCTCCTCTTACGGGCAAAGCCATTGCGCGGTATGGTATACAGGCCGGAGGGAGTGAAGATGAACAGGCTAATTCAGGGCGCAGCTGTGATCGGAATGTTGCTTGCCGCGCAGGGTCAAGGGCCAGCGCGGCCGGAAGTCCCGGAAAGCTTGAAAACGCCAGCAGGTGAAGAATTGATTCTGTTGGCACACGCAACCGGGGTGCAAATCTATGTTTGCCAAGCCGGAGCAGATCCAAAGTTTGGCTGGGTGTTCAAGGCGCCAGAAGCGGAACTCACCGATTCGGCGGGGAAAAAGGTTGTGCATCATTCCGCAGGACCAACCTGGAGGCATGTCGACGGGAGCGAAGTGAAAGGTAAAGTAATCGCCAAGCAGGACGCGCCAAAGCCCGACGCAATTCCCTGGCTGTTGTTGGGGGCCACGGGTCACAGCGGAGAGGGGGTATTCAGCCGAGTCACGAGCATCCCAGCGAATCCATACCGAGGGTGGCCTGCCACCGAGTGCAAATACGTGCGATGCGTCCGCGAACGGCAAAGCGTTGAGGATTGCATACTCGGCCGATTACTATTTTTACGAGCCTAAGCACTGAAGAGTCGCCGCTGACTCTTCGTGTTCGCTTAGGAAAAGGTGCCTGGGTCACGGGGCAGCGGGCAGGATCACTAGGAGCTATGACTCCGCAGCAATATTGCTGGAGCGGGCTGCGGAGGCATAGATCGCAGCGTCAGGGCGTTGAGAAGCACGCCTAAAGGCTGGAATACAAGTAGTTTAGGAGCGGGAGCGGTAGCGGGACGGGATTTGCAATGTGTAATATTTGCAGGTCCCCGCGCGTACTAGTCTATGGGAACGCCGAGACCAGGCCGGATGAACGCGCCGGGAATAACGGAACCGACGGAGGCGATTGCCCGTGCCAGGGCGGGTGACGCCGAGGCTTGGGGCCAGCTTTACCGGGATTACGCACCTGCGATATTCCGGTTCTGCAGGCGCGCCTTGCCGACGCGGGAAGATGCCGAAGACGCCACGATGGAAATTTTCATGAAACTGCGGGTCAAGCTGGTGCAGTACGACGCGACGCGGTCGTTCTCCGCCTGGCTTTACAAGGTGGCGGCGAATCACTGCTGGGATATGCTGCGGCGGCGCAGGATTCGTCAAGACAAGGAAACGGACGATTTGGAAAACGTGCCACTGGAGCATCCGGACGCGAGTCAACTGGAGCTGCTGATTGAGCAGCGCACCAGCGCAGAAGTGCGCAAGGCGTTGGACAAACTGGGCGGGCGAGCGCGCATGGCGCTGGTGATGCGCTATTACTCGGACATGAGCTACGACGAAATTGCCGATGCGCTGGGAGTGCGGCGCGCCTTTGTGGGCGTGGTGCTGCTGCGTGCCCGGCACGAACTGCGGCAGGCGCTGGAAGGCAACGCGGCGCTGGCGGCGGGAGGGACCTCATGAGCAACACGCCGGAAGAGAAGATGAAGCATCTGGACGAAATGACGCTCCTGCTGTACATCGAGCGGCAACTGGATCGCGCGCGCGGGCTGGAAGTTTCCGCGCATACGCAAGAATGCGACACGTGCCGCACACTGCTCCGCGCCATGGAGCGGGAATCGCGGCTGCTGACGCGGGCGATGCTGGAAGAAGACGAACCGCTGCCGTCGCGGCTGGCGCAATTTCAAGAACGCGCGCGCAAGTCGATGCAATGGATTTGGGGAGTGGCTTTCGGACTGGCGGCGACGGGAGTTTACGCGCTCTATACGGGATATATCCAGCCCTGGCAGCAGCAACTGGAACAAGCGGGATTCGGCGGGTCGAACCTGCTGGGCCTGCTGATTTTTCAGGGCGCAATGTGGAAAGGATGGCAATCCATGATGACACTCCTCGAGGTGCTGGCGATGGTGACGCTCGCGGGACTGGGAGCAATGCTCTTCCGGCGGCGGATCCGGCGCGGTTCGGCGCTGGCGCTGGTCTTCGCGGGGTTCTGCACCGTGCTGGCGCTGCCAACCGGGGCTTCGGCCACGGAGCATCGCGGAGGACAAAACCCTACGGTGAGCAAGGATGAAACGATCAAGGGGGATATCTACCTCTCGGGCGAGAGGGTGCGAGTGGAGGGCACGGTCGAGGGCGACGTATTTGCCGCGGGGAAAGATATTGATATCGACGGGCACGTGAGCGGAGACGTGATCAGCGCGGGGCGCTACCTGCGGATTCGCGGGACGGTGGACGGCAATATACGCTCCGTGGGGAACACCGCGGTCATCTCCGGGACGCTCGGGAAAAACATTACATGGTTCGGTGATTCCGTGACCGTGGATGCGACGGGAAAAGTTGGCGGCGGAATCACAATGTTTGGCGGCACGCTGGCGGTTGACGGGCGCCTGGGCCGAGACATTCTTTTTTTTGGCGATGAAGTGAATGTCAACGGCGACGTGGGCGGCGGCATCCGGCAAAAAGGGCACACGATGATTATCGGATCGGGCGCCCAGGTGGACGGACCGATTCACTTTGATGGCGACCGGCCGGCGATTGTTTCGCCAGGAGCGAAGCTGGCGTCACCGGTGGAGTTCAAGCAGATGGAGAAGAAGCAGAGCTACCGGGAGGGCCATTACTACGTCTGGCAAGTAATCTGGGCCGCGGCGTTTATTTTGTTTGGGCTGGTGCTGTTCGCGTTGATGCCGAAGTTTTCGCAGGATGCGGTGAAATCGGCGGAACATTACGGCGCGTCCGCCGGATTAGGAGTGCTGGTGCTGTGTGGCGTGCCAATCGCCGCGTGCATTGCGTGCGTCACGGTGGTGGGCCTGTTCATCGGTATCTCGGCGTTCTTCCTCTGGTACGCGTCGCTCTATTTCGCGCAGGTCATCGTGAGCGCGGTGATCGGGCAATGGTTGATGGGCCGGACGAGCGAGCTTTGGCCGTTGATCGGGCGAATGACCGTGGGGCTGGTGATCTTGCGGCTGGGCACCACGATTCCGCATTTGGGCGGCTGGGTGAAGCTGGCCGCGATTCTCTGGGGTATCGGCGCGATTTCGCTGGCGCTTTACCGGCGCTTCCAGCCAGTGATTGCGCCGAGCGTGCCGTCTGCGCCGTACTCGCCGCCGATGCCGCCAAATACGACGGTGGGCGGGGTTCCGGCGTGAGAAGGAGTTCTTAGTTGGCCGTTTTCAGTTGACAGTCAGAAGGGGAATTAGATGACGCAAAGAATCATTGCTCGAACGCGTTGACAGATCTTTCAGGGGTGCCGAGGAAGTTCGCGTTCGAGTCCAGGAAAGATTACGGGCCGGTCCGAGAATCTGAGACCGGCCCGTTGCCTTTTGCGGAGGGGGAGAAAAGCACTTCGAATTAACCTAACTTCCGCGCTCGTTGGGGCGAACTGTTTTGTTTGCAAGGGGTTGTCATTTCATTCCGTCACTATGTCGCCGGTTCATGCCAAGTCTTGACCGGCTTCATGACCTCCGCCGGTATCTGCAGCGTCGCATAGAT
>DATHIB010000035.1:0-2596 GCA_035490055.1 Candidatus Limnocylindria bacterium | reverse complement strand
CGAAGCCCTTTGCGAGACACTCAACAAGACGAACACGTTATTCCCGGGCACCCGGCTTCAAATGCGTTATGTGGTCGCACCCTCCTGTCTTGTAGCAAAAAGCGGACAGGTTACCGACAACCCATGTCAGGAGTTCTGAAGTTATTAGAGGGAAACGTTTGAGCGACCCGACACATGGGTGACAGTTTGTACCGGACACATAGGTGACACTTCCTCCCCTAGGGGAGGAAGCGATGCCTTGGAAGGAGTGTTCGGTTATGGATGAACGTGTTCGTTTTGTGGGGCGCTTGCTGGACGGGGAGAAAATGGTCGCGCTCTGTCGCGAGTTCGCCATCTCGCGCAAAACCGGTTACAAAATCTTTGACCGCTACAAGGAATACGGTCTGGAAGCTCTGACCGACCGTTCCCGCAGGCCCTGGCGTTACGCCAACCAACTGCCTCAGCAGGTGGAGGCCGCCATTCTGAATCTCAAACGGGAAAAACCCTACTGGGGCGCGCGCAAGATCCGCGAACGCTTGCTGCGTCGCTTTTCCTGTGAGGTGAAGGTTCCGGCGCGCAGCACCATCCACGCCGTGCTCGATCGCCACGGCCTGGTCCAACGCAGAGGGCGCCGACGCAATCATGCTCAAGGCACGCCCTTGTCGCTGGGGGAAAAGCCCAACGAGCTGTGGTGCACCGACTACAAAGGTGAGTTCCTGCTGGGCAACAAAAAATACTGTTACCCGCTGACCGTCACAGATCATGCCTCGCGCTATCTCCTCCTCTGTGAAGCCCTGGAATCTACCTGTGAAGCTCTTGCTTTTACGGCCTTTGCGCGCTTATTTAAAGAGCGCGGCCTGCCCACTAGCATCCGCTCGGACAACGGCGTGCCCTTCGCCTCGCCCAACTCTCTGTTCAACCTCTCCAAGCTCTCGGTCTGGTGGTTGCGCCTGGGCATCACCATCGAACGCATCCAGCCCGGTCATCCGCAGCAGAATGGCCGGCATGAACGCATGCACCTCACGCTCAAAACGCAAACCACGCGCCCCGCGGGCGGGAACAGCCTGCAGCAGCAGAGCAAATTCGATGATTTTCTCGAAGAGTTCAACAACCAGCGGCCCCATGAGGCCTTGGACATGAAGTGCCCCGCGGAAGTCTACACTCCCGCCATCCGCCGCTATGGCGGCCTGCCAGAACTTGCTTATCCGTTTCACGACCGCGTCATTCACGTCATCAACTGTGGACGCATCTGTCTGCACCGCAAAAAAATTAATCTCAGCACGGTCTTCGCGGGACAAGCCCTGGGGATCAAAGAAGTCGAAGAAGGTATTTGGCTGGTCAGCTTTATGGAGTACGATCTCGGCTACATCGATCTGGAGGAAAAAACTCTGCAGCCTCTCGACAACCCTTTTGGCCCAAAAGTGTAACCTATGTCTCCGGGCCGGACCCGAGACTTATGGAGCGGGCGATGGGAATCGAACCCACGTCCGAAGCTTGGGAAGCGAGAAACAAAAATCGGGACTATGTTATGAAAAGCGGTGCCGTGCAAGTCTGGCCAACCAGTTGATATTTATTCCGATTCGGAGATTCATTTCCGTTCACGAAGGATGGTCGCGAGCACGCGTGGGCTTCGGCGACCGTCGAGCACGGCGAGTACAAGGAGCGGCTCTTCGTCGGGTGCGTAGGCGATAAGATAATTGCGTACCGTCTGAAAACGCACTGGTCGTGAGGTGAGATCTCTGCGTTGGTGGCCTTGATGGGGAAAAGGGACGAGCCTGCGAACGGCGTCTAAGATGTCCTCACGGACACGCTTGGCGACAAGAGGATTGTCTTTGGCAATAAATTCCCAGATGCTAGTTATGTCCGACGCAGCGCCAGGGTGCAGCTCAAAACCCCGTTCGGCATTCATTTGGGATTGCGCTGTTTGAGCAGTTCATCCTCACGCTGGCGCAGGCTGTCAAAGAAAGCCTCGCCGTCGATAGGCTTCACGCGACCGCTCTTAATGTCATCGTAGCGGCCATCAAGCATTTCGCGGACTTCTGCCACTTCTGTCAGATACCCAGCCAGGGCATCTTCCACGAGGTCGTCGGTTGCGCGGCCACTCTTGGAGGCGAGCTCAGTCAGACGCGACTCTGTCTCAGGCTTAATGTGCACTTCCATGACTGTCAGTTTAGGGACGTGGATTGGTCCTGTCAAAGCAATTGCCGCGAGAAGGAGAGGCCACCCGTTTGTTTAGGAAGACGGCCTTTTTCCAACCCACAACCCAACCCACAGAGTGCGATGTCTTGTACGACTTACGCGTAGTTTGGCAGTCCCCGCGTGTCTTGTAAGTCATTGTAAAACCTAACCACGCTACCTGTCACGGCAGAGGTCGCGAGTTCGAGTCTCGTCGTCCCCGCCATTCAAAATCAAGAACTTACCAGAAGTGCTCCATTTTCGCGTGGGCACAAAAAGGCACAAAATAGGTACACGGTTGGGGTGAACCCCTCTGTTGAGACAGTTTTGAATTGGCACACATGCAGTTCAATGATTTTCCCTTCTCAAACTTCCTCTTCTCCTTCAGGATGACTCTCGGCTGGTGAAGCGGACGCGAGCTCTGCTGGAGAGCAACTCGCCG
>DATHIB010000034.1:0-28888 GCA_035490055.1 Candidatus Limnocylindria bacterium | reverse complement strand
GTTCGGCGATCTGGTCAAGGCCGGGGTGATTGATCCAGCTAAGGTTACCCGTCTCGCACTCCAGAACGCTGCGTCCATCGTCTCACTGATGCTGACAACCGAAGTCCTGATAGCCGACCTTAAGGGAGAGGAAAAGATGGCTGCGGCGGCTGCAGGCTATGGTGGCGCCTACTAAAACCATCAGTTCCCTTGACCCGCTAGGTAGTCTGGCGCAGCTGGGGGGGGCGCGCCGGCATGATCCACTCACTCACTACTTTTTATCCAGATGCTCGCCGGGAACATCGTCCTGCGGCAGCTCATGCGTGTGAACTTCCCCCTCGTCAGCGTCATCGGCGTCTTCCACGCCCTTCACGACGTCGGCCTCGAACGCGTTTCCTTCCTCGAGCAACTCGTCCACACTCTCCGAATCCGCACCTTGGATGTTGGACAATCCCTGCAAATCTCCCGATTGCTCGCCCGACCGCGCTCCCAGTCCCTCCAGTGCGAATGCCACCGTATCCACGCTTTGGCTTTTCCCCAGAACCAGTTTCTGAAGTGCGCCCGCCGTTTTCCCGCCGGTTGTCTTCTTACCGCCGGCCTTCGTTTTCACCTCCGCCTTTCTCGGAGCTACCTTCTTCTTCGCCAACTTCTTTTTGGGAGTTACCCTCTTCTTAGTCAGCTTCTTCTTAACCGCCTTCCTCATCGGCGCCACCTGCTTGCCCGCAGTTCTCATCGACTTCGCCTGCTTCTTCTTGGTTTTCTTTTTGGTAGCCATACGCGCAGTCTACCACCGATTGGTCATTCCTAGCGCGAGCTGGCCTTTGCAGTTTGACCGACTTGGAAGCTACCAGACCTTCGTTCAAGATCCTGTGAAGTCCGCGACCGATCGTACTCATCGCGTTTTCATTTCTGAAACCCTCCGGCAAAGATTACACAAGTATTACAGTGGCCTTTTCTGGCGCGTAGTAGGGTCGTAGTCGAAGGCGACAAAGGCAGCATTAAGGACTACGGAAATCATGAGCATCTTCGAACGCGACAAAACGTTTACCCAGCCGGTCAATTGGATTACGACCTCATTTATGGCCGCATTCCACGTCGGCGCCATTGCGACGCTGTTTTTCTTTACATGGAACGCTCTGGCACTGGCAGTTGTGCTGTGGTGGGTCTCCGGTAGTCTCGGCATCGGGATGGGCTACCACCGGCTTTTGACGCACCGCGGATATAGGACTCCGAAATGGCTCGAGTACTTCCTGACCGTGTGCGGCACACTTGCTCTCGAAGGTGGACCCATCGCTTGGGTGGCAACGCACCGCGTTCACCATCAGAACACCGACAAGGAAGGCGATCCGCACTCTCCGCGGGACGGCGGATTGTGGGCCCACATGGGCTGGATCATGACGGGCAAGGCCATGCACAACACCTCAGTCGAGCTTCTGCCCTTTGTTCCAGACCTTCGCAAAGACAAATTCCAGGTGTGGATCAGCAAGTGGCACTGGGTTCCTCTGGCCGTCCTAAGTCTGGCGATTTTTGCAATCGGTGGATGGTCCTGCCTGCTTTGGGGCATCTTTTTCCGTACGGTCATCGGTCTCCACGCCACTTGGCTCGTGAACTCCGCAACACACATGTGGGGATCGCAGCGCTTCCTCACCGGCGATACGTCGACCAACAGTTTCTGGGTTGCTATGCTTACTTTCGGAGAAGGCTGGCACAACAATCACCACGCGGCACCGCAGTCGGCGCGTCACGGCCTTGCCTGGTATGAGTTTGACTTGAACTGGTATGGAATCATGGCATTACGAACGCTCGGCCTCGCGTGGGACATCAAGCTCCCAGCGAACAAGCCAGCCAGGAAAGCACGAGTTGTCATCCAAGCCGAGATTACCAAAGTGAACGGGTTGTTATCGACGGTCTCCGGAGACTAAACAGCTTCCGATCAACGTTCCATGGATGGGGAAACTGCCAGCGCGGCTCCCCGCAAGTTCTGTTTTGTGGACTGTTTCTCTACTATGATCTGAGCTGTAGTCCTCATGCGAATCACCAGCCGCACAAAGGCCATCGCATTTTTCATCACCCTGGGCGCTTGCCTGGTTGCGCTAACGGTGGTGGTCAATGTTAGTTGGATCGTCCTCAACTGGCGTCAAGTCGTCCCGCTGGTCCTCGGCGTCATTTTCTTCGGCCTCATCATCGCGGGCCTGTTGGTCAACACCGTTTTTCTTGTGCGCGAAATCCGCCGAAATGAGCAGCAGGACAGTTTTCTCAATGCCGTCACACACGAACTTAAGACGCCCATCGCTTCCATTCGCTTGTACCTAGAGACTCTCGAAAGCCGACAACTCGAGGAAGCCCAGCGGCGCGACTTCTATCGCATAATGCTCGAAGACACCGATCGGCTGCTGGGCACTGTCGAGCAAGTACTCAAGGCCAGCCAGGTACGGCAAAGAAGTGAGCGCCAGAACTGGCGGGAAGTGGATTTTGCGTTGGTCGTGCACGATTTGCTTGAACTTGCGCGCTTGCGCCAACACCTACCCCCCGAGGCATTGCATTTTGGCGCCGAGCCACCGAGTGGAATCACTGTGATAGGAAACGCAGAGGAACTCCGCACCGCGGTCTTCAACCTCTTCGACAATGCCATCAAGTACTCTGGGGAGAAAAAGGATATCGTTGTGGATATCCTGACACCCAATATCGATACCGTCTCGCTGCGCATACGTGACCACGGCATCGGCATATTACGGAAAGACCTGAAACGCATTTTCAAACGCTTCTACCGCTCGCCAAATCCCATGACCGGGCGGGTGAAAGGAACCGGCTTGGGCTTGTTCATTGTGCGTTCGGTCGCCCGCCGCCACGGTGGCGATGTCTACGCTGAAAGTGAAGGAGAAGGCCGGGGCAGCACCTTCACTTTCCGCCTGCCCAGAGTCTATCGCGTATGAGCCGCATACTCATCGTCGAAGACGAAGTGCACCTCGCGCAGGGGCTTCGTTTCAACCTCGAAGCGGAACATCATTCCGTACAGGTCATCGATAATGGCGAAGACGCGCTGAAGCGCTTGCTGAAGGAGCGGGAAAGCTTCGACGCTCTCGTGCTGGACGTCATGCTGCCGGGCAAAGACGGGTTCTCTGTTGCCCGCGAACTGCGCGAAGCGAAGAATTACATTCCGCTGCTTATGTTAACTGCCCGCGGTCGCCCGGGAGATGTGCTCAAGGGATTCGAATCGGGTGCCGATGACTATTTGCCTAAGCCATTTAACCTGGCCATCCTGATCGCGCGAATTGAGAGTCTGCTGCGTCGCAAGAAGTGGTCGCAGGATTCCAACACGCCTGCCGCCAAATCCACTCGGCCCGATGGCGGTTCGCCGGAGACCTATAACTTCGAAGATAAGCTTGTTGACTTTGAGAATCTTCGGTTGCACTCCGGCGACAAGATCTTCCAGCTCACCTTGATGGAAACGGAACTTTTCCGCTATCTGATCCGAAACAGCGGGCATGCCGTGTCCCGCAAAGCAATTCTAGAGGACGTCTGGGATTTACATGAGGATACAGACACGCGCGCCATCGACAATTTCATCGTACGTCTGCGTCGTTATATTGAGCGAGAGCCGTCAAAACCTCTTCACTTGCTTACCATTCGAGGTGTTGGCTACCAATTCGTACCAAATCCCAAACGTTAGACCATTGGACAGAAAGCCGCGGCACACCTTCTTTTTGCATGCTCTTATCAAACCACGGGATTGGGCACAGCGGGATCGTCCGCCCTCATCGCCATGGATAGCCGAAGCTGTAGCAGCAGAAAGTCAGTCAACAAAGAGAGTAAAGGACGAAGCAGCGTCCGAGGAATCGCTCTGAGTAGTGGCAGTTCTGGGGACGGGGCTTGGATCGCTCGGCCAAGTATTTGAAAAGTTTGGTCGGGGCGTCCAGATTTGAACCGGAGACTCCTGCGCCCAAGTCAGGCGTACTATCTCTTGGAAGTCCTTCCTTTTCAATCTCGGTTTTGAAAACAAACGAGTTAGAATAATATTTGACAGTGGCATGATGTACGGAAATGTGGCTGCGCATGCATGGAGTCCCCCGAATTTTCCCCATAGCGAAATAACAGCGAAGTGCTCCGATCGGTTCCCGCCTCTTGATAAAAACCAACTCTTCGGTTCCGAGCCGAATGAGCGTCGAAGGCGGGAGTTTTCTGGTCCCGAATGTTTGGAATGTCTGGTGTGAACCCCTAGAGCGAGGCAGTTTCGCAATGCGCATATCTAAAGAACGGAACGAGAAGGTGGAACGGACGCGCGACAAGGGATAAGTAACAAGTTTCGCCGTCAAAGTGTCGACAGGGTGAACGAGAGCGACGAAGCCAAGATCTGAGACTAGCGCGGCAGGGCCGATCCCTACTTTGGTAGACCATACATTCGGGGAATCTGGCTTCGGTGTTTGCAGATGACCTGAGCAATCCGGTTGGCGATGGTGTTAAACTTTAGAGATTGTGCCGCAATTTGTAATTGAACGCGAGATCCCTGGCGCCGGAGCGCTGTCGGAGAACCAGATCCGGGAAGTATCACTACGTTCATTGCAGGTGCTGAAGGAGATGGGTCCGCAGATTCAATGGCTCCACAGTTACGTCACGGAGGACAAGGTCTACTGCATTTACCTTGCGCCAGACGAGGACACTATTCGGGAGCATGCTCGCAGGACAGGAATTCCAGCCAATCGTGTTGCTGCCGTGCGCCGCTTAATTGGCCCTGCTACTTCGAAATAGCGGAGTCAGGCTCCTCCAGAGAATATTGGATGGCTTTTTCCAGGCTCATCGCAAACCCCTCGGCCCAGACACCCTTCCCCTCCGACTCACTGAGAGTTTCCCATGCAGGGAGTAACGTCTGGTCAAGTCTTAGTTGTTCCGCAGGAGGCAGAGGAGCGCTGATCATCTGTCGTAAGCGCGTGGCGGCGGCGGCCAATTT
Source organism: Candidatus Limnocylindria bacterium (assembly GCA_035490055.1). GTDB lineage: Bacteria > Acidobacteriota > Terriglobia > Acidiferrales > UBA7541 > Acidiferrum. Next base: position 23,964 of record DATHIB010000034.1, on the reverse strand, counting down.
CAGCGCGCGCATGGCCTGTCCTTGAGCTAAGGCCAGACAAGCAGACCCTTCCAGCGCCCGTGCCGCGCCGCGCCGGTGCCCTAGCCCAGCAAAGATTTCCAAAGCTTCGCAGTATGCCGAATGTGCCGCCAGATAGCCTCCCCGTTCACAGTCGATGCTAGCCAGATCGGTTAGGGACCGCGCAGAACCCCATTGGTCCCCTGCTTCTCGAAAGGCCAAAAGCGCACGCTCATACAATTCCCGTGCGGTAACCACGTCGCCCTGCGCGCGTGCTATGTCTCCCTGTTGGTTGATCGACCAGGCGGCACCGTTGCGATCACCAAGTTCAGCGAAAATTTCCGTTGCCTCACGGAGTGCCTTTTGAGCGCGTGCATAGTCGCCGCGAACTTTGGCCACATTGGCAAGGTTGTGAAGACAGCGGGCGATGGCCGACCGGTCCGACCGCAGGCGCCAGCAAGCAAGACTTCGCTCAAAATTGTTCTGCGCCGCGGAGTAGTCACCGCGATCCCGCGCCGATACCGCTAGAGCATTCAGAGACGCAGCGATGCCCGATTGATCCGCCAATTCTTCATAGAGAGACAAACTCTGTTGTAGAAAGCTCTCGGCGGCCGGGTAGTCGCCCTGAGCCGTCGCCAAGGCTCCAAGAAAATGCGACACTCTTGCCCGTTCTCTTGAGCGTTCGGCGCCAGCCATACGCAAAATGGTCTCCAGCCGGGTACGTCCCTCGGTCAGGTGTTCCCGCATGTCCCAGAATCGAAACAGAGCCACGCAGAGACGCAAACCCCAGTCCAGATCCTGGATCTCAAACAACCAGTCAAGAGCGAACCTGAAGTTATCGATCTCCGCGTCGCAATGCGCCAGCCAGCCCGCTCGATCTGCCGCGCTCAGTTCAGGATTTCCTTCCTCCGCCAGAACGAGACAGTACGCGGCATGTGCCCGTCGCGTTGCAGGTTGTTCATCGCTATCCACGAGGCATTCGAAAGCATATTCGCGAATAGTTTCTAGCATCGCGAAACGCGGCTCCGTCTGGGCCCGATCCATTCGCTGGATCAAATTCTTATCCACCAAGGAGGACAAGCCTTCAAATAGATCGACACCGAGGTCTTGCTGAGTGTTGCAGACAGCTTCCGCTGCCTCCAGCGTGCATCCACCCGCCAACACCGAAAAACGCCGGAACAATTTCTGTTCTCCCTCATTCAAGAGACCGTGACTCCAATCAATGGCCTTGCGGAGCGTCTGTTGTCGTTCGGGCAGGTCGAGCGCACCACCCGTGAGCAACTGCATGCGGCTATGCAGCCGATCTACGATGGCGTTGGGAGAAAGTATCTTGGTTCGGGCAGCCGCCAATTCAATCGCCAACGGCAGCCCATCCAGCCGCGAACATATTTCCTGAACCGCACCGGCGTTGTCTGAAGTAATTGCAAAATCAGGCCACACCGCTGCCGCGCGTTGCGCAAACAACTCGATGGCGGAATTCTGTGCAAGCGGCGTCACAGGGAATTCCTGTTCGCCATAAATACGCAAGAACGATCGGCTGGTGACCAGAATCTTCAAAGTTGGGCACGCTTCCAATGTTTCGGCAACCACTCTCGCAGCCGGCAGGACCTGTTCGAAGTTATCCAGCAAAAGCAAAAACGGTCCAGAGTTCTGCAGCTGGTCGCCGATTAGTTGTGGAATGGTGCGATTGGCGACTTGCTGAATTTCAAGTGCGTCCGCGAGTGCGGTAGCTACCAGGTCGGGATCCCGGATCGATGCCAAACTGACAAATTGAACGCCGGCTGTGAACTGCTCCGCAATTGCAGAGGCTACGGCAACGGCCAGACGTGTTTTTCCGGCGCCGCCGGGACCAGTGAAGGTCAATAGCCGAACGTCCGGTCGAAGGAGCAACGCGCTTGCTTCTGCCATCTGCCGCTCTCGTCCGATGAGCGAAGTACGCGGAATTGGCAGATCGCGGCACGCCTTGGCAATCTTCGCCGTGGGCACGTCCCGACCATCGGATAAATCCAGGAGATCCGTTGCAATAAAATGATCTGGCTCCTCCGGGAGGTGCATCACCTTCGCAGTGAACACGTACCCGCGTCGAGGCACAGTCTTGAGTAATTGCTGATCGCGATCCTCCAGCGCGCGACGCAACTCGAGGGTACACTGCACCAGCGAATCATCGGTGACAAAGGAGTCGGGCCACACGGCCTGCATCAATTCTTGTTTGCCGATTAGCCGTCCAGGATGTTCCACCAGATACTTAAGAGCTTCATATACCTTGGGGCGAAGCTTGATTTCCCGTACTCCCTTGAGAACACACCCCTTAGCGAGGTCCAGTGTGAACTCGCCAAATTGATAGCTTAAACCACGCTTCTCCAAGAGTGCTCCCGTTTTCGCAGAGCCAAAAGTCCATCGGCCCTGATTTTTGGCTTTTCTTTGGCGTTGTTTCGTTACTTCCCATCCTGATGCTTGGTACGTTGCACTCGCTGGGCGATGCCGAGCAATCTGTTGCGCGCGTTTCTTGAGGACGAGCTCGGGCGCCACTACAGACCGAATTCTAGCAAATTGTGTTTGCCGTGATAGCCGTTAGCAGTAGCAGCAAGGAAACATGAACCTCGATCCGCAAAAGGAGACAGTGACAATGAGTACCCTACAATTTCGCAGGAAAGTCAGAAAATTCGCAACGAAATTCCAATATTTCGTGATGAGCGCTCTCGCTCTCATGAGCGTGTGGCCATCGTTCGTATTGGCACAGGATAGCCACTCACACACAATGCCAGCACAACAGGAATTGACGACGGAGCAGAAGAGCCAGCAAAGCGCCCTCATCAAGATGGTCCGGGAATCGACCGAACGCTTCAAGGATGTGGCGGAGGCTGAGAGAGAAGGGTATGCCCTTAGTTTCGGCTGCGTGAGCGGACCGGACCAGGGGGCCATGGGGCTCCATTTCATTAACATGGATCTGGTAGGCAAGGGCGTCATTGACCCCGCCAAGCCCCAAATCATTCTCTACGAGCCAACCGCAGACGGACGCCTCAAATTGACCGGCGCCGACTTCCTGGTGGATGCGCAACAGTGGGATGGCGATAAGACACATAAACCGGGACCGCCAGAGTTGATGGGACAGCTTTTCCACTATTTCGAGAGTCCCAATCGCTTCGGGTTGAAGGCGTTCTACACACTGCACGTATGGGCGTGGAAGGATAACCCTAACGGCGCCTTCGTAAACTGGCACCCCGCTGTTTCGTGCAAGTTATTCAACGGCCCAACCTCGTAAGTCGAGGCGATACCACGGCCACACATGCCAGCCCCTTCGTTCCGCTTGCCGAACCGAAGGGGCTGAGCTGCACAGGGTCAAAAGAGGATAAGCACAAAATACCTAAGGAGAGAAAATCCTAGTGACTACGATACAGATTTCCGCTATTAAAATGAACAAATTGAATACTTTTATCGGACAGTTCATGACCGATCTCGGCGCTGCAGTTCATGCGGGGATGGTTGTCATTGGGGAAAAGTTGGGGTTCTACAAGGCCCTTGCCGAAGGCCCCTCTGAACTCAGCCGAGTTGGGACGATCGGCATGGACGTCGCGGGGACACACGGCGACACCAAGACCTCGGGAAATTGTGTAACAGGCTGGCGGAAGAGACGCCAGTTTTTTATGCTGCGCCAGCGATTGATTGCTGCTGCCGTACTCTCGTGCGTATTGTTTGCGCCGAGTCGATCTTATTCGGAGCGTACGCCAAAACATGACGAGGGTGTTGTGCTGGAAGTGTCGGCCCTGGGTAAACGGGGTGACACGATCACTCGGGCGCGCAAGCAGGTTCTTCAGATCTTGCAAGATGGAGATGCGTGCTCCGCATGGTTCCAGGAAGCCATCTACGGCATGAGAAACGGTCAAGGTAAGCAGTTCTTTAGACATCCATGGGGCGCAAGGTCAATGGAGTTTGCCGACCGCGGCTCCACCATCCGGTTGAACGCCAACGGGCCATTCTTCAACCGTACTGCACGCGTCATGCAACAAGACTCAGGGGCAATGCTCGAGTGGCCCAGCGGCAACCGCATGTTGACGATTTCTAATTACAACGGGGACACTCCGGAGGCACAAATTACGATATTGCTTCACGAACTGGGGCACATCATTGGGCGGCTTCCCGAGGACGACGATTCCTGGGACGGCCAATCTTCCCGAAACACCTCCGAGGTGCTACGGCATTGCAAGACCGAGGTTCGCGTGGCCGCACACAACAGTCGCTGAGGCAGCATCTGAGCCACAATTCTGGCGTTTAACCCGGCAACGAAAGCCGTCAAAGGCACGACAAACCCCCAAGGAAGCAGCTTCGTGAAAAACCCCCACTAGCGCATCACTGAACGTAAATTCAAAGAAATTGCAATCGCAAAGGAGAATAAAAATGGCAGTTGACATGGACAAACTGAACGTATTCGTAGGGCAGTTCGTTGGGGATCTGGGAGCTGCGGTCCACGCCGGCATGGTGGTGATTGGAGAAAAGCTGGGATTGTACAAGGCTCTCGCCGAAGGTCCCTTGAACTCCGCCGAGCTTGCTGGTAGGACCAAAACAGAGGAACGTTATGTGCGCGAATGGCTGGGCTCCCAAGCAGCTGGCGGCTACGTCACGTATAACGAAAAGACGCGCAAGTTCAGTCTGAGCGAAGTACAGGCGTTTACGCTGGCGAACGAAGACAGTCCCGCCTACATCCCAGGGGCCTTCCAATTGGCTCTCGGCTCTCTTGCCGCTGTTCCCAGGATTGCCGAGTCCTTCCGATCCGGAGCAGGCATGGCCTGGCATGAGCACGACGAGGCCGTGTTTCATGGCTGCGAGAAGTTCTTTCGTCCCGGTTATGCAGCCCACCTTGTAAGCTCATGGATTCCTTCGTTGCAGGGTGTCAAAGAGAAACTCGAAGCAGGAGCGCGGGTGGCTGATGTCGGCTGCGGCAAAGGCGCCTCCACTTTATTGATGGCAAAAGCATTTCCCGAGTCTCGATTCTTCGGATTCGACTACCATGACAAGTCGATTGAAGCAGCCCGCGAGTCTGCCAAACGCAATGGCATCGCCGACCGTGTCACGTTTGAAGTGGCGAAAGCAAAGGAGTTTCCGGGCAAAGGCTACGACTTCGTGACGGTCTTCGACTGCTTGCACGACATGGGCGATCCCATCGGGGCGGCGGCGCATGTGCGGCAGTCATTGGCCAAAGATGGCATATGGATGATCGTTGAGCCTTTTGCGAATGATCAGTTGGAGGACAACCTGAATCCTGTCGGTCGCGTTTACTATTCTTTTTCAACCTTGCTGTGTACGCCTTGCTCGCGATCCCAAGAAGTTGCGTTGTGCCTGGGTGCACAGGCGGGCGAGTCGCGAATCCGGGATGTCGTGACCTCCGCCGGATTCAAGCGCTTCCGACGCGCTACCGAAACTCCCTTCAATATAATTTACGAAGCTCGGCCGTAATTTAAGTCTGCAAGGCCGCGCGAGCCTGGCGGGTCTAGACTTGGAAATCGTGCCATCGCGCTCGCACGATCTCACTTCTCTTGGGCGTCAGCCCAGGAAGGTGACGCCATAACTGCATTACGGATAAACAGGTTCTCTAAACTCTGCTATGGGTTTTGGCAGAGAATGGAAACATTAGCGGGTCAACCACAGCGAGACATCGATCGCAGTAGAATGCTCGGAAAATTGGAGTTCAAGATGAAAAGCCAAATGGAAAAAGAATCGAATCGTACCGCTTCCAAAAGCAGCTCAAGTGACAATAGCGGATCACGAGATGCCGTAAACATGAGTGCATCCTTACCGCGGCCTGTTGAGTCCGTGCTTACCGAAGAGATGCTCGCGCGTTTCGCTTCGCGCGCCGCCTCTTACGACCAGGAAAACCGGTTCTTGGAAGAAGACTTCGAAGAACTAAAGAAAGCGAAATATTTGCTGCTGCCACTGCCGTCCGAATTCGGCGGCGCGGGCATGACGCTTGCTGAAGTATGCCGGGAGCAACGCCGGCTTGCGTATCACGCCCCCGCCACTGCGCTTGCCGTAAATATGCATATCTATTGGATTGGCGTAGCAGCCGATCTTTGGCGCCGCGGAGATGTCTCGTTGGAGTGGCTCCTGCGTGAGGCAGCCGCAGGGGAGATCTTTGCCGCTGGCCACGCGGAAAGCGGCAACGATGTGCCGGTCCTGCTTTCGACCACAAAAGCAGAACGCGTCGACGGCGGCTACAGGTTCACAGGCCAGAAGCACTTCGGCAGCCTGTCGCCCGTGTGGACCCGGTTTGGCTTGCATGGGATGGACACCAGCAACCCTGGCCAGCCAAAGGTCGTTCACGCATTCATGCCGCGCGATACAGCTGGATACACAATCAAGGAAACCTGGGATGTACTAGGCATGCGCGCGACACGCAGCGATGACACTATGCTGGAGAATGCGTTTGTTCCAGATCGCTACGTCGCTCGGGTTGTGCCTGCTGGTGCGGCAGGAATCGATCCTTTGGTACTCTCGGTCTTTGCGTGGGCGCTGATGGGCTTTGGAAACATTTATTACGGACTAGCCAAACGCGCGCTGGACCATAGTGTTCGCTCTGTGAAGAGCAAAGGTTCACTAGCGCTCTCCCGTTCGATGGCGTATCACCCTGAGGTCCAGCACGCTATAGCCGAAATGATTATCGAACTTGAATCTATTGAGCCGCATTTGGAGAAAATCGTCGAGGACTGGTCGAATGGCGTGGATCACGGCGCTCATTGGCCCTCAAAAATCTTTGCGGCTAAATACCGCGCGGTCGAGGGCTCTTGGCGCGTTGTGGATTTGGGACTGGATGTGAGCGGCGGCCAGGGGATCTTTCGCTCGGCGGGTTATGAGCGACTGGTCCGCGATGCGCGTCTCGGCCGAATCCATCCCGCGAATTCCTTCCTCACGCATGAAGTGGTGGCGAAAACTGCACTAGAGATCAGCTTGGATGAACAGCCCCGCTGGGGCTAGCGAATTGTTCCTCAAGCCGATTGGGGAGAAGACCTTCAAAATCCAAGAAGCCTACCGGCGAATCATCGGACTCTGAGAATTCGGTCGTTCCCCCAAGGGTTGATTTCACCTGCCTACTTTTCACGGGACGATTACGAACACAAATTAAGAGACACTGCCAAGCGCAAGCCAGGTCGAGTGCGTGATCACCGGATTTGCATTTTCGAAGATTGATCGGACCAGAAATGCACAGGATCCCCTGAATTTTCCCCGTACTTGCCAGATGGCGTGCGCTTAACTTGCTGCCGTTCAATGGTTTCTGAATAGCACGCCTGCCTCCCCGTGTTTTTGCACATTCGCCATGCGGTGAACTCTCGGAAACTAAACGATTTGCGAATCCAGACCTCCTGTCTGGCGGATTCCCACAGTTAGGATTTCAGTGAAGGGAGCATTCAATAAGCTAAAGAAAACACGCGGGATATTTTGGTCGGGGCGCCCGGATTTGAACCGGGGACCTCCTGCGCCCAAGCCAGGCGTACTATCTCTTGGAAGTCCTTCCTTTTCAATCTTCGTTTTGAAAACAAACGAGTTAGAAAAATATTTGGTGGTGGCATGATGTAGACAAATGTGGCTCCGCATGCATGGAGTCCCCCGAATTTTCCCCATAGCGAAATAACAGCGAAAGTGCTCCGATCGATTCCAGCCTCTTATAAAAACCAACCCTTCGGTTCTCTGCCGAAGGGTTGTACTTCGGAACCTATTGGAAGGAACCAATCGACATTGTACGTGATCTCCCAGAACGCGGTTTCTGGATAGTTTCCGGGTTGTCGATTCGGGAGTTACCGCGTGGTGGCTTGAATCGAAATGCGGAGGACGACCCCTTCTACGGTTTGCCAGGTATTCCAACACTGAAGGGTTCTGGTGGAATGGGCGTTCGTGCCAACAAGAGCAGGCCAACCATGCTCCCTGCGGCGCACAGCGACATCTGATAAGCTACCGCGTCATGCGGCGACGTGAGTTCCTCACCCTATCAGCGGCCAGTATTGGCGGAGTGCTTATCTGCTCTCTTGATCGCGAAGTTTTTAGACTTTCCGCGCAAGCAAACCAGTCCATTCGTATTCCTCTTCGGTTTTTCTCTCAGGCGGAAGCTCTGATTATTGCCGCCGCCTCCTCACGAATCTTTCCGAGCGATGAAACGGGTCCTGGCGCGCGGGAAGCAGGCGTCGCAGTGTATATCGACCGGCAGTTAGCTGGACCCTGGGGACGAGACCGCTATCGCTACACCCGAGTGCCGTTTGAAGAGAATGCCCCGGCGGAGTTCGGCTATCAAGGCAAAGCGACGCCACAGCAGATCTACCGCCAAGGGCTGAAGGACTTGAAGGGCTTCGATCGCCTGGGACCTCGTGAGCAGGACCAAAAGTTGAAGCAGATCGAGACCACGTTGTTTTTTTCGCTGCTCCGTCAGAATACCATCGAAGGCATGTTCTGTGATCCGATGCATGGTGGAAATATCGACATGGTGGGCTGGCAACTGATTGGCTTTCCCGGCCCGCGAATGAGCAACTATGACGATGTGGACAAACACTTTGGTCAGGCGTTTCGCCCTAAACCCACCAGCTTACGCGACGTGACGGGGCACAAAGTCCGTCCCAGCGAGGAGTTGGAATGAAGACTTTGCCATCTACGGACGCGGTGATCGTCGGTGGCGGATGGACTGGCCTGCTCATGGCCAAGGAGCTTGGCTCCCGCACTGCTCTCTCCGTGGTTGTGCTGGAACGCGGAGGGCCCCGCAAGACCGACGACTACGGCGAAGACATGGATGAGCTGGACTATGCGATTCGTCTCCGCATGATGCAGGACGCGTCACGCGAGACGGTCACGCTCCGGCATACTCCAAGCCAGCACGCTCTTCCCCTGCGGCAACACGGGGCTTTCCTTCCCGGCTCTGGCATCGGTGGCGCAGGTGAGCATTGGAACGGGGAATTTCCTCGGATGCTGCCGGATTGTTTCGAATTACTCTCGCGAAGTATTGAAAGGTACGGCTCCAAACGGTTGCCCGAAGATCACGCGATTCAAGACTGGGGCATCACTTACGACGAGTTGGAACCACACTACACGCGCACCGATCTGCTCCTGGGCATTTCCGGCAAAGCAGGCAACATTCGCGGAAAGCAAATTGAAGGAGGCAATGTCTTTGAAGGCTGGCGCAGCGCCGAGTACCCTACGCCGCCTACCAAGATCCCCTACTTTTCCGCGTTGTTCCGCGATGCCGCAAAAGCGCTCGGATATCATCCTTACCCGATCCCCGCTGCCACGACAAGTCAGGCCTACACGAATCCCGATGGCGTTGTGCGAGCGGCGTGCATGTATTGTGGGTTTTGCGAGCGGTTTGGCTGCATGATCGGCGCCAAAGCGCAGCCCACGAACACCCTTTTGCCAGTGATCCAAAAACGGAAGAACGTGTCTATTCGCACGGGAGCATGGGTGCGACGCATAGTGCATGACACTTCGCAGAGCGGCGGAAGAGCACGCGGCGTCTCCTATGTCGATGCAAGCGGCGAAGAAGTGTTTCAACCGGCGGAGCTGGTCTTTCTCGCTTCGTGGACTCTCAACAATACCCGATTACTGCTCCTCTCGCAGGTGGGAGAGCCTTACAACCCTGCCTCCGGAAAAGGCACGCTTGGACGTAACCTGACCCACCAAGTCCACTTTCCTGCAGCAACAGCCTTCTTCGACGAGCCATTGAACCGGTTTATGGGCTCCGGCGCTTCGGGCGTCTGCATCGGTGACCTGGACGGAGACTTATTTGACCACCGCAGAATTCCTTTCTTGCGCGGAGGCATTCTGCTGGCTTTAAGTTTGGGCTTTCGGCCTATCGGCAATTTCGGCGTCGTTCCCCAAGCGGTGAAAGCCAAGTGGGGTTCGGAATGGAAGAAGGCGGCGCTTCACTACTATGACCGCACGGGGAGCATCGTCTTCCACGGCGAGCATCTGGCCTATAGAGGCAACTACATGGACCTGGACCCCGTTTACAAAGACCATTTTGGTGATCCCCTGTTGCGTTTCACGCTCGACTGGCGAGAGAACGAGCTGAGGATGGCTGAGTTCGCGACCGCGAAGGCGGTTGAAATCGCTCGCGAGATGGGGGCGAACGAAGTTACGCCCTTTCCAGGCTTGCGAGGTTACGATGCAACCCGCAGCCAATCGACCCACATTCAGGGTGGTACGATCATGGGAAGTTCTCTTGACTGTTCGGTGGTTAATCCGTACCTTCAACACTGGCAGATTTCGAATCTTTTCGTGTTGGGAGGATCGGCATTCCCGCAGAATTCGTCTGCGAATCCCACTCCTACCATTCTAGCGCTCACCTATCGCACCGCCGATGCCATCGTTAACCGATATTTGAAGAGTCCCGCGGCATTGGCGTGAACAGAGGTCGGCATCAAGAGAATCCGCCGTTTACTTCGATGACCTGCCCCTGAATGAAACGGGCCTCGTTGCTGCAAAGAAACAAGATCACATCCGCAACTTCCTCGGCGGTGCCCAGTCGTGCCATCGGGGTCGCCGCTTTCACGGCATTCAATATCTGATCATTCGAGAAGTTCCGATGGTAATTGGTGTTGATGGTACCGGGTGAGACCGCGTTGATTCGAACCCCTGAAGGCGCGAATTCCTTCGCAAGACCCTTGGTCATGGTGGACAGGGCGCCTTTTGCAGTTGCGTAGGCAAGCGCGCCCAGGCCCCCACCGTCTCGCGCCGCCACCGACGAGATGTTCACCACAAAACCGCTCTTGCGTTCCACCATGCCCGCAAGAACGGCCTTGGCAAGGAAAAAGGCGCTGGTCAGATTGAGCGTCAGCACCTGTTCCCAAAGTTCTTCGGTGAAATCTAACACTCGCGTGCGTTGGATCAACGAGCCGGCGTTGTTCACGAGGACATCAATGCGCCGGCCGGCCAAGGCTTGTGCCAAACTTCGTACGCCGCCCATCGTGCTGAGGTCCGCCTGCAGCAGTTCTCCTTGTCCTCCTGCATTCCGCACTCGCTCGACGACGCTTCGGGCCTCGATTTCCTGACGGTTGTAGTGTATGAGCACATGAGCGCTCCGCGCCCCAAAGGCGGTCGCGGCCGCCGCGCCGATGCCACTGCTGGCACCCGTAACGAGCACGGTCACTCCCTGAAAGTCTTTGGTATTGTCCATAGATTTCATAAGAGTGAAACGTCTGCCGTCTTCGACGTCGAGCACAAAGGACCCAACATGGTCCATAGGATCAGCGTGCAGATCAGAGGCATGATCCCGAAGCCAAAGAAGACGGGCACGTAGGAGTAGTGATCCACCGTCCAGCCTGTGATCAAGGTAAACACCATCCCGCCGAAGCCGGAACCCATGCTTGCCAAGCCGTACACGGAAGCCACAGCGTTCTTGGGGAAAACGTCCGACGGCATCGCAAGCATATTTGCCAAGCTACCCGTGTAACCCAGCATGGCGAGCGAGATCAGGCTGATCGACGACCTGGCGTCGTGCACAAGCACCGCCGGAATTGTCGAAGTCATCAGTAGAGCGAAGAAAGTTACCGATGTTTTGCGGGCGACCGTCACTGAAAGACTGCAGCGCAACAGAAATCCCGAGAGGAGGCCGCCGAAGAGGTTTCCGAAACCCGCCGCCACAAAGGGAATCCACGCGTACTTCCCAATGGCGGCCATGTCAAAATTCCGTGCCCGCTTTAGGTATTCCGGAAACCAGAAAGCGTAAAAATACCAGACTGGATCCATGAAGATCTTCGAAAGCGTAAAGCTGGCAACGAAACGTGTTCGAAGAAGCCGCCAAACCGGGACAGGTGGAGCGCTCGCTTCCGTCGTTCCGCCGCCGGGCGCGCGGTAAGTAGGCCACCAGAGCAGCAACCATACAAAGCCCATTGCCCCTACAAACGCGAACGCTAACTGCCAGCCCAGCCGTAGCAGGATCCAGGCCACAGCCGGGGGCGCGATGATGGCGCCCACTGCCGAGCCGCTATTGAATACCCCGGAGGCCAGCGCGCGTTCGCGTTCCGGAAACCACTCGGCCACCACTTTCACGCCGGCCGGCCAGTTACCGGCCTCTCCAATGCCCAGCAAAAAACGGAAAAGCCCCAGACTAAGTGCACCACGCGCAAACGCATGTAGCATTGCTGCCGTCGACCACCATGCCATGCACACGGCATATCCCATTCGCGTGCCCATCCGGTCAATCAACGTCCCCGAGACGCCGTTCATGATCGTATAGGCCATCAGGAACGCGAACAGCACATATGAGTATTCCATATTGCTCATATGGAACTCCCCGCGCAGCACGGGTGCGGCCACAGAGAGCGTCTGGCGATCCAGATAGTTGATCACCGTCGCCCAGAAAGCGAAGCTGATCATGATCCACCGCCGTGGCGATGGGTTCACGCCAAGTCTACTTTCACAGCTTCGTGAATCCACACGCGCGGAACGGCCACCTCCAACCAGCCGTCACGGACGGTCGACGGCAAGGTTTGGCCGGAAAGCAACAACAACGCGGAGCGGACGGAGCGCTGTTGCGGTATTCGGATTCTTACCTTGACATCGGCTACGGGCAAAAATTCTTCGCGGGAGCGAAGGTGTTTATTTTTGTTTCCCGTATCGGCGAGCAGGTGCAGAAGCAGCACGTCGCGGGACGCCATAAAATGTGGGGTTACGCCGGATTGATATTCAATCTCGTATGACCGCTGGGCTGACAGCCAGGGAGAGACCAATGAATTGAAAAAGACGCGCAGCGACTTCATGCGGGTCTCTTCATAGACCGCTTCGAGGCTGGAACCGATGTAAATGGCACTGCCTTTGCCAAAGCTTCGCTGGATGATGGCTGGCCCCAAGGTCCGGCGATGTCCGCGATCGAGCGTCTCGGCCAGAACGGTCCCGCCATTTTCCCGAAACCGCAGCACCTGTGGGTCCTGCGGAATTTCCTCGCCGGAAGGCAACTTCAGATAGAGGTCTGGGATTTCTACGGGTTCGGGCTCGCTGAACTCCGCGCCGAAGACTTCCGCCAAGCCATAGTTCTTTCGCATGCGCCCGTACTCGTCGGCCACCGAGGTCAGATGCGTCGCTAGCAGCGCTCCCCCGCCACGGACGTAGTCGAGCAGCATCAGGCATTGGCTATCGCTCAAGCAGGCCACATTTGGCGCGTATAACATCTGGTAACGCGAGAGCAGTTGCGGCGACATCTGCCAGTCTAGGAATGGCTCGGATTCGTAGCTATTCGCCTTCAGCAACTGGTACGCGCCGTGCCAGCAATTTTGGTACGCCCTACTGACAAAGTACTTCCCGGCGTACCAATTGACAGTCTGACTACCAACCAGGAGTCCTACCTGCGGCTGGCTCCGGACGCTGCGCAGGAGGACGTCATGCTCCTGCTGGAAGTCGAAAATTCGTTTTACGTACCGACCGCTCTCGTAGGAAAGCGGCCGTTCCGGTTGATAGAAGAACCGCGACAGCCCCCAGTAGACAAGCCCAACGCCCGCTGCCAGCGCCGTGGCACCGTCGAGGAGCAGCTCCTGGCTCTCCACTGGGTAGCTGAACCAGCCGCGCACGCGCTCGTTTTTCAGGTGTTCCCTATTGTACTGCGTGTGGGTGCCTACGTATGTCCAGGTCACCTTGCCGGTGGACTGGCCCAATTGCATATTAAAGAGCTTCTCCTCGGGCGTCTCGGCGGCCTCGAACATGAAGCCATCCACAACCGGAATCGCCCGGCTGCGCCACTCGCGTTTGCTCAGCAGGGAGGTGTCGTTATAGAGCACTGGAATATCGCGAGTCTGCCGGATTATCTCGCGGATTTCGCGCAGGAACGCGACAACTACATCGTTGGCCATCCAATTGGTGTACTGGATTTCATCTTCACGGCTCAGTGTCTCATTCTGTTTCGGCACCGGCTTGCCGAATTTCTTCTGATACGCCGTATCGCAGTAACTGCAGTGGCAATAGTTCTGGGCGTTCTGCATGCCCTGGTACGGACCGTCGAAGTACATGACATCGAACGGATAGTCTAGGAGGACCTCGCGGACCAGAGCCTTGATGACATCGCGCACCGGCGAGTTGAGACATCCCTCGTAGTACTCCACGAATCCATAGTGCTCAGTAGTCATCGGTCGGCCGTCGGCAAACTTCTTGCTCCAACCGGCAAATCGCGGGTCCTTTGATGTGACTTCCATGAAGGGATGGTTGAGAGGTACGTAGGCCACATTTTTGAGATTTGCTTTGCGACACAAATCCACCGTTTGTCGCATGGGATCTCCTCTAAGTTCCGGATGAACCGGATAGCCCGACTTAGTAGGGAAATAGGCATAATATGAGGCCACGGGGTAGCGCAAAGAATCCGCGTTCAACTCCTGCGCGATCCGCACAGCCTTCTCGGGCTCGTAATCGAGAGAAGGATAAAAAGGCGGGTTGTAGGCTTCGGCGATCAGGACACGCGTACTGCGAATCCACTCATAGGCAGAGCTAAGGGCTGCTGCGGGTCGCAAGGCGGCACGTAGTTGCGGTGTAACCAGCAGCAAGCCAGCCGATTGTAAGAGTTCGCGTCGTGTGAGCTGATTCATGGTCGCTGCCGGCAGGATTCCCGTTCGATCAATTCGACCCCAAGCAAGAGATGCTCGCGGACTGGTTGGTCCTTGTTACGGGCGAGCCGCAACAGGGTTTCGACCGCTGCGCGGCCCATATCGTACTTAGGCTGATGAATCGTCGTGAGCGGAGGATGCACCACGCCGGCCAGTTCCACGTTGTCGAAACCGATCAGCGAAATATCTTCCGGAATTCGCCGGCCCAGTTCGAGCATTGCCCGAATGGCGCCGAAAGCCATCAAGTCGTTCGCGGCGAAGATGGCACTGACTTCAGGCTGCTGCGCGAGTAACTTGTGTGCGAGTGCACAGCCCCCCAAAAAACTGTTCTCGCCATGCAGTATGGTGAGCTTCCGCGGCGGATTGGTAGCTTTTAGGACGCGGAGAAACCCCCGAGCACGGTCTGTCAGGCTGCCGTGGCGACGAGGTCCGGTAAGGTGCGCAATGTTTTGGTGGCCCAGCCGTAGCAGATACTGCGCAGCCATTACGCCACCGGCTTCGTTGTCGGCACAAACCGTGGAGAACGATTTCCTTGCTGCGGAACGGTTCAGCAGCACGATGGGCACACCAGAGGCGGCCAGTTGATCCTGCTGCTTTAGGCTGAGATTCGCTACAGAGTTCATCAGGATGCCGTCGACCTGCTTCTCCAGCAGCGACGCGACATACTCCATCTGCTTTCGCGGATCCAGGTCGCTGTTGCACAACACCAGGTCGCAACCGCCAGCACGGGCCGCATCTTCCACGCCTCTGGCAACTTCGGCAAAGAAAGGATTACGGATATCGCTCACGATGAGCCCTAGCGTGTGGGAACGCCGTGTTTTCAGTCCGCGGGCAACTCGATTGGGATGGTAGTTGAGGTGCGCGGCCACGGCGAGTACGTGGCCCCGGGTCTTTTGGTGGACGCCATAGGCGTCATTCAAGGCTCGCGACACGGTTGAAATATTGACGCCCGATTCTCTTGCAATATCCTTGATCGTTATAGCCATTACCGTGAGTTCTTCCCCGAATTGATGTGATTGAAAATTCCTTTGTGAGAGGCCATCGGAGTTGCTGGGGTTTGACAGTCAGTTGAGGCGTTATTATACGCATTTCGAAAAACGGTAGTGCTCCTTACCAAGCGCCCCGCGCAGTCTGAGTCTAAACCTAAGTTTAAGACCTTGGTGCTGCAATCGTTTGCCATTCTAATCCCGGTTCTGGAGGATTGTCAAAGAACAAAGAGCTTGACTCGGGCGGAGCCTCTCAATAAGATCCGGAAACGTTTGCAATCAGACGCCTCAGACTATGTCTCAGGTAGGTCTTAGTCCATTCGGTGCCTTCACTCCAGAGATCGAAGCTTATCAGACTCAGGAGCTTCGGCCAGAAGGGACGAGGGAGGAGCTATGCGCAAGATACCGATGATGCTGGTCGCGCTGTTGATCTTTATTGGCTGGAACGCCACGGTGGTTACCGCCGCGATGGCTCAAGGCGGCAAAGGCACGATCAAAGGGCACGTCACGGACACCTCGGATGCCGTGCTCCAGGGCGCTGAAGTCAGATTGGATCCGACGGACGTCAAGGTCGCGTCAAACAGCCAAGGTGAGTTCTTTATCAATGATCTTGACCCAGGCAGCTACACCATCACGGTCTCATACGTCGGCTTTAAGACACTCACCAAGACTGTGAACGTCGTCGCGGGACAGGTCGCCAATGTTGAGGCGAAGTTGGAGCTTCAGTCGCAGAACCAAGAAGTCCTTGTTACGGCTGAGCGTGCTTCCGCCGAGGCCGAGGCGGTCAATCGCGAGCGGACCGCCGACAACTTGGTTCAAGTGCTACCGGATGAAGTGATTCGCAGTTTACCTAACGCCAACATGGCCGACGCCCTCGGCAGATTGCCCAGCGTGACCATTGAGCGGGACGAAGGCGAGGGTAAGTATGTCCAAGTTCGCGGCACCGAACCGCGGCTCACGAACACCACCATTGACGGCATCAATGTTCCTTCCCCGGAAGGCGGTATTCGCCAGATCAAATTCGACGCTATTCCCGCGGATATCGTCGAATCTGTCGAAATCAACAAAACTTTGCAAGCCAACATGGATGGAGATGGAATCGGTGGCTCTGTGAATTTGGTCACCAAGACCGCCGGAGAACGTCCGACGGCCAACCTCAGCGCTATGGGAGGATTTACTCCCATTCTCGGCGGTCGCGGCCTTATTGAGACTACCGGCACAGTTGGCCAACGCTTTGGTAAGAGCAAACGATTCGGACTGCTCATCGGCGGCTCTTACGATTGGAATGGGCGCGGCATCGACGACATCGAACCAGTGCCGGACACTGCGAATTTCCCTGGCGGTTCAACCGCCCGTTACTTTGAAGCGATCGACATTCGCGAATACCGGTATTACCGCAGTAGATGGGGCCTTGCGGGCAGCGCCGATTACAAACTCGTGGAAGGTTCGAACATCTATATGCGCGGCATCTATTCCGATTTCCACAACTACGGCGATGTCTGGATTTACTCCCTTACCGACAACACACCGGTTCTCAACCCACCGCAATACCCGAACGGCATCACGCTTCAAGGGTCTAACGGTTGCAGTATTGACCCAACCACAGGGATTGAGTCCTGCACGGGCGGTCCATCCTTCAGGAACCAAATTCGCCGGCCCGACTATGCCATCGGGAGTTTTCTGGTTGGTGGTAAGCACGTGCTGTCGACAACGTGGTACGCCTGGGATCTTTCGGCGTCCCGTTCGCGCCAAATTGGCCAGCTTGGCGAGCGCACCGCATCTTTCAGCTCCAACCTACCTAGTAGCTCATGTCAATTTGACTTGGCGAACACGAAATCCCAGTACCTTCCTCAATGGACGCCCGCCTGCTTTACCGAAGCGTACACGAACCAGACCACCATCGCTCTGAGCCGCATGCAAATCAGTCATGGGCTGACGGCACAACTGAATCTCCAGGCCACCGGGGCAATGGCCAAGCAGTATCACCTCGGCTCCCACTCGGCCACCTTGGAGTTCGGGGGGAAATTTCGCAACGGGCATAAATTTGCTAACACTTTCCGAGATAACTATTCTCCGACTGGAACTGGTCCCACCATCACGATGGCCGACTTTACCAACGGCTTCTCCAACGGTAATTATTACCAGGGTGCTTATAAGCTGGGCCCCAATCCCAGCTTCACCGCTGTGAACGCGGCGTTCAACGCCACCGGCCCGACGAATCCCGCGAATTACAACATAGTTCGTGACATTTCGAGCCAATTCGACCTGATTGAAAAGGTCAGTGCAGGCTACCTGATGAACACCGTCAATTTCAGCAAGATACGCTTGGTGGCTGGCGTTCGCTTCGAGGGCACGAACCTTGATACTTCGGCTCCTGTGCTTGATGCCGACGGCAACTTCCTTGGAATTACCAAAAGCAGCGGTTCCTATGTGAAGGTTTTGCCCAGTGCGTCTCTGCGATTTGCTTTAAAGAACAATACCAATCTGCGGTTGGTTTACAGTCGCGGGTTGTCACGCCCTGACCCGCAGGAGATCGCTCAGCCACTCAGCGTAGATGCTACCGGCAACCCCATTGCTGTTAGCTTCGGTAATCCAAGCCTTAAATCCGAGACTGCAGATAACGTCGATGTGCTCATCGAGCACTATATAAATCCTTTTGGGATGATCACAGCGGGGTACTTTTATAAGAACCTGAGGGACCCCATCGTTTCACAAACACTTACCGTCACTACCGGCACTTTTGGGGGTTCGACCTGCACCACAACAGTAAGCTGCCGAATCACTCAGCCATTCAATGCCGGCAGCGCCTGGATCAATGGTTTTGAAGCGGCGTACCTGCAGCATTTGTCGTTCCTGCCAGGCGCGTTGCGTGGACTCGGCTTGTCCGCAAATTACGGCTATACAACGTCCCGCACTTCCTTTGGCCCAGACTTCGGGCGCTCGGATCATCCCAGGCTTGTGCGCAATGCGCCCCATACTTGGAACATCAGCCCCACTTACGATCGAGGGCGCGTTTCAATACGCGTCGGCTTGTCTTACAACGCAGCGAACATCGTCGGCTACGGGGACGGCACGCCCGGCCCCTTTGGCGACAACTACTTCTATCCACATCTTCAATTCGATGCTCAAGGCAGCGTAAGGATGAGCCATGGCCTCCAGTTCGTCATGTATGGTCTCAATATCAACAACGAGGTCTTCGGCTTTTATAACGGCAGCCCTCAATACATGCTCCAGCGCGAATATTACCGGCCCACGATTGCTGCGGGTATGCGCTGGTCGCCTTTGCACGAAACTCGAAAGTAAAGAGATTCGTGGGGCTTTCTTCAGGCGGCGAATAGGTGAACGACCCACCGAGAGACCGGCTAAATCGAGAATCGAATGATGTGGTTTGGCACCCTTGTGCTGATCTACGCTGGCCGTCTTCTCGAGTCCGCCAGGGCACTCATGCTCGCAGATTTGCGAACTCAGCCACGAGAGCCGCGAGGCAAGAGTCGACGAGCTAGGATTTTATGCAGAGAGGAATAGCAGGAATGCTGAAACTCAACCGTCGAGCGGCAGCCGCGCTAGTTGCTTTACTCAAGGCGGCATCGATTTTGACGATAGGTGTCGTTGGACAGGCCCAGGAGGGGGAACGGGTAACCGCCATATCCGCCCCCACGATGCCATTACCGAACGAGGCGGTGTCTCAAAGTGTGACCAAATTTTCATTCATCGCGTACGGCGATACGCGGGGCCGGCGCGATGGAGTGGCGATTCAATATGAGCACTCGTTGATCGTTGATTCCATGCTCGCGCAGATTGAGAGCCTCCGAAACACAGATTACGCGGTGCGATTCATACTGCAGTCGGGTGATGCTGTGGCGCATGGACAGAATCCCAATGAATGGAATGTGAGCTTTGTTCCTCTGATCAATCGCCTTACGACGGAAGGCGACGTGCCGTATTTCTTGGCGCCAGGAAATCATGACGTTTCGCCGGCGACGACGGCTGATGCACCAGAACGGCATTCTCCGCTGAAAAATTACTTCGATGCAGTATCAGCGTTGATTCCGCCCGATGGCTCACCGCATCGACTGAGCGGTTACCCGACATATTCGTTTGCCTACGGCAACACGTTCGTGCTTGGGTTTGATGCCAACATCGTAGGCGATGAGAAACAGTTCCAGTGGGTCAAGAGCCAACTCGAAGGCCTCGATCACAAGCGGTACGTCAACATCATCGTGTTCTGTCATCAGGCACCGTTCTCTTCGGGGCCACATGGTGGGCCGAAAATGGAAGAGCAAACTGTCGAGCTGAGGAACAGGTACATGCCTCTTTTTCGGGCGACCCATGTGCGGGCGGTTTTTTCCGGACATGAACATTTGTTTGAACACTGGGTTGAGCACTACGCCGATGGCAGCGGCGTACATCGGATGGACCTCGTCGTGTCCGGCGGTGGCGGAGCTCCGATTTACGCGTACACCGGCGAATCTAACCTCGAAGGCTATTTGAAGGCCAATGAAGCGAGCAAGGTGAAGCTGGACCATCTGGCGAAACCGGGAGTAGAGCGTGGCTCGAATCCTTACCACTACCTGATCGTGCGGGTGGACGGCGAGAGGCTTAACATGGAGGTTGTAGGTGTCGATTGGGGAACGGGATTCCAGCCATATCGAAGTAACAAGGTTTCTTTGGAGGATCAATGACAGCTGGCGTCTGGCATTTCGGCAGCGAATAATATCCGATCCAGAGCGAATACTACAGCCGCACGATTTCGCTCGGCTTGTGCTGGCCGTCGTCGAACGCTAAATGAACAGGAGCGTGCGCCTCAGTGAAGGAGCAACTGTGATGAAGCTGCAGATACGTTTGCCCTCTCGGCTGCTTCTGCTCGCCGCGATAACAAGTTGCTCGATGCTTGCTGCCGCTTCTACAGCCGTCAGCGGCATCGAGAATCCCACCTGCGAGTTGATTAGTCCCGGCGTTTACCGGCTGGATTTTCAGGCTTCCCCCCAAGCAGGGGGCGTGGACGTGTTCGCAAGCTCGCGGCCTGACCGCATTGATTCCGCTAAACCGGTACTCACGATTCGAAAGACGCCGGCTGAAGTTTCAATTCCGGGGCAAACCGCCCGTATTTATTTTCATTTGAAACCGGCATCAGGGTCCACGCGGGTGGTCTCGATTCGAAGATTGCCGCTGGAAGGGGCGAAAAACTTTCGTGACCTCGGGGGTTACCGAACCCTTGACGGGCATTATGTTCGCTGGGGTTTGGTGTATCGTTCGAACCACCTCGTCAACTTGACAGCCAAAGACTTCGAGTACGTCAACAGCCTAGGGATTCGCCTAATCTGTGATGTTCGCTCAGACAGCGAGCGTGGGAGGGCGCCCGATCATTGGGTTGGAATCACACCGGAGTTTTTGGCTGTGCCCATCGGCTCGAATTTGATCACCAGCCCAACTGCCGAGGACCTTAAACGCAGAATCGCGGCCATCAACGGTCAGGCGAACGACTCCGTTCGCGCTTACGAGTACGCGACGAAGTATGCCGGACAGTACGCGAAAATCCTGCAGCGACTTGCTTCCGGTGATCTGCCCGCCGTAGAACACTGTACGGCCGGGAAAGACCGAACCGGTGTATTCAGCGCTATTCTGCTCACGGCGCTCGGTGTTCCACGCGAGGTGGTCATTCAGGATTATCTGCTGTCCAACCAATACTTGCTTGCGCCGGACACCATCCAAAATACGGCTGCGGATTTGCAGCGGGCCTTCGGGCTACCAGAGTTGCCGGACATCGCCACCGTAAGAACGATCATGACGTCAAAACCAGAGACCTTGGAAGGCGCCCTCGACCAGATTGAAAAGAAGTACGGGTCTTTCGAGAATTATCTGCGCGACGCTCTGCATCTCTCCGATTTGGATCTCGCCGCGCTCCGCCGGCGTCTACTGGAGCCTTAGCATCAACTCGGTGGGGATGAAAAAAGAGCAAACGACTGTACAATGCCCGCGAATATTAGGGCCAAAAACGGAAATTCCGCCAACCGAATTTCAAATTCAATGCTACTTGGCCTTTGGGCATGAACAAAAGAAGCTTTATCAAACTGCTCCCTGCGATCGTGGCAGGGCCCGCCGTATCGCCGCTCTTCGCACGCCTGCCAGATATTAAACTGAAAAACTGGGCCGGCAATTTCGAATACAACACCGACAGTTTGTACACCGCTAGCTCTGTTGAACAGGTAAAGGATTTTGTCAAAAGACAAGGCAAATTAAAGGTGCTCGGCATACGCCATTGTTTCAACAAGAACGACGTTGCATACCAACGCAGGTAGGATTCGCTTCGGAGTCATGTGCGACCTCACATATCGTGCGATTGTTGCAAGAAACACTTCTCCCGGCAACCGCGCGAACCTCAAACGAAGAAGTACGTTCGCGACTCATGGATCGGGAGTGTCGGTTCCGAAAATTCTGACCCTTTTCATTCCGGAAATTCTGAGCCATCCGGCAATAGCCGGAAGGGCTAAAACTCTCTCTGTGCCCCCGGTCGGTGAACCGGCAGGGCGGAGGGAGGAGGATGTTAGGAATGTTAAAGCGTCACGAAGTCTAAATTCTACTGAAGACCGGGCACTCCAAGGCCGAAGTGGCCCGTCTGGTGGGAGTGTCTCTATGCTCTATTAAGCGCATTGCAGAAGAAGTTCCGGTGGTTCATGTGGATGATGCCGCTGAGCGAGAGAAGCGGCGAATCGGCAGACCCAGCATTGTTGAGGATTTCCGGAAAGCGGTCGTAAAGATTCTGGAAGAAAAACCCGACCTACCTTCTCTGGAGATCCTTCGCCGGGTTCGGGAAGTAGGCTACCAGGGAGGCAAGACCGCCTTGTATGCTCTGGTGGCCTCTGTTCGTCCGAAACAGATAAAGCCGCTGATTCGTTTCGAAGGTCTGCCCGGAGAATTTAGTCAACATGACTTCGGCGAAGTAGACGTTACTTTTCTTGACGGGTCGACTCGTCGCCTTCACTTTTTCGCTTCTCGCCTGAAGTACTCCCGATTTATCTGCGTCAGTGTGGTGAAGGACCAGGCCGTGGAGAGCTTGGTGCGCAACCTGGCCGAACATCTCGACCGTTGGGGTGGAGCCCCGCTGATGTGCGTGTTCGATCGGCCGAAGACCGTGGCCTTAAAGTGGCAGAGAAACGGCGAGGTCACGGAATGGAATCCGGTCTTCGCTTACGTCATGCTCGAGCTGGGCGTCGGGGTGGAGTTGTGTTGGCCTCATAGTCCGCAGCAAAAGGGCGCCGTTGAGAACCTGGTGGGTTTCGTAAAGTCCTCCTTTTTCAAGGTGCGCCGCTTCCACGATCAAGAGGATCTCGCACAGCAACTCATCGAATGGCATCGTGAAGTGAATCAGGAGCGTGCCTGCCGCGCGACGGGCATAATCCCCGCCGTGCGTCTTGCCGAAGAGGCCTCAAGACTTCGTTCCCTGAAGGTGCACCCGAAAGATCTAGCGCTTCGCATTCCTGTCTATGTAGGACCGACCGGTACGGTCCTGCATGATGGCCATCCTTACTCGATGCCTCCCGAGGCCATTAGCATCCCGGCGACGCTGTACTTGTACGCCGATCGCGTGCGCATCGTGGCGGGCAAATATGAAGTCCACCATCCACGGAAATTCATTGCGCACGAGGGTTCCACGCTCGCCGCGCATCGTGCGGCCCTGGTGGCGGCGGTATCGGGCAAGCGCGGCAAGCGTTATCTGAAGCGCCAGCAACTATTGGAACTCGGAGAGCCTGCTTTCCTCTACCTCACCGAGATCGTTCACCGCCGACCCGGGCAGTGGTTCTATGACGTCGATCGGCTGCACGACATCTTGCAGAGCCATGGAGCAGAGGTTCTTCGCCGCGCCATGGAACAGGGACTGCAAGAGCAAGTTTTTGGTGCCACCTACATTGAGCATTTTCTTCAGCGTTCATTAGTTTTTCAGGAGGAGATCCCATGAGAAAAGAACAGGTTAGGAAAAATCCGCGAGATACATCGATGCCCCCCAAGCAGGACGACAACACGCCCAAGAGTCTGGAACTGTCCGAGGGCCAGCTCGAGGCGCACTTCCGGCGCCTGAATCTGGCACACACGCGCCGGATCTACAAGGAGGTTGCCGTTCGGGCGGAGAAGGAAAGTTGGTCGTATCGAGACTTCCTGGCTCTGCTGCTGGCCGAAGAAGTGGCGCGAAGGAAACAGACGCGACTGCAACGTTGTACGCGGAGCGCACACTTCCCGTTCTTCAAGACCATCGACGAGTTCGACTTCGCGTTGCAGTCTACGCT
This sequence comes from Candidatus Limnocylindria bacterium, assembly GCA_035490055.1. GTDB lineage: Bacteria > Acidobacteriota > Terriglobia > Acidiferrales > UBA7541 > Acidiferrum. Next base: position 144 of record DATHIB010000034.1, on the reverse strand, counting down.
CCGGGAGTCCGTGATCGGCTCCTACCTCGGGCTGGACTTCGTCACCGAGGGGCGGTCGTTGATTCTGCACGGTAAGACCGGCAGAGGAAAGACGCATCTGGCGGTGGCCATCGGGTACCGCGCCATCCAGAACGGTTTCGAGAC
>DATHIB010000033.1:0-6067 GCA_035490055.1 Candidatus Limnocylindria bacterium | reverse complement strand
TTCAGACGGCGCTGCAGGATACAGCGGACATCGAGCCTACCGGCGATCAACTTCGTATAAGGCTAGCCTCGCTCAGTTCGCCACATCGGTCGCGCGTCCTCGAATCACTTTGTGAGGCACTCAACAAAACAAACACGTTGTTCCCGGGCACCCAGCTTAAAATGCAGTATCTGGTCGCACCCCCCTGTTTTGAAGCAAAAAGCGGACAGGTTTCCGACCAACCATGTCAGGAGCTCTGAAGTTAGGGCCCACAGCGGCAGAAGAGCTGCTGGAGATCGTCATGCGCCGTTACGAACGAGCCAGCACGCTGGTGACCTCCAACAGACCGGTCGAGGACTGGGGAAAACTGCTCGGCGACAGCGCCGCCGTCACGGCCATGCTCGACCGCCTTTTGCACCACGGCCATATCCTCAAATGCGGGCCGCGGAGCTGGAGGACTAAGTTGCCGGCGGAACCATGAGCCCGAAAACCAGCGGAAAAGCCGCGACCTCCACTATGGAAGGCCTCGAGAAAATGCAGCCATGGCCATCTAAACGAGATTTTTTCGAGCTTCGAGGAGGAAATGGGCCTCCACCTCGAAATTTCGCAGATTAGACTTGCCCGAAAAGCGAACAGCAGAGTACAACATCTAAGTCCCGGGAACCTTCCGTTGGCCGGTTTTGATGTGACCCCCGAGGGCGGTCATTTCAGCCCTCCGGATGAATTCTGCATCAACGGTCGATTTTCCGCACGAAAATGGAGCGGGTCCCTGATGCTTTGCAATTCCCGGTAATAATAAATTGAAGTAGGGCGTTTTCCGTTGAACCTCAGCTTCTTTAGAAGCTCTATTTCTTCCTTAGTGGCCGTCCCGCTGAGGGAACTATCATTAAGGAATTCTTTGAACCCCGGCTCTACTTCTGGTCGATCAGGTCCCCGTTCGACAAACTCATATCTCTTAGGATCCCCTGAGGCTATTCTCCCATTTAACACAATCTCCATACCAAAGGTCGTTAGGTCGACGTCCCAGGATTCAATCAGTGGATCCAGGAAGGAAATACAGTTTTCAGGCGACAAGTTGAAGACATCCGTGTCCAGGAACTCAAGGAGGGTAACCCGCAACTGTTCATAGCTTCGGCCGGTGAGTCGAGCCACTACGTGGAGCCAGTTTTCGCTGTTCAATTCTTGTTTGGCGACATTCTTGATCACATCTAAAAGCTTCTGTGTGACAAAGCGTTCGAGTTCGCCGAAGGGCTGCTTCTCAAAAATTGCACGTACCTGTTTTTCTTTGTCGGGTGCGCACTTACTGAGAATCAATTCTCGAATTTCTCTAAACAAAGGTGCGGGCGGGTCTCCCAAGTTTCTCTTCAGTTCTTCCCTACGCTGGTGGTCGGCCAGCTTCGAAAGCCTATCGCTCGGAAGCTTCAAAAACTTCTCCATTTTCTCATAAATGTCTGTTCGGTCAGGCGCGGGGGGCAGTTTCTTCCGACTCAGCAGCTGGGAAATATAGGACTCGGTAACTTCGGCGGCGGTCGCCAGATCTTTCTGCTCAAACCCCAATTCATCCAGTCGCCGTTTAATCACTAGGCAAACTTCCACAAGGCCCTCCATCTTTCTTAACTCGAATGATTAACTACAAAAATGGTCTCCGATTCTACTTGACACGTCAAGTTAATTCACTCAGTATGGTTAACGGACTGAGGGAGTCTTCAGAATATCTGAACCAATTGTGGTTATCTGAATCGCCCCTTTGGCATCGAGAACCAAGGAGAGTGCCATGTTTGCACGCAAAGTTTATATGCATCTGAAGCCCAATAGTGTTGCGGAGTTTACCAAGAGGTTGGAGAAGGACATCCTCCCCCTGCTTCGAAGACAGCAAGGATTCCGGGACGAAATCACGTTCGTTGGCCAGGGCGGGACGGAAGCGTTCGGAATCAGTTTGTGGGACAAACAGGAGAATGCCGAGGCTTACAACCGCGGAACTTACCCGGAAGTGACGAAGCTCCTCGCCACGGTAGTTGAGGGACCTCCTCAGGTTGAAACCTTTGACGTCGCTAACTCGACGTTCCACAAGATCGCCGCTGCCGTAGCGGCCTGAAGCCAGCAGCTCCTTTCGATTGGAGGGGGGCGGGCCAAGTCCGCCCCTCAAGTTGTCCGGCAGAAGGGAAACGCAAGAGCACGCGAGGTTTCCAATGCTTACCAAAATCAGGCAACGGGCTGCGGATACGCTGTTACGGCAGGAGTTCCTATGCGGGGAAGCAAACTTCCGCACTCTAGCTGAAGCAATTGCGTGTGCGATATTCATTAGTCAGGACAAGCGGCTGCTGTATGTAAATCATGCCGCCGAGATTATCACCGGATATGCACGAGAAGAGCTTTTGTCCATGAACTTCTGGAATCTAGTCCATCCTGACTGCCGAGAACTGGTCTCAAACCGTGGGGGAGCGCTACAAAGGGACACCGAGCAGTATGAGGTCAAGATTCTTACGAAGAATGGCGACGAGCGGTGGGTTGATATCAGTACAGCGATGATTGAATTTGATGGAATGATGGCCAGTCTGGTTTCCGCATTCGACCTTACTCAGCGCAATCACGCAGAAGAGAAGGTACAACTTCTTGCCGTGACTGACCCGCTTACTGGTTTAGGTAACTACCGTCGTCTCGTTGAAGCTCTCGACGCAGAGGTCAAACGCACCGCGCGTACCGGAAGATCGTTTGCCGTTCTACTACTCGAACTGGATCAGTTGAAGAAGATCAACGACCGCTACGGCCACTTGATCGGCAGCCAGGCGCTGTGCCGCCTCGCCGACGTACTCTGCGTCCATTGTCGAGCTATCGATACAGCCGCGCGATACCGTGGCGATGAATTTGCCGTCATCCTGCCCGAGACAACGGCGACAGCCGCAAGGCTTGTCGCATCACGTATTCGGAGGCGATTAGCCGCGGATAGTCTCCAGCCACCGCTTTCCGCGAGCATCGGCGTGGCTTTCTATCCCCAGGACGGCGAAACGATTGAAGCCCTGCTTCGCACGGCAGACCGCGAGTTGTACGGGATGAAGCCAGTGTGAGGAAGAACCCACTCCGTTGGTTTGCAGCCTTGTGAGTGCATCGGGGCGGCTCTCAAGAAGATTTCTTCGAAGGAGAGAATCAAGCAAACGACTAGCGGGAAGGTGAGTTCCGGATTCAGTAAAAGGAGAAACGTATGCACTTTCTGTCGTGGATCATCGTTGGGTTGGTTGCCGGCTGGTCAGCCGGAAAGATTCTGAAAGGCCACGCATACGGTCCGTTCATGGACATTGCCATGGGCATCTGCGGAGCGGTGGTGGGCGGGATGCTCATGCGATCTGCAGGTTTTGGGGGATACGGGGGAACCATCATTACAACTCTCGCTGCCATGCTTGGTGCAGTCCTTCTGACGCTGCTTGCGGGTTTGGTGAACGGCAGAAGGATGTACGCTCGGCAGCTCCAAGCGTCAAGTAGGCATGGAGAATTCAAATGTCAAGCATGAATCAAACGAGGACCGTTTTCATTAGAGAAGACACAGGGTTGCCAACAACGCTTGCGATTGAAAGTGAAGCCTTCCTGCCTGGCTGGCGAGTCGTCAAGAATCTAGATCGTCAAGCGCTAACTCGAGAAGTTGAGGGAGCAAATTGGAACTTTTTCTACATGGCCGGTGAAATAAGAGCCACCGTCTTGGGTCGCGACCGGACAGGAACCCTGCGAAGGGCAGTGAAGTGTGTACTGGCGAAGCAGGAGGGGCAGAAGTTTAACTCTCTTGAGATTACGAAAGTCGTTTCGAAACGGTTTCTCGGCATTCCGTTCATGAGTGTTACCGCCCATTCCCGACATATCCAGCAAGGTATTGGCCTAGTCCCTGCAAAGGATTTTGTCTTGAGAATGCCAGCTGCTCCAAACAGAGAAGTGGCCACAAAGCAATATACGGCTCTGATTTCAAGTACTTAGGAATTCGTGGGAGATATGAAAATGAAAACAATTCGCTGTTCAATTCTCTGTTTTGTTGTCCTGCTCCTTACGGCGCCATTGCTCCGGGCACAGGATCTTTCCAAGTATCGGCACTTTACCCTTGGAATGAGCTTGACCAGAGTGTTGGAGCGTACTGACCAAAAGATGGCCGATGTAAAGGTGATTCATGGCCGTCCAGCGCTGATTCAGGAAGTGACGTGGTGGCCGCCGAACATTCCCGGGAGTTCGTACCGATCGGATACCGTCGAACAGATTCTCTTCTCCTTTTACAACGCCGAGCTCTACAAGATTTCCGTGACTTACGATCGAACTTCCACGGAAGGACTCACCGCGGCGGACATGGTGAAGTCTATTTCGGCGAAGTATGGCCCGGCGACAAGTGTTAAGCCGGAAGTCGATTCCGCGACGAACGAGCGATATGACATGAGGCAAAAGCCCGTTGCTACGTGGGGAGATTCACAATATTCCTTCAATCTTGTCCGCTCTTCTTTCTCCGGTAGCTTTGAGCTTCTTATTTATTCCAAACGACTCAACGCCGAAGCTGAAGTTGCCCTTGCCGAAGCCGTGAGACTCGAGGGACAAGAGGAACCGCAAAGAGAGGCCGAGCGCCAGAAAAAGCAAATCGGCGACCTCGAAGCAACGCGGCAGAAGAACCAGAAGAGTTTTCGTCCGTAGTTCTCATACGTTGTAACAAGCCATCATTGGGCATGTTAGAGAAATGGATTCTGTGGAGGCCAGAGAAATGACTGTAAATATTACACCGTTACATGACCGCGTGCTTGTACGCAGGCTAGAAGAGAAAGAAACCGCGAAGGGCGGAATCATTATTCCCGATACGGCGAAAGAAAAACCTCATGAGGGGGAAGTAATGGCCATCGGAGCCGGCAAGATTGAAAAGGGCCACCGCATCCCACTCGATGTGAAGGTGGGTGACCGGATCTTGTTCGGCAAATACACCGGCAACGACATCAACATCGACGACCAGGAGTACCTGATCCTCCGTGAGGAGGAAATCCTGGTGAAAGTCAGCGGGATCGCCAAAGCGGCATCGGGCAAGAAGTAGTTTTCACCTGAACCGAAGATTTCGGACGGGGCAGAAGTGCTCAATCACCCGGGAGGGTGAGATCTAATGGCAAAACAAATTGTAACTGGTGAGAATTCACGTCAAGCGATCCTGCGCGGCGTCAACATTCTGGCTGACGCGGTGAAGATCACGCTCGGCCCGAAGGGGCGCAATGCGGTGATCGAGAAGAAGTTCGGGGCGCCCATCATCACCAAGGACGGCGTGACGGTGGCGAAGGAGATCGAGCTGCAGGACCCGCTTGAAAACATGGGTGCTCAGATGGTGCGCGAGGTTGCGTCCAAGACCTCCGATGTGGCTGGCGACGGCACCACCACCGCGACCGTGCTGGCACAGGCAATCTTCCGTGAGGGTGTACGAACGGTTGCCGCAGGCGCCAGCCCGATGGCCCTCAAGCGCGGCATCGATAAGGCCGTTGAAGTCGCCGTAGCAGAGATCAAGAGGCTCTCCCGCGAGGTGAAGGGGGACATGATCGCGCAGGTTGGCACAATCAGTGCCAATACCGACAAGCAGGTGGGCAGCATCATTGCCGAGGCCATGAAGAAGGTGGGCAAGGATGGCGTCATCACCGTCGAGGAGTCCAAGACGATGGAGACGACGCTCGAAGTCGTCGAAGGCATGCAATTTGACCGCGGCTACCTCTCGCCCTACTTTGTGACCGACCCGGAGCGCATGGAATGCGTGCTCGAAGACGTGCACATCCTGATCCACGAGAAGAAGATCAGCTCGATGAAGGATCTGCTGCCTTTGCTCGAACAGACAGCCAAGATGAGCAAGCCGCTGCTGATCATTGCTGAAGACGTCGAGGGCGAAGCCCTGGCAACCCTGGTGGTGAATAAGCTGCGCGGCACACTGCAGTGCGCGGCGGTGAAAGCTCCTGGCTTTGGCGACCGTCGAAAGGCCATGCTCGAAGATATCGCCACCCTCACCGGCGGCAAGGCCATCACCGAGGACCTCGGCGTCAAGCTTGAGAACGTGAAACTTGAGGACCTGGGGCGCGCTAAGAAAGTGACCATCGACAAGGAC
>DATHIB010000032.1:0-2855 GCA_035490055.1 Candidatus Limnocylindria bacterium | reverse complement strand
ACGATGACCAAAGCCTCTTTCCAATTGCATAGGCGAGACCAGAGAATTAGGGAGAAACGGGCGGAGTCGTTCAATCGTCTTGGTTGGACCTGTCTCTCCTGATAGAAGGCAAGCTGCTTTCGCAAAAACAGGACTTCCGCGCCGAGGGCTGTGCGCGAGCGGAACAGGAGACGGAAGAAAAGAAGCCCGTCCGTGACCAGATCGGTGATCAAGATAAGAAGAGAATCCAGTGAGCGCTTAGCGTTCAGAAAAAATCGAAGCATAGGCTTTCAGAATGGCACAGGGTCAGTCAGGCTGAGGGGTATTTTCTGCCAGCCGAGCTGGCTTCCCGGGTTTTCCAAGTCACGTAAGCCGAACAAATAAGTGCCAACATCTCTGTCACATGGGAGCCGGATGGAATTCTTGCGCCCTAGAAGGAGAGGCCACCCGTTTGTTAGGAAGACGGATTTTTTCCCAACTCACAACCCAACCCACAGAGTATCCATGCCCAAGCATGTCGAGATGGGCCGCCTCTGAATGTCGAGATCGAGGGATGCGGCTACCGTCCGTGCCGCCGCTTGAATTGGCACAAGAACCGTCGGTCCGCCCCAGTGCTCCGCATCGGTACGCTCGCCTCGCGGTTTTGGCCGCCTGGGCTTCTCCCTTCGCATCAGAGCGACTGGTTCCTGCAGTTCCACGCGATAGCCTGCATCCGCTTCACGCCCTCTCTACGCCGGTCGCCGTCCGCTCAGTCATCAGGCACCCCGCGGACTTGTCCCAGGAAAACCATACGCCCCTGGTTTCGACGACTCTTGAGTTCTTAACGACGCGTCTTCGAAGGGTTCACTTTCGTTCGTCTCTCGGATGCTCACCTGCACGAGTTGTACTCGCGCTTTTCCTCCAACGCTCACCACCATGGCTCTTTACCACAGCAGCTTGGGGCGGTTTGAGACCTGCTCCTGTAAGCCGATCCCGAGGGGCCTTCCCTCATCTCTCGCGCAGCTTAACTTATTCACACGGTTAATTAGTTCATAGTGACCTCCTTCTCCGTGTGCTTCTGCAGCACACTATGGCGAAAAAACTCGTCGTGCCCGCTGCCCCACGCACGAACCTCACTTCATCCGGTCAGGCCATGTGCTAAAATAACAAAAGGAGATTCGCGATGGCAGCACTTGACTGGTCGCAGTGTCCGGTAGTGGAAAGCGTGCCGGGCAGGCGCAGCGGCGCATGGGTTTTTAGAGGTACACGGATGCCCGTGGCGACGGTCTTCGAGAATCTCGAAGCGGGCGCCAGCATCGAGGAAATCGTTGAGCAGTTCCATGTGACGCCGGAACAGATCCGGACTGTGCTCGAATTTGCAGCTCGCAGCCTGGATCCGCCACCGGTTGAGGTCCCTACGTCCGCGTCCAACGATGCTCGTTCTCTTTGACCACGGCACGCCGAGCGGCATCGCGCCAGCGCTTGTAGGGCACACTGTTGTTGAGGCGCGAGAGCGCGGCTGGGACAAGGTCTCTAACGGTGATTTGCTGAATGCCGCGGAGGCGGCCGGCTTCCAAGTACTGCTCACGACAGACAAGAATATCCAGTATCAGCAAAACCTGGCTGGCCGCAAGATCTCCGTTTTGGTGCTTGCGAACTCGCAGTGGCCGGTAGTGCGTTTGCATCTCGGCAGCATTGCTACCGCGGTGAACGCGGCAAAGCCAGGCGGCTACACCGAAGTGGAGATTCCCAAGCGATAAGTCCAGCCGCTGGGCTGCTGCGAATGAGTATGCATACTCGTTCGCCCACTATCCCCCCAACGAACCCTATGGACCCCAAATACCCTTCTATACTTCATACCAGCAGTCAACGTTGCGAATATCACTGCCGATTTAAGGCGAACAAAAACGGCACTCTATGCAAAATTTCACTGTAGAAATCGATTCTAGACCCACCTGCCGCGGACGAAGCACTAAACCTGGTACAGCAACCTGTAAAAAGCGCTGAACGCCACGGTGGCCGCCCCAATCCCCAGCGCCAGCGTAAAAATGGCTACGAGGCCAAACCGCCAGTCCTTGGGCAAATTCCGAATCGCGTATCGCAAATCGCGGGCGAGATTGTCTAGATGAGTTTCCCAGCGGGTGTCGCGGACTTCCTCCTTGACGCGTTCTAGGCCGCCGAATTCTTGTTGGGCGCGGCGGCGGGCTTCTTCGGCGCTCAGGCCGGCGGAGATGTTGTCGGCGATTTGCTGCTCCAGGTGGAAGCGGAGCTCGCTGCGGGATTTGTGGAAGAGGCGACGGAGCCAGTTCATGGTTGTGTGCTCCTACTCGGCGGCTCTCAGGATTAAACCGACTGCGTTGGAGAGCTGCTCCCAACCAAGGACTTCGGTTTCGAGCTGCTTGCGGCCTTTTTTGGTTATCGCGTAGAACTTGGCTTCGCGGCCGGTGTCGGTGTCTCGCCACCGCACCTGGAGCCAGCCGCGATCTTCGGGACGATGGAGCGCTGGATATAGCGGTGAAGAAATCCTTGGAGACTTGGCGCAAGCCTTGAGCGATGGCATAACCGTGGCGGGGACCCAGGGCGACCTTCTTTAGGATCAGCATATCGAGAGTGCCGCGGAGGAGTTCGGATTTGGCTTCGTTCATTGCGACACCTAAAAATTCGACATGTATGCCGGAAACGACAGAATGTCAATAACGGAATTTCTCAGAATTAACGCGGCATCCAACTGACCGCCGGGCAGCGCGGGTTGTTTTGGTTCTGTCCCCATTCCTGTAGAAAAGTAGAAGGCGTATTCTCCTGAGAAGTCATTGAAGGAGAAAGCCCGGAATCTCCACGAGAGGTTCAGGGCATCAGGAGGAATACGCCATGGCGAAGACTAGCACTGCAATGGAAGT
>DATHIB010000031.1:0-34020 GCA_035490055.1 Candidatus Limnocylindria bacterium | reverse complement strand
GCACGCACCGTCCGTCCAACTTGGCTTTGTGCTGGGTGAGGCGCGCTTCCGCAATCCTCCGGGTACGCCCCTTGCGATAGGGCAAAATATCAAAGTCCAAGGCCAGCAACTCGCGAAACAGTTTGGGACTCCAGCCCCCGCGGTCAAAGACCACCGTAGCGCGTCGCTGCGGGCTCAAAAGCTTTCGCACTTCACCCAGCACCGTGGGCAGCATGCGGGTGAGTGCGGCATTGGCCTCGGCCGTGACCACAAACAAGGGATCGTCGCGCTTATCGTTCACCCAATAATCGGTGGTCGCGGGGGCGGCCAGTCGCGCTCGAGTGACATAGGCTTTGGGAATCGTGTGTTTGCCCTGATAGGCGCGCACATGACCATGGACGTAAAGGAAGCCGAACACGTGGCCATGTTCATCGGATACGCTGCCGAGCGATCTCCTGACCGAGTGCCTGGCTGCCTTTGCGTGCCGCCAGCTGGGACAGCTTGCGGCGCAGGGTCTTGACTTCCGGCATGCGGTCCAGCCCCACGATGCGGCCCAGTTCCCCTGGGGGATATTCCTTCAGCGTCTCCGGGCGTGGGATGCGGAGAAGAGCTAACAGAACATAGGCGACCAACGTTGTGCGCAGGCCATAGAAGGAGGGGTCGAGGCTTCCGTAAATCCTCTCCGCCGCCGACAGCAGTCCACTGGCGACCAGTGCCGGGATGGCCAACAAAACTCCAGCACGAGGCAGATTCTGTGCCGTTGCAAACAGGGGCAGCGCGTCGTCGAGCAGTCCCAGGGCCGCCCAGAGACGATCCATGGAGCGGTCCAAAGGGTTCCGATCGAAGCCTGGGCTGCCTGTTTGCTCACTGGCTCTTGCCTCTGGGGAGGTGGCGGTGGTGGCGCGGGGAGTGAAATCTGGTCCGCTGTGCTCTCGGAAATCGTGACGGGCTTAGCTGGCGCATCGGCCTGGGGCAAGAGAGGAAGAGCGGCTTCCGGAGCCGGTTGCCAGCCAAGTCGACGGAGAATTTTCCGAATCATCATCTCGCTGAGTCCCAGCCGTCCAGCGATTCCGCGATTGCTGATGCCCTGGGCCTTGAGGCGCGGAATCGTACGGTCGCGTGGGGTGGGCTTGGGTAGCGAACCATCTGCGGGTCGTCCCTCCGGGCGGACCAGGGCACTCAGTCCTCGCGAATGCAGGCGCTCTTGGAAACGACGCAGGGTTCGTGTGGAGTAACCGAACGAGCGTGCCAACTCGTTCTGATCGGCGTATCCGGATTCGTACAGCGAAACCAGGGCATAGGTTTCGGCGGTGCGATCCTCCCGGGAGAAGTGGGAGTGGACGACGCCATGGACAAGAATGACGCGCTGGTTCCCTTCGGTCTGGAAGGAAACGCGTTCATTCACGAAGACCATCTGAGGAACCGGGGAGAAGTCGGGAAAGAGATCGCTGGGATCGGGAGCCGAGTTCATGGCCGGATAGGATGCCTCCGTCTTGCGGGAGAAAAAAGCGGACAGGTTTTGGTTCGCACCCTGGAGAGCGAAAACCCAAGCCAGATGTGGCTGGGACGTGAGCTCTGCGAGTACCTTCCGCCGTCACGTACAGCTGCTTAAGCCTGAGGATACAGCTACAATGCAAAAGGAGATGGCATGGTCTGCTTCACCATTCAGGTGATTTTGGGCAGCTTTCCAGGGGGGGTATGTCAGGAGTTCTGAAGTTGAAGGTCGTTTCGCTGGCTTCCGCGTACCGCTACAAAGGCAAGGCCATTGATCCACCTACGGTTGCCCGTGAACTTGGCGTCCACACCATTCTCACCGGCCGCATGCTGCAACAAAACGACAATGTCTCCATTAGCGCCGAATTTGTTGATGCCGAGCACGACCGCGTCATGTGGAGTAAGCAACACCAGTGGAGGCTTGCTGATGTTCCAAACATTCAAACGCAGATCACGCAGGACATCACCGAAAACCTGAAAATGAATTTATCAGGCGCGGAAAAATCACGCATGGCGCAGCGCCCCGCCGAAAACGGAGAAGTGTATCAACTCTACCTCCGCGGACGCTTTTACTGGAATAAGCGGACTGCCGAGGGCGTGCTTGCCGAAAGTCATGTCTCCATGGGCCAAGTCCTCGAAAACTTTGATTGGGGTTTTGGTGGTGCCGAGCGAGAGTTTCGCCGGGCGCTGGTCATCAACCCGGGATAGCTACCGGATTGCAGTGGTATGCGGAACTCTTGGAGAATTTGGGGCGGTACGACGAAGCGCTGGCTATGATCCGGCGCGCGCAGGAAGCGGACCCCTTCTCTCTCATCATCAATGCGGTACACGGCCAGATCCTTTCCCGGAGCTGCCGGCCGAAGGAAGCAGTCGCGCAGTTCCAGAAAACGCTCGACCTTGAGCGCAATTTTCCCCTCGGCCACTTTCTTTTTGGACTTACGCTGGTGCACGATGGAAAAAATGAGGAGGCCGTGAAGGAGCTCGAGCAGGCCGTGCAGTCCTCGCGGGAATCGTCCGTCTATCGAAGCATGCTCGCTTATGCATACGCGCAAACCGGCGGAATCGAAGAGGCTAGAAAGATTCCTGGCGACGTCATGCCGGAAGGCAAGTCGGACCGCGCGTCCTGGATGGACGTTGCTGGAATCTACGCAGCTCTGGGTGAAAAGGATCATGCTTTTGCCGCTTTGGAGATGGCATTCCAAAGACATTATAGCCGCATGACCGTGCTGCTCAATCATGAAGCTCTCATGCCGTTGCGCAGCGATCCCCGGTTTTCCGATCTGGTGCGCCGCGTGGGTCTGCCCCAGCACAATTGATCGAATTCCGGCTGTCCGGTGAAACGTTCGTCAGCAAGGCTGGCGCTCCGCGTCGCATTCCAGATAGAATGCTGCCGTTCGAATCGGGCGCACCTTCCTTTCCGTGCACGGAGGCTTTCGAATGTACAGCACCCCGCAAAAGCTGATCGCGGAATTCCTCGGAACGTTTGCGCTGATTTTTTTTGGCGCGGGCTCGATCTGCACGGACCAATATTTGCATGGCGCGGGCGGCCTCGGTCTTCTCGGCATTGCGCTGGCCCACGGTCTCGCCATCGGCATCATGGTTTCCGCGCTCGGTCACATCTCCGGCGGACATTTCAATCCCGCGGTGACCATCGGCTTCTGGGTCACCAAGCGCGTGAATACCGTGGACACCATTCTCTATTGGGCCGCGCAGCTTGCCGGCGCGACGGCCGCGGCATTTGTGCTGAAGGCTGTCGTTCCCGAAGAGACCTGGCGCGCCGTCGCTCTGGGCACCCCGGAATTGGCCCGGGATTTTCCGCGCTGGGCGGGAATGGCGCTGGAGGCAGTGACAACTTTCTTCTTGGTTCTCGTTGTTTTTGCCACCGCCGTCGATGAAAAGGGCGCATTCCGTTCGATCGCGGGCTTTGGCATCGGCCTGACGATTTCGCTCGGCATCCTTGTCGCGGGGCCGTTCACGGGCGCGGCTTTGAATCCGGCAAGGGCATTTGGGCCTGCGCTGGCGGCGATCCATTGGGCCAATCACGGAGTCTACTGGGTTGGTCCGCTAGCCGGAGGATTTGTCGCAGGTCTGCTCTACGATTCGCTCTATCTGAAAAAAACTTGAGCCGTTTTCAGTATTCCGCTTTAAGTTTTCAGTCTTACTATAAGTCTTCACGGCTCCGTTGCTCGCGCTTAGCGGTTGCCGGACTTGGCTATCACCCAGGCGCACTTTCCTATTCCCTATTCCCATCTTCCGGTGCTAAGAACTAGCAACTTAAAACGGCCCTCCTTCTGGACAGGTAACTAGCGCGCAACCTGCCTGCGCGGCTTGCTTGCCCGCTCTTCCCGCGGGTGCTAGTGTCGCGTATTAGCTGCATTTTCACGGGGTTTACACCATATGGCCATCAGCATTGACGATCTTCTGCGCCGCGCGGTTGAAAGCAAAGCGTCCGACTTGCATCTGAAAGTCGGCAATCACCCTTACTTGCGCGTGGACGGCCTGCTCACCCCGCTGACCGACGTGCCTCGCGTCACGCCGGAAGAAATGCTCTCGATGGCTTTCAGCATGATGACCAACCGCCAGAAGCAAAAGTTCAAGGAAACAGCGGAATTGGATATGGCCTATGGCGTTGCGGGCCTGGGCCGCTTCCGCGTCAACGTTTTTCAGCAGCGCGGCAACGTCGGCATGGTGCTGCGCGTCATTCCCACAAAAATTCGCACCACGGAAGAATTGAACCTTCCCCCCGTGATCTCCAAAATTTGCGAAGAGCAGCGCGGGTTGGTGCTGGTTACGGGAACCACCGGTTCCGGTAAGTCCACCACGCTGGCGGCGATGATCGACCGCATCAATGCCAACCGCGCCGACCATCTCATCACCATCGAAGACCCCATCGAGTTTCTGCACCGCGACAAAAAAAGCTTCATCAATCAGCGCGAAGTCGAAGTGGACACCGCGAACTTTTCCACCGCGTTGCGCGCTGCGCTGCGTCAGGACCCGGACGTGATTCTGGTCGGCGAAATGCGCGACCTGGAAACCATTTCCACGGCGCTGCTCGCCGCGGAAACCGGCCACCTCGTGCTATCCACTCTGCATACCCTCGACGCCACGGAAACGATTCAGCGTATTATCGCGGTCTTCCCGCCGCCGGAGCAGAAGCAAATTCGCTTGCAGCTTGCCGCCACGCTGAAGGCAGTCGTCTCGCAGCGGCTGGTGCGCCGCGCGGATGACAAAGGCCGCGTCCCCGCCTGCGAAATCATGATCGCCACTGGGTACATCCGAGACTGCATCATCAACGCGGACAAAACGCGCTTGATTCATGACGCCATCGCCGCAGGCACCAGCCAGTACGGCATGCAAACGTTCGATCAGTCGCTCTTCGATCTCTACTCGAAGCAGCTCATCACTCTCGACGAAGCCCTGGCGCGCGCCTCGAACCCCGACGAATTCAAGCTGCGCATCCAGGGCATTCGCTCCGCCGGCGACTCCGCCCGCGAGGAAATGGCCTCGCAAATGGCCGACTTCGAACGCTTCGCCCGCAAATAGTTCACAGCTCTTAGTCATCAGTCCTCAGTAAGAGCCGGCGCTAGCTCAGGGCCTGGGGAGTGTTACTCCAAAGCTGCAACGTGACAACCAACGACCACCAACTCATTTGATTTTGACTCTGGCACTTCCTCCCTCTATGCTCCATCCATGTTTGGGAAGCCTCGCCAACTTGAGACTGAAGCGGAGCTGTACGATGTGGCGTTGCGGGCATTGATGCGGCGAGCGCATTCCGTGCACGAAATGAAGCAGAAATTGGAACGGCGGAGCGACAACAAACTGCTGGTGCAAGTGGTGATGGCGCGTTTGAAGGAAAACGGCATGATCGACGACGTGCGTTACGCCAAGCAATTCGCCCTCCAGCGCACCGAATCCCGCAAGCAAGGAAAATTCCGCGTCGCCCGCGATCTCCGCGCTCGCGGCATTCCCGACCGCCACATCGCATCCGCCCTCGAACAAGTCTCCCAAAATTCCGACGAAGCCGCCATGGTCCGCCAGCGCATTGAGCGCAAGCTCCGCTCCTACCGCGGTGAAATCGATGAAAAGAAAATGGCTTCCATCTACAGCAGTCTTCTGCGCGCGGGATTCTCTGCAGACATCGTGCGTCGGGAGTTGAAAGCGATAACGAGGGAAGACGTGCCGGACGCGGAGTTAGAAACCGAGTAACGTTTCAATTTGGTCTGTATTGCGGACCAAATTCAAATTCCTACTAAAGCTATGCAGCGCAAAGGTTCACGCGAGGGCTCGCTTCAGAAACTTAAGGGTGCGGTCCCAGGCTAACTTGGCGCTGGCGGCGTCGCAGACCTCGGGGCGGGCTTCATTCATGAAGGCGTGCTGGGCGTCGTAGCGACAGATCTCGAATTGAGATTTGGATTGCTTGAGCGTGGCTTCGAGGTCATTCACCTTCGCGGGCGTCCAGTGGCCGTCCCGGTTTGCGAAATGGCAAATCAAGGGAATTTTTATCGTCTTCAATTCAGCGGCGCTGAGATCCGGAATGCCGTAGAAGCAAGCGCCCGCGTCCATCTCTGGGACGCGGACGGCAGAGAGAACGGTCTACGCGCCGCCCATGCAGAAGCCGCCCACTGCGACTTTTTTGGAGCTTTGCTTCAGGTAATGCACGGCGCCGCGAATGTCTTGCTCGGCGGCATCGGGAAAGTTGAGGCCCTTCATCATGTGGCTGGCCTCATCGGCAGCTTTGGCGACTCTGCCACGATCCGGGACGAGCGCGCGGTAGCCGACCTCGGCGAGCCGGTCGGCAGTCTTCTTGATTTGATCGTTGAGCCCCCACCACTCCTGAATGCAGACAAAGCCGGGCGCGGCCGATCCTGCTTTGGGAGTTGCCAGATAGCCAGGGCATGTCTTCCCGTCCGGCCGATTGAATTGAATCATTTCACCCATGAAGCCCTCGCTCTACGAATCATTAAGTAGACGTGTGCCTCACGACACTGCTGACACAGACCATCCTCATCTAGTGCCAATTCCTTTACGAGGCGGCGCAGTTTCGCGGCTATGACCGTCGAATTGTCAAATTCGGGCGCTAGCATCTCAGGTTTGTAGCCCTTATTGTGGCAGGATAGACACTCATTGACCCACCGAAGCAGATACGGATACTGCATCAGAAATTTTTCCAAATCTGTCCCGCGGTTGCCCATGCTCAATCCTCAGTCGCGAGTACCTGTTAGTTCAAATACCCATCGTTGATCGTCTAAATACCACAATCGCCCTCAAAGTCGTGGTTAGTCGAATGCTCGGAAACTGAATGACTAACCGACTCTGAGCTCATTGTAGTAGCAACCGGCTTTACATCAACAAGTCCTTGCCTCCAGACGCAAGCGTATTCCGGGCCGCTTCTTCCATCCCTTGTTTGTTGATCGCAAGTGCCCAATCCACGGACTCCTTGATATAGGCATTCATGGCCTTCAGGCAATCCTTCTCAAACTTGCCTTTCGCTTGTTCATCGATCCTTGGGTAATCGTCTTCCAAATCCTGCCAGCCACTGAAATTCTCCGATAGACAGGCGCCAAAGTTGCCGTCCTCATTTATGCCGTAATGCTCCTTGTTGAGAGCCTTCAGCGACTTTCTGGCGAGGTGCTCCAGGGCCGGATCGGGACAGACATTGACGGCGAGCCGCGATCGTGTGATCCCCGGTCCGAGGATGCGAATGGAGATCGTCACGGTCACTTCGGCGTAGGGTTCACCGTCGCCTGCGAAATCTGCTGGGGAGAGCGGCTTTTTGGCTTTCCTTCCTTTTGGCATCTGCGATGCTCCTTGGGGCAAGGGCCATGGGCTTACGGGGAGGCCAGATTGCCGCTCGTCAGAGTCTCTGCGATACTTCTACCATGAAAAATTGTTCGGTGCTGAGGCGGACGTGACGGGTGAATCGGTAAGCAAGAAATTTTGGAGCGGGAACGAAATTCGCGAAAAGTTTCTGGAGTTCTTTGAAGGCAAAGGACATCGCCGCGTGCGCAGCAGCTCGCTCGTTCCCCATGGGGACGCTACCCTGCTGTTTACGAATGCGGGGATGAACCAGTTCAAAGACGTTTTCCTGGGGCTGGAAAAGCGGGATTACACGCGGGCTACGAGCTGCCAGAAATGCGTGCGCGCCGGCGGGAAGCACAACGACCTGGAAAATGTGGGGTTTACGAAGCGGCATCACACGTTTTTCGAGATGCTGGGCAATTTTTCGTTTGGCGATTATTTCAAGGAGGATGCGATTGCGTACGCTTGGGAATTGATCACCTCGCCCGACTGGTTCAAAATTCCCAAGGACAAACTCTACGTCACAGTTTTCGGTGGTGTTGAGCTCCCTGACGGCACGAAGCTCGGTGTAGACGAACAAGCGCGTGGCGAGTGGTTGGGTGAAGGCGTCGCTGATGACCGCATAGTGAGCATCCCAGGATTTGAGGAAAACTTCTGGGCTATGGGCGATACGGGCCCTTGCGGACCTTGCAGTGAAATTCATTACGACATGGGACGCGCTGCGTCAGACGACGGTCACACCGATTGCGCGTTTCCCTGCGACTGTGGCCGGTACGTCGAAATCTGGAACCTTGTCTTCATGCAATTTAATCGCGGAACTGATGGTATCTTCACTCCACTTCCCAAGCCTTGCGTGGACACCGGCATGGGCCTCGAGCGCGTCGCCGCCGTCCTCCAACGTGTAATCTCCAACTACGATACCGATCTCTTCACGCCGCTCATCGCTAGCGCTGAAAAACTATGTAGTTCGACTCTAACGACTCGGCCAGATCTCGCCGCATCCTTCCGCATAATTGCGGACCACTCTCGCGCCGCAACGTTTCTGATCTCAGACGGTGTTGTTCCCTCAAATGAAGGCCGTGGTTACGTCTTACGGAAAATCATTCGTCGGGCGCTGCGACACTCGCGTATTTTGGGGGCTCCTTCGCCATTTCTATCCAAAATGTCGGACGCCGTACGGACGCTCATGGCTAGCGCGTGTCCGGAACTCGCGAAAACAGCTGAGCGCGACAACCATATTCTGGACGAGGAGGAAACACGTTTCAGTCGTACCGTGAATATTGGGCTCAAGAAACTCGAAGAGGACCTGAACGAACTACGCGGACCGGTTTTGATAGAGCACCACGCAGGAGAGCAGCTTCGTGGCACACCTTTTACTGTTGGACAGTACGCTGGCGATAAGGCTTTCAGGCTCTACGACACCTATGGCTTGCCTCGGGACTTTATAGAAGATGTGGTTCGTGACGCCGCCTTCCTTGTTGATTGGGGGGGGTTCGAGCGGGCGATGCAGGAGCAGCGCACTCGGGCGCGGGCGTCGTGGAAGGGCGGGGCGAACGAGGCGGCGAATCCGGCTTACGCGAAGCTGGCGGAGACTTTCAAGACGGAGCCGGATTTTTATTTTGGGACGAGGGCGAAGGATTGCCGGATTGAAGCCATCATTCTTACTGGCGGCGCTCACCGCGCCGACACGAAGCTTGGGCCAGTCAACGAACTGATTCCCGGGGAGAGCGGCGAGGTGGTCCTCGACCGCACGGTGATTTATGCGGAGTCGGGCGGACAGGTGGCGGACACCGGCGCGTTCTATGACAACTCGGAATCGCAATTGCTCGCACATGTGACTGGAGCTTTCTATCCCGTTGCGGGGCTGGTGGCGCACAAGGTGGTGGCGAAAGAGACGCTGCGCGTGGGCGATCACCTGGCGGTGGTAGCGGATGCGGAGCGGCGGGCGCGGATTATCCGCAACCACTCGGGGACGCATCTGGTGAATGCGGCGCTGCGAAATATTTTGGGGACGCACGTGAAGCAAGCCGGTTCGCTGAATGCGCCGGAGCGGCTGCGCTTTGACTTCTCGCACTTCGCGCATGTGGACGCGGAAGAGCTGCGCGACATCGAGCAGCAGGTGAACGACGAGATCCGGCTGAACACGGAGATCGAGACGAACGTCACGTCGCTCGAAGAAGCGCTGGCTTCCGGGGCGCTGGCGTTTTTCGGGGACAAGTATCCGGAGCACAACGTTCGCGTGGTGACGATTCCCGATCCGCGAGCGGCCCGCGGTTTCTACTCGAAGGAGCTTTGCGGCGGGACGCACGTGCAGCGCGTAGGCGACATCGGCGTCCTGAAAATCGTGAGCGAAGAATCCGTGGCCGCCGGCGTTCGCCGGATCGAAGCCGTTACCGGTATCGGCGCCCTGGAGCATTATCAAAAGGCTATGGAGCTACTAAGAAGTATTGCTCAGTTGCTGCATGTCGGTGACGAGAAGATCCTGATGCGGCTTAGCGATTTGGCGGAGAAAACTGCCGCCCTTGAGAATCAGCTTGAAGTCGTAAAGCGCATACAAGCTCTCAATCAAGCGAATGACCTGATGGGGCGGGTGCAAATGGTCAAAGGGGTCAAGGTAATCGCCGCCGAAGTGGAAAATGTTGACCGCGAAGGACTTAGGCAACTGGTGGACAGCCTGCGGCAGAAGCTGGGCTCCGGCGTGGTGGTTCTGGGGATACCGGAGGACGGCAAAGTAGCACTGATCGCCGGAGTGACCAAAGACCTGACAGCTAAAGTCCATGCTGGCAAGCTGATACAGGCGCTGGCCAAACGACTAGGGGGTTCCGGTGGGGGAAGACCTGACCTGGCCGAAGCTGGCGGAAAAGACACAACTGGCCTAAAAGTGGCCTTGGAGAGCGTCCCCTCCCTGATCGAACCCTTGCTATAATCCCCGTGGCACCAGAAGCGTGTCCGGGGGGATACGTTTTCATTTACGGCCTAAGCCAGTTCGGCATCCCCGCCAACACGACTTCGCATGAAGAGCCATCGCCAGGCGATCCCCCTCAGGGTAGACCGCTGGGCGGGGGGCCCTAGTACTGAAGGGACATTGACCGCTGCGCGGCGGTGTTGAAAACTGTCCACTCTGTAGTAGGCTGCAAAATTGGTGTTGCCTTTCCCAAGGTAGGAAGATGAAAAAACGCACGGCAATCACGTCAAGGCTTCTTCTAGCGACGCTGGTCCTTTGCGCGACTGTTTTCGCGCGGGGCGCCAGCGGCCAGATCGCCAAGGTCGTTGACGATGCGGGACGGCCGTTTTTTGTAAACGCCGAACCGCCGTTGACAGCCAAGCTCAATGCCTCGAAGCTGCGCACCAACATCTACCTGCCCTCCGAGTCTTCTTTTTCGGGAAGCAACCGTCCGGCCATGGACATCGGCCGTGACGGCAGCGAAAAGCTGGTTCGAGAAGCCGCGGACCGGCATCGCGTGGATCCTGCACTGGTGCGCGCGGTGATCGAAACGGAATCGAACTGGAATCCAAGGGCGTATTCCCGCAAGGGAGCCGGCGGATTGATGCAGTTGATTCCCACGACGGCACAACGATATGGAGCTTATGACGTGTTCAACCCGCAACAAAATATTGACGCCGGGGTTAAGCATTTGAAATGGTTGCTAGAACGATACAATGGCAACCTAGATTTGGCCCTGGCAGCGTACAATGCGGGAGAGGGTGCTGTTGACCGGGCTCACGGCGTTCCCGCGTATCGAGAGACGCGAAACTATGTACTGAGAGTACAGAACGCCTATTTCCGGCCGGGTTCGGGCCGGCTTGCGGACGCGTTCATCAATGCACATGCGATCCACAAAGACGTTACACCGGACGGCCGCGTCGTATTCACGAACGAATAGAAAAGTTTTCAGTTGTAAGCTTTCAGTTGTTTGTGGCTGATTTTTTTCGGGGCGCCGTGAATCTGGGCCTGGGAAGTTTTGGCGTATTGCTGAAGTGAGTGCGGGATTGTAGCTGGGATTGAGCGACGTTGGGGGATGTAGCTTGCTGTTTTTGGGGGATGTAAGTTGATGTTTGGGGGCAAAAAAATTTTGCACAAGGGCTTCGCCCGCCTTTCGCCAGTTTTTGTGGCGCTGGGTTCCGTGCTGAGCATTGCCGCAGCCGCGCCGAGGAAAACGGCTGCGGAAGCAGAGGCCACCGCCGCGGTGAGGCGCCAGTCCGCTTCCATGCAATTCGCGCGGGCCGAAGAGCAGCGCGCGGCGCTGAACAGCAAGGCTGCCGAGAAACGCACGCTGGCGGATTACAAACAGGTGGTCACCGGCTATCGCCGCGTCGCTTTGATAACTCCCCGAGCTTCCGAAGTCCCCGATTCGCTTCTGGCAGTGGCGGAGCTTTACACCGAGATGGGCGACCGGTTTGGGAGAAGCTACTATCAGTCGGCCGCCGATTCCTACCAATTCCTGGTGCGCGAATATCCGACAAGCCGGTATTGCCAGGATGCGACCTTGCGAGCGGCGAAGCTGCAGCGCGATCAGCTGGGGGATTCAGCGCTGGCGAAAAAAACTTATGAAGATTTCCTGAAACGTTATCCGCGTTCGCCGAGGAAACGGGAAGCGCAAGAGGCGCTGGCAGAATTGGCGCTGCTGCAGAACGGCGACGCGCCGTCGGCGACGAATAACGTGGCCTTAAATTCAACAGCAGCTCCGCCAGCCTCGGAAGAAGTGCGCGCGAATGCGCCGGTGCACTCCGGGGGCAAGTCAATTGGCAGGCCGGGATCGCGGGAGATTCCGCGATTGCGAATGATTCGCGCAGCCGCCAACGGCGATACGGCGCGGGTGACCATCGATCTCGAGGACAGCGTGCAGTATGCTTCCGGGCGCATCGCGAATCCCGAGCGCATCTTTTTCGATTTGCACGCGGCGCGGCTGACGCCGGAAGTCGCTCGCGGGAATGTCCACGTTGACGGCGGCCTGCTGACCGCCGTGCGTGTAGCGCAGAATCATGAGGACGTGGTACGCGTGGTGCTGGACGTAAACGGAGTGAAAGAATACAGCGCTTCGCTGACAAACAATCCGCCGCGGCTCTCGATCGATCTCTACGGAATTTTCCAGGCGGCGCCGATGCGTGCGGCCAAAGGGAAACGCGGGCAGGAAGCGGTGGTGGAAGATTCGAATGAGAGCGCGGTGGCGGCCAGCGAAGCGCGAACGGTTCAGAACGCGGCGCCAAATGGTCTGCGGACGGACGCGGATTCCGCTTCGGAGCAGCCGGCAGAAAATTCGAAGAGCGCCATCAGTAGCACGATTAGCGGGGGCGCGATTAACGGGAGCACGACTGGCAGTAGCGAGATTCACGATTCGGGGGCGGCGAACAATTCTTCCGCGGTGGCGCGCAATTCGCTGCCGGGCACGAAAAGCACCAAATCGAAATCAATCAAAGCAACTACCTTGAGCGCGAAGCCCGATTTGATCCGGCCGGCGAGCGCTCCACAACCCACGCGGGATGGGCAGTCCACGCTGACGCGCGCGCTGGGCTTAAAGATTGGAAGGATCGTGATCGACGCGGGCCACGGCGGGCACGATACGGGAACGATTGGCCCGACCGGGTTGATGGAGAAAGACCTGTGCCTGGACGTGGCGCTGCGGCTCGGGAAAATCATCGAGCAGCGGCTGCCGGGCGCAGATGTAATCTATACGCGTTCGGACGACAGCTTTGTCCCGCTGGAAGAGCGGACGAACATCGCGAACCAGGCCAAGGCGGATCTGTTTATTTCGATTCATGCGAATTCGAGCAGGGACCACTTGGCGCGTGGCATTGAGACGTACTACTTGAACCTGAAAGGCTCGGCGGAGGCGATGGAAGTGGCGGCACGAGAAAACGCCACCGCGCAGGGAGGAGTTCACGAGCTGCAGGATCTGGTGATGAAAATCGCGAGGACGGAAAAAATCGATGAGTCCAAAGAACTTGCCGAAGACATCCAGGATTCCCTCTCTAAGCGGATTCAAAAGTCGAATAAGCCGATGAAAAACCGCGGCGTGCGGAAAGCGCCTTTCGTGGTGCTGATCGGCGCGGACATGCCTTCGATCTTGACGGAGATTTCGTTCCTGAGTAATCCGGCGGACGAGCAAATGCTTAAGAAGCCCGAGCAAAGGCAGAAGGTGGCCGAGGGGCTGTATCAGGGCGTGGTAAGCTACTTGGAGAGCATGAACAGCGTGACGATGAATCTGCCGTCCAAATCCGGTGCGGTGCGCCCCAGTGCAGCAGTAGTTGAACAATCTCGCAACCAAAACTAGGCAGTTGGTGTCTAATAGAGGCCGGGATGCGAAAGTATTACCTTATCTTCCTGTTGCTTCTTACGGCCGCCATGGCCGCGGTACCGCGTTTGCCTGCGCAAGGCGCACTCGATCAGATTTTCCCCGGACAATTTGGGCGATGGAACGCTGTCGGCGCCCCAATCAAGATTAAGAGTGACGAAGGGCGGGCACAGGTTTTCGCCGAGTCGGGTATGACGGACTCGCTCGCTAATGAGTATTCCGACGGGACTCAAAAGGTTGGAGTCATACTCAGGCAATTCCGGGACCCCAGCGGCGCGTACGAAGCGTACACCGCGGAGTTCGGGCCCAACATGCATCCATCCAGGGTCGGTGGGCCTTCGGCGATCGACCAGGAGCGCCTCTTGCTCCTCCTTGGCAACCTGATTCTGGAAGTCCAGCCCCCGCAAAATCCAACGACCGATGAGTTGCAACAGCTTGCGGCGATGGTCAGGAAACATTCCAACCAGACGCCACTGCCGCCGATTCGAACGTATTTGCCGAGCGGCTTCTCGGATGGAACACAAAGGTACGCGCTGGGGCCTGCGGCGTTGCGGAATGCGCTGAACTCGCTGAAACAGGAGGAATTCACGAGCCTCGTGAGTGAGGCAGGATTTGCCTCTGGTGCGGAGGCCATGATCGCGGAATATCGCAACGGCAAGGACTCGGCAGGTTTGTTACTGCTGGAGTATCCGACGCCGCAACTCGCGGAGCAACACCTGCGACATCTGGAGCAGACGCTCCCGCCGGCGGCCAAGCGGGCGGGAACGACCATTGAACGCAAGGCCTCCCTGCTCTCTCTGGTACTGAAGCCATCATCAGCGGCTTATGGCGATTCGCTGCGGAGGGCGGTGATTTACGAAACGGAAGTGACCTGGAACGAGCCGCACCAAACGGTCACCGACCCGCCGTTGCTTACAACCCTGGTCAAGATTATTCTTGGGACGGGCTTGTTCATGGTGGTGACGGTGGTCCTGGGCGTGGCGTTTGGCGGCGTGCGAGTGCTGGCGAAAATCTTTTTCCCGGGCAAGGTTTTTGACCGGCCGGAACAGATGGACGTCCTGCAGCTCGGGCTTTCCGGAAAAAGAATCAATTCCCGCGATTTCTACTGATCTGCTGCCGGAGACTTCAATGTAACGAACCGCTTTTCCCTGCGTCCAATGGGTGACGAAACCTCTCTATTTGCTCCTGCTGCATAGTGTCGTAAGATTTGAGGTCAGGTAAACGGGTATGTGTCCATTGGTATCGGTCAATCGAAGTGAGGGAAGGCTAAGCACGGAAAAGCGGGGGGCCGCTCTGCTGCTGGCACTGGCGGCAGGTGTATTCGTGTGCGGTTGCCAGAAAAGCGCGGCCGACAATGCGCCGAGCGCTGTTGCGCCTGCCATGCCGGTCCAAGTACAGATTGCACCTGCGGTGAAAATTCCGGATACCACCGAGTATCTGTCCATCCTGAAATCGCGGCACTCCGCGGCGATCAATCCGCAGGTCGAGGGACAGATTACGCGGATTTTCGTGAAATCAGGCGACCACGTTAAAACGGGAACGCCCCTCCTGCAGATCGACCCGCTGAAACAGGAAGCCACGGTGAACAGCCAGGAAGCCTCGCGTGCGGCACAGGAAGCAAACTTGCGGTATGCCAAGGTTTCGCTGGAGCGCGCGCAGAAGTTGTTTGAAGCCGGAGTGATCAGCAAGCAGGAAATTGATAATGCCCAAACCGGTTACGAAGCGGCTCTGGCACAATTGAAGTCGCTCGACGAACAGGTGAAGCAGCAAAAAGTAGAGCTTCACTACTACAGCGTTACCTCTCCGATGGACGGGATCGTCGGCGATATCCCCGTACACATGGGCGACCGCGTGACGGTTGCGACGATGCTAACCACCATTGACGAGCCGGGAGCGCTGGAAGCTTACATTTACGTTCCCGCCGAGCGTGCCAAGAACTTGAAAGCCGGATTGCCTGTGCGACTGCTCGACACCGCGGGGAATTCGGTGAGCGAGACTCGCATCACGTTTGTGTCGCCGCAGGTCGAGACGGATACACAAACGGTTCTCGCCAAGGCAACCATTGAGAATCCGATGGGCAAACTGCGCATCGCTCAACAGGTTCGCGCGCAGATCACCTGGGGCATTCACGAAGGCCCCGTGATTCCCGTGCTTGCCGTACTCCGCATCAATGGCCAGTTCTTCGCGTTCGTTGCCGTCAACGAAGGCAAAGGAACGGTGGCACGGCAGAAGCCCTTAAAGCTGGGCGATACTGTCGGCAATGATTTTGTGGTTCTCGATGGGCTCAAAGCCGGGGATCACCTGATCATTTCCGGAACGCAATTTTTGCAGGACGGCATGCCGGTCACGGAGCAAATTCAGAGCAAAGGCCAGAGCAATTCAGGCCGGTAGTTACCTCGACCTCATGAGCGGCCCCACTCCACTCCCAGCAAAGGCGGACTCCGGCCTTGTTCGTTGATTTCTTCATCCAGCGGCCGGTTTTTGCCACGGTCTGCGCACTATTCATCATTCTTGCGGGAGCGATCTCCATTCCCACGCTTCCGATCGCACAATTGCCCGACCTGGCGCCTCCCCAAGTCATTGTCAGCAGCGGCTACATTGGAGCGAACGCCCAGACGGTGGAAACCGCGGTCACCATTCCGCTGGAACAAGCTATCAACGGCGTGCAGGGCATGAAGTACATCAGCTCGACGAGCGGCAACGATGGATCGAGCCAGATCACGGTGGTATTTGACGTAACCCGAAATGTCGACCTGGCAGCGGTGGACGTTCAGAACCGGGTAAACCAAGCACTCGGGCGGCTGCCGAATGAAGTCAAGAACACGGGAATCATCATCACGAAGCAGATCGGCGGATTTGTGTTCGGCGCCGGCGTCTATTCCGATACCGGACAATACGACAGCCTGTTCCTGAGTAACTATATGGACGTGTACGTCAAAGATGCGCTTAAGCGCGTCAAGGGAGTTGGCGACGCGATTATTTTCGGCGAGCGCAAATATGCCATGCGCCTTTGGCTCGATCCGGCGAAACTGGCGCAGCGCGGATTGACTGCGACAAGCGTGCTTAGCGCACTGCAGGAACAGAACGTGCAAGTCGCGGCCGGACAAATCGGGCAACCGCCTTCGCCAGAAGGGCAGTCTTACCAGATCAGCGTGCGGGCGGTGGGGCGCCTCAGCGAGGCCTCGCAATTCGACAACATCATATTGAAGACGGGAAACGACGGCACGCTCGTTCGATTGAGAGATGTCGGCCACGCGGAACTGGGCGCGGAGAATTACGGCACCATTCTTCGATTCAACGGCCATGACGCAGTCGGCCTTGCGGTCACCCAGCTTCCAGGCGCCAACGCGCTCGATGTGGACAAGGCCGCAAAGGCGGAGCTGTTGCGGCTCTCCAAAAATTTCCCTCCGGGGATCAAGGCAGCCGTGGCCTTCGATACCACGACAGTCATCGGTGAATCCATACGCGACGTGCTCATCACCCTTCTGCAAGCCATCGCGCTGGTCATCGTCGTCATCTACGTGTTCTTGCAGGACTGGCGGAGCACGTTCATCCCCGCGATAACCATTCCCGTTTCACTGATCGGGACATTCATTTTTGTGAAGTTGCTGGGTTTCTCGATCAATACGCTGACGCTCTTTGGGATCACCCTGGCCACCGGGCTGGTCGTGGATGACGCGATCGTGGTGATTGAGAATGTGGAGCGGCACATCGTCGAGGGCATCACGGAGCCGCACAACGCGGCGTCCGTGGCGATGAAGGAAGTGGCTGGAGCGGTGGTAGCGACGTCACTCGTTCTGGTGGCGGTATTCGTGCCGGTCGCGCTCTTCCCGGGCACCACCGGAATTCTCTTCCGGCAATTCGCGCTGACGATCGCTTTTTCCGTGGCGATCTCGGCCTTCAACGCGCTTACCCTGACTCCAGCGCTTTCTGCAATTTTCCTCGGGAAACATCGAGAGCGCGCGAAAGGCCGTTTCTTTACATTGTTCAATGACGTCTTTAACGGCGGCGCAAGTCTCTATCGAAGCACTGTCCGCCGGGCCCTGGGCTGGCGGCTGGCCTCGTTGCTAGTCTTTTTTGTCTTGCTCGGCTGCACGTACTTGCTCTACCAGCACGTTCCGCGCGCCTTCATCCCGGAGGACGATCAGGGCTATTTGATGTTCATCGTGCAAGCCCCGCAAGGGGCCTCTCTCACCTACACGCGCGATGTTTGTGGCAAGGCGGAAGAAGTGATCTCGCGCGATCCGGAAATCGACGGAGTTTTCACGGTTGTCGGGTTCGGCGCTGCGGGCTCATCTTCCAATCAGGCAATGCTCTATGCAAACCTGCGGCCTTTTGAGAATCGCAAGGGAGATGTCCACTCGGCGGCCGCAACGATTGGACGTTTGCGCGGTTCTCTGTCGGCAGTCTCAGGCGCGATCGTGGTTCCGTTCAACCCGCCGGCAGTGTTTGGGCTGGGGCAGTTCGGGGGATTCCAGTTTGAGTTAGAGGATCTTGGACGCAACTCGTTGCAGAGCATCTCGGAAACCGCCAACAAGCTGGCGGCGCAAGGGAATGCCAGCAAGGATATCGTGGGTCTTTTCACCAGCTTCACGGCAAACGACCCTCAATATCTGGTGCGCATCGACCGCGAAAAAGCGAAGAGTCTGCAGGTGCCCTTCAGCCAGATCACTAACGCTTTGCAGGTCTACATGGGCTCGGTCTATGTGAACGATTTCGATTTCAATAACCGCTCGTACCGTGTCTACGTGCAGGCCGACAGTAAATTCCGCTCGGAGCCAAAAGACATCGGCCAATATTATTTGCGATCCGACACCGGAAAGATGATTTCTCTCGACAACCTCGTGACCGTGGAGCAAACCGCAAATCCCCAAGTCATCCCGCATTACAATCTTTTTCGCTCCGCGGAAATCAACGGAACGGCCGCTCCTGGCCACAGTTCCGGCGAGGGCATCGCAGCGATGGAAGCGCTTTCCAGGAAGGTCCTGCCGAATGGGATGACTTTCGAATGGAGCGGATTGTCGCTGGAAGAAATCGAGTCCGGAGGAAAAGCGCTGATTCTTTTTGCACTGGGCCTGGTGGTGGTGTACCTGACGCTCGCGGCGCAGTACGAGAGTTACGTGCTACCGTTCATAGTGCTGCTGGCCGTGCCTGTGGCGATTCTCGGAGCGATCGGCGCACAGGCCCTGCGCGGATTGCAGAATGACGTTTACTGCCAGATCGGGCTGGTGATGCTGATCGGGCTTTCCAGTAAGAATGCCATTCTGATCGTTGAGTTTGCGGAGCAACTGCGCGGTCAAGGCATGTCGGTCGTGGAAGCCGCAGTGGAAGCAGCGCGCATTCGGCTGCGGCCCATTTTGATGACCTCACTCGCGTTCATCCTGGGGGTCGTGCCGTTGGTACTGGCGCAGGGCGCCGGCCGCGCGGGCCGCGTTTCCGTGGGCACGACGGTGTTTGGCGGGATGATTGCTGCGACCACGCTGAACTTGGTGTTCATCCCCGTCCTGTATGTGATCGTGCGGAGCATCATTCCGGGGCGCGATGCCCGGGCTACCGCCCCGGCGGAGTAAGCCATCGGGCGGTGCGCGAAAGAGTTTTGAAGCCTCTTAATTCCGCTTAAGTTTACGTCGAAAAAGAGCAAGCGCTCAGACCGCCGAGCTTTCCTTGGGGTTGAGAGCATGCCAAAGCAAGAGGCGCGCAAAATGGAATGAAATTCTGCTCATTTTTCAGTACGATGCAGCTATGTCGGTACACCCTCTTTCGCGACGTTCGTTTCTCGCTTTTTCGGCAATGCTGCCGTGGGCCGTTTCGGCTCGCGCCGCAAAATCGATTCCGCTCGGCCTCGAACTTTATTCTGTCCGCGAGGAATTGAAAAAAGACCCCGAGGCCACCGTGCGCGCCGTCGCGCAGATGGGATATCAGGGTGTCGAATTCTATGCGCCCTATTTCGAATGGTCCGAGAGTCAAACCAAGCAGATGAGAAGACTTCTGGACGATCTCGGCATCCGGTGTTTCTCGACGCACAACGACAGTTCCTATTTGAGTCCGGAGCACATCGGCCGGGCGCGCGACATGAACCTAATTTTGGGCAGCAAGTACGTAGTCATGGCTTCGGCGGATCCGAA
Organism: Candidatus Limnocylindria bacterium; assembly: GCA_035490055.1. Lineage (GTDB taxonomy): Bacteria > Acidobacteriota > Terriglobia > Acidiferrales > UBA7541 > Acidiferrum. Next base: position 14,330 of record DATHIB010000031.1, on the reverse strand, counting down.
AGCCGGTCTGGACGGCTGGAAGGCCGTCGCCGACGCGTTGAATTTTGCCGCCGATGGGCTTGAATCATCCGGCTTGAAGGCGGGATATCACAATCACAAGAGAGAGTTTATTCCTGTCGAAAACCAGCGCCCTGTCGAAATCCTCGCCAAGAATACAAAACCATCGATCATGCTCCAACTGGATGTGGGCACTTGTCTGGAGGCCGGCTCCGATGCGGTAGCGTGGATTCGCGCGAATCCGGGCAGAATCCGCTCGCTCCATCTCAAAGACTGGTCACCGGAACCGGCGAAAGGTTACACGGTTCTGTTCGGCGAAGGTGCTGCAGAGTGGAAAAACATTTTCGAAGCAGCCGAAAGCGCGGGCGGAGTGGAGTATTACCTGCTGGAGCAGGAAGGCAGCCGGTTTTCCGAATTCGAGACCGCGCGCCGCGGATTGCAGTCCTTCCGGCTCCTCCATCCAGCATGATGCCAAGTGGCTGCTCATTCGCCTTGTCGGCCAGAAAGGTAACTGCTAGGGAATCGGCGCCGTGATTACTGTAAGCTTGTAGTCGCATCCGGAAAGGAGCAACACGCGACCGTGAGCACAGCAGGGAGTCATCTCTCCGCAAGCGATCGCCGTGTTCACTTCGGCCTAGACACCGAGCACTCAGCAAATACCTGGAAATCCAGTGGCCGAGCGGCGTGGTGCAGCGAGTCGAAAACATCATGGCCAACCAGATTCTGACAATTACCGAGCCGAAAATTGCGGCGAGCAAGCCTTGACGTAGTCCGTAAGGAGCGTCATTGTGTTCACTGGCCGGTATTGGGCGCCAGACCAGTCGACTCGCGGACTACAAAATGGGTCTCGCCTTTATACTCCTCGCCTTCCTTCGATTCTCCGCGAAGAATTCGGAACAGGGCGTTGAACGCCTTCTCGCCCAGCTCCGTGCGCGAGAGCCGGATGATAGCGAGAGGTGGATGGGTGAACTGGCCAAAATCAATATCGTCGAAACCAACGACGGAGACATCCTCGGGAATACGCAGGCCCGCGAGACGGATGGTCCGAAAAGCTCCGATGGCGCTAAGATCGTTCGATGCCAGAACCGCCGTGGGCCGTTGCTTCAATTGCAGAAGACGAAACATGGCCAATTCGCCGCCGTCGATCTTGTGGTTGCCCTCTACCATTAGACCGCTATCCCCGACAAGGCCGTAGGCGCTCCAGCACTTTAGAAATGCGGACTTGCGGGTGCGTGCGGATTTCAAATTCATCGGCCCGCTGATAAACCCGATGCAGCGATGTCCAACGGTGATGAGATGATCGACCGCTTCGCGAATGCCCTGCGCATAATTCACGCGGATATTACTGATGCGGTCCCGAACCCTTCCCACGTCGAGAAAGACAATCGGAATGCCGCGCCGAGCCAGCTCGTCGACCAACTCCGGTTCCATTTCGGAAGTCATGATAGCCACACCTTCTGCCCTGCGCTCCAGCAGACGGCGGACGCAAGTGGCCATACGAGCGGGATCGTAGTTTGTGTTGGTCAGAATAACTTCGTAGTTATTCTGCAGGGCCAGATTTTCAAACCCTTTCACTAACTCCGGAAAGAAAGGGTTGGCGACGTCGGAAATAATGAGACCGAGGATACGACTACGGCCGGAGACAAGGCTGCGTGCCTGGCTATCCGGATGATAGTTGACCGCTGACCTTACGGATTATGCGCCAGACCCGCCGCGCCGTCTCGGGGCTCACGAGCGATGAATCATTGATGATGCGTGAGACAGTCGCCGTAGAGACTCTGGCTTTCTTGGCCACCTGCTTGATGTTCATTTGCAATTGAGCCCACCAATCAACTGGAAAAGAATAACACTTCCCACCTACACCTCTTTTAGAAAAGTGATTCCAAGGATTGGCCGGTAATTTTAGGCAATCCAGACAGATCGTTTCAGTCGGCGCGATCAGCCCAAAATCCTTTGAGTACCTGAGCACATTCCTCCAGCCACCTTTGTGCCGCAGAGTCGAACGCGTCCGGGAGTTCGCTTTCAACGTCCAGAGTCCCGATAACGCGGCCGTCCGAAGCGTCCAAAACAGGGACAATGATCTCGGACCGTGTGGTGGAGAGCGCCGTGAGGTAATCAGGGTCACCGGCTACATCGCCAACATTGACAGTCTTCTTATTGGCAATAGCGCGTGACGTGAGGCCTTTCGTCGCCGGAAAGGTGGGATATTCCGGGGCAGCGGCTCCGCTCCAAGCAATGTTGCGGACCGTACCTCGCCGCAAGTCCACGTCATACATACCTGTCCATCGATATCCGCCGTGCTTGCGGATAGCTTCGGCGATTGCCTTCGCTTTAGACCTCCGATCTAAGTCCTGCTGAAGAAGACTCGCTATCTCGGTGAGTAAGGAATCTGGGGACATGCCCACCTCATGTAATGTGAATATACCAATGCCTCGACGCTAACAAGCTGGAGTTGACATCTCAGGTCCCGAGTGACGGGGCGCTCGGAAAGAACCCACTTGGGCGGGTAACGCTTATCGGAAAGTAAGAGCCGCCTGGGTGTCAGACCGAGGGACACAACTGAAACTAAGCAGTTCCCGGTAAGGTCTCTTGCCCTACTTCGGGACGGCTACCTACAACATCTTGCTGTGAAAGGCTTCAGCGAAAGCACTCTCAGAGTTCGCCACGTGAACTGGGTCATCGATACCGTTCATCAGTCCATAAAGGCAGATCAAAAACTATTGTGACTCCGAGAAACGAGCCAAGAAACCACCCCCTGCTCGCAATTCGATGGTGAGGGAATTGCTGCGCTTATGAGTTGACTTTTCGATTTCCACCTTGACGTCGTCTGTGGGGTTGTCATGAACGAATACACCATTGTATTGGGCCTCGCCCAAGAACGAGAGAGGTACGCGTATCGTCTTGGCTTGAGGACCGCACATGACCGCTAAGAACCAGCTGTTGCCCTTGCGCCGGGCGTAGGCGGCGAGTTCGCCGATCGCGGAGTCTGGCAAGACGATGGTTTCGTCCCAGACGGGAGGGACGCTTTTGATCACGTCGACGGCAGGGTTGTTCAGAATGGTCTGCGGATTGGCGGCAATCGTAAGTAAAGGGGCGGCAAAAACAGCGATGCTGGCGACCTGGTGCACGACGGTCGTATCGCGCCGCCGGTCGTTGAATAGCATAGCGGTGTAGTCGGCCGGCCCCGCCAAAAGGCGCGTGAAGGGCAAAATTGTTTCGTGCCGGGCGCGTTCCTTCAGGGCGCTGGACTCCATTCCTCGGATGGCTTCGCGAACCAACTCGTTGGGCCAGGTGCGCTCGCGGCCCGTGGGCTTATTTGCGCCGTGGAACACCACGAGAATGTGGTATTCGGCTGCCTTTTCTAAAAGCGCCTCGTATAGATCGATCACTTCTTTGGCTTCATGATCGAAGAAGTCGATTTTGGCGCCGGTTACGCCGAGGTCGTGCAACATCTTGAAGAATTCCTCCCGCGCTTCCGGAGTGCGGAGATCCTTGCTGTGCTTCCAGAACCACACGCCGATACCCTGCTGCCTGGAGTAATCGATCGCTTCTCTTCGCTGCTCTGGCGTCCATTTGCTCCAAAAGCCCTCGATAACGTTGTATTCGAAACCGAGGTGGCCCGCCATGCGTGAGAATTCTTTCATGCCATCCACACCCTCGGGACCGCCGTCCAGGTAACGCCAAACCGCACGGCCGGGTTTGATCCATGAGGTATGAATCCCTTCAGCGAAAAATTTGGGGTCAGGGGGTGGGCAGAGATTAGGTAGGATCGTGCTATTAACCATCGCGTTTAAGTCTGGCCCCACCATTACGACACGCCATGGAGTCGTGACCGTTCCCGCGATGGATGCCGGTTTGCCGAGGCGCTTGGCCTCCTCCCTTCCGTAGCGTAGTTCGAACGGCCAGTTCAGCGGCTGCCGGTGTCCCAGACCCGTAATCCATCCTCGGCGGCCGTCGGCCTCCAGACCCATGCCGCTGTAATTCACCAGATTAGCCTCGGTGATCGAAGCATAGCCTGCATCGAGCGGCAACTTGAATGTCAGCGGAGGTCCGGCCCATTCTCCGGCGTGAACTTCGGAAATGTTTTTCTTCATAAACTCGGTTTCATAGTGGCCGTCGGCCAGTCCGCCATACCAGAGCGTTGAGCCATCGGGAATGATGAAGGCGGAGTACTCGTCCGGTGTGCGCAAAGTGTTTTCTTCGCCGGAAATGGCGTGGCGATAAGCAACGCCGTCATTGAATACGCGGATCTCAAGGGTGTACGAAGTGAAACTCAGGTCATGCGTGAGAGAAAGTTTGACGCCGTTGCATCGATTGACGGCCGTGCTGCTGGCTCCATTCCACGGATAGGATTCGTCGATGGAATAGCGCTCGAGGTTGTTGAACACAACCCCTGAGGAAAGGTCATAGCCATCAAGCTTCATCACGATCGGAGACGGCTCGATCACGACTGTGTTCCCTATTGTCACGGAGAAGGTCAAGCGCTCTGCGTTGGGCAAGATCGTGAACTTGATTTTGCCGTCCGGGCTTGTGACTTGGACCTCTTGCATGTGAACGCGCTGCGATCGTCGGGACCTGGGCGGCTGCGCTTGTGGCTGTGCTTGGGCGAAGCATGCTTGCGAAAGGCAGAATGCCGCCGCGGCTCCAAGAAACAAGGAAACAAGAACCACTCTTTTCCGCACGGTCTCACCTCTCAATTGAATTCCTGGATAATGGTTCCCGTCGCCGGCGCCGCTTCAGACTCCTTGGCGCGGCTTTTCCTTGCGGACAAAAATGTTGTCCTGGGTGGGTTCCGCATCGCATTCGAGGGAGATGGTCGTAACCGGATGGTCCGGCGCTTCCGCCGGTAGGCCAGTAAGGCGCACGCGGTACTTGTCCTGTTGGAAGTTTATTTTTTCGCCAGAGGCGAGGAAGTGAGCGGACTTCACCTGTGCTTGCAAACCAGCCACCACCACATAGTCGCCGGGCCAAAAGTGCACGTGCATGTGGAGCGTGCTGCCTTTGCGCGTAAAGCTCGCGTAATTCGAACGGCGGGGCTGGCAGGGATCTGATGCGTAGATACTCTCACCGTTGCGACGCATCCATTGGCCGACTTCCGTCAACACGCGGACCGATTCTTCAGGCACGCTGCCATCCGCGCGGGGCCCGATGTTCAGCAAATAATTGCCCGTGTCGCGCGAGCAAGAAATCAGATTTTGAATGACACGTCGTGGGCTCTTCCAATCGTCATCAGCCCGTTGGTATCCCCAACTGTCGTTGAGCGTCATGCAAGATTCCCACGCGCGCCCTTCTTTGTCCGCAGTGATCTGCTGCTCGGGGGTGGAAAAATCGCCCGGAAGCTTGTTGCGATTGTTCACGATGATGTCTGGTTGAAGCTCAAACACGATCTTGTTCATGCGCTCGGACTCCCATCCGGCGGCATCGAGTGGCCACGAGACGTCGTACCAGAGGACGTCAATCTTTCCATAGTTGGTGAGCAGCTCGCGAATGTGCGTGTGAATGTATTCGACGAAGCGCTTGCGTGCAGCGTCGTCCGCGGCACAGCGAGCGCCGTCGGGATGGTGCCAGTCCATCAACGAGTAATAAAAGCCCACGCGCATGCCCTCGGCTCGCGCTGCGTCGACATATTCACGGACGAGGTCACGGCCTGGTCCCTGTTTAGGGGAGCAGTAATCGGTGGTCTTGGTGTCGAAGTGGCAGAAGCCTTCGTGGTGTTTGGTGGTCATCATCATGTAGCGCATGCCGGTTTTCCGCGCGATCTTGGCCCATTCGCGGGCTGGAAATGGTTTGGGGTTGAATTGCTTAGCGAGCGGAGCATATTCGGAAACCGGAATGCCCTCGTTTTCCATGACCCACTCATGGCGGCCAATGACACTGTAGAGACCCCAGTGGATGAACATTCCAAAGCGCGCCTCGTGCCACCACTTCATGCGGCGGATGCGATTGGCTTCGTCCGATGAAGGGCTGGTCTGGACACGTGAAGAGTGCAAAAAGGAGTTGCGCGGCACGAGCGTGCCATTTGCGGCAAGGGGAAGGACTCCTGCCGCAAGCGCCGAGCCTGTGCCTTTCATCCAATCACGTCTGGAGATGCGATTGTCTGCCATCAGAGTCATCCTTTCCCGAGCATGCGGAGGGAATTCTAAACTTAACGAGCAGCAATTACTGCAAGTTCGAATGCGCTGATTCTCGAAACCGAGGATCGAGGGGAATGACGTGGCTCCTTCGATCCCAACGAATCCAGTCTAGCCCGGCCAGAAAGTTAGAATCTAATTTTTCCGACAAGCTGCAGGAGGCGAGCACCGCGATCATCAGTAAGGGCCCCAAATTTGCCGTTACTCGTCAACTGTCCAGTTGTGGCGTTGAAAGTTGCGGTGTTCTGAACGGCGTCATAGCTGACATGATTGAAGACGTTGTAAGCCTCGCAGCGCAGTTGGAGTTGGACACGCTCCTTAATGGGAATGTTCTTGGCCAGCGTCATGTCCCAGTTGTTGGTGCCCGGCCCGCGATAAGTGTCTCTGCCGGTGACGCCCGGCATGCTGGAGCTGGGGATGGCGCCGGGGTCAACCACGCCAACAGCCTTGCTAGCAACGGGCGGCAACGCGAATGCGCTGGTGTTGAGGAATTGGAAGGACGAGTTGCGAGGAGCGTACGGATTGCCCAAGAGCAGAATTCGAGTACCATCACCTCCACCGGTAAAGTTAAGGCCGCTCGCACTTATGGTCACGGATTGGGGAGCGCCACTAACGAACTCGGCAATGCCAGACCACTCCCAATTGTCGGCTACGGCTTTTAGCACCCGGTTGTTCCAGAGCCTGCTGGCCTTTGGCAGGTTGTATACCCAATGAGCGACCAGGTTATTAGTCCGGTCGATGTTGGATTCAGCGTAGTTCCAAAAGCGAGGATCCTGGTAAACCGCGATCGACCCAGCCGTGCCTGTGGAAGTAGTATCGGCATAAGACATCGTCTTGGACCAGGTATACGAGACCCCAAACTCTAGATTATTGCTGAGTCGGTGATTCACCGTGACTTGTAACGCGTTGTAGTTCGACGTGCCAATATACTCCCGCAGGTTAATCGTAGCGTATCCGGGAATTGGCCGGAAGAAGTTGTCGTTCTTGGCCGCTTGTTGCACGACGGTCCCGTTCAGTGACGCTGTCTTCGACTTCGTTGGATCGATGTTCTGAGGCAAGAACTGCGAGAGATAAGGAACCTCGTTAATGTTGGGTGTTACTTCAAGGTGTCGGCCAAAGGTACCGACGTAGGAGACGTCAAGAACAGTGGCGAATCCTATCTCGCGCTGAATTCCGAAGTTGGCGCTGATCGTCGAGGCTATTTTGTGGTTGATGGGCATGATCATGGTATTTTGCGGGGCCAGATTATTTGCGATGTTTGCGCAACCGGCCGACAGGGAATTGCAGTCGGGGGTGAAACTGGCGATATTCCCCAAACTTACGCTCGTATTACCGACGACGGGCGCCTGAGTCGCAAAATCTCCGACGACGCCGGCATCTTCGCGGAGGTTGTAGAAAATGCCTGCACCGGCGCGGATCGCAGTTTTTCCATCTCCCCAGGGATCAAAAGCGATGCCGGCACGCGGAGCATACAGCACCCCGTTGCTGTTGCGAAGACTGTGCGGATACGTCGGGTCAGTATTGAGTACGCTGCCGGTGAAGTTGAAAGGACCCACGAACTGTCCAATCGCGCCGGGAGGCTGTACGTCCGATGGGTTGTTCGGATTCTGAGCGCAACTCGAAGGTTTGTTCTTCGAACCAACGGAACAAAGGGCCTGCTGGGAGGCCGACAAACTCGAGAATTTGACGGCTTGATATAGTGCCGGAACCTGCGTGGCATCATACCGATTCGGCACAAATGTGACGCCCGCGCCCGGTTCCAGGGTGTAGGGAAAGTCATAGCTGAAGCGTATTCCGTAGTCGAGCGTCAATCTGCGCGTAATCTTCCAATTGTCCTGGGCGTACCACTCGAGAATCCGCCACTTCGGCGCATAGACGGTCCGGTTGCCCTCGGTGTAACTGTTGTAGTTGCCTAGCAGCGCATTGGCATACGCGTAGCCGGCGTCCGTGGCGTTGGCCGGGGCCACGTTAAAGGAAAATGTACCGTTGAATTGATTCCCGATGGGATGCTGCACGTACCTGCCGTTTTGCCAATAAACACCGAACTTCGTGGTGTGGTTGTTCCAGATTTTCGTGAAACCGTCCGTATATTCCCAGGTGCCGGTATTGTTGTTGAACGGAAAGCGAGTATAGAAATTGACTGCCGGATCGTTCGATATACCGAATCCGAGACTAGCATTGGTTCCCCCGCCCCCAAAGGTAAGGTTCGGTATTAGGCTGAAGACATTGAACGTGGGATGGAATTGTCCGAGGTTCACACCAGTAGAGCTACCTCTTTGCACCTTCGAGAGATCGGAGGGACTAACAAAGCCCGAGCGCTCTCTCCAGTCCGCATATCCTGCTGTGAATTCGTTCACTAACGTTGAGCTTGCGGCGAGAGTTAGGCCAATGGCGGCGTTTCTGGCCGGCGTATCATAAAAGAACGGAACGCCCCACTGCATCTGAGCGCTTAGACCTGGTGAGTCCGTAGGGCCTTTGGCGGTATTGCTCATATTGATTCCGTGGAAGAACATATGCAACCTGTTGGTGATGTTGGAATCGAGCCGCAATACCTGCTGATCCACCGGCCTGTCAACCGATGTCTGGACGACATAGTTGTATTTGCCTCCGCTCGGAGCATCGCCCAGAGGCGTCGGGTTGCCGGTAGGCAATATGTTGAGAAGTGCCAGCGTGTTTGGGTTGATGAAGGCGGGGTTCACGTGAGTGGAATCCAGGAGACAGACCTGGCTTCCGCCAGAACCACAATTATTGGGATCGGTAAGTGTGACCTTATCTCCCTGTTTATCGACGCTCGGTGAAAAATCGCCTTGCTTTTCCAGCGCCGTCGGCATCATGAAATATCGAGGGGTACCCGGTGTCTTGCTTGGCCAAATCTCATGGGAGAAGAAAAAAAAGAGCTTGTTCTTGTCCCTGTTGAACATTCTCGGCCAGTAAACTGGTCCGCCGATGTTGTAGCCTATGGTATTAAAGCGGTACTGAGGCCGAGGGAGCCCGTTGGGGTTTGCCACGCTAACGGCGCTCTTGTTAAACGTGTCGTTGGCGTTGAACGCCTCGTTGCGGTTGTAGTAGTAGACCTCACCGTGGAAATTGCGAGTGCCCGACTTCGTTACAACGTTGACGATGGCGCCGCCGCTCTGCCCGTATTCCGCCTGGTAACTGTTAAGCAGTACCTTGACTTCGGAGACTGCTTCCATGTTAAGGGGGGTATCAAACCGGTTGCCGCCTCCCCTCGGATTACCATTGACTCCATCCACGCTAATAGAATTACTAACTTCGCGGATACCCGAAACAGCTCCTGCGCTTTGAGTACCCAGTTGGGAGGCTCCTTCGCCATCCTTTACCACCCCCGGGAGAAGGCGGACTAAGGCCAGCACGTCGCGCCCTGGAGTACTCAGGTGTTGGAGCTCATTGGAGTCCAGCAATGCCGAGCGTTCTGCGCTTTCCGTTTGCAAGGGCGTGGGCTCAGCGGTAACGCTCACCGATTGCGTCACCCCTCCAAGTTCAAGCCTCAAACTCCCTGCTGACAAACGCTCGGACGCGCTCAGTTTCAAATCGTGTTTTTCGAATCGTTTGAAGCCCGGGGCCTGTATCAAAACCACAAACTCCCCCGGTTGTACTCCAACGAAAACAAATTCCCCAGAGCCGTGTGTTTTTACTATCCTCGTATCCCCGGTCAGTTGATTTTTCAGCATCACGGTGGCGTCAACAACCGCGGCACCCGACGGGTCCACCACTTGGCCGGAGATCTGGCCGCTGGTCGTCTGCGCATAGACTGCTGCAGCAGACATGAACAGCAATAAAACAAAACTTGCAAGTAGTTTGGCCAGTCGCATACACACCCCCTAGGCATGAATTCCAAAAAAACACAGCTGAACCCAAGCCGAAGACGAGAAATGCGCCGGTCATCGAACTTGATACCTTTGACCTCCCCGGCGCGGCTTTCTGCCCAAAACTGAAAGGTTTCTATCAAGCCGGATAGAAAACTTCAATATTAAAAATCTACGTTTCAAATACTGAAAAACTAAACGATCATTGAGCTAGAATGCCGCAAGGCACCGTGGACGCAGCCGCCGGGCAGATACGGGCGGATTCCTCGTGCGCGCCGGTGACGACTCAACAGAAGGAGCAGACTTCCCATGATCCGGGCTCGTGAATCTAAATCTGCACCAGTCGGTGTGGTTGGAAAGGTCTTGCGAATTTTGGAAGCACTGGACGCGTCCCCCACTGGATTGTAGCTACGCGAAATTTCTCGGCAGACCAGCCTCAACAAAAGCACGGCTTATCGGTTCGTAGCTCACCTGGAAAGCCAGGGCTATCTCTTCCGCGATGATACTGGCACCTACATCGTGGGACCCAAACTGGCCAGGCTCGGCGCCGGAATCGCCTACCATGCCACGCTTCGCAAGATCAGCCGCCCGATGCTGACGCTGCTGTCGAAGCAAACCACGGAAACAGTAAACCTCGCCGTCCTCGACGGGCACGACGTGCTTTACCTCGAAGTGCTGGAGAGTTCCCACTCCTTTCGCATGGCCTCTCAGCCAGGAATGCACCGGCCGCCGAACTGCACGGCCTTAGGCAAGGTCTTGCTGGCATTTCTTCCCAGTGAGCAGCGCGAAGAGATTCCCCCCCTGCTGACCTTCGAGCGCGCAACTCCGCGCACCATTCCAAATCTTGCGCGCTTCCGAAAAGAGCTCGTGCGCGTCTTACAGCAAAGCTACGCAATGGACGATCAGGAGACGGATCTGGGGGCACGATGCGTGGCCGCCCCGGTTCTCGACGAGAGCGGGAAAGTGGTGGCGGCTATCAGCGTTTCCGGCCTTATCACTCGGATGAGCCGGGACCGCATTCAAGCATTTGCAGAAGCGACAAGAAGAGCTGCCCGAACAATTTCAGCGCGTCTCGGCCATTCGAATTGAGATTTGGCTTTCGATAGATTGTTCGTCGCGACGCGCACACCTCTGCGGCGGGAACATCACGGCAAAGAGACACATAACTCCTTATCGATCACTCAGGCCACTGCATTCCGACCTCAGTGCGAGACTAGCCGACGAAATGGAAAGACGTCGATTCGGCGGAGAACGTCAGGGTCTATCTTCACAGCGACATCTTGGTAGCGGCGATCCTTATATTTCACAGCTGCCACTGCCAGCACCGGAGAGATTTCAGCGGCCTTGAATTCTATGATTTGCTGATAAGGCCATTTCTGCTCGCCGGTCACAAACGGAACGAGATAATCAACAGCCTTGTGAATGCTGCGGCCATCCGCCGTTCGAAAATTCCAGAGGTCCACTCCTACGTTTTCCCCGAGCAACCCAAGCTCGAACAGCCCCCCAAGATTCATCGTGCTATACCCCAAGGCCTTGGCCCTTTCCAGTTCCAATGGTTGCCGGCCATCGGGCTCGATCTGTATGGCAATCCGCTTCTCGCCGGCCGACTGGAGAATATTTCGCGCAATATCTGGCTTGCCAGCGAACAGAGCAAGAGATGCAATTTGCACGTCGTAATAACTTCCGTGATTGTTTTTCGCGGCGGCTTCATCCTTGCCGTTCTGCGAATGCATCATCCAGTCAAGGAACCTGGCGCACCACTCTTCCATTCCTTTCTGATCTGCCGCGGTCCACGACTTCGAGCCGCGCAACAATCCAATGGCGTCAACGAGGCGATAAACATCACGGGTTTCGATGAGCCCAGTGCCACGCCCGGTGTTGAATCCGCGAACGCCTTGCGCGAATTCCAGATTCGGGTTCATCCGCGTTTGTGGGTCCAAAAACCACGCTCGCAGCAGCCGCTCAGCATGGTCAGCGCAAGATTCATCACCAAAAAAATAATAGGCCAGCGCAAGCGTGTGCGTCGCCGAGATCACTCGGTCCATGTTCTTGTGATCTTGAACCTGCTCAATTTCCGGATTCACCTGACCATCGCGGCGAATATATGGCAATCCATTCGATTTGCGCGGGTCTGGCCACCAGTACGGCGCCAGGCTCATATAGTCGTGCTTATCCCCGCTGGGTGGATCTATGGATTTGTCCACCACGGACAGACTTTTTTGCATAAGCGCCGCATCTGCATCCTTCCGCAGTTGCTCAAGCGCCGGGTCTTTCAGATTGTCCGCTGCGATCTCGCCTCGTAACTCCTGCAGCATCGCCGAGGGCAATGAAAATACTCGGGGCGCATTCTCAGACTGCCGCGATTGTGTTTTCTGTGCTCGGATAGCACCCGGGTAAATTCCGAAAACAGCTAGACCAAGGACAAGCGCACGAAAGGTTCTTTTCGTTAGGAGCAGGTCTTCAATTTCGTGTCCTGCTTGTGTTAGCCGATCCAAAGTACCTCCTCGAGCACATAATACTATTTGCGGATCAGAAATGCTGCGGGTCCAGAAGAGCGGTCTGAGTTATCGCCGCTGCTCGTCACTGGGTCGCACGTTGGAGAGAACCAGTGATTCAACTTGACGGCACAATCAAGAGAGTTCTTCGTGCAGAAGTTCTTGGTTTGGCCGGCGAGCTTTCTGAACGCGCGGCTCGCAACAAAATGGCGGTACTTCTTCGCCCCATCAATGGGGGGAAATACCGACCAGAAGCAACCATCACGTTCGGCCAATTCCTCAAGGAATGTTGGGAGCCTGCTGTGGTGCCCCAGCTGAAGCATATGGACGTGTTGAGCGAAAAACTCGGAACTTGCACCAATCTTGCAATAAAGGCGTCGGGGCGGATTCAGTGACTACGCTAACTCTTTGTATTCTAAGAAGATATTGGAGCCGAGAGTGGGAGTTGAACCCACGACCTGCCGATTACGAATCGCTTTTAATCCAAACGAACCTAAGCCACCAACCCTAAGCCCAAGCAAGATCAAGGACTTAACTGTTGGTGGCTTTGGTGTGTTTAGGCTCATTTTTGGCGGTTTGATGGAACTTTGATGGAATCTTGTCGAGTTAGGGCATTGATTGCATCCCTGTAATTCGTACCGTATCTATCGAATCTGAAGCAATTCTGTTTGCGGCGGACGGTCGTCCTTGTCTCCACCGTAATCCGGCTGAGTCCAATTGGGCTGCGAGCCTAGAACCGCTGTCTCGGAATTTCCTGGCACACTTTCTGAAACCTCAGAAGCATGTACAATCTGGGTTCGCCGATCAGGTTTAGGTAGCTCTGGAATGAGTAAGGGATTTGCGTGCTCGCTGCAAGAGCAATCGGAGCACGCGCAATTGACGTTTACGAGCGCGAGAAAAGAATGGCTGGGAGACCTGGACTCGAACCAGGATAGCCAGATCCAGAGCCCGGAATCTCAGTCTAAGCGGCCACCAGACAAACCCTTGAAGATTTTTCCCCACGGTCTAGTCGTGCCTGCCGAGGTAGATTGTTGTGCCACGAGAACACCAGGCAGGAATAGACACAGCAAACCAACCAACAACACTCTCGATGCATGTTCGCCTCCTCGTGCACATCCACTAGCCCAAGAGGTACCTAGCCAAATTCCCGAGCACATCCCAGTGAAATCCCCAATGTATTGTATTTGGTAGGCCAGGGCCTGGTAAACGCTAGTGCTTAATCGGACGCGCGTTTTCGGGAATACGTGGAGGCAGGCACGGTGCTCTGCGCGCGTTCGATTAAGGTGCGCGATGGCGCACCCATTCAGAACAAGGCGATCCACGTGGCGATTGCGGTGAACCTGGCGGGCCACAAGGAGGTTCTGGGACTGTGGGCGGCGGTGTATCCGAAGGCCGAGGTGCAGACGTGTATCGTGCATATGGCACGGGCCTCGCTGAGCTATGTGAACTGGAAACAGCGCAAGAAAGTGGGAGCGGACCTACGAAAGATCTATCAAGCGGCGACGGCCGATGATGCAAGCGAGCAGCTGGATGTGTTTGCGCAAAACTGGGATGCGGAGTGCCCGGTGGTGAGCCAGATCTGGCGCCGGCACTGGGATCGGATCACGCCATTTTTAGCCTATCCGGCCGATATACGGAAAGTGATTTACACGACCAACGCGGTGGAATCGCTGAACATGTCGCTGCGCAAGATCATTAAAATGCGGGGTTCGTTTTCGAACGAGGAGGCCGCTCTCAAGTTGCTATACCTGGCGCTGCGTAACGCCTCAAAGAAATGGACGATGCCAGTACAGAATTGGACTGCGGCACTGAACCGCTTCAGCATTCTGTGGCCGGATCGCATGCCGGCAGCGGAGCGTGTATGACAGCCTGGGCCAGAC
>DATHIB010000030.1:0-12969 GCA_035490055.1 Candidatus Limnocylindria bacterium | reverse complement strand
CAGAATCCCGCGCATAGTAAGAAACCGGAGAAAAGAACGCACATCCGATACGACTCGCGCGACCGTCTTCGGCTGCAAGTGATCCCGACTCGACACGAACTCGGACAGATCCGCCGCCTGAATTTCGCCCAGTGCCCGCGCTTTCCTTGAACGGAGAAAATCCAGAAAGATCGTAAGTTCTGTTGTACGCAGGCGAAGGGTCGACGGTCGAAGGTGGAGCCGATCCTTGCAGTACTGTTCGTAATCGCGAAGTGTGTTCTGCATGGCGGGAAGAAGATGAATTGCCCGCACCTCTGTGAAGGCTCGTTCAATGCGCCCGTTTTTAGCGAAATCGGCAAGCACATTTACGCCGAATACCATATGCCGACGCCAGCCATCGCCCGGCCCACTCACCTGCCCGTCCCTGACGCAATACTCCTCTAGAAAGCGCGACGCCAAATCCGCGGAAAATTCGTCTCCCAGTTCCTTCCGGCGGGAAAATTCGATGAGCTGTTCCCAGATTGCTCGATACCGATTCTGTGATCTCCTGCTGTAACCCAACCGCTCGATTTCGACCAGCGCGTCAGTGACAAGGGGCCCCAGTTGCAAGTTTTCCGAAGTTGGACAATGAGTTTGTTCCATGACGAACCTCCTGTGAAATGCGGCGGTTCCGTGGCCGCCGAGGAGTGCATCATGAAATCTTATGTGCCGTGATCCAAGAGGAATGAACTGACTGGCAAGCACTTACTGCAGCAACTCCACATAACGCTCCACTGCGCACAATAGATGGTGGTCTCTCTTAGGCTGCTATGGCCCATCAGGATCTGAATGGTGCGGAGATCAGCACCCGCCTCGAGCAGATGAGTTCCGAAGCAATGCCGAAGCATGTGGGGATGGGCACCAATCTGGATTCCGGCTCTCTTGGCGGCGTTCTGGCACGCATGCCAAACGGTTTTCGTATTGATCGGCCGATCCGCGCTGTGGTGGTGGTTGCCCGGAAAGAGCCAGACCCTGGGTCTCTGCCCTACGCGGTACCAATGCTCACGAAGCTCCTCGAGCAACTTGAGACTAAGCATCACGTCCCGGTCCCGGCGTCCCTTGCCGCCTTTGATGTGAATGACCATGCGCTTGCTGTCGACGTCGCTGAACTTCAAGCGTGTCGACTCGGCGTTCCGGGCTCCGGTGGCATAGAGCGTCATCAGCAAAGTGCGATGGAAGGGAGTGGAGGCCGCATCGATGAGTTGAGCAACTTCTTCCTGACTGAGGATCGTTGGCAGACGATGGGTCCTTTTTGGATACGGAGTGTCTGCGATGCTCCAATTCCTTCTGAGAGTCTTGGTGTAGAAGAACCGCAGGGCCGCCAGACGGATCCCAACTGTGCCCGAAGACAACTTCCGTTTTTGGAACAGCTCGGCCTGATATTGACGAATGTGCTGAGGGCCCAAGCGGTCCGGGGGACACTTGAATCGTCGAGCAAAATCCTCGACGGCGTGCATGTAACTGCGTATAGTTTCGTGAGAGTAATTGCGACGCTGGAGTTCCTCCAGCATCAGTTTGCGTAGATGGGTCACAGGGACCTCCTTGTGGCCCATCCTTATATCTCAACCGACAGGCAACCACTGCTCCGCTACCTCACGCGTAGCGTCTGCCGCCGGGCGGCTACGTTCTAACGCGCTCCTCGTAGATGTGAAATCGGTCCGAAACCACTTCTCCGCGAACGCCACTTACAGGGAGTTGCCTTGTTGTTGAATCCCAGCGCACAACGAACAGGAATAATCGCCTCCCGGATTCTGTTCGCAATAACATGGAATCAACCGCTACGTAAACACCCTAGCAGTGCGCTCGCACTGGATTTAGACCACTTCTCGGCGTCTAGAGGCGAAACACGATGCACCGATTGCTCATCTTGGCGGCTGTTTTTGGCCTAGCCGTGATTGCCGCGGAAGCGCAGGCGCCAGCGGAGCCGCAAAAATCACCCAAAGAAGTCGTTGAGCAATTCTACAAGATGGAGACTGAAGGCAGGTGGCTGGGTCCGGAACGGTGGGGTGAGCTGCAGGATTTCCTTACCGACGTTAGTCCGTGGTTTCTCCCTGGGTCCATTTCCGTTCTAAGGAGCTACGCGGTCGGTGATGCGAGAAAGGACATCGGTTACGGAGGGGTGGTGGATTATCAAATTGAGGTGGATTACTTCGAGTGGGGTTCGATCGATTCCTTCCTCAACTTTACGAGAGCCCGAGGCCCACGAGGGGAAAGGCCTGCCGCAGGGGAGCCAGTTGAGCAGCGGAGGTACGAAACTCTAAATCTCTCGGACAGGTTCGTGAAGAAGCGTGCATCCGGAGACGAAGAAGCGAAAGGGGCCCTTCGGTGGAGACTCACTTGGTCCGCTTCACCGAGCGTAGATGTAGAGGCCGCTCTTCGCTGGGTGGCTCAGATGCGCGACCAATCAAACGACCCGGCCTTGAAGTACAACGCTGAGAGAACCAGCGCAATCCTGAGGAGTCTATCGGCTGGAACACCTTTGCCAGCGCAGCCCTTTAGTACTGCCCAGGAATCTCCGTCGAAGGTTGCCCAACGCTTTTTTGATCTGGAAAGTAAGGCAACGCCCGATCTGTGGAGTGAACTGGCGAAATTTTTCGTTGAGACTCCCAAACCACAGTGGAACAAGGTTCATATTGCTGATGTCGCGGGTATGGGTTCCGACACCAACGGTGATTCGACCGAAGTCGAGGTTTCCACGAACTCGTTAGGCGAACTTGATGCGTCACTGCGTCTTTCGAACTACCCTTCGATGAGGATGCCACTGGGTGGCGCAAATGCGTGCTCCGGCGATGACAGATTCGCGTTTAGCTTGTTGCTATCCGACAAGCAATGGGAAATCGGAACAGACGAAACAGTGAAGGAACTTTCTGGCCCGCTTGCATGGAGAATTGAAGACACTTCTTTCGAACCATTGATTACCTTAGATACGGCCATCCGGTACGTAAGGCAAGTGCACGACAAGACTGCCAACCGCGTTGTCAGGACGAATGCCGCTAGGACCCTGACCATCTTGAAGTACTACAAACGGGGCAAGCCCCTGCCCGACGAGCTGTCTTCTGGTGCCAGCGGCGTTTGCGGCTGATGGCCCCTTGTATCAAAGACCTTGACCTCATCCTGCTGCTGCGCTTTCGACTCTTGGTCACTGCCTGGTAACGTTCTCACAGCGAAATCAGAAACTAGCCTCAATGCAACTTCTGGCCGGCCTCGAGGCGCGAGTTTTGCATCCCGACGTCGTCGCCTACACGCTGAACCGGTTCGAAGAAGAGCTCGAGAAAGCACTCGCGACGAGAAGTCAGGGCGATGCGGATCTGCGCCGGCAAACCGGTGAGATCGAGCGCGGCATTGCGAACCAACTCCGCGCACTTCGCGACGGATATTCGCCGGCAATCACCGCGGACCTGGCGAAACTCGAACACCAGCTGGCCGGCGTTCAGGCGCGCCTGAAGACTTCGGATCCTCGAACCGTCAAGTTGCAAATTCGCGACACGCGGCGTTTTGTCGAATCGCGGCTCGAAGATTTGAGCGCATTATGGGACGGTGAGCCGCGAATCGCGCGCGAGGAGATCGCGAAACACGTCGGCAAAATCACGCTGAAACCGATCCTTCGCATGTACATCGCTACCGGAGTTTGGGATTGGCTCGGAGTACTGGGAACCGCGGCTGCTATGGTGGTGCCGGGGGCCAGAATCGAACTGGCTACGCCCGCCTTTTCAGGGCGGCGCTCTACCAATGAGCTACCCCGGCACAGGCGATTTACAAATTGTAGGGGTGATGCGGAGTTGTGTCAATTCGGTGAAAAACAGGACGCAAATCACTGTGAGGAATCGTCGAATTCTTTCATCCAGCTGCGGTTTTTCAGGACCTCGCGCGGTTTGGTGCCGTCGGGCGGACCGACGATGCCGTCCTTTTCCATAAGGTCGATCAGGCGTGCCGCGCGCCCGTAGCCAATTCGCAACCGGCGTTGCAACGTGGAAGTGGAAGCGCGGCCGGCATCGCAGACCACGCGAATCGCGTCCTGGTAGAGATCGTCGTCGACATCTTCGCCGCCATCGGGATCGCCGGCGGCCGCTCCTTCGGCCTTACCGCTCTCATCCTTCGGGGCCGCGAGTAACTCTTCCTGGTACTTCGCCTGGGCCTGCCCACGCCAGAAGTCGCAGACGGATGTGATTTCATCTTCCGTCACCAGCGGGCCGTGAATGCGATGCAGCCGGGCCGAGCCGGCAGGCAGATAGAGCATGTCGCCTTTTCCCAGCAGCGATTCCGAGCCGTTCGAATCGAGGATGGTGCGCGAGTCCACTTTGCTGGCAACCCGGAACGAAATGCGGGCAGGGAAGTTCGCCTTGATCAAACCGGTGATCACGTCCACGGAGGGCCGCTGCGTCGCGAGAATCAAGTGGATACCCACGGCGCGGGCCATTTGGGCAAGCCTGGTGATCGATTCTTCGACGTTGTTGGTGTCCACCATCATCAGGTCGGCCAACTCATCGATCACGATGATCAGGTAGGGAAGCGGCTTATGCTCGGTCTCTTCCAGATTGTCGAAGAGCGAGAGCGATTGCTCCTTCTTGAACGTGCGGTTGTACTGATCGATGTTTCGAACGCCGCGCTGCGCCAGCAGCTTCAGGCGGTTCTCCATTTCACGCGTCGCATTCCGCAGCACGTTGGACGCGATCTTCGGATCGGTCACCACCGGCGCGATCAAGTGGGGAATGTTCTCGTAAAGATTGAGTTCCAGTCGTTTCGGATCAACCAGTACCAGCTTCACTTCATCCGGACTCGCTTTGTACAGAATCGACATCATCAGCGAGTTGATGAACACGCTCTTTCCGGTACCGGTGGAACCGGCGATCAGCAAGTGCGGCATGGCCGCGAGGTCTGTCACGCGAATCCGGCCGTGCAAGTCACGCCCCATGGCTAGCGTCAGCTTGCTCGGGGAATTGATAAACTCCGGGGCCTCGATGATTTCCCGCAGCGCAATCGTCTGCCGCCTGTCGTTCGGAACTTCGATGCCAATGGTTGATTTGCCCGGGATGCGTTCGATCAAGATCGATTCCGCCTGCAGCGCCAAACACAGGTCCTCGGTAAGGCTGATGATTCGGCTGTACTTGATGCCCGCTTCCGGTTTGAATTCGAACGTCGTAACCACCGGTCCGGGATTGATTTGCGTCACGCGCCCTTGCACGTCAAATTCAAGGCATTTTGCTTCGATCGCGCGCGCGCGCAGTTTCAGCTCGTCTTCATCGAGCTTCTGGCTGCGCTCGCCCTCGCGCAGCAGGGAAGGGGACGGAAGCTTGTAATTCGGAGCGCCTTTCGTAATCTTGGGCTCGCCGGCTTTTCTAGCCGCGGCCTTCTCGGCTTCGCGATAGAGGCCGAAGATCGGCGTCTTGTGGGCCGCGTCCTTTGTCTCTTTCTCGTCCCCTTCTTCGGTTTCGCTCCTGCTCTTGAAAATGTCGCTCTCGTCGGCAATTCGAAGTGTTTTGGGAAGTTCATTCAATACTTCGGCTTTTCCAATTAATTGCGGCGGAACGGGTTTTCTTCCCGAGAGGCGGGACTCTTCCACACGACGGCGCATGCGGCGCTGCTCGCGCTCTTCGCGCCAGGCATGCCAGCGCGCCTGGGCCTTCTGCAGAATACCGAGCTTTTCCACTTTTCCAATCGGTCCATTCGGTCCGCTGGCCCAGGCATGCGCACCCGCAAAAGAAAATCGAGTCGTCATAAAAATCGCAACTACCAGCAAGGCCGGAGCGACTAGATATGCGCCCCGATTCAGGCTCGCCAGCAATCCGCTTGAAACCAGTGCTCCCACAAAGCCACCTGCGGGTATGGCTCCCCGGATGGCGGGAATGAAAGACAGAAGGGAAATTAGCGCAGGAAGGGAGAGGAGAAGCAATCCGTATCCGGCGAGCGTCGCCACCTGCGAATCAATCGCCCGGCTCCGGAACCAGCGCCAACCTAGAACGAGGATCGCCGCCGGCAGCAAAAATGCCGCAAACCCGAATATCTGGAAAAATATGTCCGCGCCATACGCGCCGACCGGGCCAATCCAGTTTTTTGCTGCGCCCCCGTCGGGTGGCGGCGCACTCACGTTAAACGCTGCATCTTTCGGGTTATATGTTAGCAGCGCGAGCGCCATCAGCAGCGCCACCGTCAAACACAAAAAACCTACCAGCTCATTGAGCCGTTTATTTCCAGTTGGAGTCAGAATACGCACAAAATCTCCTCAGCTTTTTGGGGAAGGCTGAGTGTCGCGGCGGGAGCTGGCGCTAGCGTAATCCCGCCTGGAGGAACTCCCGAACACCACAATGATACCAAACGGCAGCCCTTCGACAACAAATACTTTCAAAGTACGTGTTTGCAATTACCACGAGAGAACGAGGGTGAATGCCGTAGCCAGCTATCCCCCCAATCGCGATGCCCAATATAAAACCGCCGTGCCCAAAATAATTCGGTATAGCGCAAACGGCGCGAACCCGCGCCGCCTTACCCATCCCATGAACCATGCCACCGAGCCATAGGCCACGACGAACGAAACCACGAACCCGATCGCCAAAACCACCCATCCATGCGCGTCAATCTGCGACACGCCGACAGGATTCTCTCCCTTCCCGAGAAGCGACTTCAAAAGCGTATAACCCGTCGCCGCGACCATCGTGGGAAAAGACAAGAAGAACGAAAACTCCAGCGCCGATGCCCGGGACATTCCGGCCAGTTGGCCTCCTGCGATGGTCGACATTGATCGTGATGTCCCCGGAAAGACCGCCGAGAAAATCTGGCAGACGCCTATCCAGATCGCCTGGGCCATGCTCATGTCCTCCATGTGCCAGGTGTGAATGCGCGTTCCCGTAGCGCCCAATCCCGCTGTTTCCGACTCGGAGTTCAACTCGTCCACAATCCACATGACGATCCCGCCGATGAGCAGCGAGGTCCCGATAACATAAGGGCTTTCAAGGTGCTTACCGATGATCTTGATCAGCAATAGAGACGGGATAGAGGTCACAACGAAAGCTATCAGCACCAGGCTGAGTGGGTGAGTCAGGAAAGTGCGGTCGCCGCGTTCACCTCTCGGAAACGTAAACATGAGTTTGACGAAGCGCTGCCAGAAATAGATCGGCAGCGTGAGAATGGCGCCGAGCTGAATCACGACCGAGTACATTTTCCAGTAGCCGCTGGCAAGATCGATATGCAGCAGCGCTTCCGACAGCCGCAGATGTGCCGTCGAGCTCACGGGCAAAAATTCCGTCAGCCCTTCAACGATTCCTAACAGCAGGGACACAACGTAATCGTTCAATTCTTTTCTCCCGGATGCCTATCGGTTTTAGACGCGGGCGGCAGCAAGAGCTTGCGCATCTCGTAAGCGTCAAGGCGGCCCAGATAGTAGCGCTTCAGTTTCGCTTCGATACGATAGCCGTGGCGTTGCCAGAAGGCAACCGCCGCTTCGTTGTCGATGGCCGTCTCCAGCAAAACCGACCGCACTCCCCGCGCGGAAAGATTCCATTCCAGCTGTTGTAGCAGGGCGGTCCCGACACCGTTCCTCCTCTGCCGCTCGGCTACATCCAGCGTGATGATGTGTGCCAATGGCGGGTTCTCTTCCGACAGGACAAAACCAGCGATGTGAATTCCCTCGGCCGCTACGACGCAGTCCGCTGACGCCAGGGTCAAAAAGTAGCGCAACGTCGTCTTCGAGTAGGAAATTCCTGCCGGGAAGCACGCTTGGTCCAATTTATGCAGTGCGGCGAAATCGTGCGGCTCGTACGAACGGAGCGTGAACGGCATGGCGGGATTGTAGAACAGAACGCTCATTCGCAGGTCAGCCTGTGGGCTTGGAGAGGGCCTTCTCGAAATAGCGCCACCCTGCACTTCTAGTGGCTCGCTAGCGGCATGGTTCGCCCGAGCGCTTTCACGGTCACTTCATCGGGCGTGGGTTGTCCGTTTTGTTTCGTCACCACGCCGAAGCCGCCGCTGTAATCCCACATCGTCCAGCCGATGGAATATTTCTCCAGCGTCGTGCGTACGTCGGAAATCCATGCCACGCGATCCTGCGGATTGGCCGCTTTGCGATAGACGCCAAACTCGTTGCAGGTAACAGGCACCTTCCAGCGCTTGGCCCACGCGGCCACCTGGCCGATTTCGCCGTCGATGCGCGAGGCGTTCCAGCGGTCTAGCCCGTAATGAATTGCTTGCAAGCGATTCACCGCATCAGGCAGAAGCGCGGCGGCCTGCTGCACATTCTCGGGAGTCGAAGGATACGGCAGTTCTTTAAGATAGTGCACGTAATTCGTACTCCAGGTTGCGCCTTGGTGCGTGAAGATGTGCGGATCGTAGAAATGAAAGTTGTAGATGATGTTCGAATCTCGCAAAGGATCGAAAAACAACAGCTCATTCTCCGAAGACCAGTACGCTCCGGCAACAATAATCGTATGCTGCGGCGCCCCTTCGCGAATCGCCACCGCCAGCTTCGATTGAACGCCCTGCCACCGATAGCGATCGTGAAATTCCGGCTCGTTCAGAATCTCGAAGGAAACGAGGTCGGGATTCGTGGAAGAATAATGCCGTGCGAGCTGACGCCAATAATCCTCGAACTGTTCGACAAAGCTATCCTCCGCAACGAGTTTCTGTTTGAAATCACTTTCGGGATGAACGTCAATGATGACGGCCAGTCCATGGTCGAGGATCATCTGCACCGCACTGTCGAGATAACCCAAATAATCCGCAGGAATCCGATCAGCCTGTCCGTGCCGGAACATCGGCTGTGGATTCACGCTCAACCGCACATGGTCGAATCCCATCGACTTAATCAGCGCGATATCCTGCGCGGTGTTCCACGTTTTAAAGTGTTCCTTGGTGTAGCCCTTCTGGTCGTAAACCTGCGCAAACCACTCGCTCAAATTAATTCCATGGCGCAAATGTTGTGCGTGACGCTGCGCAATGCCCGACCCTGAATCGGATTGCCCATAACTGGCTTGCGCCACGAAAAAGTACGTTGCTGCCAGCGCTCCAGCAGCCGCAAGAAAACGCAGGGGCACTATAAATCGTGCCCCCGCGAATACGTCCAGTCCCGTTGGTTCGTTCATAGCTTGATGGTGACGGTCTTTACCTCGGTGTAATTCGCCAATCCATATTCGCCGAGCTCTCGCCCGATTCCGGACTGCTTGTAGCCGCCGAACGGCGCGCCCGCGTCGAACACGTCGTAGCAATTCACCCACACCGTTCCCGCTCGCACTCTGTCCGCGATGGCATGCGCCTTGGTGATGTCCTTGGTCCACACCGCCGCCGCGAGTCCATACATGGTCTTGTTGGCGCGCTCCACGACCTCGTCAAGGTCCTTGAACTTGAGAATGGTCATCACCGGACCGAAGATCTCTTCTTGCGCAATCTTCATGTTGTCTTGCACGTCGGCAAACACTGTGGGCTCGATGAAGTAGCCCTTATCGCCCACGCGGTTGCCGCCGGTCACCAGCTTGGCCTTCTCCTTCTTCCCGGCGTCAATGTAGCTCATCACTTTGTTGAACTGGTCTTGATCCACCTGCGGACCCTGTTCGGTGTTCTTGTCGAAGGGATTGCCGACGGTGCGCTTCTTCGCGCGGGCCACGCTCTTCTCCACAAACTCGTCGTAAACCTTCTCCTCGACGTACAGCCGCGACCCCGCGCAGCAGCACTGTCCCTGGTTGAAGAAAAGCGCAAAATGCGCGCCCTCGATGGCTTGGTCCATATCCGCGTCGGCAAACACGATGTTCGGGCTTTTTCCACCGAGTTCCAGCGTCACGCGCTTCAGGTTGGTATCGGCCGCGGCGCGCATGATCAAGTGGCCCACTTCCGTCGATCCCGTGAACGCCACTTTGTCCACGTCCATGTGCCGCGCTATTGCCGCACCGGCCGTTGGTCCATATCCGGGCAGCAAGTTCACCACGCCTTCAGGGAACCCCGCTTCCAGCATCAATTCGCCAACACGCAGCGCCGTCAGCGGTGTCTGCTCTGCCGGCTTCATCACCACGGTACAGCCGCAGGCCAGCGCCGGCCCAAGTTTCCACGCCTGCATCAGAAGTGGAAAATTCCACGGAATAATTTGCCCCACCACACCCACGGGCTCGTGCTTCGTGTAGGTGAAGTAATTGCCGCTAACGGGAATCGTCTTCCCTTGATTCTTGTCCGCCCATCCCGCGTAGTAGCGGTAGCACGCGATGGTCAGCGGAAGATCGGCTGCCCGCGCCACGTGGTACGGCTTGCCGTTGTCCAGCGACTCAAGCTGTGCCAGCTCGTCGGCGTGCTTCTCGATCAAATCCGCCAGCTTGTTCATCAATACGCCGCGCTGCGAAGCGCCCATCTTGCGCCACGAGCCCTTGTCGAACGCCGCGCGCGCTGCCACCACCGCCTTGTCTACATCCGCCGCGTCGGCCTCCGCCACTTGCGTGATCACTTCACCCGTCGACGGATTGATCGTCGGAAACGTTTTTCCTGAAGCGCTGCCCACCCATTTCCCGTTGATCAGAAGTTTTGTCGAGCCAATCTTGACATTCCGTTCCATCACTGTCGTTGCCGTAGCCATTTTGAACTCCTCCTTAGATGGTGCTCTGCCAGAAGGTGGGTACGGAGCAAGACCCCTCAAGCCCCGCCAGGCGCGAGCATACTGCGAGAAAGAAGCCTATACCCGCGGACGGATGGAGGCAAGGACGTCTACAGGGTTATTGCCGCTCCGTCCAGTAGCCCCGGCCGCCGATGTGCGTGGGAGCAAACATCTTCGTTGACAGACCTGTCATACCAACTGTACAGTTCAAATAGGTGAACTGGAGAGTTTATGCCAGCTTCGAGAATTGTAAGAAACAACGGCTTAGTGATTTCCGCCTTGCATGCCCGCTCAAACTTCGGCCAGCTCCTGCGCAGAGTCGCGAAAGACAGCCGCGGCCTGGTCATTGAGAAGCGTGGTACTCCCAGAGCCATTCTCCTCAGTATCAGGGACTATGTGCGCTTAGCCTCCCCCGAACCGGAAGTTCTAAGAACCCTCGGAAAAGAATCAAAGCAGAGAGGTACCGGCACCCTTAGGTCACGGCAGATTGACCGCATTATTAAGATGGCGCGTGCCCGGAAAACGAAATCCCGAAAGAGCAAGCCCCGGAAATAGAAGCTCAAGAATCAGGAGCGAATGCTTCCTCTTCGGCTTGTCCTCGACACCAATATCGTGATTTCCGCAGCGCTTAAGCCGGATGGTTTGCAACGCACCGTGCTGTTGCTCGCCATCACCAAGCCTGCTCGTCTCTACGTGTCGACCCCGATCTTTTCGGAATACCGGACCGTCTTGTCGCGCCCGGAACTCCGCGTACGTCGAGGACTCCGGCTTCAGTTCCTTCAACTCCTTAACAACCGCGCCCACGTCGTCTCTCCCTCGCAATCGCTTCAAATCACCACCGACCTCGCCGACAACATCTTCCTCGAATGCGCCGATGCCGCCCGGGCGGACTATCTCGTAACCGGCAACCAGCGCCACTTTCCCAGATTTTGGAAGAAAACCAAAATCATCACTGCGCGCGAGCTAATTGGCATCGTTGCCCCGCATTTGGTCCCGTGACGCCCGGCCAGTTTCTCCCGTGTGCGCTTTGGAGTGCGGCAGTCTTGCTGCCGCCGCTTCCGCGAGTGGCCCATGCGCTGACCTTGCGCGTGGCGATTCTCCCCTCGCTCCCCCCCGAATCCTTCTGCCACTCTCGAACAACCCCTTTGCCCTCAACGTGCGCCGCGTGCCGCACTCTACTAGCGGGGCAGGACGCCGTCCTGCCTTGGCCCCCTCCCCACTGCGTCTCGCGGAAGTGATATTCTCTTGTCATATATGAAGCCCGAGAACAAGATGGTTGCGGCGGTGGTGGTCCTTGGCGTCGTCATCGTAACGACAGCGGCCGTGGTGATGAATTCGCCCCGCTGGAGGCAAAAGGCCAAGGAGCAGCATCAGGAAAGTGTTCTCCAGGGCATGACTCCCGACAAAGCCACCGCCCTGTGCGGCCATCTCGTCCTGGACGAGACCCAGACCAACCAGCCCACGGTCACGAGGCGCTTGGTCATCAGGAATGACTATGCCTTGGCCGTCGAGCTGGATTTCGCAGCCTCCACCGCCGAACCCCAAAAGTGGCGGCTCACCGGAATTCAAGATCCCTCCGGCGAAATCAGGTATCAAACTCCTGCCAGCCGAATCGGCGTTCTGCCATGCCTTGACGCGAAACCAGCGAGCAAGCCCGATCAGAAGCCACAATAGAAATGGCGCCTTGCGTTATCCGTCCTGGAGCGGAACTTCATTACCAGAACTTTGGCCTCAGTTGGATACTAGGGGAAACACCTGACACCAAATTAGGGTAAACGCTCGATTGCGGCGACCCGAACCGTGATAGAGCATGCTCGCACATACGGGACAAGTCGGTCGCCTCCGTGACCAGGACTCCACCCCACCTACCCCGAACAACCGTTCGTCATGGCCCGGAGGCGGCCCGACCCCATCTTGTCGGGAACCCGGCATTTCTCGCTTTTTGTGGCGCAGCCAACCTCTTCTCCATCGCGTGCTCTTTGCGCGATGAATCCTGGCTGTGCGCCTCCAACAAGGGCAACTTGGGCCGATAGCCGCCTGGCAGACAGCTTCCTTTCGCCCTCTCGCCATCTCTCTCGTATCTAGATACATCCGGGTCGAAAAACCCTGGTCGCAAATAAAATCGTGCTGAAATCAAAGGAGTTAACGTCAATAACTCTGACTTGCCTGACATTGCGCAATTTTCATGAAGTTTCGCGGGCCGGAGGCCCTAAATGACATATACAAAAACATGGGGGTGGGGTCGTTATGGTTAACCCGACTTCCGCGGCCGAAGGTCATTTTTTCGCTTTTTAGACAGACAAGTCCTCTCGTTTCAGCCAAACCCTACTGGAAGTCGTAAATAGTGACGAATGTAAATTGTATTTCTCTTGACATGATTGTTGTATATG
>DATHIB010000029.1:0-17331 GCA_035490055.1 Candidatus Limnocylindria bacterium | reverse complement strand
GACAAGGCCTTGGTGCTGTGTGTGGATGAAAAGAGCCAGATTCAAGCGTTAGATCGGACGCAGCCGGGGCTGCCGTTGAAGAAAGGCCGGTGCGGTACGATGACGCACGACTACAAGCGCAACGGCACGACCACCTTGTTTGCGGCATTGAATGTGTTGGATGGCCAGGTGATTGGTGAATGTCACGGCCGGCATCGGCATCAGGAGTGGCGGAAGTTTCTGCGCCGCTTAGACGCTGAGTTTCCCCCGGAGCTGAAGCTGCATGTGGTGATGGACAGCTACGGCACGCACAAAGAGCCGCACGTGCAAGCGTGGCTGAAGAAGCATCCTCGCTTTGTGTGCCACTTTGTGCCGAGCAGTTCCAGCTGGCTGAATTTGGTGGAGCGCTGGTTTCGAGAATTGACCGAGAAGGCGATTCGGCGCGGCAGTTTCCTGAGTGTGCCGGATCTAAAGCAGGCGATCGAGGCATTTATGCAAGCCTGGAACCAAAACCCCAAGCCGTTCATCTGGAGCGCCACGGTTGAGGACATCATCAAAAAGATCGATCGCGCGCGGGCCAAGATGGAGCAGATCAAACCAGGATCCACCCAGCCCAGGGGAAAAAAGAAGGGCGTTGTAAAGTTATATACGGGACATACCACTAGCGGAACGGAACCCCCTACAGTCGATGGTTGGCTAATGGTTGGCTCAAATATTACCGAGGATTGAGATGGACCTTCGGGAAGATTTATCAGAGTGGACTTGCCGCTCGAACTATGCGACTGCGACATGCGAGATAAGCGGACATCGTAAGGCTATGGGCCGCAGCACTTCGCATAACGACGGAGGCGAAGCCAGCGACGCCGCATTCCTCCGTCGCAGCAGCTCACCGCCTTGGTGTCCAGCGGTTTTCCCAGTTGTCAGCGGGGATTTCAGTTGAATGTTAATTTGGGGCAGGAGGTTTTCGGTCCTGCTGCATCTGCTTCCGCTGCTGGTACATGTTCTGTAACTTTTGGATCATTTGTTCTGATGTCTTAGCTGCCGATTTGTTTGCATCGGCCTCCGGAGTGTTTAGTGAAGGCTGCAGCTCGGGTTGCTGCTCCGCTGACGCAGGTGGCGCGCCCGCTAGTGGCACTTCCACGGGAGTTGCTGGTTCAGGTGAATTCTCCCGCCCGGGAATTTCCGCCGGGCCGCGGTTGGGCTGGGGATCTCTCCGACTCGCACCCCGCGCCTGCCCCGCCGAACCTGCTGGCTTGCTAGTTGCGACGACGGCGGCCTTGGTGCGAGGACTCAGCAATACACTCTGTATGCCCTCCGGGTCAGTCTCAGACGCCTGGATAACGTAGTCGAGATCCGTCTCGCCCAGTAGTGCGGCAAGTACTCTGCGTGCCGGACCCGGTCCGAGCCGGACCCAGATCCGTTCGTCGGAAGCGCTCGCCGGGAGTTCGATGTCTGCGCCCATGCGCTCGCTAACTGCTGCCAGGATGTCCCCCAACTTTGAATTTTCTGCAATGATCGTGAGCTGCCCGTCTTCATAGGATACCTGGTGTCGGTTGGGCGTCCCTTGTTCCGCCGAGAGAGGTGCGGGCACTTGCTGCGGTACCTGCTCTTGTAGCACCGGCGGCGACGACAAAGCTGTCAGTATGGATTTTGCAAGGTTGGGTGGCTTCCGGCCGCTCGGAGTTGGTGTTGGCAATTTCTGCGCTCTCACCACGGGAGCCACGGTCATGACTCCCAGTCCGCACACCACAATGAACAGCTTACGAGAATGAATCTCGAGACTAAGCCGAAGCGCTCTTCCGAACGCTACCCGCAATTCGTTGAAGACCCTGTTCATCGATTCGGCCCTTAGTACTCAGGAGAAAATCTGAGGGGACTAATTATCCTCTCCTGCTTCACGATCGGCGAGGTCGTCAAGCCCAGGTTCCCTGCAAGACTGTCTATCATGGTCTTTTTACCTGGTCAACGACCCTTTGCGGCGATCTCGAGACAATAGGCATCACTAAACCCCGCAGGGGCTTGCAGTCGCCAGAGAAGTCGCCACTGCATGCAGTTTCCAATCGAGGTGACTCTCCCGGCAGTACAGCCCATTTCTTCACCTCACTCCCAGTGGAATCACCACAGGTACTTCATCCACCGCCGGCAAGCCTCGCCCTATTGGCCGTACTGTCGTAGAAAAAATCTTACCAGGGCTTGCCGGATACGATCCGCTCCTAGATTACCGAAAAAGCGATCCAACCGATTCAGAGACACACCACGTTATTGACGTGGTGGAGGCAAAGCTGCCGGCCCACGCGCGTTCAGTGGCATTCGCCGACGAGATCGCATGCGCGAACGTAAATCCGAAGCTGTTCCGAGATTGGCACTCGGCTGGGCCAGCGCTGACGGCGTAAATAGCTCCGGCGCCGAGGGCATGCCCAGATAGTTCAAATTGAATTGTGCTTTGACGTTATTCGCGGCGCTCTGCAGTTCACGTTGCAGGTGGTCACGCTGCAGTATGGATTTGATTTCCGGCCCAGCAGACTCGACTGGAATGGATTGTTTCGATTCAAGCTTCAGAATAACTAGCGCGCCCGCAGATTCCAGTACCGGTGATAGCTCGCCAACATTAAGATCAAAAACCTTTGCCTCATCCTGAGGAAGACTTGTCCGGCGCACCATATTTAGCTTGGTGAGCGGCGGGGCAACGTTGATTCCCAGATTTTTGTAGGCTTCCCGTTGAAGCTGATCGAAGTCTTCACCAGCCGCGGCCCGTTCCCGTAGCTCGTTGGCCTTCGCTTTTATAGCCGAAGCATCCAGAGGTTGACCGCTTGCCCCTGCGATCAATCTGGGCACGTAGAGACGCCATACTTCGCCCTGATCGAAATCGGCCTGGTGATCCGTATAGTACTTTTGAATCTCTGACATCGGAACGTTATCCGCCTGCTCCTGCATCTGATGATACAGGGTGTTGGCCAGCACCTGCATGCGAGCCAGTTTCAACTGTGCTTCCAACTCATTGGCCACCACGGGGTCTTTTTCTAGATGTTCTCGCCGTGCCACTCCGGAGGCAGCCAGTAGTCGCGCATACTTGATCGCAAACTGGGGACGTGCATCTGGCGGAGTGCCGGGCGCGAGCAGATCTATAATGCTGTCCATCTGTGCACGTGTGATGACCGTCTTGCAGTCTTTCTTTCCAGGCACTTGCGAGTGGTCGCAGACGCCTTCCAGCGTTACTACGGGCGTGTCCGGTGGAACTTCCGTTTTCGTAGAAACGGGTTTTCCAAATGGCTGCGCGCGTCGCATTAGCATCTGCCGTCTCGACAAAGGAGTGGCTGGATTCTGAAAATCTACGCCCGTCTGCGTGCCTTGCGCGATCATCGGCGCAGCGCATGCCAGCATGGCGGAACACATCAGGATCACCCGCCTTGGGCATCCCGCCACCGCTCTGGATTTGGCGATTGGCGACTTCGGTCTGTACTTCAGAAAAATCCGGCGCACGACGGCTTCAGCAAATAGGGAACTCATCGCTGCTCCAGGTATCTCACGGGTTGGTTCAATGGGAAGCATCATTTTTCTCAAGGTAGCCCTTGCAGGCCTTAAGGTTTCGATCCCGCTTAGTTTCTCGCGGAGCACTAACGCTTCGCGCTGGCAGGCCATGCGGATCGCCGAAAAAAGGGGACGAGTCGGCCAATTGCGCCGCCTGTTCCCGGGAAAGTCTGATTTCCGCGCTGCCAACTTCATGTTGACCAAGTTGGCCAAAAAAGTGAATGGGTTGACTACCCAGACGTGCAGCGGCGTTCTCGGTGAAAAAGAGAGCGGAGATCATTTGAGTTCACTTATACCCAACAGGCCGAGAGGACTTCTTACCACTACAACTTCTCGTCGAAGGCTCAGGATGCCCTGCTTTTCCCAGCTCGAGAGCAGCCGGCTCACCGTAAACAGCGTAGTCGCTGTCATCTGTGCCAACTCCTCCCGCGAAAGGTTGATTTCCAGCGCGCCATCCACTCTCCGGCCTACTTGCGGAAGCAGCCGAACTAGCTCACGAGCCAGTCGTGGCGCAACCCTTTCCGTAGATATCTCTCGAAATCGGCCTTCGAGCACCTGCAGGCGCTTTGCCATGATACGCATCGTGTTGCGCTGAAGGAGAGGGAAACGTTGTGAGAGGGCCTCAAACGTCGGTGCATTCCAGACCAGCGCCCTACACGGAAGAAGTGCCTCCGCCGTTGAGCAATGCCTACCGCGTTGCGCAGAACCAAGTGACCCCACTATTTCACCAGGTCCTTCGAGTCGAAGGATGACTGCGCTGCCATTCTCTCCCAGCTGCGTTATTTTTACAGAGCCTTCGGTCAGCAACACGATGTCCTTGATCGCGTCGCCTGCGAAAAAGATCGTCTGCCGGCGCGTGAACTTCGCTGGGTGCGCGGCGGCTACGATGATCGCGCAATCGGCCCGAGGAATACCCGCAAATAGCTGGGACAGCTCCGCATATTGGGTCCCTTGGCGGGCCACGACCTTTATATCCGAGCCGTTTTGCGGCAATTGCAAATTTGCTGTGAGTGATGCCACCGGGGCGTTTGCCATAATTTTAGCGTAATCCGTATCTCGATTGGGTTACAGGTCCTGGCTGCGTGGGTTGGACCTTAAGCCGTACGGAGCCTTGAAAGGACGGTGCAGTTCTCCCGGCCGAACAAAATACTGTAGGCTTGAAGAGCGAACAGACCAGTCGGTACATGTGAGCACTCGTCCCAAGGCGAGTGTTGCCTTATTCTAAGCAAGCTCCATGCCGAGCCCCCCTGTCCGCAAGTCATTCATTGCAAAAGAGTTGACTGGAGGCACGCTGGTACTCGTGAAATATCTTGCACAAATCGGGAACAGAAGGGAAAAATTTGGGAAAGGGAATGAATTCGTCCCCATTGCGCACATCCGTAGTTGGCCAGGCCAGCAGGGCGCAGCACTTGCACGAACTCCTGAGTGCAACACGACGACACCAGGGGGAATCGATTAGGAAGTAGGTGCTGCTGGAAGAGAGGTCGGGCTCTGTGGTCGCGCCGAACCGCGAGCTGCGGGCTTGCTTGGCTGCGACCCAGTGCTACCGGCCTTTTTCTTTGGTTCTCGCCGCCGCAGGCCAACAGAGGTCCCGGTGCCTATATCAATCAGCCGCAAATTCTCGTCGGTGATCTCCTCGGCCCGCACGATGTGAGGTGTGATCGCGAAGACAATCTCGCTTTCGTGCCGTTCTTTGTTCTCCTGACCAAACAAGTACTTCAAGAGGGGAATTTTTGCCAGCCAAGGATAACCGCTCAGTGACTGTGTTTCTGTATCTTGCAGAATGCCACCCACCAGGTTAATCTCACCGTCCTCCAACCGCGTTTCGTGTTCGATGCGGCGCTGTCCAATGGTAGGTTGATCAATTCCACCGATATTTGAGGTACCCGTGACCGATGAAACTTCCAAAACCATCTTGAGGGTGACCTCGCGATTCGAGTGAATTTGCGGAGTAATGTCGATATTCACGCCAACATCGATATACTGAAATTGAGTATTGACCAGCGGGCTGATGCCTCCCCCAGTGACGCCGCCGGCTGACGAAAACGACCCGGTGGCGATTGGTATGCGATCGCCGATTTTCAAAGTAGCCTTTTGTTGGTCAAGGACGCGGATTTCCGGGTTCTGGAGAACCTTGGTGTTGCCGTCCGACATAAGAAACTCGAACGAACCGCCCGGAACCCCTACAGAGAAAATGCCTCCATTCACCGAGCCCAGTTTGACCACGCCCGCGCCCAGTGGGGCAGCCGCAAGAGCGATGGACGTTTTCGTTGGAACAGTCGTACCCAGATGGCGCACTCGATCACGGCTTACTTGCAACACAGCGATATCGATCACCACTTCGGCCTTGGGCTTGTCAAGGTCGGAGACCAATTTCTGCGCCAGTACCAGCTGGTCCGGCGTGCCCCTTAGCGTGATCGCGCTGTGCGTGGGATTTACTTGAATCCGGGTGATGTCCAGAATTCCCTTAAGGGTGCCGACCACCTCTTGTATCTCGCTCGGCGTCGATGCATTGCGTAGATAGAACGTCGTCATCACGTTGTCTTCAAAGTCCTTGCGTCTGCCTTCCGAGGCGACAAAGATTGCCTTGGTCGATACCGGCCGCCAAAAGGTCTTCGATTGCATGGCGACCATCCTCAGGGCCTCGCGCAAGGGGACGTCGTCCAGCTCGATATTGATACGCTGGGGCTTGTAGTCCAGGTCAAACAGCACGTTGATTCCAGCTAGCTTGCCAATGGTCTTATAGACGTTATCCGCCGTAGTCGTCATGCGAAGTGTAAGCGGAGTGTCCGAAAAGGGTTCCAGGTCGACTGGACCTTCAACATCTTCCATCATTTTGCTCAACGGTGACTCCGCTGTCGGGGTGGCGGCACCCCCTGCCTGCTGGGCTTGCTTTTTGATCATTGTGGCGGTGCGGCTCATCTCTTCTTGCGCCCCCACGTTGGACCTGTCAATCTCTGCCGCGCGCTGAAATTCCACGAGTGCTTCCTCTAATTTGAGTTTATCGCGCAGCAATCGGCCCTTTTGCATATGCTCGGCTGCGGCAGACGCTCGCGACCGCAGGTAGGCGGCCATGTATTTCGGATCCTTGGGCTTCAGCGCGTACGCTTCCTTGTAGGCTTCGCAGGCGGCATCGTTTTGGTTCTGCGACTCGGCACGAACACCGCGATTATACGCAGCCTTCGCTTGATCGGAATAGGTGGGCGCGCTGATCGCCAAAACCAGGATCGAAGCCAGTATGATACGCAGATGTTTCATGTTGTTGCTGCCTCCACGGAGCCAGCCATCCAGGCCTCATTCGGACCATGAAAAGCCGACCGAACCACGCGAGGTTTCTGAAAATGGCAAACCCAGTGGATGGCTAAGAGCAAATGTACGGCCACGGTTCGAAATCACTTTTCTCGAAGCACCGCCACTTATAATCCACAAACTTGGCCTACTTAATTGACTTAGCGCAAAGACAGACCCTTCGCTCCCCTTAAATACCCGGGTGTTGGCAATTGTGGTCAGGGTCGCTAAGAATTAAATGTCCTTTTAATGGAAATTTTGAAGAAGGCCACCCTTTGCCAGAAAAAGAGACCGGGCCAGGTGGAAAAGGCGTACGAAGGTGTTCAAGGTGCGGAAGCCAGGTCGATTACGCGCGACAATCGAGATCAGTGAATAAGTTATTCAAGTCTTACAGCCAATCAGTAGTGTCCCAACGTTATGCGAACAAAATCAATTGGTTATCGGAAACGGGTTGAATTTGTTCGCTGATCGTTTGCGTAAGTAGTTGATCCAACGGGATTTTCTCGAACATGGTCAGGCTCAGGATCTGTAGGATTTCATATAAGCTGGCCGAGAGCTGCAGTCGCTTCTTGACGATGGCGACTAAGACGTAGGCGGAGACGGCGATCCAGATTTGTGACCTGACCGCGTTTTCCGAAGTTCCGAAGAAAGCTTTGATTCGCAGATGTTGCTTGATCCATTTGAAGAAGAGCTCCACTTGCCAGCGGCAGCGGTATAGTTCAGTGATCGTAAATGCTGGCAAGACGAAGTTGTTGGTCAGAAAAATGAGGGTCTTGGCGGTTTTAGGATCCTTGAAGCGGATGCGCCGCAGCGGTGCCTCGAAACCTTGATGCGAGTAGAAGCCAGTAAGGACGACAGTCTGGTCGCAGATCACCCCGGTTTTGCGATCGACCGGATGCGAGTAGCGCCGTTGGACCTTGAGGTTCGACTTGCCACGGGTCACGAAGAAGCTGCCGGCCTGGTGGAAGCGATAGAGGCGCTCGAAGTCGAGGAAGCCACGATCCATGATGTAGAAAGCGCCGGGCTCGGGCAACAGTTGGTCGAGGATGTTGACCTCGTGCACCTTGCCATCACTAATGTGCATGAAGGTGGGGATGTTGCCCCGCAGATCGAGCAGCGTATGCAGCTTGATGGCTGCCTTGGCCGTGCGGAACACCGCCCACGGAAATACCGACAGACACAGATCGATGGTCGTGGTGTCGAGTGCGTAGACGGTTTCTTGGAGATCGACGCCGAAGGACTCCTGCGCATACAACGGCCGGGCGATACCGATCAGGCTTTGGGCAAAATCGGCATAGATGCGCCAGTCGCGCACAGCGTTGGCATTGGCCAGCGTATTGCGGGCCACTGCCGAACGAATCCCGAGATGATAGAGCTTGGAACTTTGCGCGCGCAGGCATACTTCGATGTCTCGAAGGCTCTCCCGAAAGGTCAACTGTGCGAAGGCCATACACAGGAATTGATCCAGGCACGAGAAGGATTTCACTTTGAACGCGCCCCGATAGCGGGTGACGCAACGGCGGAAGGTGGTCAACGGAAGATGCTGCATTAGCTGCGCAAACACCAGCTTGCCTCGGTTCATCGATGTCCCCCACGGAGTTACGCTTCGCAGGGTGGCAGAATCGGCATTCGCCGTTCAAATCGAGACCAAGAGAATTTGCCGCTTATGCGTTTCTCATCAATAATTTACGGAAGGCAAAAGGCACAACGTTGGGACACTACTGACAGCCAATCATGAATTTTCATAGGCCGAGAATTCGCCGTCAAGGTTGTTGTAGCGCAAAGACGAACTGACAAGATACGTTGATATTCGTTCTTGCCTGGCTCGGCTGGCTGCTGAATTCACGGCTGCCTATGCGGGATATCCTGCGTCCCGTGGAGTAAGTGTCTCAGGTATGAAACTTGGTCACAAACTTGGCATCGTTGCGGCTTTGATCTTTCTGGCTAGTCCATCAGCGTCCGCTGCGGACATGGCCATCTTGCGCAATGGCTTTGCCATACGGCATGAACGTCGCGAAGCGCGAGAAACGGCGACTCGCCTATACCTAAGCGGGACACCAGACAATTACATTGACGTACCTACCGCCGACATCGTGCGCTTCGAAGAATTGGAGTCACCCTTGCGGCCAGCCGTCAGCTCCGCACCTCCCCGCGGCCTCGACTCGGTCGTCACTGCCGCCAGCAAACGAAACAACGTTGACCCCGATCTGGTCAACTCCTTGATTCTTGTCGAAAGCGGATTCGATCCCAATGCAGTCTCCCCGAAAGGCGCGCGGGGGCTAATGCAGCTGATGCCGCAGACTGCTGCCCGGATGGGCGTACAGAACGCCATGGACCCCGCTGCCAACGTGGAAGGTGGAACACGCTATTTGGGTGAACTACTGTCCCGCTATCACAACGATCTTAGTAAAGCTCTGGCGGCCTACAACGCCGGACCAGATCGCGTCGAACAATATCACGGCGTGCCTCCCTACCCGGAGACCCTGGCTTATGTCGCTCGAATCATCGGCGATTTCAACCGCAAGAAAGATGCCCAGCGACGCTCGCAGCCGGATCCCGGCAATAACCCCTCGCAGGATCAGAGTTCCGTTGCCACCGAATTCTCCGTGCCCGGCCAACCCAAAGTTGTGCCCCCAGCTGTTGTGCGCTACGCGCCCAGCGCCAACACTGCTTCCAGGGCTGCAATTTCTGATGCCGCCAGATTGATTTCCATGATGAATTCGTTTCCTCAGATGGATCAACCTGAGTGAACTCTAGCGGCCTTGATGACTTATCGATGCAAGCTGCCTACCGCGATCACGCCGGCAATCGAGAACCAATGTTTAAGCTGGAGAGTAACTATTCGGCAAAAGGAAACCTTCCAGCGATAAAACAACCCTGGGGCCATGCGCGGTGTCGTCCTCACGTCTCCGATGCGGTCCCTCTCTTCGAACCTCCCAACACGATCTCCCATTGCTCTTTCGTTGTCCTCTGCAGCGGCTCACGCTTGCCCACACTGCTTCTCTTGATCCCGGAGGCCCCGAATCAGATCTAAGCGGCCTGTCTCATTTTGAGAGGGGCACTACCCAAAGGCCCATCTTCCGATAGCAGGAAAGCGGGGAGCCACACGCAACTGCTTCTATACCATCACGACATCCTCCCCGCCAGCGACCGCACATTAAGCTACCTTAAGAGGGTCAACGCCTGCTGCCCATTGCGAATGCATAGCTGAAGGAGGAATGCATGAAGTTCTCTAGTCCCTCACCCATCAGAGTTAATTTGGCTCTGAAGCTCATCGGTCGGATGATCGTATGGCGGATATTCCCGCTGCTTCTGGGAATTCTCGTCAGCACCACGATTCTCCGGGCGCAGCAACCCGCCGCCGACGCGGCTGCAGATAAGCAAACATTGCAGCTCTTGCTCCAACGAATTGATCAGTTGGAGGCTAGAGTCAAGCAATTAGAAGCGGCCAAGCAGCAAACCGCCCCTGTAAGCCTTCCTTCTCTACCCCCCCAAACGAGTGCGCCTCCCGCAAGTGAAACTGAGCTGCAGACGGACAACGCGGTAACTGAGAGAATGGATGCTGGCAAGACGTTGTTGCGCATGCGCGGCTTCGGCGATATCACACTTCACGGGGATAGCCAGAGGCACGATACGACCGCCTTCAGCCTTGGCCAACTCAACCTTTTCATCAACTCGGACATCTCGGAAAAATTCAAGTTCCTCAGTGAAATTGTCTTTGAAGGCGGACCGGACAACATTTTCGGCGAAACACGTGGAGAAAATAATTCCTTCGGTGTGGATGTCGAACGCATGGTTCTTCAGTATTCCCGCAGTGATAATTTCAAGCTTGCCGTCGGCAGATATCATACTGCGATCGGCTACTACAACACGGCCTATCACCATAGCACTTGGTTTCAAACAACGACGGGCCGCCCCTTTCTCTTTCAATTCGAGGACCGCGGAGGAATTCTGCCGGTTCATACTGTGGGTGCGTCGGCGTCGGGTTTGATCCCCTCCGGCCATCTCGGCTTGCACTACGTCGCAGAGGTTGGGAACGGGCGTGCCTCGCGTTCCCCGATTACTGAGGAACCGGTGCAGAATGTGGTTGATGACCAGAACCATAAGGCCTTCAACCTTGCCCTTTTCGCCCGTCCCGACGCAGTTCGTGGCCTACAAGTAGGCTTTTCGGCTTACCGTGACCTGCTTGCGCCGGCAAACCTCCCCAGAATCGGAGAAACTATCTTTGCGGCGCACGCCGTCTTGGTGCGTTCGAAGTTTGAATGGCTGAACGAAGCCCTTATTGTTCGTCATGCCCCTAACGGTATTCCACGCGTATTCAATACCCCGGGGTTTTACACCCAGGTTTCAAAACAATTCGGCTCCTATCGGCCCTACTTCCGATACCAGTATGTGAACGCCTCTAGGACCGAGCCCATCTTCCCCGACGTTGGATTGCGCCAAGGCCCGTCCATAGGTCTTCGTTATGATGCCAGCGAGACAGTGGCTCTGAAGCTGCAATATGACTACACCGCCTTGCGAGGACAGCCGGCGGTCAATGCGCTTGCTCTTCAAGTCGGGTTTACGTTCTAGAAAGACCAACGCATGCGTCGCCTGGCAGGTTTGCTGTTCATTTTGGTGAGTGCCGTTTTCTCCATTGCGGCGCTCTCCTTAGGGTTTGCGCTAAACTCCAGTTCATTGCCGGAGCCGCAGATCGCGTCCGAGCAAAATTTGGCCGTTGTCGTTAACCTTTCTAACCCGGTTCAGAATCTTTCCATGCCCGAACTGCGAAGAATTTTTCTTGGTGAGCGCAGTCACTGGCCAAATGGCCGTCGCATCACCCTCGTGATGATGGAGCCCGGCCAGCCTGAGCGCGCCGTGGTGCTTCGCGATATCTGCCAGATGAATGAAACCGATTTCAATAATCACTTCCTGCACGGCGTTTTCACTGGCGAAGTGCTTGTTTCACCAAAAACCCTGGCAACTCCCGTGGGTGTGCGCAAATTCGTATTTAACGTGCCCGGCGCCATAGGCTATCTTCGTGTCTCGGATTTGGACCCCTCGGTAAAAGCCATTCGGATCGATGAGCGCGGTCCCGAGGATAAGGGATACAGGCTTCACGTGCCACCACGCTCTTCCAAATAGATATGAACGGGCAAAACAAACGCGCACGCAGAGGGACATTGGCCGGCCCGGCTGCGCTGTTGGACCGTGTCTTGGCTCTTGCATCCCCGTACAATTCA
This sequence comes from Candidatus Limnocylindria bacterium, assembly GCA_035490055.1. Taxonomy (GTDB): domain Bacteria; phylum Acidobacteriota; class Terriglobia; order Acidiferrales; family UBA7541; genus Acidiferrum. The sequence goes on along the minus strand of DATHIB010000029.1, from coordinate 5,314 downwards.
TCCTTGCTGCTTCTCATCGTGTTCCTTGTCGTTACCGTTGTTGGCCTATTCGTGATACGCGATCTTCATACCACGAACGTTGAGGCCCAGAAAATGTACGCTGGGTCCGTGCAGGGGCTTCAGAGGATTGGAGAGCTGCAATATGAAGTCCAGGAGACCCGTCGTAGCACTTTCTACGCCTTGACTACCAACGACAGCAATCTCCAACTGGAATATGCCGACCAGTCGCGCGAAGCCGACCGGCTTGTTAACGAAGGAATTAGCGAATATCTGCGTCAGGCTCGAATGCCTCACGAAATCGAGGTGGGCAGGCGTCTCCAACTCGATTGGTCCGGCTATCTTGGTGTGCGCAATGAAGTGTTAGCTTCGATTCTTGAGGGCAGCACCAAAGAAGCGGTCAACCTGGATCTTAAGGGGGGTGTGCCGTCCTTCGAACGTGTCCGCCAAGACTTGCAGGAAATCAAGCGGCTCTACGATGGGCAGGCATCTCAGCAGCTTGCCAACGTCGCTGCCACCTCTCGGCGCACCATCTTCAGGCTGATCGGTGTCCTCGGTATTACCTTGGCGTTGGCCAGCGCTTCCGTCTGGGCCATCCAGAGAAGCAAAATGCTCGGCGCGATCCAACTGGCCAAGCTGCAAATGGAGTTTGTGGCCTCCGTCTCCCATGAGCTACGCACGCCCCTGGCGGTCATCTCCTCCGCGGCGGATAATATTGCAGACGGTCTTGTGGGCGGGAAGGATCAGCTGAAGAGTTATGGCTCCGCAATCCAAAACCAATGTCGGCAGATCACCGAGCTTGTAAACCAGATTCTGCTGTTTGCCTCGACGAAAGAAGGTAAGAACCGCTATACTCTGCGCCCACTGCAGGTGTCGCGAATCATCGATGCCGTGCTGGACAATACTGCGGAATTGGTGCAGGAAATAGGCTTTGTGATTGAGCGGCGCATCGAATCCGGGCTGCCCTGCGTAATGGGTGATTTGTCCGCGCTCTCTCAATGCCTGCAGAACTTGATCGTAAATGCCGTGAAGTACAGTGGGGAAAGCCGCTGGATCGGTATCCACGCTTTCGTCCACGATTCCGAAGAGCGAAGCAGCAGGGAAATCCGGATCACCGTTCAAGATCGCGGTATGGGCATTGACCGCTTGGAGATGCCGCACATTTTCGAGCCCTTTTTTCGCGGAGCCGCGGTCACGGCTGCCCAGATTCACGGGACAGGTTTGGGATTGTCTCTCGCGAAGAGCATTGCCGAAGCCATGGGAGCAACACTTTCCGTGGTTAGTGAACTGGCGGTTGGGAGTATATTCACCCTCCACTTGCCAATCGTCGAGAAACAAGAATCGGAAATGGCGTCCGTCACTTCTAAACCAGATCCGTCTATTCGAACATGAACGAGAATATTCTGTTGGTGGAAGACGAACAAGCATTGCGGATGACCCTGAGCGATCGTCTGCAAAGCGAGGGTTACGTCGTTGATTTCTCTCCCGATGGGGAACAAGGCTTCGAAAAGGCGACCAGTTTACCCTTCGATTTGATCATCCTCGATATCATGCTGCCTCGCCGCAGTGGTCTTGACGTCTGTCGCGACATCCGGCTGGCGGGGTTGGCAACCCCAATCCTTCTGCTTACCGCTCGTGGCCAAATTGTCGACAAGGTGGCTGGTCTCAAACTGGGTGCAGATGACTACGTTACGAAACCATTCGATACTTTGGAACTCATGGCCCGTATCGAGGCCTTATTGCGTCGCGCCCCCACACGAACCGGCCAGGGCATTCTCCACTTTGGCTCAATCCGCGTGGATATTCGCGGCACTCAGGTTACGCGCGAAGGCCAACCTGTTTATCTTTCTGCTCGGGAATTTCAACTCCTGCGCTATTTCACGGAGCACAACGGGATCACTCTTTCCCGTGATGAGATCTTACGCGAGGTGTGGGGCTACGAGGTTGGCACGTTCACACGCACCGTTGATGTTCACGTCGCCGGCTTACGCCAGAAATTGGAGAAGGCCCCCAAAAAACCTGAGCTGATCATTACCGTCCCCGGCATCGGCTATAAATTTCAGGGATGAAAGGGTATTGACCGCATCATCCGAATATCATCCGCTGCCCGTTGTTCTGTTGTTCTTCAGAACTTTTTCATTGATCGCAGCGCGGATTCCGCTCTTTCATGGTGATCGAATGTGTACTACGTCGGAGCATAGCCCTCCAGAAGCCCGTATAACTCTGCGAGTGCTTCTGCCAATTATGTCAACTGCAGCCTCATTTCGGAGGCCTCATTCATTTGCTTTGGAAAACTGCTCACCTCGAGTTGTTCAGTGTGGCCAAGGATCACGTGTTTACGCCCTCCCAACCGCTTCGTAATTATTACCAATGAAGTAATATATAGTAAGGTAAAAACAAGTCTTTTAAATACTCCTTGATCTGTCGAGATGGTAACTGGGGTCTCGCAGCCCGGAGATGCAGGCACGAACCCTTGCCCCCGAAGAAACCGCCAGGTCGGCACATTGGGGCTGTTCCCAATCCTTCTTCCCGTGGCATGGCGGGCAGCTCGCCCATCCCGAATGCTTTCGCTCATGCTGCATACTAAGTTCTACCTTGTTGGCCCAAGCGCTTGTGCTGAAGATACTCCCTGCACCTTTCAAATATGAACACCATCGGGAGTAAGGTGCGCGAAAAAGTCTTCCTCGTGTGCTACCATGCCGCTACCGAGCCCTCGTAGCATTGATTCAAATCTCCCTGAGGGAGGGATTGGTGTATTTCAACGGGCCAACAGCGAAGCGTGCTTCTTCCCGAGTTTGTCCCATTAGCCCGTTGGCGATACCCCTTTCCATTTTATTCATATTAGTTTTCGTTGCCTGCGTTCCTGCACAGGCACAAATTTCGCCGGGCCCCCTTGCGAAGGCCCACCAGTCCTTAAGCGGAACCATACAATGCGCGAGCTGCCACCAATTCGGCACCAGCACGCCTACTTTCAAATGCCTGGATTGTCATAAAGAAGTGGCCCAACGATTGGCCGCGAAGCACGGATATCATGCCCAGATCCAGATGAAGAATCCCAATGGTAAAGATTGTGTCCGCTGCCACCTCGATCACAACGGCGTGGATTTCGGCCTCATCCACTGGGAGCCTTCACAAAAACAATTCGATCACCGGTTGACGGGCTATATCCTGGAAGGGAAGCATGCGGGCCTTGCTTGCGAGAAGTGCCACATGCCGGCATACATGGTTTCCAATGAACGCGCGCTCATCAAGATGAAAGATCCTTCGAAGTCCTTTTTTGGGTTGTCGCAAAATTGCGTACCGTGCCACAAAGATGTGCACAAAGGCCAGCTCGGGGACAATTGCCTGCAATGTCATAATTACGTGGACTGGAAGGCGGCAAAGCAATTCGATCACTCCAAGACGCGCTATCCCCTGACGGGTCTTCACCTCAAGGTCGAGTGCGAGAAGTGCCACAAGCCGGATGTGCCCGGCGGCCCAGCACGCTACCGGGACATGAAGTTCCAGGCCTGCAACGACTGTCATATCGACCCGCACAAAGGTTCCTTCAAGCAGCGTTGCGAAGAATGTCACACCACCGCGGGCTGGAAAAAATTGTTACCGCGATTTGAATTCGACCATTCCAAGACCAAGTACCCGCTTCTCGGAAAGCACGCCACGGTCGGCTGCGCTGAGTGCCATTTGAAGGGTGATTTCAAAAAGCTCCTGCCGTTTAATAATTGCAATAATTGTCATAAACCAGACCCCCACAAGGGCCAGTTCGAAGCACGTCCCAAAAAGGGCGAGTGCGCGGAATGCCACACCGTGGATGGCTGGAAACCCTCGCTTTTCGGCGTGAAAGAGCACGACACATCCAAGTACCCGCTTAAGGGCAAACACATTATCGTTGAATGCGACAAGTGCCATCTACCCGCGGGCAAGGACACCATCTATAAGGTGAAATTCGCGGCCTGTACCGACTGTCACAAGGATGCCCATGACGGACAATTTAAAGCCGCGCCGTATCGAGACAAATGCGAGGATTGTCATACCGTTCTGGATTTTCACCGTTCCACATTTACGATCGCCAAACATCGCAAAGCACGTTTCGCCCTGACCGGAGCCCACGCGGCTGTGCCTTGTTCCGACTGTCACAAAGTCGGTGCCGCCGGACGGAAGGATAAAATCCTGCCGTTCCATTTCGAAGATCGGACCTGCACCGCCTGCCATGAAGATGTCCATCATGGCGAATTCAAAGAACGCATGGCGCGGCGGCGTGCCGACGGCACGCCTCAGGGATGCGAAGCCTGCCATAACGTGAGGTCCTGGGCGGACGTGAATGGCTTCGACCATTCGAAAACCAAGTTCCCGTTGCTCGGAGCGCATCGCGCCGTCAAGTGCGGTGATTGTCACAAGGCGCCTGTCGGCAAAAAGGAAATACAGTTCAAGGACACCTCGCAAGTCTGCGAGGATTGTCACAAAGATGCTCATGACGGCCAATTCGCCAAGGCCGGGAAGACACCGTGTGCGGACTGCCACGACTCGCAGCGCTGGGCGCCCTCCACTTTCAACCATGACACCCGGACGCATTTCCCCTTGCAGGGCGGCCATGAAGGCGTGGCTTGCGACAAATGCCATAAGCAGACGCGCATGGTTGACGCCAAGCCTGTGATTGTCTACAAACAGGCGCCTTCGAAGTGCTCTGATTGCCACGGCCCGAACATCGGCCCTTTGAAGTCAAGTGCTCTGCAGTACGTAAACCCTCCCGCCGCGATTGGGAGAACGCTTCTTACCGAACTTTTGAATCTGTCCCCCACTCTGGCCGCGCTGCCGTCCCAGCCGATGGATTTCGCGCAAAGAGGGATGTGCTGCAGAAGTGAGCTCCGAAGCTTGGCAAAGAATCCGCCACGCTTAGAATCTGGCTCTCTCTTTTATAGGCAAGGTTACAAGAGTACTGACAGTCTTGGTACTAATTTGGCGTTAAATCATCCCTGGCCATAAACTGAACGTCGGTACAGTTGTTATTGCCCCGGCGCAAAGACCATAATCCTCCCTGGAGTTACCATGATGATGGGGTACCACAACTCGTCCAGCGGAATCGCATTCATGGAAGCTGAAGCTTAGGGGGCCTGTTACGTCTAAGTCCATTCAGATCCTGTGTTGCTTGCTGCTCTTCTCTTCGTCGGCAGCGAGCGCCCCCGTGCCCGCACCGCAGCGGGAGACCACGCGCAGTCCGCACGGACCGCTTGCCATCCCTTGCGAGAACTGCCACACCGCTACTGGCTGGCGCCCCATCCGCGCCGTCCCTGAATTTGATCACAACAAGACAAGTTATCCG
>DATHIB010000028.1:0-2845 GCA_035490055.1 Candidatus Limnocylindria bacterium | reverse complement strand
CGAAGCCCTTTGCGAGACACTCAACAAGACGAACACGTTATTCCCGGGCACCCGGCTTCAAATGCGTTATGTGGTCGCACCCTCCTGTCTTGTAGCAAAAAGCGGACAGGTTACCGACAACCCATGTCAGGAGTTCTGAAGGTAGCCTGCAGTGAAAACTCTTGGCCCATGTTGCTTGTATGCCTCAATGGAAGTTGGTCTGCTTGCCACATCGTCCCATCTGAGGCCTGGAGTTGTACGGAGAATCCTTCCGGTTTTGCAATCATGCCGGGAGGAAGTCCCGTAATGTTAAGCGGGAGCTCGACGCGAACCCGATCGCCACCTTCAATAACCGCCCGAGTCAACCACCGATTACCCAAATCGAAATCCACATGAACCAAGGACTGGTCCACGCGTTGCTTGGAGAGCCAAGATTGAATCCTGAAAGCTGCGGACCACGGAATCAGCATCATTCCCAGAACCGCTAGAATTCCCGTCGCGACTGCCAAAGAGCGAGCGGCGGCAGTTCTCCGCATTGAGTATTGCCAGACAAGAATTGCCAGCCCGGCGATACTGATAACCAGAAACACATAATAAGCCTTGACCCAATCCGACCCACCCCAGAAGCCACCGAGAACGACCTCTGGCGCGATGATGGCAACGCCCAATGCAATTACGCAAGGCGTCAGGATTGCAAATATCAACTGTACGAATCCGCCGGTCAGGGCGGATAACGCAGCGATCGGTAGGATGAAGGCGATCGCAAGCAGTACTTGACTCCAAAGCAGGCCTGGCAATTCGGCCCCGAGCGGCAATCCGTAGGCGCGAACAATGACTCCGTCAGCCAACAACATGGGAAGATTTATGAAGGCCAGGATGAACAGCCCCTTCGCTCCGAGCAGGCTCTTCCATGAGTACGGTCGCGTGATCCAGAACTGGCTGTCCCCTGGTAGGGCCTCGTCATGAATCACCCGCGCGATGAGTGTCCACCAAGCTAGGGGCAACAGGATCATTACCAATGTCCAAGCGGCGATTCTGTTCGTTACGGGGTCCGCTAGCCATAGCGCGCGACGCGCTCCCGTGAAGGTGAATGCGGCAACCACCGAAATCACCACTGCGATCTCGAACCAAAGGTGACGAACGTCTTTTTTGAAAATATGCAGTGTTTGTCGCATTTTTACCTATGCCGCCTTTCGGCCAGCCTTGGCCAGAGTTACGAAAATCGCCCGGAGAGGCATGGGATTCACAGAGATTTGATGGGTGTTCCCGAACAAGCGGTGAACTTCGGCGATCGTTCGTTCCCGTTCAAACTGCGTATCAACGAAGCGGACTACGGTCGTGGACTGTTCTGTGTTCAGCCATGCCGCTGGCCACGATATCGGTGACTGTGAGGGATTCGCGAGCGTAATTTCGATTTCGCGAAAACGGTCCACCAATGACGTCATCTCTTCGGAGAACTGCAGACGCCCACGGTCTAGGTAACCTATATGACTGGCGAAGCTCTCGACTTCGGAAAGATCATGGGATGAGATCAGGATTGTTGCCCCATCCGCGCATTCCAACACGCCCTCGATCAACTCATCGCGTACGAGTGCATCGAGGCCTGTAAACGGCTCGTCAAGAACAATTAACCGAGGCCTGTGGGCAAGCGAAGACGCTAGGGCGGCCTTCATCCGCATTCCGTGCGACAAATTCCTGATCTTGCGATCAGGCGGAAGTTCGAACTGCCGCATTAGGTCCTGAGCACGCGCGGCGTCCCAATCTGGATAGAAGGGTCTTAGGTAGTTCATGAAGTATGCGACCGTCATCCACTCCGGCATCTGCTGGTTCTCTGACACATAGCCGATTTGCGTGAAATCTTCTGGGGAGAGTTTTCGCGAGTCACGACCGAATACCTCTGCCGTCCCCTCGGTTGGCTGCCGAGCGTTCATTAGAATCTTGATGGTTGTAGTTTTGCCCGCTCCATTCGGGCCAACCAAGCCATATACGCTATGCTCGGGCACGATCATGTTCAGGTGGTCGAGGACCACTGTCTTGCGGAATCGTTTCGAGAGATCAATCGTTCGCAAAATGTCGATCATTTCTTGCTCCCGTCTAGACGCTTCCAATGCTGAGCGACCGCCGATGTCACATCATCGAAGGTCAAACCCAACCTCTTGGCCTCGACTATCAGTTGCTCCAGTTCTTTATTGAGCAGGTCGCTCCTGTCGGCCGCGCTCGAGCACGCGCGTTTCGCCACCACTGTGCCGATGCCGGAATGAACCTCGAGTACGCCTTCCGCTACCAGGTGCGTGACTACCTTATGAGCTGTATTGGGATTGATTTTCAAAGTTTTGCTGAGTTCTCGCACGGAGGGAAACGGGTCACCGGCGCGCATCTGGCCTGAGACCACAGCCTTCTTAGCGGCATATACGACTTGCTCATAAAGCGAGATACCTGGCTCGAACGACACACGGAATGGAATCACTCGTGTGTTATAACAGCTAGTACACCATATTTCAAGTAATCGGCAGGGACTTTTGGCTAAGTCTCACAGGCCGAGAGCATTGTTGTTCTGGTCAGCGGTCACTACAGGTAGAAGTGCCGTTTGCGCTTCCCACATTCCGGGCGCATCGGCAACTCGCAAGCAATCCAGAAACGGCGTTCGAGGAGATCGAAGTGCGAACATCACTCCGTATCACCCGCATTTCCTACAACCGGGCTTCTGGACGTGCGGCACCCACACCTTGATCAGAGCTCCCCAAGACTTTTTTTTAAAGCGATGTGCTCGGCCATCAGTTCGGCCAGCACCTCGTCCTTGGTCTGGATCTTCTTTTCCAGAAACTCGATCCGTTGTTGTTCCGCTTGGTGGTCTGGTCGGCTTTTG
>DATHIB010000027.1:0-3914 GCA_035490055.1 Candidatus Limnocylindria bacterium | reverse complement strand
ACCGCTCTCGGCTATGGCACGACGGGGCTGTCGATTGGACAGCGGGTGTTCGGCCTCACGGACTGGTATCGCGACGGCACGCTGGCGGAGTATGTGGCCGTCGAGGCACGCAACCTCACACCGCTGCCGGGCGACGTTGACTTCACGGTGGGCGCTGCCCTCGTGATGCCGGGCCTGACCGCGTGGCAGGGGCTGTTCGAGCACGGCCGCCTTCACGCGGGGCAGAAAGTCCTCGTGCACGGTGCGGCCGGCGTAGTCGGTTCGATGGCGACCCAGCTCGCACGTGAGACCGGCGCGTACGTCATCGGCACCGGGCGCGCTGGCGGCCGTCAGACGGCTCTCGACTTCGGCGCACAGCAGTTCGTCGACCTCGATAACGACGCCCTGGAAGACGGCGGCGAAGTCGATCTGGTTTTCGATGTCATCGGCGGCGATATCGGGAAGCGGTCTGCGGGCCTGATTCGCGCCGGAGGAACGCTGGTGACCGTCACCGGCCCGACCGAGGCGCGGCCCTCTGGCGGCCTGACTATCGACTTCGTCGTCGTACCCGATCGTGCCCAATTGAGTGAGGTCGTCCAGCGGGTGCGGGGTGGTCGACTGCGGACGAACATCGGCAACGTCTCGACTCTCGACGATGCCGTCGCCGCCTTCAACCCGACCGAGCGACGCAAGGGAAAGACGATCATCCGCGTTCATCCGTGAGGACTCGGGGATTGCGGTCACGCACTCTAGCCACAATCGCCAAGCGCATTTCCCACAGCCATGCGGCTATCGCCGTCGGAGGTGCCACTCGAATCGAGCACCATTGTGGAACCTGTGGCAATCGTGGCACGGCTGATTTTTCTCTTCCGCTTTAATTGCTCACATAGTTCGGCCGATACCGCACCGATCTTCACACTTCAGTAGGCTTGCTCCTTTTCTGCCGCTCATTGTTCTGGGCACGGCTTCGGGCCAAATTCCTGCGCCCGCGGTCCCGTATGCGGGATGCAAAAAACGCACTTCGCGGCTTCTGCTTTCCCGGCTCCTCCCGACCGGCGCGGGCCCCTCATAGAATGCAGCCGCCTTCGCCTTGGGAGCAGCGGCCTCTCGCTTTGGGGTGCCCCAGAAAATGGGGCAGAAAAAGGAGACATTTTTATGTCCTACATATATGTTAAGTGGAATAGGTTTTCGGGCTGAGGTTTGCCCGTCGACGTTCCGCCATTAGAGCATGATTTGTCTTGCGCTGGCCACTTTCGCAGCGAAGGCCTGCGACGCCGGAGGCGGCGCGGTTGGGTCGTAGCGAAGGGACTGGCCAGGGACGAATTATTGGGCGAATCTCGCCCGAGCGGGTACCCTTACGAATGCCGCCGTCTGCAACATTTGCATTACTTGCGAGTTGCCCGTCAACCGCCAACAATCGTGACTGGGACCGAACTGCAGTTCTACAACTCTTCCTTAATCCGTCCAAGTTTTAGTAAACAGCACCGTAACAGAGGACCGATTTTCGCGCCAGAGGTGTCAACTTCAAGTTGCAGCGCCGTTGTCCAACGTCCTTCCTGCTTCCATCCATCGAGACGGTGACCTTAGGTTATTGACATACATAGAAGCGCAATGTATAAGACTTCTACGTATGGACATGAGCAAGGACTTGGTTGCTGCTTCTGCCACGCCGCTCGTGCTCGCCATCCTTGCCGAAGGCGACAGTTACGGCTACGCCATCATCAAGCGAGTGACCGAGTTATCAGGTGGGCATCTACAGTGGACCGACGGCATGCTCTATCCCGTGCTACACCGGCTTGAGCGCCAAGGTCACGTCGCAGCGAAGTGGTCCGCCTCCGAGAACGGCCGCAGGCGTAAGTACTACCGGATCACTAGAGAAGGCCGGGCGCAGCTCGCAGCCCAGCGGCAGCAGTGGCAGGTCGTGGATTGTACTCTGCGAGGCATCTGGATGAAGGCGTGCACGACATGATGACCTTCGCCGATCAAACGCTCGAAGAGCAAATCGCGCAGTGGCGCGCGTACATACGCCGCCGCCAGGGTCTTCACGGTCCCGACGTGGAGGAGCTCGAGGGACATCTGCGCGATCAGCTGGCGGCGCTCACCGAGGCCGGCCTGACAGGAGATGAAGCTTTCTTAGTCGCGGTCAAGCGCATGGGCAATCTCGATGCGCTGTCGCGCGAGTTCGCACGCGCGCATTCCGAGCGACTGTGGAAGCAGTTGGTCATGGCCCCCGACGCCGATGAGCCGGCGAACAAGTCATACGCCGAGACGCTGGTCGTCCTGGGTCTTGCCGTGGCCGCGGCGTTGGCCATCAAGGTGCCGGCGCTGTTCGGCCATCCGATCAACCCGAACGAGGAATTCCCGCTGTTCTACGCCAGGAACGCCAGCCTCTTCGTCTTTCCGCTGCTCACCGCCTACTTCATGTGGAAGCGCGGGTCGGACGTTGTCAGCGGCCTCTGGCTCGCGATGCCCTTCGCGGCCGGGGCGGTGTTGGCCAACGTCTTTCCCTTCTCCAAGGGGAGTGACACCGAGGTACTAACCCTTCTGCACTTGCCAATCGCTCTCTGGCTGGCCGTCGGCTTTGCGTATGTCCGGGGCCGATGGTTCGCAGACGGCGGGCGTATGAACTTCGTACGGTTCTCCGGCGAGCTGGCGATCTACTACGTGCTCATCGCGCTCGGCGGGTTCGTCGTGATCGCTTTTACGTTCATGATGTTCCGCGCCATCGAGATGAACCCTGACCGGTTCGTCGCAGGCTGGCTGATCCCGTGCGGGGCGGCAGGGGCCGTCCTCATCGGATCCTGGCTGGTCGAGGCGAAGCAAAGCGTCATCGAGAACATGGCGCCGGTGCTGACCAGGCTGTTCACGCCGCTCTTCACCGTGCTGCTGCTGGTGTTTCTGGCGACGATGGCGTGGACGGGCAGCCCCATCAACGTGAAGCGGGAAGTGCTAATCGGCTTCGATCTGCTGCTGGCGGTCGTCGTCGGGCTTGTCCTGTACGCGGCATCCGCGCGCGACCCGCGGGCACCGCCCGACTTCTTCGACGGTCTGCAACTGCTGCTCGTGCTCAGCGCACTCGTAGTTGATGGGGTGGCGCTCGCGGCGATTGCAGCCCGCATCTCCGAGTTTGGCTTCACTCCCAACCGGGTGGCGGCTCTTGGCGAGAACCTCATTCTGCTCGTCAACCTGACATGGTCGGCGTGGCTCTATGCGCGCTTCCTGCGCCACCGGAGCTCGTTTGCCGTTCTGGAGGGATGGCAGATCGCGTACCTGCCCGTGTTCGCCGCATGGGCGACGCTGGTGGTTGTCGTGTTCCCGCCTCTGTTCGGCTACCGTTGATGCACCCTCGCGGGCACTGCACCGGCGGATAGTCCTGAGTAGTCGCCTACCGTTTAGCAATTGCGAGGAGTGCGGCCACTTGACTGTTGAACCAGCGAAGCAGGTCGAACGTTGTTCCTCCTGAAGCAAAAATCCAACTGGAAGAGAATACAGCTTGTCGGCTACGCCTATCTGGGGGTGTGATTCAAAGGATTGGCCGCTTATGTCGGCAAACCGGAACTAACGGCGCGATCGGGCGATCACTGTCGCGGTAAGGCCTTGACGTGATGATTTCCTGAAATGCAAGATCGCCGGAATTGAAAGCGAGCTGAGTGCAGGACATCCAATTCCGGCGTCTTTCATTTGGAGTGAACCCTTGAAGTGACACACAAAAATAGGGCACAGTTTCCGGGAAAGGAACACAGTGAAGAGAAAGCGATACTCCCGGAAGTTTCAACGAAGGGCTGTCGAACGCATGGAGACTTGTGAAGACGTTGGTGAGTTAGCGCGAGAACTTGGGGTACGACCGCGGTGCCTCTACAAGTGGCGCAGAAAGCTGGAGATGGTTGAGCCAGGACAAGAAGCGTCGCGGCCCAGCACGCACGCATCTGCTCACC
>DATHIB010000026.1:0-2514 GCA_035490055.1 Candidatus Limnocylindria bacterium | reverse complement strand
ACGCTTTGACGCTGCTCAGTCGGAGCGGCGGTGAAACACCCAAGAAGAAAACGACAGCTCCAGCCCCGGCGAAGAAGGCCAAACCGTAGCGGCGAAGCCATAGCAGAGTGCATCGCCGCCGGGAGAGACTCATAACACTGGCCGTGCGCTGCGGAGAAACCGTGCGCCGGCTAAACCAGGAATGGGAAGCGCGGTAGCATCCCGTGCTGAGCGGCAAAGAGGAATTGGAAAGCAGAAACTAAAAAGAGAACGACTGGGCCTGCCCGTACGACTCTTGTAAGGTTGAAAGTCAAGTCAATAGCGAAGAACCCCAATCCGTCGTTAGGACCACAGAAGGTTTGAATTCCGACGTTCACGGCGAGATTTAACGGTAGATCTGTACTGCAGAAGCCCGCGTCATTCGCTCTTTCTCACGTACATTCTTTTTCGAGCAAAGAGGCAGGCAGCAATTTGTAAGTGTGTGAAAAATAAGGGCAGGTCTACCCGCGCGGAAAAACTGCCTCGTATAATCCGTCGATAACTGCACTACTCTGGTGCAGTCTCGCTCACGTCACCAACACCAGCTGCCGGAGTCCCTCGCGATACATCGCAATCCACTCCGCGACCGCCGCCAACCGCAACAGCATTTTCCGCGCGTGGTGCGCTAAACGCCCGGGCATGTTGAAGAGCAGAAAGCGCAACCGCTTCGGCCGTGCCGTTAACATTTCCGCCGGCAGAGCCAGCCGTTTCATCGCCGTTAGCACGTTGTGCGAAATCACCGCCAGTCGCAACCAGGCTGCATTCGCCCCAAAGTATTTCGAGGGCAACACCCCGCCGGCCAAGTCATTCTTGACGATGTCGTGCACCAATTCGATCGTGCCCGCCTTCTCCCGATGCCACTCGATCAGCCGCGCCGCTTCCAACTCCCAGCGGTTCGATAGCACCGCGAAATGCCGCACCGCGCTCCCGTCCTCAAACAGTTCCCCCTGTTTCTTCCGAATGCGGATGGCTACGTAGCGCAGCGGTTTTATATCCTTCTTCTCCACCTTCTCGCTGGGCACGAACGGTACCTCGGCACACTCCCGGATCTCGCTCGGATGCGCCTCGCCATACGTCTTCCACTGTTCCTCCGCTACCGCCCGGATGGCCGCGTGCAACGGCTCGCTCATCCGCGCGCTGATGGCAAAGCCGATCCGCCCCTCCGGCCCTCCTTCTCGCTTCTCATCCCGCAACCAATTCACCAGCTCGCTTTCGTGACAGGCCGAATCTCCTCGGTAGTAATATTCCTTCACCGTGCTCGGCAGGGCCGCAAAAGCCCGCCGGGCCACTTCCCGCGGCTCCATCTGCGCCGGCACATTCCCGTCTCGAAATTCATCCGCCAACACCAGTCCCATCTCTGCCCACACCGCCAGCATCGGCTGATACCCGCGCGGCCCTTCATAAGTGGGCAGCGCCTCCTTATTCCGGCTCTCGATAATAGTGGCATCCTGATCCACCGTCGCGATGCGCTGCTCGGGCGAGCGCTGCCCCACACGCTGTACCAAATCGCGGTTCACTCCCCCCAGCCCTTCCATCGGCTCCGTCTCTTCCGGAATATAAGCAATCTCCTTCGGCAAGCGCCGCTGCTTGGCTTCCTCAATCTTCTCCTGCTCATGGAAGGCATATAAAAACTGCAGCGCCGCCGAGGGCGAAGGCAATTCATGCCCCACCAATTCCCCCAGACCAGGGTCGTCGCGCAGCCGTTGAAAGTCGTCCACGCACTCGCCCCCGGCGGCATTGAGAATCACGAAGCTCTCCACCAGGCTCGCTTCGTCGTAGCCGCGGTCTCGTTCTTTTACCTGCACCTGCTCCTGAACGCTCTTCGGCAGTCCCAGCGAGCGGAACGTTTGCACCACCAGTGGGATTCCGCCGAAAGCGGTCAGCGTTTCTTCGATCGGTTGCGGATCGACTTCGAACAGCAACGGAGATTCCGTCGGTGAAGGCCTTCGCTCTTTGCGCATGGCGGCATCATAGGGGAATCTCTCACCCAGCGGGTGAAAAATCTGACGGAGGTTGTTTTTGCTGCCCGGAGCCTCGCAGGCCCATTTTTGCTGCCTGCCGTAAGGCTGTGTCAAACCGAAGCGGAAATCGGCGGTATGTTATCGACGGATCGGGGAAGCAGGTAAGTCCAGCGGATCCACTGAACAACCGGATGGGCCGGCCCGGTCGCGATTCGGAAGTGGACTGGTCCGATGGCAAACTTTTCATTCACTCCGGTGTGACACTGCCCGCAAGTCTTGGCGAGGTTTGCGGCGTTCACGGTCGAGCGCGGATCGCTCGAGCGGAGAATGTCATGCACGCCGTGGCACGACGCGCAGTTCGCCGTGGTCAGGGAACCCTCGCGCAACGCCAATCCGTGATAGCTGTCGGCGTAGGAGGGCACGCGATCGGCCGGCAAATCATAGAGCCTCGTTAGGCGCGCATCGGCGTGGCATCGCCCGCAGGTTTCGGCGGAGATGTTTGCCGCATTGAGTGCCGAGGCGGGATTTTTGGGTG
>DATHIB010000025.1:0-31894 GCA_035490055.1 Candidatus Limnocylindria bacterium | reverse complement strand
GCTCCTGTTGTGCCTCGCTGAAGCGCTCGGCTTGGTAGGCAACGACGGCGGCTTGAAACCGGCGTGTCGTCTCTTCACCGGCTTGGCCGGATTTTTCCGAGCGTCGTGGTTGCTCGGGACCGGCAAAGTCCGAACAAGTCGCGCACCCGAAAAGGAGCAAAAGCGCTGTCGTCGACCGGCCGATTCCGAGATACCGGGAATAAACACTCGGCAGCATCGAGACCATGGTAACACTGGTCCCGCGGCGACGCCGTTCAGGCAAAACGCCGGGGACCCGAGAATCTTAATGCCGGCCGACACCAGGACCGGATCCAGAACGCCGCATTTTCCCCGCTCGACTGCACTTGCGCCTCGCGTCCTGGAGCTGTCTTCACCAGTAAAACTTCAGGCCCATCTGAACCTGCCTCGCAATGCCCCGCGTGCGGTTGATGCGTGCGAAATTCTGCGTGTCCGTGAAGTTCAAAGTCCTGAAGCTATTCGAAAAATTCGGATGGTTCAGGAAATTGAAGAACTCACTGCGGAACTCGAGGTGCGTGCTCTCGGAGGTGGGGAATTGCTTGAACAGGGAAAAGTCCAGGTTGTCATACCCCGGGCCGTGCACTTGAGTATCCTGACCACCCAGGGGAGAGTAATCGGTCTGGCCAATCGTCGTGGCCACGGGCGGATTCGTGAATGCCGCGGGGTTGAGAAATTGGTTGATGCCATGAGGTCCGGAATGCGCGTAAAGATTCTGACCCGACACCACGAAGGCGGTACAGCCAAAATTGGAGGTAGTGGGAGTCGGGCATCCCACGGTAAACGGGAATCCATCCTGGAGAGTGTAGATCCACTGGGCGCTCCATCCGCCAATCGCCTGGTTGACAAAACCAGAAGCGTTGCCGGCGAGGCGGTGACCTTTGCCGATGGGGACTTGCCAGATCCCGCTGGTGCGAAAGATATTGGGAACATCGTTGCCGCAATACCGATAATCGCGTTTAAGTCCAAATCCAGGGAGTAGCGGTGCGCGAGCGAAATCATTCTCGCTGATACCAAGGATATTCTTGTTGTCCGTTTTGCATACCGAGCGCGTGTAATTAACGAGCAGGTTCAGGCCCTGGCTGAATCTGCGCTCTAGCGCGACGGAGACACCATGGTAATAGGCATCCCCGTTGGGGGCGACGTAATCGCTATTGCGGGAAAAATCCGGAAACGGAACATATTGCTGGGGATCCGTTCCGGGTGGGAGGATCTCGGTGGTAACGTTTCGTTTGTCGCCATCGAGCATGTGATGAGTGCTGTTGCCGACATAAGCTAGCGTGACGGTCTGGCTGGGAGTCAACTGGTACTGGAAGGCCAGGTTCCACTGCTGGGTGTAGGCGGTTTTCCAGGGCCGCGCGAAGCCCAGTAACCCCAAGCCATGGGCATCGAAATTAGGACTTGCGGGATCGGGGTTCGCGGCTGACAGACCAGCTTCGAGTGTAGCCCGCTGTCCGTTGGGGTAGACGAGGGGCGAAACGTCGTTCTCTCTAAAGAACGCGAGGTTGACGGCGTATGGGTAGGTGTAGCCGGGATCGGGCGCGCCACCGACATTCTCAAATCCTCCGTAGAAAATTCCATACCCCGCGCGGGTCACGAACTTGGGGGTTAGCTGATAAGCCAGCCCTATGCGTGGCGCGAAATTGGTGAGGGGCGTAGTAGTGACGCTGCTGTCGCTTATATATCGAAGCTCGATTCCATCCTTGGCCAGGAGCGAGGTGAAAGACGGAGACAAGGGCTGGCTCTTTTGGGAGTTCAGGAGCAAATACTCGGCCCCGGTGCCGTTCGGCGCGCCGGGTATCAGGTTCGCCTGTTTGCCGTTGATGTCCTCTATCTGACCAAAGACCTCCCACCGCAGACCTAAGTTCAAGGTGAGCTTGGACGTCACTTTCCAGTCATCCTGAAAGTAGGTTCCATAGTACCGGCGGAGGTCGTCGGGTTGCGTTATGTTCGATGCAAACACAGTGTTCGAGCCGCCGACGAAATCCACGCCGCCCGGTACCGTGGACGCTTCAGGAGCGAGGAGAATATCTGCAGTGCCCACGCCGCTGCTAACACCATTCGGGATTCCGGTGTAGCCTCCGAAACTGAAGCTCCCTCGTGACCACGCCGGGTCGATCCACGGGAAGTGCACGGACTGATATTCAAAGCCGCCTTTGAAACTATGAGCGCCGTGGGTTTTCGTGAGGTTCTCGGTAAACTGAATGGTGTCGCTGACCCGACGATTGGGGCTTGCAAATGCACCGGCCCCTAGAGAAGTAAGGCCATCGATATTTATGGTCGGCAAGCCTCCGTTGCCATTGCCTTGCGGAATGCCTTGGATACCGAACTGTGCTGGGATCCCTGCGGTGCCGGTAATGGGAGGCTCCGAGGAGGTACGCAGGCGGCTGTAGCCGAAGCGGAATTCATTGATCATGGTGGCCGAAAAAGAATGCGTCTCGCTGATGGCCAGATTGATAGAGTTATCCTTGAAGTCCCCCTGGCCAAATCCCGCGTTGTCACCCAGGCCGATGAAATCGCCGGGAAAGTTAGCATGCCGCTTTGTATAGCTCACTCGGCCGAAAAGCTGATCACGTTGGCTGAAATCCTGGTCGGCGCGAATATCGAAATGGTTACTGTCGTCGGGCTGGCTGCGATTCGCCGAGTAATTGTTGAAAACACCCGCCTGGTTGGCCGAGGGATAGAGGTTTAAGAGTTTAATGACGTTTGGATCGAGGCGGCCCGTAGGAAGTTGATTCAAGAACTGCGTCCCCCCGGTAAAGTCGGTAATGCCGACGATGCTGCCGCCAGTATAGAAAGGATCCCGCACGAACCCATTGCTTGTAGCGAGGAGTCCGGTGACCGAATCCACTTGGGCGGCGGTGACCGGCCGCGTTGTGGCGGGGTCGAATATGGTTGCGGCCGGGAATGTCCGGCCCAAAAGATCGCTTTTGGTTCCGCTCACCGCAGCGAGCACGTCGCGGAAGTCGGTAAAACCGCTATTCCGCTGGAGGTCGGTCGGAACGGTCGGGTTACGAAGCGCGCCCTGGCGGATTCGCCGGCCGTCATAATCTCCAAAAATGAAGGTCTTGTTCTTAATAACCGGCCCGCCGGCTGAAGCACCAAACTGATTTTGCCGCAGCGCGCCCTTGCTCGTTTTGGTGCGGTCTACAAAGTAGAGATCGGCGGCATCCAGCTTGTCGTTGCGCAAGAATTCCCAAGCGCTTCCATGCAGCTGGTTGGTACCCGATTTGATCGAAGCATTCAGGACCGCCCCTCCGGCACGGCCAAATTCCGCGCTGAAGTTGCTGGTTTGTACTTTGAACTCTTGAATGGCATCCGGCGGTGGAAGATTCACATACGCTGCGCCATTCAAGTAATCCACGGTGTCGTTGTTGTTGTCGATTCCGTCGAGAATGTAGTTGTTGTGGACGGTGGTCAAACCGTTGGCCACAAAACTCCCTGACTGGTCCAGTCCGCGCGTGGCGCTCAGGCTGGTGACCCCGGGGCCGAGCTGTGCGAGAAACGTATAGTTACGGCCGTTTAGCGGCAGATTGTTAATTTGATGGCTGGTCGCCAAATTGGCAACCGAGGCATCCTGGGTCTGGAGTAACGGCGCTACCGCAGTGACCTCTACGCTTTGCGATACCGATCCGGGCGCCAGGATGAAATCCGCCTTAACCTGCTGCTGAACCTCCACTTGGAGGTGGCGCTGGGTCTCTTTCTGAAAACCCTGGAATTCTACGGCCAGGGTGTAGGTGCCGATCTTGACGGGCACAAACGAATAATTGCCGTCGTCGGAAGTAATGGTTTCCGTCACAAGCGCGGTGTTTTCATTGGTGAGCGTCACCTTGGCGCCGGAAACCACAGCTCCGCTGCGATCTTTCACCGTGCCGCGAATTCCGCCATTATCAACCTGCGCCGAGGCCGGCAGAGAAACACCAAGGTAAAAAGCGAGGGCCGCAAAGGTTGCCATCACCCGCAACGGCATCGTGGGTATTTTCATGGGGCAACTCCTTTTGGCCTCGCGGCTTGCGAGCATCGATCGGGTTGTTGAGAAAACAATCAGCATGGATGTGCGCCCCCCGGCTGGACCAGAAAATAGTCTAGCGCACCACTCGATTTGGCGGACCGTGCAGGTGCACGTTCCCCGTGCGCGCGCACGATATCGTTCCCAACCGATGGTTGTCAAGGAAAAAATGATCGGAAAAATGATCGTTTGCATTCAAATGTTGGGGCCTTCGGGCGGGAAGCAGAACTCTATTCTGATCGTCGGGTGAACGCGGATACCCTTTGGCGACCGCTAGGGCATGACTTTGAGATCCTGTCAAATTTGCTTTCCGGTATTGGGTTAGTATAGAAAAACGCTAATGCTAAGTCGCACAGGGAAAACACCGACTGGAGGTGGTGCTCTGTCTGATCGCGGGTCCAAGACGACATCCAAGACCACTTCCACACAAGTTGGAGTTCAGGAGGTTGCCGATTTCCTGGGCATCTCGCGCGGGACCGTGGATCGAGCTCTGCATGACAGACCAGGGGTGAACGCGGTAACCAAGCGCAGGGTGATCCGAGCTGCCCAAAAGCTAGGATACCGTCCGAACTTGGCAGCCCGCTATTTGTCTTCTCGAAAGCGCATCACCATTGGCGTAGCGATTCCGCATGAAGTTGCTTATTTCTATGATGAGGTCCGAGAAGGGATCTTTGAAGCCGCCAGCGTGTTTGAACCCCTGGGTGTCAAAATCCTGCATCGTCCTTACAAACGCTTCGGCCAGCACGAAATTGAGGCGTTTCGCGACATTCTGCAAGAAGAGATCAGTGGGCTAGTGATTTCTCCGGCCTACCCGAACCGGCTTCTGCCACACATCGAGGAGGCTACGCGCCGGGATATTCCGGTAGTGTGCGTAGCCACGGACGCGCCGGGAACGAAAAGACTCACATCGATTTCCGTGAACCCCTTGGTTAGCGGAGGTCTGGCAGGAGAATTAATGGGATATTTTCTCCGCGACAACGCGGAGGTGATTGTCTTCATTGGCATGCATGCTACGGTGGACCACGAGCGGAAACTTACGAGTTTTCGTTCCAGTTTTCGCTCTTTTTGTCCCAAAGGGGAGATCGCTGCGATCGTCGAAACCCATGATGAAGCTAGCGAAGCCTACCAGAAGTCGCGAAAAGTTCTCGAGGAGCACGGCTCTGTCAAAGGGATTTACGTGGCCACGGCCAACTCCATGCCGGTGATCAGGGCCCTCGAGGAACTAGGGCTGGCACGGAAAATCAAGGTCATCAGCACGGATTTGTTCCCCGCCATGTTCCCGCATATCCGCTCCAGTACCATCGCCGCCACCATCCACCAGCGTGCCCGGGAGCAAGGAGCGGTGGCGCTCCAGTCGATTGTGCGATTCCTGACGGAGAAAGTGCAGCCGGCGGCGCAAATTTCGATCAACCCGGCGATCGTGATGCGCAGCAACCTAGATTTGTTTATTCCGCAAGACACCTCCGCCGCAGGCGACCTTGTCCCATAACCTGTGGGACGGTATATTCGCCCCTCCGTTCGATGAAGGAGAAAAACAGCGAAAACGGCCTGAAGCCATGCCATCAGCGGTCTTGCTCGGCGAGCGTCAAGGCCAATTGATAGAACTCCTGGCGGGCATTCGGAGAAAGGCCGACAGTTTTCCCGGAATTTCCTGAAACCGGTGCGGCGTCGAGGGTTTGTCGAATTCTATCCACGTCAATCGAACCATGCGGGAAGATCTGGCTATAGCGCTCGAGAACCTCACGCGCTTCACTAATCCTGCCCGCCTCGTAGTAGAAAATCCCTAAAGCCGTGAAAGTACTTTCACGCGAGGGCGCCAAGTCGATCGCTTTCTTCAGGTAAGATTCGCCGCGACTAGCGTCGCCTTTGAGAATGGACACCACGCCGAGACCCCAATAGAGCATCCCGGAATCGGGCACACGCGCCAAACCCCGCTCGAAAGTCGTATAGGCACGGGCAGGATTGTCAGCACGCAACTCGGCGAGTGCCAAAGAAAAGTAATACTGGTCATTGTCGGGACTATTCTCGATCGCCTGACCGAGAACGCGTATGGCGTCTCTACTACGGCCTATGCGGGCGTAGATGTCTCCAAGCAGCGCCAGATAGGAATCGTCTTTCTGAGCCTCAGGCGAGGCTTGCTGCAATGACTCGAGCGCTTGGGCCTCCTCATGATTCTGAAACTGGGCGTTGGCGAGGTTGTATCGCGCCTCATCCGAAGCGGGGTTGGCCCGGACGGCATCCTGAAAATAGCGAATCGCCGCGGGATAGAGGCGGAATTCGGCGAGCAGCACGCCTTCTCCGAGCAGAGTGCGAAAATCCCCGCCACTCTGCGCATCGAGTCGATCGATGACCTCGAGGGCCTCATGGACCCGATTGAGTTTGAGATAAGCCTCGGCAAGAAGGTAGAGACTGCGGGGGTTCTCGGGATGCTCTCTTACCTCCGCCTCAACCTCATGAAGGTCGGCATCCTTTTGTTGTTCCGGAGAGAGGTTCCCCCGCCGGTTCAAGTAGGCAAAGAAATTCTGGAGTGGATAAGGTCCGGGCTGGGGGTTCTTGGACAAGGTGACAAAAACCTTCAAGTCCCGCTCTGACGCTTCCGCCTGGTGAAGATTTCGCTCGGCGATCGCTAACTTGTAGTAGGCCTCGGCCGGCTTATCATTCACCTTCGCCGAACGGCGCAAAAATGGGATAGACTCAGCGTATTTCTTCTCTTCCATCTTGAGCCCCCCCATCTCAAAGAGGGCATCAGCATAATTTGCGTCTAAGCGCAGGGCCCGAGCGAAATACTGCTCGGCTCGAACGTAGTCTCCCTGGCGCTTGGCGATAAAACCTAAATTAAAGAGAATCGGGGGACTATGGGCATTAGCTTTTAGGCCCTGATAGAGATACTGCTTGGCTTCCTCAAACCTGCCAAGATGGCGGTAGTAAAGACCCATGAAAGCGTACGATCGTGCCGATGGATCGAGCCCGAGGAGCGACTTGAATTCCTCGAAAGCCTCGGGCACTTTGCCGACCGTGAAGTAGCTTTCCCCCAGCGCGGCGTGCAGGTCGGCGCGCCGCGGATCTATTTTTATGGCTTCAGAGAGCAGTGGAATGGCATCTTCGTAGAACGATTGCTTCATGCTCAGGCGGGCCATCAGCAGGAGAATGTCCGTATTTTTCGGGGCAAGCTTCTGGGCTCGCACGAGAAGTTCGAGAGCTTCTATGTCTCTCCGCTGGTCACTCCTTGAAAGGGCAAGAAGATAAAGGGTGTCGGCAGAGTCTGGCTGCAGGTGGAGCGCCTGCTCTAAGACCGGCTGCGCCTTAGCAGGTTCATCATGGCGCAAGTAAGTTTGACCAAGATCGTGAAGGATTTCGAAGGTATGAGGCTCGAGGGCATCAGCCAACTCAAACTCATGGATTGCCGGGCCGTACTTTTGCTCGGAAGCAAGTAGGACACCAAGAGAGAAATGGACTTTTACGTCTTTGGGGGTTCGCATCGAGAGCCTTTGCGCAGTCGCGAGTCCCCGTGACGTGCTCCCCGCCCTCAGGAAAGCCTTGGCGAGATTGAGCAGGGTGCTCGGGTCAGGCGGCTGGACGAGTTCCAGAGCCTGGATAGCCTGTTTCGGTTTATGTGCCGCGAGTAGGATGAGCCCGAGGTTGTAATTCGCCGTGCGGTTTCTAGGTTCCCAGCGCAACGTCTGCCGGAAGGTCTGCTCCGCCAAATCCAATTTCTGCTCGGCGGCGTAGCTGGTGGCCAGATTGTTTAGCGTCTTGACGGAGCGGGGGTCGAATTCCAAAGCTTTCTGGAAGGTTTGGATGGATTCCCCATACCGCTGCTCGTGGTGATAGATCAGCCCCAGAAGGTTCAAAGCATCCACATTGTGAGGAGAGCGGGCCAGGCTCCGTTCAACGGCAGTTAGCGCATCATCGAGCGACCCTTGACGGAACAGATTATTCGCTTGCTCAAAATCAGAGGTCGCGTCTTGGGTAGTCAAGGAAGGAGAGGTGCCCGGAACTTCCGGCGCGTGCGGGCGCGCGATCTCGAGGCTCATAACCAGCCAGGTGCTCATCATGATTCGGAGAAGAGGTCTCATCGACGCACCAGGGAGCTGGCCTAGTCGTATTCCTTGGAACCGCGCCCTGGCAGTGATTCAGCTGAATCCCGAGAATTCCGCATTTTGGCCAGCACCTCGCAAATGGTAGCACGGGGTAGGAGGGAGTAAGTAGAGGTGCTCCCCGGCAAAAAAACCGAAACGCGCCGGAACGTCTCACCCCACCTGACCTTCCCCGGTAATACTCTTGTCTCTTGACACGGGCCGACCTATTGTGTATTAATCCGCATCGTGCACGCACACGATGAAGGTTCGTGGTGAACTCCCGGAGAGAGTTTATTGCCGGTGGCTGCCAGCTGGCGGCGGTTGCCTCCCTTCCGGTCTCCGCCTTGGCAGCGCTTCCTCTGGCTGCTGAAGCCGATGCTTGCAGTGCGCGTATATCGCTGACGGGTGTCTGGCAGTTCCGATTGGATCCGGACCGAACTGGCGAAACGAAACTCTGGCACAAACCGACGTCAGGTCCCGAGTGGTCGGCCGTGGAGGTTCCGCACACCTGGCAGATTCAAAAAGATTCGGCCGATTATTTTGGCACCGCGTGGTACCACCGGGCTTTCGAGGTGCCTCGGGAATGGAAGGACAGGAACCTCCGCGTTGAATTTGAAGCGGTATACCACTCTGCTACGGTGTGGGTGAACGGGCAGGAGGCCGGCCAACATCTTCGCAAGGGGTACACAGCGTTCACGCTGGATATCACCCCTTACGTCGAATTCGGCGCTTCGAATTCCATCGTTGTGCGTGTGGACAACTCCTTCGACCAGGCCATGTTGCCGCGCGGCCGATCTTTCGATTGGGCGCCGGATGGAGGAATTTACAGGCCCGTTAGTTTGTTAGTTTCTCCCAAAGTCTTTCTCGAGCGGGTGGATGTGGACGCCGTACCGGATATTCCTGCCGGGACGGCTCTGGTTTCCATTTCCGTCTTTTTGCAGAATTCGGGCAGCCGGGCCTGGGCCGGGTCGATCGGGTTTCGTATCATCGACGAGCAAACCGGCCTCTCCGTTTTGGAAAGAAAAGCCGCGGACTCTATCCACCTGGCGCCGAGCGAGAAAAAGAGCTGGACTTTGCCGGCTTCGACACTACCTGACGCAAAATTATGGCACTTCGACCATCCCCATCTTTACCGGCTGCGGGTGGTGCTCACTGAGCGTGACCGGGATTTTCACGCGCTAGACTCGACTTTCGGCGTACGCAGTATCGAGATCAAGGACACGGGCTTCTATCTAAATGGCATGCGCGTATGGCTCGCGGGTGTCGAGCGCATGGCCGGGAGCAACCCAGAATTCGGTATGGCCGAACCGTCCGGATGGCTGACCCACGACCACGACGATCTAAAACAACTGAATTGTGTGTTTACGCGCGTTCATTGGCAACAGGACCGGCGCGTTCTCGAATACTGCGACCGCCACGGCATTCTGATTCAGACGGAAGTGCCCACCTGGGGCCCGGACACTTTCCAGGGCATGGGAAATACGCCAGCAGCGGAAATCATCGAGAACGGCATCGAACAGCTCAGGGAAATGATCGCGCGCGACCGCAATCATCCCTGCATTTTTTCCTGGGGACTTTGTAATGAGATCAATGGTCAGAACCCGCCCGCTTACGAATTCGCCAAGGGTATGCTCGAAGAAGCAAAAAAACTGGATCCCCGGCGGCTATGTTCCTACGCTTCGAACTCCTTGCAAAGTAACGCTTCAAAAGACGTTTCCGGACTCATGGATTTTGTGGAATGGAACGAATACTACGAAAGTTGGTACAAAGGCACTCCCGATGATCTCCGTAGCAACGTGGAACAGATCCACGAGGCATTTCCCGGCAAGCCCATCGTAATCTCCGAATATGGCTATTGCGCCTGCACGCCGGAACGGCCCGAGGGAGATGCCCGACGCATCGAAGTTTTGCGCGAACACAACCGCGTCTTTCGCGAGAGGGAATATGTCGGCGGACTGATTTTTTTCTGCTACAACGATTACCGCACACACATCGGAGACAAGGGTGTTGGCGTCATGAAGCAGCGCGTACACGGCGTTGTGGACCTCTACGGAACCCGCAAGCCATCTTGGACAGTGCTGCGATATGAGTCCAGCCCGATCGAATCGCTGGCCGTAGAGGCGTCCGGGAAGGAGTTCACCATCCGGGTCCGCACTCGAAAGACCGTCCCTGCGTACCCGCTCGATGGTTACAAGTTGCAGGCGGTCCTCTATGGCTACTCGGAAATTCCCCTGGAACGCTACGAGGCGCCGCTCCCTCGCCTGGCCCCTGGCGGCGAAGCAAAAGTCTCCCTCCAGTGGAAGGAAAAGGAGCCGGTGCGCGTAGTATTCGATGTTGCGCGCCCCACGGGATTTTCGGCTTTCACGAAGAGTTGGACACCTTAAGAGCGCCCGCAAGATCTTAGAAAATCAGGTACGCGACTAGTCCGGGAGCCGAGGTGCAGCATCACCGGGATTTTGCTTCAGCAAGCAGGAGGAGACGAGAGAGTGAAAGATCCTTCCCCAACCGACCGGGTACGCGCCTGGGAAGAGACGGTAACCATCGAAACCTATCCAGCGCCAGCTCCCGATCGCAACCCCATGTTTCTGGACAAGCGCGTTTACCAGGGCAGCAGCGGAAAAGTCTACCCCAACCCTTTTACAGACCGCATCTCAGACACCAAGATCGACAAACGGTATCAGGCAATATTTCTCGAAAACGACTTTGTGCGCATCATGGTATTACCGGAAATAGGCGGACGGATTCACATCGGCGAGGACAAGACCAATAACTACGACTTCTTTTATCGACAGAAGGTCATCAAACCCGCGCTGGTAGGCCTGTTGGGGCCTTGGATTTCCGGCGGAGTGGAGTTCAACTGGCCGCAGCACCACCGACCTTCCACATTCATGCCGGTCGATCACAAGATCGAAAAGCACGAAGACGGGAGGTGCACGGTCTGGCTCAGCGAACACGAACCCATGAACCGGATGAAAGGTATGGTCGGGATCACCCTGCATCCCGGGAAGAGCATCATAGAAGCCAAGGCCCAGCTATATAACCGCACACCTTTCGTTCAGACATTTCTGTGGTGGGCCAATGTCGCCGTCCAAGTACACGAGGAATATCAGGCTTTTTTTCCTCCCGATGTCGCCTACGTCGCAGACCATGCCAAGCGTGCGGTGTCTTCCTTTCCCATAGCGCGAAACTTTTATTACGGCGTGGATTACACACCGGGCGTGGACATAACCTGGTACAAAAACATTCCCGTACCGACCTCCTACATGATCCTCGACTCGAAATATGACTTTTTCGGCGGGTATGATCATCGACGACGCGCTGGCCTGGTGCACGTAGCGGATCGACATATCTCTCCGGGCAAGAAGCTGTGGACCTGGGGAAACTCGGACTTCGGGTACATGTGGGACCGCGAGCTTACCGATTCCGACGGACCTTACGTGGAGTTGATGGCCGGTGTTTTTACCGACAACCAACCGGATTTTTCATGGCTTCAGCCGTACGAGACACGCACATTCAAGCAATATTGGTACCCCATTCAAGAAATCGGACCAGTTAAGAACGCCAATCGGCTGGCCGCCGTAAATCTTGAAATGGAGGGACGGAACCTGAAAGTCGGCGTGTTGACTACCGAAGCCGTTCAACAACTTCGCGTGATCGTAACCGCAGGAGAAAGCGTTGTTATAGAGAAAACTCGGGATTTTCAGCCGAGTCAGCCCTTCATCGAAAGCGTCGAGCTGTCGACTGACTGCGCCCCACCAACCGTGCTCCTCCGAGTGCTTTCCTCCGACGGACGGGAAATAATTCGATTTCGGCCCGAAGAAAAGCGGAGCGCTCCTTTGCCCGAGCCCGCCACAGAACCTGCGTCCCCCCGAGAAATCGCGACCATCGAGGAGCTTTACCTGACGGGACTCCATCTTGAACAGTATCGCCATGCCACGCGTTTCCCTGAAGCGTATTGGGAGGAAGGACTCCGCCGCGATCGACACGACGTGCGCTGTAACAATGCTATGGGATTATTGTGCCTGCGGCGCGGCAAGTTTCAGGATGCCGAAACCTACTTCCGGCGTGCCATCGCGCGGCTGACGGATCGCAATCCGAATCCTCGTGATGGCGAGCCATTTTATAATCTCGGGCTGGCACTGAAATACCAGGAGCGTACGGAGGCCGCCTATGCCGCTTTCTACAAATCCGTCTGGAATCAGGAGTGGCAATCTGCCGGCTGCTATGCACTAGCCACGATCGATTCCGCGCGCGGTGATTTCGAGCGGGCCCTCGAGCACTTGGACAACTCGCTTTCCGTCAATCGATCGCATTTAAAGGCTCGCAATCTGAAGTCAGCCATCCTGCGCCAGATGGGCAGAACCAAAGAGGCGCTCGATCTGGTGCGAGACACCCTGGCCTTCGATCCACTCGATCTGTGGTCGGAAAACGAACTCCTTATGCTCACAAGCGGATCCGACTCCTCGGATTCATTCGGCCGTGTCTCGGGCTCCTTGCTTCAGGCAACTGACGTGTGCATCGATATCGCATTCGACTATGCAGATGCAGGGCTGTGGCGCGAGGCCATCAACCTTCTCGAGCGCCACCGGGCTGCGCTTTCTAGTCAAGAAGCTTATCCGATGGTTCTTTATGCGGTCGGGTATTTCTATGGAAAGAGTGGAGAACCAGACAAAGCCGAGGAGTATTACAAGCAGGCTAGCGGTGCCTCTGCCGATTACTGCTTTCCGGCTCGCATCGAGGAGATGCTCGTTCTCCGAAGCGCGGTCCAGGCTAACCCTCGTGACGCCAAAGCTTCCTATTATCTTGGCAATCTGTTGTATGACAAACGGCAACGAGAAGAAGCCATCCGGTTATGGGAATGTTCGTCCGAGACTGATCCGCGGTTTTCCATTCCATGGCGAAATCTGGGGATCGCGTGGTTCAACGTTCGCAAGAACCCGGGGCGGGCCCTGGAATGCTATGAAAAAGCATTTCAAGCGGAACCATCCGATGCCCGTTTGCTGTATGAGCTGGACCAGTTGCGGAAACGCACGGGAACCTCTCCCGCCGAGCGTCTCTTGAAGCTCGAAAAGCATCGCGATTTAGTCAACCGGCGCGATGACCTGGTGGTCGAATTGATCACCCTCCTGAACCAAACACGCCGAAGCCGGCAAGCGCTCGAAATCCTTGGTTCCCGGCGATTCCACCCCTGGGAGGGCGGGGAAGGTCTGGTGTCCGGCCAATA
Organism: Candidatus Limnocylindria bacterium; assembly: GCA_035490055.1. GTDB lineage: Bacteria > Acidobacteriota > Terriglobia > Acidiferrales > UBA7541 > Acidiferrum. The sequence goes on along the minus strand of DATHIB010000025.1, from coordinate 18,567 downwards.
CGTCGCAGCGCATCTCCTAATCGGGCGCGAATTGCTGGAGGCCACGGAACCGCAGGAAGCTCTGGCACACTTCGCAGCGGCCCGCGTATATCCGAAGAACCTTGGAGAGGGAAAACATCTGCTTACTCTCGAGACGCGTCTCGACTACTTCGCCGGTCTAGCTCTTCATGATTTGGGGCAGGCGGCAGAAGCGAAGCAACAGTGGGAAAGAGCCGCCGAAGCTCAGGCGGGATCAAACGACATGACTTATTACCGGGCTCTCGCGCTCCGGAGCCTTGGCCGAGAACCAGAAGCGGTCTCGCTGCTGGCTGATCTCCTGGACTTCGCATCGCGTCAGATGGATGCTGAAGTCAAAATCGACTATTTCGCGACGTCGCTGCCCAACTTTTTGCTCTTCGACGATGATCTGCAGAAGCGCAACCGAACCGAATGCCTTTATCTGAGGGGCCTGGCGAAGCTGGGACTCCGGCAAACGGAGGAATCGGCAGCGGAATTCCGCGAAGCGTTGGCGCTCGATGTAAATCACTTATGGGCTCAAGCCGAGTTGGAACGCATCGTGCCGGTTCAAGCGGCGAGGTTGAAGTCATGACTGGCCAAGCGGAACTCCGCCCCCCCGGACAGGGGATGCTGAAGGCCGTGGGACCTGAAACCGTCGCGATTTCAGTCGGTCAAAATACGTATCTCTGGGCCATCTGCATGGTCGCGGCATTAGGGGGATTGCTGTTTGGCTACGACTGGGTGGTGATTGGCGGGGCCAAGCCGTTTTACGAGAAATTCTTCGAGCTCAGGAATGCCTCCGAACAAGGTTGGGCGATGAGTTGCGCTCTCGTTGGTTGCCTCTGGGGAGCGGTAATCTCCGGGAGTCTTAGCGACCGTTATGGCCGGAAACTTCTACTGATCTTGGCGGCGCTGCTCTTCGGGGTCTCTTCGGTCGGCACTGCGCTGGCCCACGTGTTTCACAATTTTGTGATGTGGCGAATCGTCGGCGGGATGGCTATCGGTCTGGCTTCTAATCTCTCACCCATGTACATCGCCGAAATCTCCCCTGCCGCAGTGCGAGGGAAGCTCGTTTCGCTGAACCAACTCACTATCGTTATGGGAATTCTGCTGGCCCAGTTCGTGAATTGGCTGATCGCCCAGCCTGTGCCCAGGGACGCTTCGGCGATGGAGATCCTGAACTCGTGGAATGGCCAGATGGGGTGGCGTTGGATGTTTGGCGTTACCGCGATACCCTCCCTGTTATTTTTTCTCGGAATGCTGGCAGTGCCGGAAAGCCCGCGCTGGCTTGCCCGAAATGGCCGCCACGACGAGGCCGAACGCATCCTGCGACGGTTGGGCGGCGAGGCCCATTCGAAGCAAGCCCTGGCGGAGATTCGATCGAGTCTAGCGACCAGCAAAAAGGTCAACTTGTTCGCACTGTTCGATTCGAGACTCGTCGGCGTTCTCTCTCTCGGCGTTTCCCTGGCAGTGTTTCAGCAATGGTGCGGCATAAACGTGATCTTCAGCTATGCCGAGGAAGTGTTTTCCGCAGCGGGCTATCATGTCTCTGACATCCTGCTCAATATCGTAATCACCGGTGCTGTCAATCTGGCGTTTACCCTCGTGGCCATCGCCTTGGTGGACAAATTGGGGCGCCGCAAATTAATGCTTTTCGGCTCGGCGGCTTTGGCGCTGATCTACGGTTTGCTCGGATTTGGTTTTTATAGACACAGCCGCGGGATACACATGCTGCTGCTCGTTGTTGTAGCCATCGCCTGTTATGCCATGTCGCTCGCCCCGGTTACCTGGGTAGTCATTTCAGAAATTTTTCCCAATCACATCCGTGGCGCAGCGATGTCCGTGGCGGTCACCTCGCTATGGATTGCCAGCTTCATTCTTACCTACACGTTTCCCATACTGAACCGGGGCGTTGGCCCTGCGGGAGCTTTCTGGATCTATGCCGGCATTTGCCTGGCTGGCTTTCTGTTCATTCGCTGGCGCCTTCCGGAAACAAAGGGCCAGACGCTCGAGGAGATCGAGCAGGCCTTGGCGAGCTGAGTCCGGATTCCCGCGAAACGATATGCAAATACCCGCTACCCTGCTGCCAGCTTTTGCCGAGTCTTTCGGCGGGCGCCCCCGCCTTTTTCGTGCGCCCGGTCGAGTGAATCTCATCGGAGAGCACACCGACTATACTGGCGGCCTAGTCATGCCTGCCGCGATCGATTTTTCGACTTGGGTGGCAGCAGGTCGCCGCGAGGATCGCACGATCCGCGCGATTTCGGAGGGTTTCCCCGGGACACTCGAATTCTCGCTGGACCGAACACCAAAGTGCCAGGGCAACTGGACCGATTATGTTGCCGGTGTGGCCGCAACGCTCGAAGCGGCGGGACACCGGTTGCGGGGAGCCAATTTGTTGATTCACGGCGAAGTTCCTGTGGGTTCGGGCCTTAGTTCCTCGGCGGCCATTGAAGTGGCCACCGCTCTGGCTCTCCTCAAAAATTCAGACCTTTTCCTGGAGCCCATACAGTTGGCGCTTCTTTGCCAGCGCGCCGAAAATGACTTTGTGGGCATGCGTTGCGGCGTCATGGACCAATTTATTTCCTGTTTTGGTCGCGAAGATCATGCCCTGATGCTCGATTGCCGCTCGCTCACGTATCGCGCCGTGCGGTTGCCAGCGGAGGCCAGCCTGGTTATTTGTAACACCATGGTGAGACACGAACTCGCCAGTACCGAATACAATCGCCGCCGCGAAGATTGCGAGGCGGCCGCGCGCATCATCGGTCCTCTTCGCGATCTCACTCTCGAGACTCTCGAACGACGAGCCTCGGACCTGCCGGAGCCGGTACGAAAACGCTGTCGGCATGCAGTCACCGAGAATGTCCGGGTGCTTCAAGCAGCAGCCAGCCTGGAAGAGAGCGACATCAAGGCGTTTGGCCGATATATGGATGAATCCCATCGGAGCTTGCGCGATGACTACGAAGTGAGTTGCCGCGAGCTCGATATCCTGACCGAACTGGCCGGCGGCTTACCGGGAGTTTATGGATCGCGTATGACCGGAGGCGGGTTTGGCGGATGCACGATCAGCCTGGTCGAATCGAGCCACGTGGAGGACTTCGTAAACCAAGTAGCCTCGGGATATGCAATTGAGACAGGCTTGACGCCGGACGTATATGTCTGCCGGGCCGAGGACGGGGCAAGAGAAGTGTCTCTATTGGAACGTGCTGTGACTTGAAAGCTCTTGCTGACCAGCCATCACTGCATCGATGGAGCGCATTCCTGAATCATCTGCCGGTATTGTGGATGCGGAATAGATGACCAACATCAGGCTGGATTCCCTGGAAGGTTTTGTCCGAATCACGCTGGATAATGGTGTGATTCGCTTGGCCCTGCTCCCCGAAATAGGCGGGAAAATAATTTCATTGGTCCGTCTGGATAGCGGCCGCGAATACCTGATTTCACTTGAAGGTACCCAGAGGAGTTTTCTAGCGCCTGCCCACGGCGGAATATTTGTGGACTACAACAACGTAGGCTTTGACGACTGCATTCCCACCATTGCAGCATGCCAGTATCCAGCAGATGGCTACCGAGGTAGGGAATTGCCCGACCACGGAGATGTTTGGTCCTTGCCGTGGCAATACGATGTGAGTGGCGAAGAGTTGTGGCTATCGGTCGAAGGGCGCAGCCTCCCCTTCGCGCTACGGAAGTGGCTACGCCTAGAAGGCTGTCAGCTGGTGATTGACTATGAGCTCCAAAACAAAGGCCAGGCTGCTTTCGACTACCTCTGGTCTGCACATCCGCTCTTAAATACTGAGCCCGGCGCTCGCATCCTGCTGCCGCCGGAAGTGCGGGAGTTGCTGATCGACTCGTCCAATGCGAATCGACTAGGACAGAAGGGCGACAGTTGCGGGTGGCCCATAGCCACCCCGCGAGACGGAAAGCCCGACGACTTAAGAGTGATGAAGCCCCGAGGCCGTCAGAGCGATAAGCTTTATACCGCGCGCCTCGAGGAAGGGTACTGCGGTCTTTACTATCCGAGCTCAAAGGAATCCATCCTATTTCGTTTCGATCCCGGGCTCGTACCGTACGTGGGAATGTGGATTTGTCACGGCGGTGGTGAGGCCGACGATCCTAAGCAGCCTTACACCGTTGCGCTGGAACCCTCGGTGGGGAGACCTGACGCCCTAGGGGAGGCAATGGCACGCAAAGAGAGCGACATCCTGTCGCCTCACGATCTGAAACGATGGACCATTGTCGTGGAACTGCGCGAGGGCGTCCCAACGGCGGAGCAGCTAAACGCGGAGATAACGTCATGAAATTTGCTTTTTGGTCGGCAAGATTCGGTTGCAATCTGATCTTGGTTGTACTCTCTTGCTGGATTCCGGCGGTGGCACAATCGCCGATCCGTTTCCTGAAGACCGGCAAGATTTTTGTTCTCGATGCGGGCAAGGTCTCTTACGTCTTTGGCATCAATGAGCAGGGCATGCTGGAGCACATTTATTGGGGTGGGCATTTAAGGCGGGAGGAAGATTTGGTAACCCCAAACACGCCGGGTTGGTCTTCCTTTGACCCGAGCACCACCACGACATCGCAGGAATATCCGGGCTGGGGTGCCGGGTTGTATGTAGAGCCCAGCCTCAAAGTCACGTTTCCTGATGGCAATCGAGATCTCGTCCTGCATTACGTTGCGCATCAGATAGCGGGGAACACGCTAACCGTGACCCTCAAAGATATCGAGCGTCCCTTGCTGGTCCATCTGCATTACACCGTGTACCCGCAGACGGGCATGCTCCGCCGGGAAGTCACGATTGAGAATCGTACGGACAAAGCGGTGATGCTCGAGAGTGCGCAGTCGGCGGCCTGGTATGTCCCTGAGGGGAATGGCTATCGGCTGCGCTACCTGACAGGGCGCTGGGCTGGTGAGTGGCAACTCACCGAGGAGCCTGTGCACACGGGCATGAAGGTACTGGAAAGCCGCCGAGGCAGCACCAGCGTGCAGGCCAATCCCTGGTTTGCGCTCGATAGGGATGGCAACAGTGACAGCGAGCATGGTCCGGTGTGGTTTGGGGCCCTGGGATGGAGCGGGAGCTGGCGTATCAGCGTGGAGCAAACTGCGCAACAGCAAGTGCGCGTTACCGGGGGATTTAATCCGTTCGATTTTGGGTATCGCCTGGCAGCCGGCGAATCGCTAACAACTCCGTCGTTCTACGCGGGCTATACCAATGGCGGCATCGGTGAGGCATCGCGTATTCTGCACGCGTTCGAGCGCACCGAGATTCTTCCCAATGGTTCCGGGTTGCGAACTCGCCCAGTACTCTACAACTCCTGGTATGCCACAGGATTCAAGGTCGATGAAGCCGGGCAAAAGGCACTGGCCGAAAAAGCAGCAAGCTTGGGTGTGGAACGCTTCGTCATGGATGATGGTTGGTTCGGTCAGCGAAATGACGACCACCGAGGGCTGGGCGACTGGAACGTGAATCCGCAGAAGTTCCCGAACGGTCTCGGCCCGCTGATTCGTCATGTAAAAGATCTGGGGATGGACTTTGGGTTGTGGGTTGAGCCGGAGATGGTGAATCCGGACAGCAACCTTTACCGTCAGCATCCGGATTGGGCGATGCACTTCGAGGGTCGCCCGCGCACCGAGGCGCGAAACCAACTGGTTCTTAACCTCGCCAGGGAAGACGTTCGAGAATACATCTTTCACTGGCTGGACCAGCTGGTTACCGTGAACGACATCTCCCTCTTGAAATGGGATTACAACCGCAACTTCAGCGAACCTGGCTGGCCGGAAGTTCCTCCCGAGCAACAGAAGAACCTCTGGGTGCGCTATACGCAAAATCTTTACGACATCCTCGATCGGCTGCGGCAGAAGCATCCAAGGCTGGAAATTGAGTCGTGTGCCGGCGGTGGGGGTCGCATCGACCTGGGAATTTTACGGCGTGCGGAGCAGGTGTGGCCGTCGGATAATACCGAGGCTCTCGACCGGCTGAGCATTCAGCAGGGTTTCACCTATGCTTATACGCCGCACATAATGATGTCCTGGGTAAACGACGTGCCCGACTTCAATGGTCGCAGCGTACCCCTGCAATTCCGTTTCCTGATGGCCATGCAAGGGTCTTTGGGCATCGGGGCAGATTTGAATCGCTGGCAACCTGAAGACGTGGCGGTGGCGAAACGCATGATCGGTTATTACAAAGCAATCCGCGACACCGTGCAGAATGGCGCCCTCTACCGCCTGACGATGCCGAGTGCTGGAAACTTTAGCGCCAGCGAATACGTTTCCGAGAACAAATCACAAGCAGTGCTATTTGCATTTTTGCACTCGCAACAGTTCGGCCGCGGCCTTCCGGCAGTAGTGCTCGAAGGCCTGGATGGGACCGCCACCTACGCCCTATCGTCCCTAGATGCAAAGCCCAAGGGGAAGAGTTCCGTACTACCCGCGAAGCTCAGCGGCGCGTACCTAATGGAGCATGGTCTTCCGCTACCCCTAGAAGGCGACTACGATAGCACTGCGATCAAGTTCGATCGCACCTCACCGTAGCCGAATCAAGTAGCAGCGGTCATTCCGCTTGCATGGTACTAATTTTGTTGTACAGCGCACGAAACACGAAGCCCTGCGCTAAAGCCAGAGATGGCCTTCAGTGCTACTACTCCTGCTACTAATTCGGATGGATTTGGGGTCATTCGGTAGCCGCATAGAATCAGGGGATTCGTGCAAATTGAGAAGGCGTGTTGAAAACAAGAGACATACCAACGCTCACCAACCCCTCACCTCCCACTCACCAATTGGGGCTACCATTCCCCTTCCTCCGCCAGCAGGCTTAGGTTACGAGTCGCCGCCGAGGGGTTGCCGCTCGTCCTTCGTTTATCTTTAGGCCAAGCCGGAGTGATTGACCGCACGCATCCCTGTCCTGCGCGCCTACACTTGAAATACTTAGAGTATGTCTTCTTCCCGCAGAATCGCCTGGATGATTGGGACTTGGCTCTTCATCCTTGTCATCTACTCCACTGTGTCACTGTCGCTAAAGCCCCGCTCGGAGCCGCTTAGCACCTTCGGCAATCTCGTGCAGTGCCTCGTGCCGCTCGTGGCCAATGCCGGCCTGCTTCTCAATGCGGGCACGCCCCACTGGCGGCGAAACCTCTTCTGGATGCTGATCGCCATGAGCTGCACGCTTTGGATGATCGGCCAGTTCCAGTGGGCCTATTATGAAGTCTATATTCACGAATCCGTCCCCGACCTAAACGGGGGAGATATCGTCTTCTTTCTGCGCGGAATTCCGATGATGGCGGCTCTGGCGTTGCGTCCGCATCTTCGGCGCGGAGAAATCCAGTTGCGTTTCGGATATCTGGATTTGGTGCTCTTGTTCATCTGGTGGACATATCTCTATGCCTTTGCGGTTCTGCCGTGGTTGTATGCTTCACCTTCCATCGAACAATACAATTACAACTACAACCTACTGGCCAACATTCAGAACATGGTGATCGTGGCCGGTTGGGGCTCCCTTTGGCTGGGATCGCGAGGAGCCTGGCGGGTTGTGTATGCCAACCTGTTCGGCGCCTCAGCCGCCTACTTGCTCTCCTCGCTTACGATCAATGTGGCTATCGCCAACAAGCGGTACTACACCGGGAGCCTGTACGATCTTCCCCTCATTTCCAATTTCCTGTGGTTCGCCTTGGCCGGAGTCATTGCCTATCAATATCGGGACAAGTTGGATGCTCCTTCTGGAAATGCCTCTGAGTCCGAAGCGGACTCCACCCTCGATGAAAGTGTTTGGCCGGCGCGCTTTGCCATGGCCGCCGTGATTTCCCTTCCTATCTTCGCGATCTATACGCTCCGCTTTGGTCACGAGAGCCTGGAAGTCCGCGATTTCCGCCTCATGGCAACTTTGATCGCTTCGGTTCCGCTCGCCCTGCTCATTTTTCTTCGCACCCACCTGGCCGATAAGGACCGCTCCCGGCTTCTGGCACGTTCCGAACAATCGATCGAGAATTTGAAGCGCTTGCAAGCGCAAATGGTGCAATCCGAAAAACTCGTTTCTCTTGGCCAGCTCGCCGCCGGCGCGGCGCACGAAATTAACAATCCGCTCGCGGCCATCCTCGGTTTTTCCGACTTGCTTGCCGACGATCTAACCGTTCCAGAGAAAGCGCGCGCCACGGCCGCAAAAATCCGCGATCAGGCGCGCCGCACAAAAACTTTGGTTGGGAATCTCCTGAGCTTCGCGCGCCAGGTTCCGGCCGAGCGCACCCTCCTGGATATCAACACGGTGGTGAACAATGCGGTGCAGCTCCGCGCGCTCGACCTTCGTTCCGGCACGTCCCGCATCGAGCTAAAGCTTGAGTCCGTTCTTCCCGGCGTGCGCGGTGATGGAAATCAGTTGATGCAGGTTTTCTTCAACATTATCAGCAACGCCTTGGAAGCCATGGAAGCAGCCACGGGCGGTGTTCTGACGATCAAAACGATCCGCGACCGCGGCAACGTGGTCATCCTGTTCTCCGACAGTGGTCCCGGCCTCAAGGACCCCCATCGCGTTTTCGATCCTTTCTATACGACGAAGCCCGTTGGCAAGGGCACGGGCCTGGGCCTCAGCATTTGCTTCGGTATCGTTCAAGAGCATGGCGGAAAAATTCTTTGCTACAACCGGCAGGAAGGCGGTGCCGTTTTCCGCGTGGAATTGCCTGCTGTTTTGGCGGCTTTCCCGGCCAAGGAATTGCACCTAACGAACGCCTCAACACCCCCGCAAAAGCCCTCCTAACATCTTTTCCTCACCGATAGTTCTTCCTGTCTTATCCAAAGATCAACACGACTCGTGCTAGAGTTTTGCTTCTCACTCTTGACGCCGGAAGGGGAGTTGCGATGCCGGAAATGGCCATTCAGACGCAAAAGTTGACAAGGAAATTCGGGAACCTCACCGCCGTCGACGGTGTCGATCTCCAGGTAACGGCGGGACAATTCTTCGGCTTCCTGGGACCGAACGGCGCGGGAAAATCGACGACCATCAAGATTCTGACCGGCTTGCTTGCACCGACTTCCGGCAGTATCGAGCTCCTGGGCGTGGACTTTGATGCGAACCCAGTTGAAGTGAAACGCCAGATCGGTGTTGTGCCGGAAGGCATGGGACTTTTCGAGCGCTTGACGGGTTCAGAGTATCTGAAGTTCGTCGGCCGGATGTACGGTCTCGACCGCGCGACAACCCAGCGCCGCTCGGAGGAACTGCTTGATTTCATGCAACTCGCCGATCGGCCCAAGACCATGATTGCGGACTACTCGCATGGGATGCAAAAGAAACTTGCTCTGGCAGCCGCCGTGATTCACGGGCCGCGCATTCTGTTTCTCGACGAGCCATTCGAAGGCGTGGATGCGCTCGCGGCAGGCGCGCTGAAGGCGCTGCTGGCGCGCATGACGGAACGCGGCACAACGATTTTCCTGACCTCCCACGTCCTTGAAATTGTCGAGCGGCTGTGCAGTCACGTGGCCATCATTCATAAGGGGCGGCTTGTGGCGCAGGGTTCGCTGGAAGAATTGCGCACGGGGATTTCGGGTGAGGCAGGAAGCAAGACCACACTGGAGCAAATTTTCCTTTCGATCGTTGGCCAGGACGGCACGGAACGCCCGCAACTCGAGGAGCTTTCATGGCTGATGTGACGCGGCCCGTCGGCATCTTCGAGCAGATCCGCCTGGTTGCCGGGCTTCGCTGGCGAATACTGCGGAACGGTTTGCGCAAGAAAAATAAACGTCTCGACCTGATTGGCCTGATCTTTACGGGCGTCTTCGGCGGCATCTTGGTTATCGGATTGAGTTTTGCATTTTATGCAGGCGCCTACGCCTTTCTTTCCCAAGGCCGCCTGGAGTGGATGGCATTGCTTTTCTGGGGTATTTTTCTTTTCTGGCAGATTTTCCCGGTTTTTGTAGCAGGCTTTGGGGCGAATTTTGATTTCCGCACGCTGCTGCGGTTTCCACTGAGCCTCCGCGCGTTCTACATCATTGGGTTGGCGTATGGGTTTGCCGATTTTTCGGCGCTCGCCTCGGTCTCGTGGCTCCTGGCCATGACCGCCGGGGCCACGGTTGCCAAACCAGGCGTGTTGCCAGCCATGCTGCTGATCGTTACTGTGTTTATGCTGCTCAACGTAACGCTTGAGCGGCTCATTGGTTCCTGGCTGGAGCGCTTGCTCGCCCGGCGGCGGACCCGGGAACTTTTCCTCGGCCTATTTGTTCTCTCCATGATTTCGCTGAATTTTCTTTCGCCCTTGATGCAGCGGTACGGCTCTTCGGCGCGTCCGGCGTTCCTGCGCCTCCTCCCATACTTGGCATGGTTCCCGCCTTCGCTTGCGGGCCGCGCCCTGGCCGCAATCACCCGGCTGCAACCCGCAGGGTTTCTGCTAAGTTCGGCTATTCTCCTGATCTACCTGCTTTTGTTCAGCGCGCTCTTGTGGCGCCGCTTTGCCGCGCAATATCGCGGCGAAGAGCTCAGTGAAACTGCGGCGCCGGCACGTGCCGCCGGCCGTTCCATCGCGGCGACAGATGATGGTCCCGATCGCTTGAGTTTGCTTTCGCCCCCCGTGGCTGCGATCGTTCGCAAAGAGTTTCGCTATCTCACTCGCAACGGTTTTGCGTATATCAGCCTGCTGATGCCCCCGCTGCTGATACTGATCTTCAGCATGAATTTTGCCGGAAGGCATCCGACTGTGGGCGGCAAAGGCGTCTCCGCAGAGATGTTTTTCCCTGGCATGATGGCCTACCTCATCCTGATTCTGATGGCGCCGGCCTACAACAGCTTTGCCTATGAAGGCCGCGGCATTCAGACCTACTTCACCGCGCCGTTGCTTTTCCGCGATGTATTTCTCGGCAAGAATCTGATGCTCGTCTCCGTGCTCGCGGTGGAAATCGCGCTTTCGCTGGCCATGCTCGCATGGCGCGTCGGCTTGCCTTCGGCCCACATGCTGGTGGCTACCTGCGCCGCGATCATTTTCACCATCGTGGGGCAGCTCACGATTGCGAACTGGTCCTCGATCACCTTTCCACGCAAGATGGAATTCGGCCAGATGCGCGGCCAGCGTCAATCCGGCATGGCCGTGCTGGTTGCGTTCGGCTCGCAGATATTGATGGGTGGCATTTCCGCGGTGATACTTTTTACCGGAAACTGGACCGGCAATCTTTGGCTTCCCGCCGAAGCCTTCATCTTTTTGGCCGCGGCTGCTGTCGGAGGCTACTTCGCCTCGCTGGACGCCTTGACCAGGCTTGCTGAGGAAAAAAAGGAAATCTTGATTGAAGCTTTGTGCCGGTGATCCCTTGGGTTCCGTTCACCGCTCGCCAGCCCGCGCATCTTAATTCTCTTTCCGCATGAATTCCGCGTAACGCGCGGCAATCGCGTGCCAGGAAAAATATTGCCGCTGGGCCACCCAGCTTCGCTGTGCCAGCGAAGCACGATAGTGCTCGTCCTCGAGAACCCGTGCCAATACATCTCCCAGGTCGCCCTTCCTCTCGGGTGAATAAAGTGCCAACCCTGCCTCGGTGATCGGCGCCGCCGTTTCCGGACCCTCGAAGGCGATCACGGGCAAGCCGCAGGCAATCCCCGCGATCGCGCTGCCTCGGCGCGTCGAAATGTGTCCGCGGACAAAGAGTAGAACGTCGGAAACGGTGAGACTGCGCACCACGTCTTTTCCCGGCAGCACGCCCAGCACGTGGAGTTCAACCGTGCTGTCGCGAAAGCGTTTCTTCAGCTCCGCCTCGGCGCTTTCGGCATTGCGTCCCAGAACAATTAGCCGCAGATTCCCGACGCGCGAGGCAGCAAATCGAACGGCCTCGACGATATTCTCGATTTCCTTTCGTCCCGCTTCCCCGCCGGTAATGCCAAAGACCGCGACGCTCAATTTTCCGCCCATGGAAATGCCCTTTCTCGAGTTGGCTTCACTGGACGTGGGCAAATTTGCTCCGACAGGAATGAAATGTCCTTTGACAGGGTGGCGTTTGATCCAGGAAACATTGTTCATGGGAACGGTGAAAACGGCCGCGTCGGATAGGCGCAGCGCCTCGAGCATGGCGCGCAATTGTGCGCGGCGCCGCAATTCGTCAATCACACGCGTTCCGCTGTAGGGTTCGACGTCGTGAAAAACCACGGCCACGCGGGCACCGGCGGCTTTGAGAGTTTTAAGAACTCGCGGAAATCGCAGCGGGAAACCGCGCGCGGACCATGCCAGCGCCGTGTATTGCACCAGAACCCAAGCTCCGCGCCACCTTTCTGCACGGTGTCGAAGCGCGCTCGCCGCGCGAGTCCACCCGCTTTCGGGCCACGCGACTCGCTCGATGATCAATTCGAAGTCTTCCGCCAGCAGAGCTTCGCCGAGGTAACGGCAATACTCTTCGACCGCGTCGGTGGGCTTATCTTGTCTCCCGAGAATTGCTATGCAGTTCTGTTTCATTGCGACAACACGATCACGCTACATTCCTCAAGGGACGAGCAGGCCCAAGCAGGATGGCCAAGTGACGAACTGCTTTGAGCCGAGGAGTTGGTGTAAAGTACAGCGGATGTCATCTACAAAATCCCCCGCCGTGACAGAAAACTCCTCGAAAGCCATTGTTTTCAGCATACAGCCGACGATGAAGTGGTCCGTTTTGGATCGCTGCCGTAGCCGTCAGCATACGATAAAAAGTCATTTGTTCGAGCCATTCGGCCGACCATGCATACTGATCGGCAAAAGCCTGCCCGCCCGAATTTACCACCGCCTTCGACTATCGAGGAACAATTTGGCGTGAAGCTTCTTTTCTATTCTCACTATTTTGCACCAAGCATCGGGGGAGTCGAGACCATCGTACTCTCACTTGCCCGCGGTCTCAGAGAGGTGCGCACTCCGAACGGAGCTACTGAATTTGACCTCACTCTCGTAACGGAGACACCTGCGGAAGACTTTGATGATCGCCTACTTCCATTTCGTGTTCTCCGCCAGCCCAGCCTTTCCCAGTTGCTGCGGATGATCCGCTCCTCTGACGTGATTCACGTTGCTGGTCCGGCCCTAACTCCTCTGTTGCTCGGGCTGTTGGCCCGCAAACCTATTGTTATTGAACATCATGGTTTTCAAACGATCTGCCCTACAGGCCAGCTCCTTATTGAGCCGGGTAGCGCCCCTTGTCCCGGTCATTTCATGGCTGGACGTCACCGCGAGTGTTTACGCTGCCGCTCCAACAACAATTGGCTGGCCTCTTGGAAGCTTTGGTTATTAACCTTTGTTCGGCGATTCCTTTGCTCGCGCGTTGCTGCAAACATCATGCCCACGGAATGGCTCAGCCGGCTAATTCACCTACCGAACGCCGTATCTATTCCTCACGGCATCGAAACGATGGCCCGCGACTCGGAGTCCCCGCATTCCTTCGGAGCTCCTCGCATCATCTTCCAAGGGCGATTAGTAACTACCAAAGGCTTGCCCGTACTCCTGGAAGCAGCGAGCATTCTTTGTTCAGAGAATCGAGCATTCGAACTCCTGGTGATCGGCGATGGCCCAGAACGGATGGCCATTGAAGAACTCGCCAAAAAGCGGCAGCTCTCTTCGTGTGTACACTTTGTGGGGCGTATTGCCACCGCCGACATCGATTCCGCGTTTAGAGGGGCAAGCATTGTCGTGGTGCCGTCGCTCGGTGGCGAAGTCTTTGGCTTGGTCCTTGCTGAAAACATGTCGCGAGGTCTCCCGGTCGTTGCATCAAATATTGGGTGCTTCGCCGAAGTTCTGGGTGATGCTGGTCTTACGTTTCGCGTGGGGGATGCAAAGGACCTTGCCCGGCAGATAGCGCGTCTTCTTGATGATTCAGCCCTTGTGACTGCGCTTGGTGGCCGCGCTCGAAGACGCATCTTCGAAAGCTTCCCACAGAGCCGCATGATAGAAGCGCACGCACAGCTTTACCGACGACTGCATGGCGGAGAAGAAACTTGATGCTGCATACGAAGACCAACAGAGATCTTCATGAGTTCTTTCGAGAACGCGTGCTCACAAATTAGGCTCACGATCGCCTTCTCGATGACTGGAATCATCCCCGTGCTCATCTCGCCGTGACCTGCGCCAACTGCGCTCGTTGCGACGCAATGATCTCTTCGAGGATTGTGTCCAGGCCGCGCGTAATTTTCCAATTCGGATAGTGGCTCTGGAATTTTCCAAGATTCGAGATATAGCAAATGTGGTCGCCCTTGCGCGCTTCGTCCACGTAGTGCCAATCCAGCTTGCGACCGGTCATCTGCTCGATCCGCTCGATCGCCTCCAGCATGGAAATGCTGTTCGCGCGGCCGCCCCCCAGGTTGTACACCTCGCCGGGCCGCGGATTTGCGGCAAACTCCTCGATCGCGCGCACCACGTCATGACTGTGAATATTGTCGCGCACTTGCTTGCCCTTGTGGCCAAAAACGGAATACTTGCCGCCGCTGAGTGTCACCTTCACCAAATACGACAAAAAGCCGTGCAGTTCCACCCCGGAGTGCGATGGCCCCGTCAGGCAGCCGCCTCGAAAAATCCCCACCTTCATGTTGAAGTAGCGCCCATACTCTTGCGCGACAAGATCCGCCGCCGCTTTCGAAGCGCCAAACAGCGAATGCAGCGTTTGATCGATCCGGCAGCTCTCGGTGACGCCCGCGAAATCTTCCGCCCGCGCGTAGTCGTACCGCTTCTCCAACTCCACGAGCGGAATCTCATTGGGGGCATCGCCATAAACCTTGTTCGTGCTCAGAAATACGAATACCGCCTCGGACGAATGCTGGCGCGTCGCTTCCAGGAGATTCACCGTGCCAAGCGCATTCACCTCGAAATCGAGCAGGGGAATCTCGCGCGCTTTATCGTGCGAAGGCTGCGCCGCGCAGTGGACGATCAAATCGAAGCGTTGAGTTCGAAAGAGTTCTTCGATGGCCGTTCGGTCGCGAATGTCCAGCGCCGCGTGGGTGAACCTCTTGGTCGCAGCCTTCAACCGCTCCAGATTCCAGAGCGTATCGCCCGCAGGGCCGAAGAAAACCCGCCGCATGTTGTTATCCACGCCCACAACTTCATGTCCCTGCCGGTCGAAATGTTCGACCGCTTCCGAACCGATCAGTCCGCTGCTGCCGGTGACCAGAACTTTCATCCGTTCGAATCCATTCCTCTCTTCATGGGCCGCAAATCAATAAACACAGTGGATTTCCCGCGAACCGCATTCCTGACATGGCTGAAATCAGGGACGAGTGGGCCGCTCCCTCACTAGAAGAGTACCTTTGGAATCGAGATTCGTATGCGTGCAGCGCATCGTTACAGTGACCGTCGAATGCCCGAGCAATTGCTGGATCGTCACTATATCCACGCCTCGTCCCACGAACCGGGATGCAAACGTGTGGCGCAGCGGATGCCACGTCACACCCTCAAACCCGGCCTTTCGGCACGTTAAAGCAAAACCCGTCTTGAGATCGACGAACGGATTTCCGGTTTCGTGGTTAAGGTAACAGCGCTTTTCTTCTTTAGTGCTGATCTCTCCTCGGTCCCTGTGAAATTACTACCACACTTTGCAAACATTCTCCGGCGGTTTCACCATGGGTTGGCCCACGCGGCACGAAAACGCTCGCGCGAATTCCGGCATGTTCACCAGCACACCATTAATGCGGTACTCCGGCGGTGAATGCGGGTCCGTTTGCGCGCGCACGCGCAGGTCCTCGGGGCGCTCATTCGCGCAGTCCCACTGCGCGAAGCCGATGAAGAAACGCTGCTCCGGCGTTAGGCCATCCACGGGCTGTAGGTTCTTACTTACGGTTGCTGAGCCCCACGCCATATACGCCAGAATCTCCCCGCCTAAGTCGGCCACGTCTTCGCCCATGGTGAGCTTGCCGTTAATGTGAACGTCTTCCACAACCACGTACTGCGAATATTGGTCGCTCACGCACTTGGTCCGCTCGTCGAATTTCTCACGGTCCTCTTTCTTCCACCAATCCTTCAAATTGCCCTTGGCGTCGAACTGGCTGCCCTCGTCGTCAAACCCATGTGTAAGCTCATGCCCGATGGTGCCGCCCGTGTCCCCGTAATTCGGTGCATCGTCCACCTTCGCGTCATACAGCGGTGGCTGGAGCACTCCGGCGGGGAAGTTGATGTCGTTCATCTGTGGATTGTAGTAGGCGTCCACGGTCGCCGGTGAAATCATCCACTCCCCGTGATCTACCGGCTTGCCGATCTTGGCTATTTCCCGGCGGCGTTCAAACTCCGTGGCCCGCTGCACGTTCCCGAGAAACTCGCTCGGCGTGATCTTCACCGCGCTGTAGTCTCGCCACTTGTCCGGATACCCGATCTTGTTGCGAATGCCCTTCAGCTTTGTCAATGCTTGCTGCTTCGTCTCGGGACTCATCCAGTCCAGTTGCTCAATGCGCTTCGCCATGGCGTCTTCGATGCGCCGCACCATGTCCAGCGTGCTCTGTTTCAGCTCCGGCGAAAATACTGTGCGCACGTAAGCCTGGCCCAGCGCTTCGCCCAGCATGTAGTCCGTGTACTGCACGCAGCGCTTCCACCGCGGCTGCTGCTCCTTTGCGCCGCGCAGGTACTTCCGGTAGAAATCGAAATTCTCTTGCACGAACTTCGCGGAGAGATACTGCGCGGAACTGTCTGTCACGTGAAACTGCAGATAAGTCTTCCAGTTTGCCAGCGGCTCACTCGCCAGCGCCGCGTTCACCTGTTTGAAGAACGCCGGATCCCCCACATTCAGAATTTCAATCTTGGGGTATTGCAAAACTCTGTAGTACGCCTTCCAGTCGAAGTTCGGCGCCAGCTCTTCCAGTCCGGGAATCTCCATTTTGTGTTTCAGGTTGTACGGGTTGCGCCGCTCCACGCGTGCCATCGAAGCCTTTGCCAGCGCGGTTTCCATGCGCATCAGCGTCTCCGCATTTTTCTTGGCCGTTTCCGCGTTGTCGCCCAGCAGTTCGAATATCTCCTGTACGTGCTTTACGTACTGCTCACGCGTCTCCTTCGATTTCGTATCCTCTTTCGTGTAGTAGTCGCGGTCAGGCAGCCCCAATCCGCCCTGATCCAGCGAGGCAATCATGTGCTCCGAATCGTCCGGATCCTGATCCGATCCACCCCGGAAGAGAATGGACCTGTACCCGCCGGTCGCCATCTGCAGCCGCGCCACAAGTGGCGCCAGCTCGCGCACCGACTTCAAATGCGCTATGGCTTCCAATTCCGGCTTGATGGGGTCCGGTCCGCTCTTCTCGATGCCCGCTTCGTCCAGGCAAGTGGCATAGAAGTCTCCGATCTGTTGCGTCACCGCGTCGCGTTGATTCGTGCTGCTCGACGCCTGCTCCAGGATTCTGCGCAGAAAGTTCAGATTGTCCTGGTAAAGTTTCCCGTAAACACTCCAGGAGGTCTGGTCCGGAGGGATGGGATTCTTCTTTCGCCATCCTCCGCACGCGTACTGGTAGAAGTTCGAGCAGGGATCGATGGACTTGTCCATCGAGTTCACGTCGAGGCTCGGCGTGTATGGCAGCGCAGGCTCGTTCGGTGTCTGTCCATTTGCCGGCACTGCTAAATCGAGCAAGAGCAGGATCACCGGCAAGAGAAGGATCTTCATCACTTTATTTGCCTCCATTTGAAATCTTTAGAGCCCCGAACGCGCGACGTTATTAGCCGGAATTTCCGATTTCAACTATATCTCTGGACAGAAACATAGCATTCGTGGTTTTTATGTTGGTGGCTTGTAGAAGTCAAGGACGTAGATGAATATAGAAAGAGTACCAGCAATCGATAGGTTTTCTAACTGCGCCGGGATGAGTCGGACCTAACTCTTTACGACGTACCAGCGATTTCGAGCGGCATGCCCGCGGCACAGAGGGGACATTGGGCGGGTGTCCATAAGTTATTCGGCATTCGGTCCAGGAGTTCGAGAGCGACGTAGTGCCCGGACGCGAACGCCGCGATTGCATCACCCAGCGCGAGAAGCGCACCAATCACAACGACGCCCGCGCCAAGAGCTTGCAAATCGTAGAACGTTCCCCGCACTGCCGATCCAGCACTAATGACATCGTTCACTATCGCGACGCGTTTACCTTTGACGGCTGGCTGCAGAGCTCTCGGGAGACGGTACTCGACCGGATATAACCCCTCGCGCGTTGTATCCGCGAAGCGTTCGGCGTATGCGAAATCGCAACCGAGTTCAAGGGAGACCAGCAATGCGACAAAGGCGCCCTCGACGAGCGGACCGCATACCACTTCAACTCTATACTGCGCGAGTTGTGCCGCGAGTTGAGCAGCAAACGGTCGTATGTCACGCGCGTGCAGGCATAACGTCTCGAGCTGGAACCACAGATCTCCATGATGACCTGACTCCAGCCTGAAATGACCCTGCCGTCCGCGCACAAAGGAGAGCAAATGTTCTTTCATGAAACCCATCCCGCCGCGGATTCTGAGTTTGCGAACACAAGCCGGCGTTCGCAAGAACTTGAATTCTAACTGAACTCTACCTTCCCAAACCGGCTGTGCGACGATTGGCCCGGAATGTGCCGGCTGCGAAAGGCGCTTCTGCCTATGGCGCGTATCGCCGTCTTCGTGGCCACATCGGGGGTCGGGAACCGCCTCAAGAAACTCATCGAGCGAGCCGATCTAGATGACATCCCT
>DATHIB010000024.1:0-22517 GCA_035490055.1 Candidatus Limnocylindria bacterium | reverse complement strand
GCTAAAAATTAGCGGCCAAATCTGTTTGAGCCTCATGTTTTAGCGTAAGTGCTTTAAGAATCAAACAGTTTGGCCGCTAATTTTCGGCTTTAGTGGTCCAATCTGTGCACGCGCTCGTAACCTGCAAGCTAAGAATGAGTTAAGCCAGCGCGGGCATCACGATTGGCCACTAAAGCCCATTTCCCGGAAGGGATCACCCAAATTAGCGGCTAGCAGCTAGGCATCTGGCCGACACAGGTCTTTTTTGAATTGCGGCTAATCTTACTTAACTATATTAGAATGAGTTACTTAGATCGTCGTTGTTACCCTGGAATTCCTGGACAGTGATCGTCCGGCATGGACCCTGCATTGCCCAACTCTAGCCGCGGGCCCCCGAGTGCCACTATCTGTCTATACCTGGAGTCCTTGTCACCCGGTACTGCAGTTCCATTCGCTTTCCCCGAACCCGAATGTTAGATTTGCACCCAATGGAGCAGACACCGAGATCGGGCGGAACTGGCCCGGTCGGCACCATCCAAAGGATTTTGAAGCGCCTTACCAGCCTGCGATTGCGCACCAAGTTTCTCCTTTCGCTTGTCCTGGTCACGGCGGGTCTGACGTGTGTCACTCTCCTCGTCGTGCATCGCTACGCTGCTGTGCAGGCGCAGCGGGAGATCGAGGCAGGCGCGCGCAACGCCATGCTGACCTTCCAAGTCTTGCAACACCAGCAGCAGATAGCCCTAAGCCGTAAAGCGGATTTGTTGGCGACATTGGCATACATGAGAAACGGGGACGCCACCACGATTCAGGACGTCAGTGAAGACCCCTGGCAATCGGACGAGTGCAGCCTGTTTGTACTCGCGGACCGGAAAGGCAAGATTGTCGCATTGCGTCCGGCGATTACCGATTTTCCGGTTCAAAACGCCGAGAAAATGCTGAGTCGCGCTCTCAAAGACGGCGCCAGAGCTGGATGGTGGCTCAGTGGCAGGCGTCTCTATCAGGTGGTGTTGCAGCCGTATTATGCGGATGCACCGTTGAACAAGACCCTCCTGGGAACGGTAGTCGTGGGTCGTGAGATTGACGCTCGCAGGGCCAGCGATCTTGGCCGAATTTCATCCAGCCAGGTGGTCTTCCGATATGGTGACAATATAGTTGGCAGCACGCTCTCTCCTTTCCAGGAACAAGAACTGGCAGAGCTGCTTAAGGGTCGCCCTACACCGGAACAGATTCAAATCAATAGCGATCGGTTTTTCGCAAGCTCCATCGAGCTAAACCCGGGCGCGAACCCTGCCCTGAGTCTCACGGTGCTGAAATCCTATGACGAGTCAATGGCATCCCTGATTCGCCTCAACCATCTGCTTCTCGGCGTGGGCCTTGTGGCCATGCTAGCGGGAGTAGCCGTGGCATTTGTGGTTTCGGACCGGTTTACGCGCCCGCTGGCGAGTCTTGTGGAAGGAGTTCGTGCCGTCGAGCGAGGGGATTTCGCCTACCCGTTGGAGGCGGATGGCGGCGATGAAGTGGCCCAAGTGACCCGGGCATTTGATGGCATGCGCAGCACTTTGCAGAAGAACGAGAGCCAGAGGGAACAGCTCGAAAATCAGTTACGCCAGTCGCAAAAGATGGACGCGCTGGGTCGGCTGGCAGGCGGCGTGGCTCATGACTTTAACAACCTGCTGACCATCATCAAGGGGCACAGCGACCTGCTGCTGGAGCGATTGAAGCCTGCCGATTCGCTCCATCAGAGCTGCCGACAGATCGTAAAGGCGGCCGACCGCGCCGCCTCGCTGACCCGTCAATTGTTGGCCTTCTGCCGGATGCAGCTGCTCCAACCCAAAGTTCTGGATTTGAATACGGTCGTCTCAGAAATGTGCAGCTTGCTCAAGCGTTTAGTCCGCGAAGATATTGCGTTCACTTTTCAGGCCGGCGAGTCGCTGGGACGAATTAAAGCCGACCCCGGCCAGATCGAACAAGTTATCGTCAATCTGACCGTAAATGCATGCGACGCGATGCCCGAGGGAGGCCGGCTCACCATCGAGACGAGCAACGTGATCGTGGATGAAGTGTTCGCCACAACTCGGCCTCCCCTCCAACCCGGCCCGTATGTGCTGCTCGCAGTTACGGATACAGGCTGTGGTATGGATGCTGCCACAAGAGCCCGAATCTTCGAGCCCTTCTTCACCACAAAGGAACAAGGGAAAGGGACCGGGCTGGGCCTTGCGACCGTTTATGGCGTGGTGAAGCAGAGCGGAGGGTGCATCTGGGTGGACTCGGAGCCAAGTAGAGGGTCCCGATTCGAGATCTACCTCCCGCGAGTCGAGGAGCGGGCAGAGTCCGTTCGGCCGCGAGAAATTCCTGCCACGCTTGTCCACCGGCGTGAGACCGTGCTCATTGCCGAGGATGAAGACGAAGTTAGGGAGCTGGCCTGCGAATTTGCGAGGTCGGCCGGCTACACCGTGCTCACCGCCAAAGATGGCGCGGAAGCGCTCAGGATTGTGGAGCGCTCGGGCCAGCCGATTCACCTGCTCTTGACAGATGTCGTGATGCCTAAGATGCGAGGGCCTGAACTCGCTGAGCGGTTAAAATTTCTCCGAACGGATATGAAGACCGTTTACATGTCTGGCTACCTTGAATACAACAAAAGTAGCGGACACTATCTGGAGGAGGGTTTCTTTCTTCAAAAACCCTTCTCGCGCGATACCCTGGTGCGCAAGGTGGACGAGGCCCTGGGGCACGAGCAAAGCGGCACGGTCGATCGGCTAAGCCGCTCATTGCGAGAGCACAGAGAGGAATGACTATCAATGCAGCATTTACGGATGAAGTGTTAACCCTCTCTCGTGAAGTTGACATTTCGCATTGTGTGGCCCACCCTGCTTGCCAAAATGCTTGTTTTTTGGCGAGATTGTGGCATAATCTCAAAAAATAGCTTCGAGTGTCCCCCGAGGGTGGCTCTATGCAGAGAACACGATATCCCGAACGTCGGCGTACCACGCGCCTTTCCCTTCAGATACCTCTGACGGTGCGCTGTCGGCTGCCCGAAGGCGAAACCATCGACCTCAAGGCCTCCACCTACAGCGTGAGCGCTAATGGAGCCTTGGTGCTTATGGATACCCCTTTGATCCCCGGCCAGCACGTCCGGGTCATCAATGAAATGACTTCGGAGTCGGCCGACTGTTTCGTGACTTCTTTACGGGAGAAACGGGAAAGGCGATTCGTGGGAATCGCATTTTTTAATCCCAACATCGACTTCTGGCACATCGTATTTCCCAAGTCCGGCACGCGCCAAGCCGTCCGTTCTTCGCAAACGGGAGCACTGGTGCCGCCGGGGTTCCGGCACGACAATTCTCCGCAATTCTAACGGGACTTTGCGCGACGGGTATCGGCCAGCCTCCGCTGCTCTTCCCCACCTAGATTTGATAGACCATCAAATAAACGATCACCCCCCGTTACAGCGAAAACATGGGTGTGGTTTCGTCCTTCCTGAATCAGCCTGATCAGCGCGGGAGCTTGTCGTAGACCATCAAACCCAGCAACAGCGGAATATGTACAACCGTCGCATGCATGAGCCACTTGGCGCGAGTGTTGGTCTTGTTGCTGGCGGCCCACAGGCACACCTGCACCAGGGCCGTGCTGATGACGAGCGCACCAAAGAAATACAACACGCCAGCCAGCCCAAAAATGGCTGGAAGCAGGCTCACGCCCACGAGCGCGACCGCGTACAGAATGATCTGTCGGAACGTGCGCGTGCCCTCGCGGTCGACCACCGGCAGCATCATGATGCCCGCGCGCGCGTAATCTTCGCGGTACATCCAGGCAATAGCATGGAAATGCGGAAACTGCCAAAGAAACAATATCACGAAGAGCAGCCACGCTCCGCGGTCGAGCGAACCGGTTGCCGCCACCCAGCCGATCATCGGGGGAATGGCCCCGGGAAAGGCGCCGACAAAGGTCGCCCACACCGTGCGCTTTTTCAGCGGAGTGTAACCCAGCAAGTAGCTAAGGCACGTCACAATGCCGAGTCCCGAAGCAAGCGCACCAGCCGCCACATACAGGTCCACGGCCCCGGCAATTGCCAGCGCGACACCAAAGATCAGCGCTTCCCGTGGCTGCAGTACGCCACTTGGCAGCGGTCGCAAAGCCGTGCGCCGCATGTAGCGGTCGGACTCGCGCTCGATGTAATGATTCAGTGCCGCTGTGCCCGCGGCGATGAGCATCGTCCCGAAAACGGCATGAATCATGTGCAGCCATTCGACGGGGCCGCGCGCGCCCATGTAATAACCGGCAGCCGTCGTCATCAGCACCAGGAAGGAAACGTCCGGCTTGGTCAGCGAGACGTAGCCATTCGCGCGGGCGGAAAACGTCAGTTCCGTGGTGCGTGCCGTGCTCATCCCGTAGTCACCTGCCGTGGCGCCGTCGCGGCAACTTCGCTTCCGCGCGGAATCAACCTGTAGCACATCAGCACTACCAACACCGAAAATGCGAAGAGTATCGCCCCCGCGACCGTATGAATCACGGTTAACGTTACCATGACAGGCATCGGCTGCGGAGCATCCGCGGTCGTGAGCCGCGACCAATAGGCCCCAAGACCCAGCAGGAACTGCGTTCCAAAAATCGCATGAAGCAGGATGCGCGCCTTGGAGAATTCCCGCGATTGCGGAAATCGTTTGCGCAGCGCGACCGCCGTCCAGATAACCATTCCGAGCACCAGCAGCGCACCCGCCATGTGCGGCCAAATGGGAATTTCCTTGTGGCGGAATCCGGCGCCGAGAATCACCTGCAGATAGATGACGGCGGCATTGAGGATAGCAACCGAACGAATCGAAGGAGTTCCGCTGTCCTCCAGTCGCGGCTGTTCGGAAACCCACCACTTACTGGTGAACACCGCGATAGCGAGCACGGCGCCAAAAACGATCTGAGCAAAGCAGGCATGGACCACGGGCAGCCAGTAATGAAGCAGCCGTATGACCACCTGGCCGCCCAGAATGGCCTGCACGGCGACTCCAAGTACGGCAACCAACCCCAACCAACGCAGCCACGGCCGATTTTCCTTTACCCAAAGCAACGCGGCCAGCGCGAGTGTAAGGAACCCCAAACCGCCCGCGACAAGGCGGTGCGAGAACTCAAATAGGTCGCCACCCTGAAGCGTGGCTAGCGGGGGAACCCACGTGCCGTGGGATTTCGGCCAGTCCGTCACGGAAAGGGCCGCATCCTTTGACGTAACCAGCGCCCCCGCAACGAACAGAAGCATGGTCCAGCACACAACAAAAATGGAGAACCTGTGCACACCTGGATGGTAAGTGGATGTCATCGCCCTGTCCCAGCGGCGAATTATACCCTAGACGAGAATTTTGCGCTCAAGTGAAGGATCAATGAGAAGTCCGAATTCCACAAGAACGCCGAGGTTCATACTTTGCGTGACATCGGGCCCGTCTCCCGGCCCGCTGCTGATGCTCGCGGTATGGAAGGCAACCCTGCGTCAATCCCCACGGCGTGCAACACGAGATCCTTCAGCGCGGCGATGAATAGTGGCGAATCGCCCACCGCGGGCATCATACGGAATTTCTCTATGCCTAGCTTGCTCGCTTCCTCGCGGGCCTCGATGTTGATTTCGTGAAGCGTTTCGATGTGCTCGGTAACGAACGAAATGGGAACCACGAGCATCTCCTTCACGCCTTCGTGGCCCAGCCGCTCGATCGTTCTCGTAAGCGCTGGCTGCAACCATTTCGCCGGGCCCACGCGGCTTTGGTAGCACAGCAGGTGCGTCCGGGGCCAGCCAAGATACTGCTTTGTACCCAACTCGCAGGCCAGACGCACCGTCTCCTCAATCTGTTTCGGATAGGGATCACCCTTTTCGACCAGGCTCATCGGCAGGCCATGCGCGCTGAACACCAGGTGAATGCGCGAACTGTCCGCGAATTGCCGCAATACCGATCCGATCCGTTGAACCAGCGCCTGAATATACAGCGGATGGTCGTGAAAATTGTTGATCGTGCGTTCCGGCGCCCCCCCTGCGGACTCTCCCCACTTTGCCTGATCGGCCACCCGGCGCCATTCCTTCAAGCTGCTCAGTGTAGTCGCGTACGAATAATGCGGATAAAGGGGCAACAAAACAATTTGATCCAAGGGCCCCGCCTTGCGCAATGTATCCACCGCCTCTGTCGTGAACGGATGCCAGTAACGCATCGCCACGACTGCGACCGGATCGATGTAAGGCGAGACCGCTTCGACCAGTCGCAAGCGCTGCCGTTCTGTGAGTGTTTCGATCGGCGAGCGCCGGCCTATTTGGGCGTAGCGCCCGGCGACCGGGATCGACCGGCGCGAAGAAACGAGCTTTGCAATCGGGCGGCGGAGCAGTCCGAACGGTCCGAGCGGAATAATGTCCGGATCCAGAAATAAATTCAGCAGGAACGGCTCGACGGCCTTCAGCGAATCCGGCCCGCCGAGCTGAAATAGGACGATTCCGACTTTTTTCTTTCCTGCCAAGCTACTTGCCCCGGCTCAATGAATTTTTCAGGCGCTCGATCTCTTCTCTCAGCGCCGCGGTGCGCCGCGCCACCGTGATGAAGTAAACGAAGAAGATTCCCCATCCGATCATATAGGCCGCAAACACGCTCCCTAGATTATTCATGCTGCCTCCGCTTCGCGTTCGAGGGAATGCACTTCCTCGCGCATCGCTTCGAGTGCATACCGCTCACGAATGAGAAAAATCATGAGTATTACCAGGTTCAGAAACCAGAACCAGAAAACCTTGCGCATCGTCGGTTCCAGACCCGAGCCGGCGCCACCCATAATCACCGGCTGCGGGTGCTGCGTGCGCCACCAGCGGATTGAGCCATAGACCAACGGCACGTCCAGGAAAGCAAAAATGCCGTAAATCGCGCTGATCAATGCCCGGCGGTCAGGATCTTCGACCAGAGTTCGTAGCAGCAAATAGGACGTGTACAGGAGCCAAAGCACAAACGTAAGCGTCAGTCGCGCGTCCCAGGTCCACCAGATGCCCCAAACAGGATGGGCCCAGATGGGGCCCGTGAGGATCAGGACCGTGCAGAAGGCCATTCCTACTTCAGCCGCGGAAACCCCCACCCAATCCCACTTGGGCTGGCGCGTAAAGACATACCCCAGATTCCCGACAAAGCAGACGAAGAAGGAGAGGAGCGCCACCATGCCAGAGGGTGCATGGAGGTAAAAGATTCGTTGGATGGTTCCCATCTTGCTCTCCGTGGGCGCTATGAAGAGAGCCGCATACGCCGCAACGCTCATCAACATGACCACCACAGCCGCAACGAGTATTTTTTTTTTCAATCTCTCTACCTCCCTGAAACCTGGAAGTATGCAGCTGCTCATTCTTCCAGTAGATATTCGCCGAAAAGCCACAGAGCCGTCAAAAAAACGACGTCGAACGCCAGCAAGAAACCCAGCCAGTCCCAGCGCAAGGCAGGATTCGGAACGAGCAGCGCCGCGGTCGCTTCAGTGCTGGCGATCAGCACGGGGGTTAGCAGCGGCAAGAGAAGAAGCGGGAGCAGCAGCTCGCGCATCCTGGCTTGTGCGGAAATCGCCGACAAGGCCGTTCCCGTTACGGAAAGTCCCAGGCTTCCCATGAACATGACGAGCACAAGCTGTGGAAATGCCGCAAGTACGGGAACGTTGTACAGAATCGAGAACACGGGCAGAAGCAAAACCTGGGTGAATAACAGAAAGAGAGTGTTCGCCGCCAACTTAGCGAGAAAAATAGCAAAAGGATCGTTAATCGAAAGACGCAGCGCGCTCAGCGTATCGTTGTTTTGTTCGCGTAAAAAGCAAGGTTGCAGCATCAGCGAAGCCGCGAATAAAAAAGCTAGCCACAGCAGCCCGGGACCAAAGCGGCGCGATTCGGTGACAGACGGATCAAAGGTGAAACTGAAGAGCACCACAATCGTGAGAATGAAGACCACCGTCGTGGTGAGGAGTTCGCGCGAGCGGAACTCGGTGCGAAGTTCCTTGCCAAGCAGGACCGTCGTATTGGAGAGCAGCGCCATTCACGCGTTCGAAAAGGCGAGGATCGAGCGAAGGTTCGCACCGGTTAGCGTGTCGGCCACCACCGCTCCCGCATCCAGCCGGATCGCCCGCGTGGCCAGCGTGGAGACTTCCGACTCGCCGTGCAGGCTCATCAAGATCGTGCGGCCCGAATCTCTCAAGTGACGCAGCGTCTGTGCAAACCAGCTTGCCCCCTCTGTATCAAGCCCGGTCGTCGGCTCGTCGAGCAGAACCACGGCTGGCTCGTTCAGTAGCGCGCGCGCAATGGCGACGCGTTGGCGCATCCCGCGAGAGAAAGTGCGCACCAGGGAGTTCCGGCGCTCCGCAAGGCCCACCTCCCGAAGCAGCGACTCGGCGCGCGCGGCGGGCTCCGCGATTCCCTGCAATCGTGCGAAGAGCAGCAGATTCTCTTCCGCCGTCAGTTCGTCATAGACCATCGTGGCGTGAGCCACAAAACCGGCCGGCGGCAGCGTCCCGCCTCGGTCTTCGCCGCCGCTCAGGAAGCTCACGGTGCCTGACGAAGGACGCGCGAGGCGCGCCGCAATTCGCAAAAGCGTGGTCTTGCCGGAGCCGTTCCGCCCGGCGAATACCACGCACTCGCCCGCAGAGATGTCCAGCGAAACCCGGCGCAGCGCGTAAAGCCCGCCATACCGTTTGTCGATGTTTTCGAAGCGAATTCCTGTAGGAGAAAAAACCGTCGGCGTCACCGGACGACCTCGGAGGTTGGCCTAGTCTTCAACGCTTACCCTCGCACGAGATCGCGCAGTACTTTTTCCGTCCGCGCGCGTTCCAGTGCATATTCGTCTTCAGAGATGGTGCCTGCTTGACGGCGCAGCTCGAGCCGGAACAGACGTTCCTTCAGCCCATCAAGGCTCGTGCCGATGGCGGCATCGACTTCCGCAAGACTCGCGGCCCCATTTGTGGGAACCACAGGCGCACTCGGCGCCTTCGATTTCGGTTTCTTCTGTTTTGCCGCCGGAACATCTTCCGCCACGGGCGCCGGCCCGGCTACCGCCACAACGGGCTTGCGCGCAAGCAGAATCGCAACCAACGCGAAAATACAAACAAATCCAGCGATCAATGGCCATTTCAAAACGTCCAGCCGCCCGGGAACCTGCTGGATACCTGCGCCGGAGGCTTCGCCTCCGCCCTGCTGTGCATCTCTGCCTTGCGGACCTTGCTCCGCCCCGGCATTCGAATCCGCCGCGGCAGGCGCCGTTCCGGAAACGCTGACGGTCACAATCGTGCCCGCTGGAACATCCTGACGGCCGTAGAGATTCATGCCCTGTTCTTGTCCGCCCGGAGTCAAACCGTCGCCGCTAATCTGTACACTGGGCGGCGCAACAACCACCAACCGCCCGCCCGGATAAATCGTCGGAATCTTTATCGTCGCGGTGTTTCCCGGATACGGCAGCTCGTAGGAATACCGCACCGAGTTATCACCCGGCCGGAACGCGAAGGCAACCGAGTAATGATTATTTTTCTTGTCGATCGGAACTTGCACGACCGGCATTCCCGCCGGCCCGGCAGCGGCCACTTGTTGAAGCTGGCCCTTTTCCGGCAATGCGAAATCAAAAGTGCCGTCGCCCCGGAAGTAAGCTACCGGCGGCTGAGATTTGTTCTCTATCTGGTATTCTTCCCCCACATTCAGCGTCGCGCCGTTGGGCTGAAAAATCACCACGTGTGAAGGTACGTTGATCGTTTTCGCGTCCTTGGACGGTTCATAAATATCCACCTGCGCGGTGGTCGTGCCCGGCGGCACGGCGTGGTTGAAATTAACGCCGTGATACACCGCACGGACGAGCATCGGCTGCGCACCGAGTCCGGGATGGTCGAACGTGAATTCACCTCCGGCGTCGCTCTTCGCATGCGCTACTTCCTGCATCCCTCCCTGAAGCTGGATCAGGATGAGCTCAATTCCCGCGGCTGCTTTGCCGGTCGTGCCATTCTTCACCGTGCCGCGAACTGTCCCGGCCTCGGCTACCGCCAGAGGAGCCAGAACCAGTGCGCCGAGCAAAGCCAATCGCACGGAGTAGGGGCGCCTCATTGCGCGCTCCCGTCAGCCGGGCGCGTTCCGCGCGGCCGCCGCACTTGCGCATCCGTCACCTGATCGATCTCCGCGAGCACCAGCGCCGCTTCATTCTCAAGGCTTGTCTTCATTGCTTCGAAGTCACCTTCCGAGTATTTTCCGGAACGATACTCAAAACGCAGGTCGCGCAGATTGTCATAGATGGTGTCGCGGCGCTCCAGCAGTTGGTCCAGCTTTGTCCGATGCGGCGCAAGATCCGAGGCATCTGGCTGAATGTAAAATATGAAAAGCATGGTTGCGACGGCCAGGGCCAGGCATGCACCCAGCACCGCCCAATCCCCGGAGGCAATTAGGAATATCGCAAGTGTGTAAAGAACAGGCACCATCTAATCCTGCGTCTCGCGTGACGCTTGCGCCCTGGAACGCTCCAACAACTCCGCTGAAATGCCCGGGGCGCCTCCCGCTGGCGCGGCTTGTCGCGCGGGGCGCTTTCGCCACCGCGATATCACGAAAACGACGAGTCCGGTGCCAACGAACAAATAAACACTTGGCAATACCCAGGCGACGAGACTGAAACCGGATTTTGGCGGTTCCGCGTACACTTTTGTGCCGAATTCCTGCACGAACATTTGCGTGATGGCATCCTCGGAATCGCCGCGCGACAAGCTCTGGTTCAATTCCTTCAGCATGGCCGAAGACGTGCTACAGCCCACGTGATTGCATCCCGTCAGTACCTGGTTGCAGGCGCACATGCACATAAACTTGCCGCCCACTTGTTTCGCGCGCTCGGAGAGTTGCTGCGCTCCGGCGGGCGTGATCAGCAGCGGCACAACGGCGAACATCGCCAGCATCGTTATCGCGCCAACGGAACGCCTCTTAGTCATGGCCCTCTCGCATAGTGACCGACGGGGTGAGTCCATGGGTTAATGGCTGTGTCACCGGCTGCTGGGCGCCCGCGAGAACCAGCACGGCACGGCGGTTCGGCAACATCGCCACTAGCGTTCCAAACACCACCACCGCTCCTCCGAGCCAGATCCACTTCACCAATGGGTTCAGATAGGCATGCAGCACGGGCAATTGCGTATCCGGACTATCTCCCGCGTAGACCACGTACAAATCCTCTTTCAAGGTCGAATAGATCGCCACCATCGTGCCGTTTTGCTCGTTCGTCGAAAAGTGCCGCTTCTCCGGATACAGCATCATGATCGGCTTCTTGTCACGCAGCACTTCGACGAGCATCCGCTGCGCCGTGTAATTCTTTTCCGGCTTGCTGTCGAAGCCCTGAAGAAGCAAACTGTACGGCCCGATCTGCATGGTCTGGCCGACCTGCATGTCCTTCTGCAAGTCGCGGTTGAACGCCGCGCCGGACAGCCCCATAAAGACGAACACCATCCCCATGTGAACAATATAGCCGCCATAACGCCGCGTATTGCGCATGGTGAGATCCACCGCCGAGGCCATAAACGTAGCGCCGGATCGCGCGCGAATCACTTTCGCGCCTCGATAGAATTCCAACCCCACCGTGGACGCCACAAATACGCACAGAATCAGGCATACCCACGAGTAGATCTCCCGGAAGCCGAACACCAGGGCAATCACGCCTGCGATCAACCCGATTCCCAGCGGCCACCCAAAATTCCGCTTCAGGCTCTCCGTCGAAGTCTTCCGCCATGCCAGCAGCGGCCCAACTCCCGTCAAAAACAGGAGCAGCAACCCGATGGGGATGTTTACCTTATTAAAGAAGGGCGCGCCCACGCTGATGCGGTTGCCGGTGATCCACTCGGAAAAAACCGGAAAGAGCGTCCCCGATAGAATCGCAACGCACGACACCAGAAGTATCAGATTGTTGAATAGGAAGCTCGATTCACGCGAAACGATCGAATCGAGTTGATTCTCGCTCTTCAGGTAGTCGCGATTCTTCAAATAGGCCCCGAAGCACACCGCAATGATAATCACGAGAAAGCCCACGAACCAGCTGCCGATGCTGGATTGCGCGAAAGCATGA
Organism: Candidatus Limnocylindria bacterium; assembly: GCA_035490055.1. Taxonomy (GTDB): domain Bacteria; phylum Acidobacteriota; class Terriglobia; order Acidiferrales; family UBA7541; genus Acidiferrum. The sequence goes on along the minus strand of DATHIB010000024.1, from coordinate 10,494 downwards.
ACCGAGCTGACGATGCCGCTGCGGGTCAGAAATGTCCCGAGGATACAGAGCAGGAACGTGCAGAACACCAGCCACACATTCCAGACCTTCATCATCCCGCGCTTCTCCTGCATCATCACGGAGTGCAGGAAGGCCGTGCCCGTCAGCCACGGCAAGAACGACGCGTTCTCAACCGGATCCCATCCCCAGTAACCGCCCCAGCCGAGCACCGCGTAAGCCCAGTGGGCGCCCAACAAGATTCCCATGGACTGAAACATCCACGCAATCATGGTCCACTTGCGCGTCAGGTGAATCCACTTCTCCCCTGGGTACCGGGCCAGCAGCGCGCCCAGGGCAAAAGCGAACGGAATCGTGAACCCGGTGTATCCCGAATACAGGTTCGGCGGATGGATCACCATTTCCGGGTATTGCAACAGCGGATTCAATCCGCTGCCATCGGCCCGCGCTACGTAATTCAGCACTCCATCCGCTCCCGGCGACGCCAGCGCTTTGAACGGGCTGGCAACGAAGTTATTCAGCGTCAGGAAGAAAATCTGCACGCCGGCCATCACCACCCCGACGTACGGCATCAACTCGCCATTCTTGTTCCGGTAGGTGATTAATACGGATAAAACATAAACGGCCAGCAGGAAGCTCCAGAATAGCAGCGAACCTTCCTGTCCGGACCACAGCGCGGCGACCTTATAAAATGTCGAAAGGTCGCGATTGCTATGCGCCACCACGTACGCGTTGGCAAAATTGTCGCTGAAGAACAGGTATTCGAGGCTGAAGGTTGCGAGGAAAATCAAGGCGCAGGTGGCCATGCCGGCCTGCCGGGTGCTCTTGATTAGCAGCGGATGGCGCGTGAAAATCGCCGCGATGCCCCCGCCAAACGCATATACCGCGCACACAAACGCTAAGACAAGTGCAAAAGATCCGAATATGTCCATGGCGACCCCGCCTCTCCCCCGGCGATCCCGGGTGCGCTACATGCTGGTCCGCTGGGCCGAACTTGCTGCAGCTCCACCGGTGCCTCCCGGTGCTGCCTCATACTTGGAAGCGCATTTAGCTTGAACTACCTCGGCGACAAATCGGCCGTCCGCGTTGGGGTGGCCCTCCACCAGGGCCTGGGACTTGTCCACAAAAGTATCTGGCAGCGGGTCGTTGCCAATGTAACTGACCGGAAGCGTCTTCCCTTCCCCTTCCAGCACAAAATCTATCCGGCCGGTAACGCGGTGAATACTTCCGGGTGCGACGGTGCCGCCGACGCGCATGCGCTGACTTTTCGCGACGCCCGACAGTGTCGGAAGTTCGGCGATGGTGTGATAGTACGTCTTGCTTTCTCCGTAGCCGAGCCACGCCAGAAAGCCCATCGCAGCCACGATTACACCGATTCCCACGCCAAATTTTGCTTGTTTTTTCATGGTAGTACTCCTACAGCGCCCTCAACCCGGCGCGGGTATGATTCTACCACACTTAAAAAGGTCGTCTACCTGCTCCGTGTGCCATTTGTTTTACTCCTAACGGCCAGCTTAAGCCTGCCCAATAGTTCAGTGTCCCGCGGAGCTTGCGAGCGTCTCTTTTAACCGTGCAACCGAATTCCCCGGTGCAGGACCATCGAATTCGAAGAGCTTGCCGTCGTCCAACAGAACGGGACAACCCAGTTCCAACGCCAGGATTTTCTCCAGAATCGGCCCCAGCGCCTGCGAGATCAGGACCACTCGCCTCGGTTTTAGCGAACGGCGAATCCTTCTAGCCACTGGTTGGAGGCGCTGTGCCAGCAACGCTGCAGACTCAGCCGCTTGTCCGGCATCCCTGTCGAGCGGACATTCCAGCACATGGGTCAAAAAAAATCCCGCCCTTTGAAACTCCGCGTGCACCGCGTCCGCCGCTTTTCCCACCGTTGAGATCCCCAGCGCGTCCAGCAGATGCGCCGCTTCCCCGTGGAACTCTCCTCCCGGCGCATACAGAAAATCCTTCTCCTCCTGTGGAGAGAAAGCGCCCAGCACCAGCGTGTTGATGTGCACCGGCCGGTACCGCGTCGTCCATTCCAGGCGCTGCAGCCGTCGCTCAATGTGTTCCGCGGACCCCTCTTGGCCACATCCGTCGCACACCAATGCCTTCGAGATGGTCATGTCGTACTTCAAAATGTAGTGGAATGTCGCCGCGACCGCAAATCCAGCAGGATTGGTGTTCGTGGAAGCCAGACTGTAAGGCAAACCGTGGCAATTCACACCCTAGCCCGGGTCTTCCCTCTTTTAATCTTCACTGACCACTGAAAACTGAAAACCGACAACTCAAGAAGAAACCGGCGTGTCCGACGGCAGCTTCGCGCGCAGGCACCACTTCAATTCCTGGCTCAGCTCGGTGATCTCCATCCCGGGCATCACGATGAACTTGCAGCTCAGCATCTCGTGCGGTTCGTCCTCATCCGGCAGTTGACACGTCACCCGGCAATACTGGCAATCCTGATTCCAGCAGAATCGCCCGTAAGGAATCGTTTCCGGGCTGATGAACTGGAAACATCTCAATAGTGAATTCCGCTCCGGCACCTGAAACTTTTTCCCGAAGACCGAGATCTCCACGAGCTTCTCATAAGGACGAAAGGGTTCCGACATAACCAATCCTGTTCTCCGTGAACTGGCCTGCGCCGCGCTAACAGTGTCTTGTCATCCCGAGCGGAGCGAGCGATCTGCTTTTCCCTTCGCACCGCGTCTCGGTAGCGGCAGTATCCGGCCCATCGCCACAGATGATTGCCTATTTAGAGTAGACCGCAGGTTTCACGCGCACAACGCCGCCCCTTGTCCGCGTTCCCAATGTGCTACGGGGTCCAAACTGGAGCTTCGGGCGCGCCATCAGAAACTGCCTCCCGTCCAGCGGGGCGACCTCCGACAGACGGGGGACGGCGCAGAGTCGCACCTGGGCCGCTATTGCAATGAGTTTTCCTATCGATTCAATCGTCGCGAGGAGCAATTGCAGATGTTCGATGCAAGGCTCAAGGGTAGCCTGAACGAAAAAGCCCTGCCTTACAAAAAGCTCACGGCTTTGCTAGGATGGAGTCTTAGGACCGCGTCGGCCCTGAGTCCTGATCTTCTTGCGAGGCTCCGGCTTGGCCCTCAGCATCTTTGGGGGGTGGGGTCGTTATGGTTAACCAGGCATCCGATAAGGATTCCTGTCCTGAGGAGCATCGCAACGAAGGATCTCGTTCCACCAGTCACAAGTCACAGAACTTGGGTCACCGCCTACCCTCACTTTCCCGTCTCGTTCTTCGGCACCAACTGATAGCTGACGAATGCGAACTGCCGCCCATCCGGCGACCACGAGGGCACGTTCATCGTTCCCTGCCCGCCGAACAACTTCGCCAGGACGGTAATTTTCTTGTCCTTTAGCGTCATCATGCGCAGCATCACATCTTTGTTCTCCGGATGGCCTTTCACGCTCGCGCCGTAAGTCAGGAAGACCATTTGCTGACCATCCGGAGAAAAGTGCGGAAACCAATCGTTGGATTCGCCGAACGTTACTTGCTCCTGTTTGCTTCCATCGGCACGCATCCGCCAGATCTGCATGTGTCCGGTGCGCTCGGAGTTGAAGTAAATGTACTTGCCGTCCGGTGTGTATTCCGGCCCATCGTCCAGTCCCTTTGCGGTCGTCAGTTGCTTCTCTTCTCCGCCCGCCGCCGGAATCGCGTAGATATCGAAATCCCCATTCCTCTCGCCGACGAACGCCAGCGTTTTCCCGTCCTGGGACCAGCCATGCCAATAAGACGGAGATTCCTGCGTGATGCGCCGGGGCGCGCCGCCGCCGATCGGCACGATGTACACAAGGGAGCGACGCTCCTCCTGCGAGCTGTCGCTGATCACCAGTTGTGTGCCGTCCGGCGAAATACCGTGGTCGTTGTTGCAGCGCGTCGCAAATCCAGTGTCTATGATCTTCGAAGTCCCGCCCGTCACGGGAATCTTCTCGATGCGCCCGTTCCTGTTGAAGAGCAGAGTCTTGCCATCGGGCATCCAGTTGGGCGCCTCGAACCGTTCCGGCGCAACGTAAATCGCGTGCCGGTCCGTGGATGCCACCGTAATAATTTCGAGCGTGCTGTAGAGCGTGGATGCGGCAACGGCTGTAGGCGCCGCCGTCTTCAGTTCGACATTCGAGAACACTGCGCGTTCCACTACGTCTTTGTCATGGCTGCACACGCCGATTCCCACATAAAACGGCTCCTTCAATACGATTCGCGTGGATCCGCTCGCCAAATGAAATTCTCCCTTCTCCTCCGCGAGCCACAGGGAGAAGTACGTGCCGCGCTTTTCAATTCGCAACCTCGCAGGCGCGGAAATGTTAGCCTGGATTTCATGCGTAGCGGCGCCTTTCTCTTCGCGATATTGCAGCGATGTCAACCCGCCGCCGTGCAGCGCCGCGTCCGCGTAAGGCGAATTCGCGTCGAGGCTTTGCCGGATCATGAGCACCGCCTTGCGATGTTCGTTCACGCCTTTGCCGAAAAAGGAGATGTCCGCCGTCAGCGTCACGTCGCCGGACACTTTCTTCCACGCGAATTGGAAAGCATCGCCGGCGAACCACATATTTTCGCCGCTACCGGCAATCGTGTAGCTCCGTTTCGCCTCGTCGTATTCCACGGACCCCGCGTGAAGAACCGTTCCGACGTCGCCGAAACCTTCGAAAATTCCCGTCGGCGAGGTAGCTGCACCCGCGGCTGTTTGGTCCGGGCTCGCGCTGTTCCGCGCCACGAAAATCACTACGAAAACGCCAGCGAGCAGCATCAACCAAGCGATTTTTTTTCTGCGCACGGTGAAGACCTCCATTCGCCAAAACGAATGAGGAACGTTAGGCTGGCTCCGGAGGATTGTCAATTCGGTTTACCTTCGTCTTGGCCGCTTTTCCTTGCGCTGTCCGACTGTTGTCTTCGCCTTTATTTCCCTTTTCCTTCCTCGTATGTTATCTTCGCCGTCGCAGGGGGAATTCGTTCATGTCCGTCAATAAAGTTATTCTCGTCGGCCGGCTGGGCCGCGATCCAGAAACGCGCTATACCGGCGGCGGCCAGGCCGTCGCAAATTTTTCTATGGCCACGGATGAGTCTTACAAAGACAAGAACGGCGAACGCCAGAAACGCACCGAGTGGCACAAGATCGTCGTCTGGGGCAAACAAGCCGAAATCGCCCAGCAGTATCTCAAGAAGGGCTCGCTAATCTTCGTCGAAGGTCGCATCCAATCCCGCGAATGGCAGGACAAAGAAGGCCAGAAGCGCACCAGTTTTGAAATTGTCGCCAGCAACTTCCGCATGCTGGGTAGCCGCGCCGAAGGCGCTGCAGCTGGCGGAGGTGGCGGCGCAGCAGCACGTTCCGGCAGCGACGACATGGAAAGCCACGTCGCGCCCGCCGACGATTCTTACGGAGGTGGCGCCCCTTCCGGCGGCGGCCCGGAGATTTCCGACGAAGATATTCCGTTCTAAGCAGAATCGTGGCTCAGCTCAGCGGATACAGCGTAATCTGAGGGAGCAGAAAGAGGAGAAGCGAGATGGCAATGAGGCTTTTTCACAAAGCTCTTGCATCCGCGCTTTTTCTCTTCGCACCCGAATAAGTCCGTCCGAGGGGGCCTTAAGGTGCGCTAATAATTTCTCCGGTGGTTAGCCCTATGCCTTTCGCGCGACGATCACGTCGCGCGGCGCCTCTAGTCAAATGGCGCGTTCCATCCGGAATCCGCCGAACCTGTGGCAAGTCGAAAACGAGCTGGCCAGCTGGACGCTCGTGCTTTCCGAGGACGACTAGGCCACGATTGCCCGGGCGCGGCCCTCCGAAGGAGTGCCATTCCGTCCGTTTTGCGACCGTCACGCTCGGACTCCCTCGACGATGCTCAGCGGGCACTTAGTTGGCACGACCCTGGTCAGCTTCAACCCCGCATCCCTGAAGATCGCGGCGAATTCGTTCTTGGTGCGCTCGCGCCCACCGATAATGAGCATATTAATATCGAGGAGCTTGCCCCAGCCGGGATCGTTGCCAGGCGGGATGACATTGTCGACGACGAGAACCTTTCCATTCTCGTTCATGGCGGCGCGGCAGTTCGCGAGGATCTTCACCGAGCGCTCATCGTCCCAATCGTGGAGGATGTACTTCATGATGTAGGCATCGCCGCCCTTCGGCACCGACTCGAAGAAGTCTCCGGATTCGAGCATGCAGCGTCCCGCGATGCCTTTCGCGGTCACGTGCTGATCTTTCCCGGCGCGGGCAATGACAGAAGGCTGGTCAAAGAGCACCCCCCCTCAGCTTCGGATTCGCCTTAAGGATGGTAGCCAAGAGGCTGCCGTGTCCGACGACGTCCACGAGCGTCCGGAACCCGGAGAATTTGTACGCCGCTGCGATCGCCGGGTTCTCCGTCCCGCAGAGGCTGGTCATGGACTCGCCAAAGACTTGGAGATCCTCAGGGTGCTGCTCGAGATACTCGAAGAACGGAACACCGTGGGCCTTGCGGAAAGGCAGCTCGCCGGCTTTGACTCCGTGGAGGAGTTGATTCCAGGCGTCAAACCAGTAGTTCTCGACGATCATCATCGCCATGGCGCGCAGCGAGCCGGTGACGCCCGTCCGGAGCGTCGCCGCGAGCGGCGTGAGTTTGAACTGTCGGCCCTTGGTTTCCTCGAAGACGCCTACGCTCGCCAGCGCGCGGAGGACGCGGTAGAGCGCCCGCGCCTGGACGCCTGCGGCCATCGCTAACTCTTCGACGGTACGTGGGCCTTCAGTGAGACGGTCCGCCAGTTCGAGTTTCGCGGCGACGTAGATGAGCCGCGACACCCAGTATCCGATAATGAGGTTCAGCATGACGGCAGGTGGTGGCGATTTCTTGGCCATGGCGGCCCTCCCCAAATTTGACGCGTCTACATCAGGAGCCCCAGGAGTTGTCGCGAAACGTGGGTCAAGTTAATAAAATGCTCTGAAGTTTCCTTCGGGTCGCAAGGTTAAAGGGTGGTCAAATAGCCCGAAAGCTCGTACGGGTTAATAGCGTTCCTCACGGCTGCATGAAATGCGCAAGTTCAGAAGCAAACTCCGGGTGCCGGTCTGCTGCCTCAGCGAAGTTCAGCAGCTTCTCGCCGACCAGATAGCCCAGCGCGCTCTTGACGCCGAACCGGTCTCTGATCGTCCAGCTTGCTTCGCACTGCTCGATCCAGATCCTGTGGAAGTTCATGCGCGCTACTATATCGCCAGCCGGACCAAACGCCAAGCACTGCGATCAAAGTGAACGCGACCGCAGGCCAAATCCGTGCAATACTTTCAAAACGCGGGCGACATCATCTGAACGGATCGCAAACAGCGTAAAACCCTTTTAATGTGTCGAACACCAATCGCCAGCTTCGGCTTCAGAATCGTCCGAAAGGTCTGCTTGCCCCCGGCGATCTTCAGCTAATCGAATCGCCAGTGCCAGAAATAAAAGACGGCCAGGCCCTCGCGCGCGTGAAATACCTCTCTATCGATCCCACCATGCGCGTCTGGATGGTCGCTGATACTTACCTTCCCATTGTGCCGATTGGCGAAGTCATGCACGCCATTGGCTTCGCCGAAATTGCCGAATCGCGCCACCCCGATTACAAAAAGGGCGACCGCGTAACCGGGCTCACTGGCCTTCAGGAGTATGTCATCCTCGATGAATCCGCAAAGCGCTCCTTCCAAAAAGTCCCCAAGATTCCTTTCGTTTCGGACACCGTATTCCTCGGCGTGCTCGGCATCAACGGACTAACTGCCTTTTTCGGAATGGAAATCGCAGCGCCAAAAAAAGGTGACACGCTCGTCGTCTCCGCCGCCGCCGGCGCTACCGGCAGTATCGTGGGGCAAATTGGAAAGATTCACGGCTGCCGCGTCGTTGGCATCGCCGGCAGCGACGACAAATGCTCATGGATCACCAAGGATCTCGGCTTCGACGCCGCCATCAACTACAAGCATCCGGACTGGAAGGAAAAACTAACCGCGGCCACGCCCAACGGCATCGACATCGATTTTGAAAACGTCGGCGGGGAAATCATGCGAGAAATCCTGAACCGCATGAATCTCCACGGCTGCGTCGTCCTCTGCGGCTTGATTTCCGGCTACACCAAGGGAGATACCGGCCTCGCCAGTTTCGGCACCGTCCTGGTCAAGCGCCTCCGCGTCCAGGGCTTCATCATCCTGGATTACGCTTCGCGCTTCATGGAAGCTGCGACGCAGCTGGGTCAGTGGAAAATGTTCGGTAAGCTCAAGGACCGCGAGACCATCATGGAAGGACTGGAGAAGGCGCCCGATGCCATCAATATGCTCTTCACCGGCGGCAACACCGGAAAACTGATTGTAAAACTTTAACGGGGTGAAACAGCCGATGGCTTATTTCGAGCCGCTGCGCTTTTTCTCCTGGTCGAGGTTCTTTAGAAACTCTTCAAACTTGGGCCTTTGTTCCGGCGTGAGGATCGTGCGGATCTGCTCGCGTCCCTTTTGATGGACCTGATCGAGCTGCGCATCGGCCTGATCATGAATCGCTTTCGCCTCGGTGTGACGCTGCAACAGGACCGCGTCCACTTGCTGGCTCTGGGCACTGGTCAAGCCCAGCGCCTGTGTGAGCTGCTCCACACGCTGCGATCGCCTCGCCGGCTCAGACAGGGGCATGTTCGCCGCTGACACCAGATGGTGCGCATAAGAATAGCCCAGGGTTCCACCCAGCGCCGTACCCAGAAGGAACACTACGCCCACCCACAGGGCCGCCTTCCAAGTTGCCGACATTTCGCTCATCGATTGTTCTCCTGCGCGGGGACGAGCAGGTCATCCTGATTCGCGGGCGGCGGCTCAAACAGTGATTCCTGTGCAGCCAAGGTGCTGGCTTGCTGGTTCGGAGCCGGAAGCGGTCTTTCTTCATATAACCAGGTGCTCGCCACCAGCAAAAGGGCTCCCGAAGCCAGGGCCAGCCGCGAAGCCAACTTCGGCACCGCCAGCCACGTGCTCGCCACTTCCGATAATTCCCTCTCGCGCGCGGCAATCGCTGCCATCACCCGATTCGCAAACCACGGCCTCGGCATCTCTCTGGTAGAGCCAACTCCCTTGAAGATTTCACGAGTCACAAGAAAGTCGCGCGTTGCTTCCTGGCAGCTCCCGCACGCGTCGATGTGGTTACGTTGCGCTGCAGGCAAGACCTCGCAGAATTCTTTAACACTTACAGCTTCAGGACGAGCCGCTGCGGATTCCTCGAGCAAATTACGCAGCTTCGTGCAATCTTCATCACGCTTTTTCAGCAGGTTCCACATCCCCGCCTCCTTAACGCGCTTGCCTTGGTCCTCAATCTCCGCGCTTCTTCGCCTGGCTTACCACCCGGCGCCGGGCCCGAAAGAGCCTCACTTTCACCGTATTGCCATTCAGATTCAGCACTTCCGCGATTTCCTCGATCGAAAACCCTTCCACTTCTTTCAGGATCAGCATCAGCCGGTCCCGTTCATCCAATCCTTCCAACAGCCGCTCCAGGCGCTCCCGCGCTGCGATCCTCTCGCTGATATCCGGCCCGGGGTTCTCTTTTTCCCCTGACGTAATGACCAGTCTGGCCTGTTCCTCGCTCAAATCGGATTCGTACACCAGGGGTCGAACCTTTTTCTTTCTCAACAGGTCCCAGCACTCATTCACCGTGATCTTATAGAGCCAGGTGCTGAATGCCGCTCGCTGATCAAACCGCTTCAGCGAGAGATACGCCTTAACAAAAACCTGCTGGGCGATATCTTCCACGTCCTCGCGCCTGCGCAGGATCCCGCCTGCCACTGCAAATACGCGGTGCTGATGACGCCGGACCAGCTCCTCAAAGGCCTCCTGGTCCTCACCCTGCGCACGGCGAACCAGTTCGCGGTCGTCCGTCGCGCCAACGGCCTGGAGGGCCAGCCCCGGCACGTCCCTCGCCGCGGGGGGCAGGTCGAAACGCTCCACTTTTGGGACGCGCGCCATAGGCTTTTGGTTACGGCGATTATCTCCGGATTGCCCGAGCCTGCATCATTTGTTTCACTTCGTCGTCAGGAAAATTCTGCTTGCTTTGCATCTTATCCATACGGAATAATACCTTCATGATTATTGGTGACCGCCTTCGCGCACTCCGCGAAGAAAAGAAACTCTCCCAGGGCGACATCGAAAAGCGTACCGGCCTGCTTCGTTGCTACATCTCACGCGTAGAGAATGGTCATACTGTCCCGGCCATCGAAACGTTGGAAAAACTGGCTCGCGCTCTCGAGTGCCCACTCTATCAACTCTTCTACGACGGAGAAGAGCCACCCCAGCTTCCCCACCTTCCCAAGCGTAAATCGTCTGACGACATCGCCTGGGGTAGCGTCGGGAAAGAAGCCCGTTTCCTCAACAAGCTTCGCCGCCTCTTAAGCAAAGTCGAAGAAGAGGATCGCAAGCTGATCCTGTACATGGCCCAAAAAATGGCTAACCGATAGTCCCATCGCCGGATTAGCAGTCTTTTTTTCTTTATCGAGTCCGCCGCGCACTCCCCCTCTGCGCGGCAAATACCTTTGCATAT
>DATHIB010000023.1:0-5178 GCA_035490055.1 Candidatus Limnocylindria bacterium | reverse complement strand
TGCCGACAAGTGTAGCGAGACGATTCTGTTTGGCGAAACTGGCTACCATTTCGGCTGCGCTGTGCGTATGCTCATTGATGAGAATAACGATGCGCCCGTGAAATGGCTGAGGACCAAGGCCCTCCGTAACGAGCGTCATTGAGCGGTCACGCTGGAAGACTTTGAACCGCACAGCCATCATGAGCAATTCAGCCTTCGTTGCCGGAATCTTGCCAATGCGCGTCAGACTTTCCTTGCGATAACCATTCCGAAGCCGCCGGCGTGTCAGGCTGTAGCCGATTTCCATCTTTCCAGCACACAGATAACTCATGAGTCGGAGAGAGCCTAAGCCTCCGCCGATGTTCCCTCGAAGGTCCAGGACGAGGAGCTGGACACCACGAATTTTCAACTCCTGAATCGCATCGTCGAGGGCTTTGGCGAAGCTCTGGCCCACTGCGCCGGGAAAGGTCGCGACTCGGATGTAGCCGATATCGGGTGCGAGAAACTTATGGGATAGGCTCCGAGGCTCAATCATCGGCGGGCGGTCTTTGGCTGCACGGTCTGGGACACCAATAGCGATTTCTCGCTTGCTGCCGTTCAAGCTGCCGACTTCGACGCGGTGGTTGCCGCCAATGCGGAAGTTTGCAGACTTCGGCGGCAGGATTGGTTGGGAGTCAATGGAGAGGAGAAATTCTCCAGGCCGGATTCCAGCTTGAAAGGCAACACCATCTTCAATAACGTCGACAAACATCCACCGTTTTCCATGGGGACTGTCGACTGCGCGCAATGTGGCATTTATCGAGTAGGGTGCTGGGATGCTGTCCCGCCGCTGATGGAAGAAAGCTGTGTGGCTGCTACCGAGTTCTTTGAGGAGCTCGCCCACTCCAGCTTCGAAAGCGGGGGTGTCCATATTCAAGAGATGCGGCGTGCGTTCGTCAACGAGAGTCAGCCACGGCCTGTAATCCTGATTGGGGTTGCTCACGTTAATGTGACGCTCAGGAACGAGCTTCTTGATGGAAGCGATGATCTTCGTTCGCTCCTTCGGTGTGGGAGTCTGCTGCGTTGTGGACACTGGCCCGTCCCCCTCAGTTCATAGTCCTTGGTTTGGTGATGATGACAGGTTGGTTTCCCGCCCCTTCCAATTTGAAACTTGCCCAGTAGTACGGAACAGCCTGAGCACCATAGTTCCTGAGCATGTCCCTCTTTGCTGCGGTCAACGCCCACGCGATGGTGTTCCGCTCGGCCAAATGAGCATAGAAGCGTTTCATGAGATAGAGCGCGGTGGTATCGTCGATGGTCCACAGTGTGGAAACAACGGCCTTTGCCCCGGCAAGCTGAAAAGCGAGGGAGAGATTTGCGATACCTTCTTCGCCTTGTAGCCTTCCAACAGCGGTGTCGCAAGCTGATAGAACAACGAGGTCGGCATTCGTGTGTAAATGCACGATCTCGCTTGCTTCAAGTATTCCGTCGTCGCCAGCGGAGGTGTCGCTAAGAAGTATCAACGCTGCGCGTTCGGGATGCTTTTCGTTCGCTACACCGTGGACTGCCAGATGGATGATCGCATGGTCCGCTAAATCGGCGTGTTCAAACGCAGACTTAGTTGCGCTCGTGCCAATCAACGTGCTTTGCCCGTCACTGTGCGTCGTGGCCTGTGCTTCCAGAATCTCATCCTTGGACGCGGGTAGGTTCACCAGCGGCCCGCTGACGTATCCGCGCAGCGTAGCAATTTTCGTGAGTTCGGCATTTTGTTCGTAAGGAATGCCGCCAATCCCGAGGAAGGTTTGCCGGGTGGGCGGGTGCTTCACTGAGTTGGCCAGATACAGCGCGCTTGCGGAGGTCGCATACGTGATGGTGTGGGAGAAAACTAGATATCGGCCTGTATCGTCAACCAATGCGTCAAACGGGAGAAGATGGAGACCGCCATCGGGCACGATGATGATCCGGTCTTTCTTCGCCACCTCAGGAATATCCTTCAAGAGAGCCGTGTAGAGTTCTCTTGCTTGTGATTTCGATGAGCCCTTCGTTTTGAGTGTCTTGAGATAGCCAAGAACGGAGCTTTCGATGCTCGCGCGGTCACCAAGAGGCACGACGTGCGCGGAATCATGCGTGATCGCTAAACAGTAGGAATGCGGTTCCGCCATAACGTATTCAAGAACAAGTTCGCTTGGAGCGAGATTCTGGCGTATGCGTTCTAACGGAATCGTTTGCCAAGGCTTCGACTCCCAGGTTCCCGACGCAGGAGTAAGCCACCGGGCCTGTTCGGCCAAAAAAATCTTGTCGCGGATTTGGTGCACCTGCTCGACGGACTTCGCCTTTGCCAACGCCAGATTCAAGCGGCTGATTTGCTTCTGAATTTCGACTTCCTGCGGAGAATCGGGAGGTTTTCCGCTCATTAAGAGCTCAGTTGTCACGCGCCCGCGGGCGTGCTCAAGGACCGAGAAGGCTTTCGCAGTGTCTTTCAGGTGATCTGCGGCCAAGGCGAAATGTTCCGCGTAGACGGCACTCATGGAACTAATGAGGCCGATTTTGCCTGCTGCGGAGGTAACATTGCCGATCATCGTATCGAGGATGTCCGAAGCCCGATCATAGGTCTCGCTTGCCTCGCGGTATTTTCCCTGGCTCGCCTGCAACTGCGCGAGAGCCTGCAAGCGCAAGGGCAGCAAGTAAAGGTCGCCGCTGTCTTGAGTCGATTCGGCGGCGGCTGACGCCAGAGACTCGGCTTTCAGAAGATCCCCGCGCTTGCGATAAATGTCTTCCAAATAGAACTGGGCATCGGCTGACAAGCGGGTGAACTGACCCCTTTGGGCCAAGTCGTTTGCCTCATTGAAGAGTTCAATCGCCTTCGCTTGGTCGCCCTTTGCATTTGCCACGGTGCCCGCTGTGATGAGAGCTTGCGTTTCCTTGACGTGCTTCTGTTTCGCTCGGGCTTGAGCGATGATCTCGCTGGCGAGCTGTTCCGCATCGTCGAGCTTCCCCATGCCGCGGAACGCCTGGAGTTTTCCTTCATTGACTAGAAATTGATATCCCGTATCAGGATTCGCAGCTGCGATCTTGAGCGCCTTATCAAAATAACCGAGCGCGTCATCGTACGAGCCCATCTGTACAAAAGCGTGTCCAATTGCAGCGAGATACCGGATTTGCGCGCCCGTGTCGCCCATCATCATCGCGCCCATGAGTGAACCTGCCACTTTCTGGCGCGCAGCGGCCATGTCTCCTTCCAGGAACAAAGCGAATCCGAGTTCGCCCGATGCACGATTTTCCAACTTTTTATCGCCGAGAGCCTGAGCGAGTCTAAGCGCAGCTTCCCAATCGCGGCGCATTGGCGCGGCGTCGATCTCACCGTCGATGTCGCCGAGAACCATGAGACAAAACAGCCTGAGCTCTTTGTCAGACTGAAGCAGCGGATTCTTATCTAGCGCAGCTCCGAGTTCCTCGGAGACCTCTGGAAGCGAAAGCTGCTCCATAGTGGAACGTATCCGGCCTAAGTGGGCGTGTAGCGCATTGCGATTATCGCTGCGCGCGGCATAGAGTTGCTCAGCCTGGGTAAACAGCGGGGCGGCGTCCGCCCAGTTATACAAGTCCCCTAACCGAAGAGCTTTCTTCATCAAAGCATCGGGATCGTCAGCGGTGGTCTGCACCTGCGCAAACGTGCAAGCCGCTCCGCACAAGAATATCCAGGGAGCGAGTCGCTTGAGGCTCATGGGTTATGTTCCCCGCTCTGCTGCAATGCAGTTTGAATCGAAACTGGCTGCATGAGATGAATACCGGTTAAGGATTGAACTTCCAAGTTGTAATCACCGGTTGGGATTTGCCTAAAATCTGCCTCGACCTGAATGAGCGTTTTGCCCTTTTGCAGACGAGCTAGGGCAGAGTTCGACCATAACGTCCGGCTTTTCGATGTTAGTTTTAGATCGTAAGGCCCTTCCTGACTCGCCAAGGGCAACGTCAGAGTCAAATTGAGCGGCGAACTTGGGACAACAACTCTCCGCTGAGGTCCGGTTGCCGGTTGTTCGGAACCGCGTACCGGAGAAAGCGCGTTCAGGTCCATGCTATACGGCAAATAGGCCACAGTGGGATTGAGCGCCTCCGTTGGATTTGGCTTTCGGTGGGTATCCATTGGAGGGGCATTCGGTTGTCTAATTCCGCGGAGCAACAGACCGACGCCGATTGCTATGAATAGAGCGCAAGCAAGAGCTGCCGCGGCGAGCACGGGATGAGCCTCGGTCCACGCGGATATACGCTTCCAAGATGACGCTTTTTCTACTCGCTGCTGTGCCATCGATTCAGCCAGCAATTCCGAGTAGCGCCTGAAGCACGGGGAGCACGCTGCCAAGTGCTCCGTGACAGTTGGCTCGGCTTCTTTGGGGTTGAACGCCAAAGAACGGAGCGCAGAATCAGGCGGGCAGCCATCGCGGTCGGGATTCGGAAAAGCCTTCGATAGGTAGTTGCCGGCGAACTCGCGCAAGTCTTTGCCCTTATTTCCCAAGGCGGTGGGGTTTTTGACTCTCGTTTTCATTGTTCAGAACCTTGCCAAGCCTCTCTTCAGATTCTCACGTCAGTTTTCAGACCGAGCTTCTTTGCTAGCTTGTGGATCGCTTGGCCGAAGCGCGATTCCGCAGCATGCTCCGATATTCCATACGAGAACCCGATTTCCTTCCACGAAAAACCTTGAATGCGCCGGTAGAACATTTCGCGCGTTACCGGATCACACCTTGTTAAGAGCTCATCAACGAGAATCTTGAGATCAAGGTTCGCGTTAGGGTCCGTTGAGTTCGGAGACTTCGCGAAGTGCGCCAGAATAGCAGCCTCTTGGATCAATTGTCGCTTCTTGGCTCGGTTGATGCGTCGGATGAAAGCGCGGAAAAGGTAGGACGGAAGGTCTCGAACGCCAGCCTGGCGCGAATGTCTTTTTGACAATAATGCTCGCGAAACCGAAGCTGCAGCTTCTTCCAAGAGGGTTGCCGCGATCGCTGGATCAAAGAGCAGTTGTTCTGCATGCTCCATAGCACGACGTCCGATCTTCTCGGCAGCAACGAGCACGGGATGGCCTATCGTGCGCCCACGGCGGTCAACAGGGCTTATGCGAAGGTTCCGATTGAGCGGCCGCGCGCTTCCGTGCATGTTCTTGTCCCCACCCTAACGTTGCGCCGGCCAGCCCTGGAATTGACTGGGTCTCCATGTTCGTCACTTCAGCGAGGG
>DATHIB010000022.1:0-3863 GCA_035490055.1 Candidatus Limnocylindria bacterium | reverse complement strand
TTTTTCTGCCACGTCACAAACTCGCCCTGGAAGCCGTCGCTCTTCGCCAGCAACTCGCCGTCTTCAAGCGGAAGCAGCCCCGGCCCAAACTGGATCGCCTCGATCGGCTGTTCTGGATTGTCCTCCGCCGGCTGTGGGAGGGCTGGTCCGAAGCCCTGATCATCGTTAAGCCGGAGACCGTGGTTTCCTGGCATCGTGCCGGATTCCGGCGGTTTTGGCGGTGGCGGTCTCAGCGACGTCGACCGGGGCGACCACAGGTGAATGCACAGATCCGCCAGTTAATTCGACGCATGAAGGCGGAGAATCCAACATGGGGTGCGCCTCGCATTCACGGCGAAGTGCTCCAGCTCGGGTGCGAGATTTCCGAGCCCACGGTTTCGCGTTATCTTCACAACCTAAACGATTGTCGGGATGAGGGCAGAGCGAAGCGCTGGCTGGCCTTTCTCAACAACCAACGCGAGGTAATCGCCGCATTCGACTTCTTGACGGTTCCGAGCCTGACGTTTCGCACCCTCTACTGCTTCTTTGTTATCGAGCATGGTCGCCGACGGATTCTACACTTCAACGTCACGGAGCATCCGGCCAGCGACTGGATCGTACAGCAACTGCGCGAGGCTCTGCCGCTTCCCTGTCCCTACCGCTACGTCCTGTTCGACCGTGACACCAAGTTCGGCGGCGATGTGGTCGAGTTTCTCCATGCCAGTTCCATGAAACCCATTCGCACCAGCGTTCGAAGCCCGTGGCAGAACGGAGCGCTGGGTCGGCAGTGTTCGCCGTGAAGTGCTTGATCACGTAATCCCACTCAACGATCAACACCTCCGGCGACTGGGGCGCGAATATATCGCCTATTACCAGGAAGACCGCACGCACATCGGCCTGGAGAAGACGACGCCGGCGGGTCGGCCGGTTGAGCCACGCCCGACCGAACCACGCCAACCTCGGGCCTTGCCTCGCATCGGCGGTCTTCATCATCGGTACACCTGGCCGACAGCTGCGTGACCGAAGCCGGCCGCGTTCGGATCACAGCCACGGTCGGATGAATGCTGTTACATCGAGCTATCGATCACAATCCATCTCGGTCCGATACAACCGAACAGCCACTCGCTGGAGGCATGCACTGAAGGTACGTCCATCCATGCGGCGCAGATTTAATTTTGATGACCGACAACGCACGTCACATTCATTCGCCCATCCGTCTGTGGATTCAACCCTGAAGCAGTCTGAAGTTGAACGCCTGAGTCAACGCGCCGCGTAACACGGGGAGCGCTTCACGACTTTGACAACGTGACACACAATGTGGCACAATCATCGCATGCCTAACGTGAACATCCGTCAACTACGGGACACCCGAAAGCTGAAGGCCTGGTTGCGGGCGGGAAAAACTGTGGAACTCCGAGACCGCAACAAGGTTATAGCCCGCATCGTTCCAGCGGAGCAGCAAGAAACAACCGTGGCGGTTCCGGATTTCGCGGCCCGCCGCAAGAAGATCTTCGGCGATCGGGTTCTACCGGGAGCAGACATCGTCGCCGAGGAGCGAGGCCGCTATTGACGATTTACGCCGATACCAGCTTTTTCGTCTCGATTTACGTAAAAGATGCTCACTCCACCAAGGCCGACCTCCTTTTGAGCCCAGGCGCCAGGCCATGTATTACGCCGCTTCATTTCGCTGAATGGGCGCATGCCATAGCGCAACAAGTCTTCCGCCGGCAGATGACGACTGCTGAAGCGAATCGCGTACATCAGGAGCTCCACGACGATCGAACCGCTGGAGTTTGGCCTAGCGTAGACGTACCCGAGACTGCCCTTGAAGTGTGCGTTGACTTGGGCCGCCGCTACGGGCCAAAGCTCGGAGTTCGAACGCTCGACAGTTTACACGTAGCCTGCGCGCTCGAGCTCAAGGCGGAGCGCTTTTGGACCTTTGACGATCGGCAACTGAAGCTGGCGCGAACCGTGGGCCTAAAAACGACCTGATCTCACAGATTGATTGCACGAGCTAGTCGGTAGAAAAGAATGTGGTCCCCAATAATTGCGTACACCGTTCTCACCAAAACTCAAGGGATGCTTCGGTATCCCCCACCAGAATTCATCCAGGTAACGCGGCCTCAACGTATCTTGTTGATTTTGAAGCCGGACGGAGTTTTCGCGAACCACAGCCCTGTAAGCGAAAATGAGCAATTCTTGAGGCATCCTCGATTCTTTTTTGGCCGGCCGAGCCGCTTTCCCCGACTGCGGGCGCTTGCCAGGCTTTGCACGCGCTCGCTGAGACGGATTCTTTCCAGATTCGCGATCGTGCCGAGAATCGATATCACCGCATCCGTGAAGATCCCGCAGGAGTCGAAGTATGGCTCGGTGAAACTGCGATAGACGCCGGCGCCAGTCAATCGGTTGAGATGGGTGAGGGTTTCGAGTGCGCCTTCGTGGGTGAAGCAATTGTAGCCTCTGCGGAATTTTCGTTCTCAAGCGCGGCCAAGCGACCCGCACTTATCCTTGACTAAGAGACTGTTGACTAAGAGACTTGCTTTTGTACCAGCACTGCGATCTCTAAGAGTAAACGGAAAGAGCGGGCCGTGCCATGATGCTAATCAAGTTCGCATTCGCCTTGCTGACGTTGTTTCCAATATCGTCCGCTGCTCCCGCAGAAAAAACTGAGCTTTCTCTAGTGGCGGGCGACACTTCCCGTTCCGTGCGGATTGCCGCTCCGAAAAATCTGACCGACCTCGGCAAAGGCAAGTACAGCAAATGGGTGGGTTGCAGCTATTCCATACAATGGGGCGACGGCTCGGGATCGCCAGCGGGTCCGATCGGAGCTGATTGTGGACAAGGGTTGTCGCACACATATAGAGACGCGGGCACTTATCGAATTGTCGCGAAGACTTTTCATCCCGCGCCTAATGATAGCCATATAGATGACTGGGTCGGTGAAGCCTGGTTCGTCGTGAAATAAATTAGGGAAGGTTGTGGGTCTGACAGGCAGCGGTGCCGACGCAGAACAGTGCCAACGTCCGCGCTGGTGATACTTGAGCGTTAAAGTCTAACTTTAGATTGTTAGGCGGCAACCACGTATTCACTTTGAACCAAGCCGCTCGGATAGTGACGTGTCCGTCCGACTCCCAGTGCCGAATACCGCTCTTCTCTTGGTCGGCCGAGAACCGACTAGGCGGCGCTCGGCTCGGTCGCATACGGTATCCGCGATCTGAGCACAAAAAAAACATGGGACATTTTGTATCGCAAATCGTACTTAGTGAGAGGGTTGCGCAGGGGAACTTGAGCCAATTCAACAGCTTAGATTTGGCACTGCCATGGTTCGTAGCCAGACGCTCTATCCAGCTGAGCTACGTGTGGTGCGCAAAAATCTCGCCCTAGTTCGAAGTCTGACCGGCCCAAGAGATAAACCATCCGCTTAACCTTTATATATGCATCGTTGCCTGATAGGAGCGGTCGTAATCGTGGAATTCGAGTTCGTGGTGGAGATGAACTTGGTACAGATGGGATCCAACGAGTTCCTCCCCCAACTCATTCGTCTCGCTGCAAACGAAAGGCACCTACAGTCGACGCCCGTACAGCAACCAGAAATTGGGGAGACGCGATCAAAGTGCAGCGTCTTCTGAACTCTTCCCGTCCTTCACGCGGCGATTCTCTCCCACCGGTACTCGTGATGGAGGCCGCCG
Organism: Candidatus Limnocylindria bacterium; assembly: GCA_035490055.1. Classification (GTDB taxonomy): domain Bacteria; phylum Acidobacteriota; class Terriglobia; order Acidiferrales; family UBA7541; genus Acidiferrum. The sequence continues at coordinate 195 of DATHIB010000022.1, read as the reverse complement.
AGAACCGCGCGAGCCGCGACTTTGCAGCCTTGGGCGAAGGTATGTCTGTCGTGACCTTGCAGCGGTAGGAACACTGCGGCACGTTCAGGAATCCCCGGTCCGAGGCTCAAATGGGGGCGCCCTTGGTTGTACGAGTCGACAACGCAACACCCATAATATTGAATCGCGAGAAGTCCGTTACCCCTGGCATCCTTG
>DATHIB010000021.1:0-20139 GCA_035490055.1 Candidatus Limnocylindria bacterium | reverse complement strand
GCTTACTCAATCAGGCTGCCAACGCCGCAGCCAGGACCAAAGGAAGCATCTTCGAGATCGTGTATCGCCGCTCGGTCCCGCGCCTGGGACATAATCAAGCCATCGGGGCCATTGCCCATCGACAGTGTCGGCTGATCTGGCGATCTTGCACCAGGGAGTCCGGTACGAAGAACGGGGCCCAGCGGTCAGCAAAAAGAGCAAGCAAGTCCGCACTGCGAGAATGATCCGACAACTCCGAAGACTAGGCTATCGGATCGAAACACCTAATCCTCAACCCAGCCAAGCACTAGCGCAGTGATTTTCGAGCCTGTCATTTAGGGCCGGCTGGCCCGCGAAACCTCATGAAAATCACTTAGAGGTAAGATCGCAACGGCCCGGAACGGTGAGGTCGATAGAACAATGGAGAAGTAGAAGCTGCGAGCCTGTCTGATCCGGAGCGTGCGTGTTTGAGCGGATAATTGGGCGTCGTTGTTTTCCCCTGGGGGAGCGGCGATAGACAGGGAGCTCCGACAAGTTCTAACGCTTTGCAGGATGGAATAGCCAATGCTCAGCGTCGCGGCTCGAACGGTTCGGATTGCAGCCTCGTGTAGCAAGGATGTCGGGGGCGCAGTTCAGTCGTAATTGTTGTGATTAAAGTTCGAAGGCATGTCGTCTGCGGCGACTGCAGCTCTCGCGCTTGCGCCGGCGGAAGCCTGCTTTTCCAGAAAGAAATCCAGATTGCCCAACATGATCAGGTGCGGCGCAAGCGTGACGCGAAAGCCAGGATACCTGCCATAGACCAAGAACTCTTGCAGAACGCGAAATGCAAGCTTGCCCTGGGTGTGTGGGCGCTGATAGATCGTGGCGGCCACTTTGCCGGCGCGAATTTGACTGATAAGGGCAGGGAACAGATCTGTGGTGATGATGGTAAGCCTGTCCAGTACTTGCGCGTCTCTTGCTGCCTCGACGACCGGCATCGAGGCTTCCGTGGTCACATAGATTCCCGCCAAATCGGGATGGGCGGCAAGAACCTTCCTGCACTTGTCATACACTTCCGATTCAACGTCGTGATCTTCAATGGGATCAAGGAGAGATATTTCGGAATGCAACGACTTGAGCGTCTTCTGGAACGCAGTCAGCTTTTCGGTGTGCTCGGTGATCGCTAATGCGCTTAGAGTGACCGCGACTTTGCCCTTCCGGTTCAAGAATCTTCCCATCAGGTCGGCCGCTAAAGAGCCGCTCGCCATGGTATCCACGGAAACGACCGCGAGCCTGCTGGTGTCCGGCGCATCCGTGGAAACGCAAACCACAGGGATCTTTGACCGGGACGCGCGGCGCATCCAGGTGCGCAGGCTGTGCGGACGGCTTGGAAACAGGATGATGCCGTCGGATTCTGCAGCCATAGCCGCTTCGAAGGCCTCTTCCTCGCCTTCTCCCAGGCTGGGAAATGTGCGGAATTCAATATCCGCACTGTGGATGCCGAGGGTCTGGGCTTCTTCTTTGATGCCCCCGCGGACTTCATCCCAGAAGGAAGTGGTCCCCTTCAAGGTGTTGACGGATGCGCGAAACTGCTTGTTTTGCGAGAGGAGGCGGGCGGCCATGTTGGGGCGATAACCCATGTGCTTCGACATTTGCAGGACCCGTGTCCGGGTCATGGGGTTCACGCCGGGATGGTCATGTAACGCTCGATGTACGGTACCGGTCGATATGCCCAGCGCATCGGCTATGTCAAAGAGAGTGACTCGGCGGCTTATCGTCATCGTTGGGCAAAGGAAACCTGTTCACGAAGCCCGGGTTGCGCGAAACCGCAGACCGCAGCGGTAAGTAACGGTCCCAGACCAACCCGTTGAGGGTGGGGATCGCAGCAGCGCAAGTTAGCGAAGGCTCCGTAAACGCTTTCGGTCCTACTCTAGGCCAGGAACAGAAGGATGAGCAAGGGATTTGGGGCGGCCGTTCCCTTAAGGAAGGCCTCGTGCTTTGGGGGGACATTGCCGCATCTGGTTGGGATGAAAGCCTCAGAGGGCGGCCATATAAATCAGCACTGTGAAGGCAAGAGGCAGAGTCCTTGAAACTCCGCCTTTGCAGGCGCACAATCACTGCGCAAAAGTTCCGTAAGCGCTTACGGTTATCACTTGATTTGCGAATCATGAGGAGCGGCGCGTTCTGAACTTCTCGCGTTTAAGCTTTTTAGCTTCTTTCGTACGAAAGAGGGACCGAAGCCAATGATTCTCTACCACGCTCTTTGGCTCAAACCAACATGGCGGTTCTGGAGCCCGAGCGTTTTCTTTTCCTGCTTTTGTGCATGCGCTTGCTTTCCTGGAATCGCGCGCGCGCAATGGAATCCTCTGAATCCCGTTGTCTCGGTTCAGCGAGAGTCCGATGGGGTTCAGCTTACATTGCAAAGCGGGGTGATGCGCCTCCAGGTCTGCTCCGACTCGATCATCCGCGTGCGCTATTCACCTACGTCTGTAGTCCCGACTCGTCCCGAGCTCGTGGTCGTCAAAAACAGTTGGCCTGCCGCAAAATGGGAGCTGCAATCTTCCGATAGCCCAATCGTGTTAAATACTGCGCAAATCAAGGCGGTAATCTCGCGCAAAGACAGCAGCGTCACCTTCCAGGATGCAACCGGTAAGACTCTGTTTCAGCAAAGCGAAGTGAGCATGCCCCGGGTCATTGTGAACGGAGAGCAGACCTACCATGCAGAGCTCTTCTCGAGGCTATGGGGTTCGTACGAATCCTTCTACGGACTCGGGCAGCACCAGGCTGGGGTGTGGAATTATCGTGGGGAAGCCGTGGATCTTTCGCAGGACAACACGAATATCAGCATCCCTTTCGTTATATCCAGCAACGGCTACGGCATCTTCTGGAACAACACCTCGCGGAGCCGCTTCAACAATCGTTTCCTCAGCGCGCTCTACCTCAGCTCGGAAGTAGCCGATGAGGTGGACTATTACTTTCTCTACGGACCCGCGTTCGACAAAATCATTGCCGGATACCGCGAGCTGACTGGCGCGCCGCCGCTCTTCGGCAAGTGGGCCTATGGATTTTGGCAGTGCAAGAACAAGTACAACACCCAGGAAGAGCTGCTTGGCGTAGCTCACAAATACCGTCAGCTTCACATTCCTGCCGACAACATCGTGCAAGACTGGTTCTGGTGGTACACCATGGGCGAACCCGTATTCGACAAGGCGCGCTATCCGAACCCTCCGGGGATGGTCGAGGATCTTCACAAGAATCATTTTCATTTGATGATTTCTTTCTGGCCCTACATTCGCCCGGGAACGAAGACCTACGAAGATATGGACAAGCGTGGGTTTTTCATCGACAAGACAAAGGTGGCAGCTTTCCACCCCGCGGGAATGGCATTGTACGACGCGTTTAGTCCCGAAGCACGAAGATATTATTGGAGTCTGATGGACCAAGCGCTTTTCAAAATCGGCGTGGATGCGTGGTGGTTAGATACGACGGAACCTGAAACCGAGGACCGGGAGACCAACATCCTGGTCACAAGCAAGACCTATCTTGGAAGCGGGGCAAGGTACGCCAACGCCTTTCCGCTGATGACCACGGGAGCCGTGTACCAGGGCCAGCGCAGCGAATCAGACAAGAAACGTGTTTTCATTCTCTCGCGCTCGGCGTTTGCGGGCACGCAGCGCAACGCTGCTGCAGTCTGGTCTGGGGATGTGAATTCCGATTGGATTTTCTTCAAGAAGCAGATTCCGGCTGGGCTGAACTATTCGATTTCCGGGCTCCCATATTGGACGACGGACATCGGTGGCTTCGTTTCAGGCAATCCCGACGACCCGGAATACCGCGAATTATTTATTCGGTGGTTTCAATTTGGCACGTTCAGCCCGATCCTGCGAGTGCACGGGACGCGTTCCACGAATCAGAACGAATTGTGGTCCTACGGCCCGGAAGCGCAGAAAATCCTGGTCAGCTACGACACTCTTCGCTACCGCCTGCTCCCATACATTTACTCGCTCGCGTGGATGACCACGAGCCAGGGCTATACGCCTATGCGCGGGCTCATCATGGACTTCCGCACGGACGCGCGCACCGCGACGATAGGAGACCAATTCCTGTTTGGACCAGCCTTCCTCGTAAGCCCGGTTACCGACCCCGGCGTGAATTCCAGGCGCGTTTATCTCCCCAAAGAGAAGTGGTATGACTTTTGGAGGGGAACTTCTGTGGAAGGTCCGCGCACGATTGATGCAAATGCGCCTCTTGAGAGGCTCCCCCTATTTGCGCGCGCGGGCTCCATCGTTCCGATGGGGCCGGAAAAGGAATGGTCCACGGAGAAGCCGGAAGACCCGATCGAACTGCGCATCTATCGTGGAGCAGATGGAGATTTCACACTCTACGAAGATGAAAACGAAGGCTACAACTATGAAAAGGGAGTGTACGCCACCATTCCGCTTCACTGGGACGAGGGGAACCACGTCCTGACGATCGGCGAACGTAAGGGAGAATTTCCTGGGATGCTGGCCGAGCGAAACTTTCACATTGTGCTTGTTTCCGAGAATCACGGCGTTGGCATCCAAGCCGAGAGCAGGCCCGACAAGATCGTGCGTTACTCTGGCAAGTTGGTCACTATCGCTCCGTAGAATTGCCCAAGTTTGTCGAGGAAAACCGTAAACGTTTACGATTTTGCTTGACAATATCGATTTTTAGCGACATAAGTCTGCGCAAGACGAATGCAAGGGGTCCCGGACCGTGGTTATTTCGGGACAAAGCGTTTGCTTCGCTGCGGTGGGTGCCTGATCGAGTTCTTGCATTCTCACCCTAGAGCGGGCTGGCGCCTTGCGCGCGGCCCAAGAAATCCTGTTTGGGGGTGAGATCGTGGTGAATCGCGTCCTGCGTTATCACGCCTTCCTTGGTCTTGTGATCCCGATTCTTGTACTTCCAGCTTTACTTGGGACTATTTTGATGTTGTTTGCGCCAATTTGTTCCGGTCAGCAGTTGACCGGGACTCTGAGCGGCACCGTATACGATGTTTCTGGCGCTGTGGTCCCCAAAGCCACGGTGACGATGCGGAACGTATCCTCGGGAGACGTTAGAACTTCGGTCACCAACGACTCGGGATACTTCACGATTACGGCAATCCAGCCGGGCGCGTATGATATTACAGTTTCCGCAGCCGGGTTTAAAGCTTGGCGGGAAAAGGGCATCGCTTTCAACCAAGGGGACTCCAGGTCGCTTCCGGGGGTAAAGCTCGAGGTGGGCAGTACAACGGAAACAATGGAAGTGAGCGCAAACACCGTTTCCGTACCGCTGGAGAATGGCGAAATTAGCACGACCCTGAGTACCCGGATGATTGAAGACATTCCACTGGCGGGCCGCGATGCAGGTGAGTTGCTGAAAGTCATGCCGGGAATGGCCTTCACGAACGGATTGACGCAGGGTGGGGGCTTCAATGACCAGGTTGTGGGAACGAACAACGGGCCGGTAGGTTCGTTCTCCTCCAACGGGACGCAGCCGAACGGGGCGATGGCTTTCATGTTGGACGGTGCGAATCTGGTCGATCCCGGTAATATGGGCACGCAAATTGCCAACATCAACCAGGATATGGTCTCGCAAGTCAAAGTCCTCACCAATGACTACAGCGCGGAATACGCCAAAGGCCCCACAATTTTCCAGGCGATCGGCAAGAGCGGTGGGCAGGCGTTCCATGGCGAGGTTTATGAGTATGCGCGCAACGCCGCACTTAACTCAGTGGACGCTTACATCAAGGCGCAGGGAGGCTCGAACGCGGCCCAGCACTTCAACTATGTCGGGGGCAATATCGGCGGGCCCGTCCTGCTTCCTTTCACGCAATTCAACCGCGATCGCAAAAAGATGTTCTTCTGGGCCGGCTACGAGTACATGCAGCAGCAGCCTGCTGCGACTCCAGTTTTCTACAATGTGCCTACGGCGGCGCAATTGAACGGCGACTTCAGCAACACGGGTGTGCCGCAAGGAGCTATCAACCAGTGGTCCTTCGCTTATTCGACACCGTACAACCCACCGGCAGGTTGGAACGGCGCTACAAAGACTTTCCCCACGAGCAGTTTTGACCCGAACATTCTGGGATTGGTGAATCTTTTTAAGACCAAGTGGGCACCAAACGTCACTCCGACGGCCGCAAACGGATGGAACAATTTCACGTACGTTAACTCCAGCCCGCAGAACCGCTGGGAAGCTACCGGCAAAGTGGATTATGCCTTCAGCGACAACACCAAGCTAACGGTTTCCTATTCGAAGCAGGATGAAACCGACCTGCACCCGGTTTCTATCTGGTGGGCTCCACCTTGGACGCTGCCGTATCCTTCTGCCGCCCAAGCACCAACGACGTCCAACGTGCTGATGGCCAACTTCACGCACGTCTTCAATCCGACGACCACCAATGAATTCGTATTCACCTACGCGCGCTATATTAACCCGAGTAGTCTAACGAATCCCAGCGCCGCGAGCCGCTCGACCCTGGGGTTTAACGTGCCGGGCCTGTTCGGCCACACGGCGAAGCAGATGCCGAATATTAACGGCCCGTGGGGCGGCTCCTTCCCGTACATCGTAAATTTCTCTTTTGACGGGGGATTCAATGGTGGCGGGGCGTTTGGGGGCCTAAAGAAAGATCCAGCGCTCTACGATAACGTAAGCAAAGTTATCGGAAAGCATACTTTGAAGATGGGGGTCTACTGGGACACCAGCGAAAATATTCAGTCGACCGGCGGGCTCCAGGCCTCGGATATTGGCGCGTATAACTTTGGATGGGGCGGCAATGACACGGGTAATGTGGTAGCCGACTTCCTTACTGGTAATGGCTTTACGAGCTACCAGCAAACTAGTGCAGTCCCCGTTAACGACGTCAAATTCCACCAATGGTCCATTTACGGCCAAGATTCATTCCAGGTGAATAAGCAGCTAACGGTCAGTTACGGCTTGCGCCTGGATCACCAGGGACAGTGGTACGGCCCAAAGACTGGAGCACAAGTGTGGAACCAGGCCGCGTACGACAATTCGCCTTCAGCGGCTGCCAATACAGGTCTCCAGTGGCACGGAACTAATCCGAGCATACCGCAATCCGGCTTTTCCTCTCCCATATTTTATCCGGAGCCGCGGGTAAGCCTTGCCTACGACTTGTTTGGAAACGGGAAGAGTGTGTTCCGCGCGGGATTCGCGATTTTCCGATACCAGATTTCAACGGAAGTCACCAGCGCATTCAACGGGCCGGAGGGGGCTTTCACGTACACTTCGCCGGGATTCGGGGGTGGCTACGCAGCGGTTAGCCAATTCACCCCTCCCACCAGTGTCGCGCAGAACGGATCCACTATCTATGCCGTCAAGCCTGACAACCGGACGCCCCAGGTGTCGGACTGGAACGTATCCTTGGCGAATGCGGGACCGTGGCATTCGGTCTTCGAGGTTTCCTACATAGGTAACAGAAGCAGAAACCTGTACATGGATGGGACGAACGGGAACCTCAACAACCTTAACAATATTATTCCCGGGGCCTTTTTCTTTGCCGATCCCATTACAGGGAGAATGACATCTCCGGGAGCGCCGGGCTGCGACGACAACAACTTTGGGACGGCGAAATGGGATCCCAGCATCGCCTGCCAGAACAACTATAATACGTACAGCACCAGCAATAAGAGTAGCACCTGTGGGCCCACAGGTACGGCTCCTTGCCCTAGCAACATTTTCAACGATAATCACTACCGTCCGCTAAAGAACTATCAGAACGTTTACCTGCTAACGCACGATGGCTACGCCAATTACAATTCGCTGCAGGCATCGTGGCAAAAGCAGATGGGTTCGTTCTTCTACCTGGCGAACTACACGTTCAGCAAGGTTCTGGGAATTTGGGACTGGACAAGCAATAACGGAGCCGCTGGTGGCAACACCGTAGATCCGTTCAGTCTGCGCAACAACTACGGCCCCCTGGCTTACGACCACACGCACATATTCAATGTGTCGTATTCCTATCTTGTGCCAAAACTGTTTCACGGTTTCCTCGGCGGAGCCGTGAATGGTTGGAGGTTCAGCGGCTATACGACCTGGCAGAGCGGAGCGCCCATCCAGCCGAATAGCGAGCTGAACGTTACTTGGCCGGGGGGGCTAACGGTGCCGACGAAGGGCATCCCCGGTTGTAACGGCAGCAACGGTCCCAATTGCCTGCCTGACAACGGCATCCATTTGGCGAATGGACTGATTTCCACCAACATGAACGCAGCCAGCTGGTTCGGGTCAGACTCCTATCATTATCTGCTGCCTGCTCTGACCTGTGACCCACGGAAGGGTTTGACGTCCGGGCAGTATTTCAACCCGAACTGCTTCGCCCCTCCAGCCTATGGGCAGCAAGGCGACCTTGAGTGGCCCTACATACACGGGCCGGCCTATTTCAACAGCGATTTGGCCGTCGGCAAGCAATTCCGGTTCAAGGAAAGCAAGATCGTTGAATTGCGCATACAAGCGTCAAACTGGCTCAATCATCCATTGAAGCAGTTCGGGTTGGCTGGAATTGTGGACAACCAACTCAACTTCACGAAGACGACGCCTGGCACCTATCTTGACAGTGTGGTGAATGCTACCTGCGATCACACAGCGAATCCGAATTGCGGCAATGTTACGGTGAACGTTGTGTCCTTAGCACAGAGGAACACGAACCCGCTGACGACCGGCAAACCGGAGTTCGCCACCGGCGCCCGAAACATCACGATCGTCGGCAAGTTCATCTTCTAATATACTGTAACATTGGCTCCTGACATGAATTGGGGGGCGACGCGAGTCGTCCCCCTAGTTTTCCTAGGGCATTCGCCGCAATTACTCTGCTACGCCTTCGCACCGACGAGACTTGTAGGTTCTATCTTCTCAGCATGTCCCGATTAGACGGGTCCGATCTAGCGCCCTTGAGAGTATTCTCTCCTGTATGACCTTAGGAAAGGCAGGCACATGGACGCGCCGCGAACTTTTGCGCACCCTTCGTGCAGCTATTGCCCCTGCGTTTCTTCCAGGGAAGCTTCGCTCCGCTCTTGCCGCCGCGGAATCCGCCTTAGGGGTTCCCAGCACACTGGGACGCATCCCACCCGTGACCGGCGTGAGGGGGCCTATCTGGTTCGATCTGAGGAGAGTCCCGTTTGTTTTGGAGAATAGCCCCACTCCAGTTAAGAATGCGCCCGAAACCATGCCGGGAGGAGTGGCGCTCTTCGATTACAACGGCGATGGCCGGCCCGACATTTTCTTTGCCAATGGCGCCAACATCGCCACGCTGCGGAAGGACTCGCCCAAATATCGGAATCGACTGTTTCGGAACGAAGGCAATGGCACATACACTGATGTCACGGATGCCGCCGGCTTGGCAGGCTCCGGCTACGACATCGGGGTTGCCGTCGGGGATTATGACAACGATGGCCACGTGGACTTATTTGTCGCCGGGCTGCACCACAGCACCCTATACCACAACAACGGGGACGGAACCTTTACCGACGTTACCGTGAAATCCGGCTTGGATGCCCTGAACCGCCCAGACCCCGAATATGGGCCGCTGTGGTCGGAAGCAGCCGTTTGGGTTGACGTGAACAATGATGGTTTGCTTGACCTTTTTGTTATCAACTACATGCAGTGGAGTTATTCGGAGAAACCGCTCTGCACATTTCGTGATTTCACAGACTACTGCAGCCCGAAGTTTTACAAAGGCCAGCCGAATCGGCTCTTCCTGAACAGGGGCGACGGGACTTTTCAGGATGTCTCCGAGGAGTGGGGTGTGCGTAAGTTGGTCGGCAAGGGCATGGGAGTGGGCATGGCCGACTACAATCTGGATGGTCGGCCGGACTTATTTATTACCAACGACACGTACTACAATTTTCTTCTACGCAACACCGGAGACAAGTTCGAAGAGGTGGCCTTCGACGCGGGGGTGGCTCTGGTTGAGGATGGAGATTTCATTTCCGGAATGGGCTTGGACTTTCGTGACTTCAACAACGACGGATACCCTGACATCGCCTTTGTGGCCCTGAACAACCAGACTTTTCCCCTCTTTGAGAATACCAGGAAGGGCACGTTTCGGGAGATTACAACTCCAAGCGGAATGCGCAGGCTGAGTTCTTCAATGTCCGGGTTCGGAGCTGGGCTGTACGATTTCGACAATGACGGGTGGAAAGATCTATTTGTCAGTTGCGGCCACGTCGAATCGATTTCTCTCCCCGGCCAGCCCGTGGATCAGCACAACGCGGTCTTCCGCAACTTGGGGCCAAGCGAAAAATGGTCCTCGCTGAGAGAAGAGGCTGGATTGACCGCTGCAGCCCCTGCACGTCATCGCGGCTGCGCTTTCGCCGACCTAGATGGAGACGGGCGCATAGATGTGGTTGTAACTGCGCTGGGACAGCCTGCTGAGATCTGGATGAACCGCAGCCCGAAGTCAGGGCACTGGCTGGACTTAGCGCTGCTGGGGAGCAAAAGCAATCGGGATGGAATTGGCGCGAGAATCAAGCTTGTGAGCAAGAGTGGAACACAGTACAACCACATGACCACCAGCGTCGGCTATGCCTCCTCTACCTGCGGCCCAGTGCATTTCGGTCTTGGCCCGGATAACCGCGCGGAGTTGATTGAAATCCACTGGCCCTCGGGAATCGTCCAAACCCTGAGAGATATCTCAGCAGATAGCGTCTTGGCTGTCACCGAGCCTTCCGCGTGAAATTAACTTCGCGGCCGGGGCGATTTCCTCGTGCAGGTCTCACTTTGACGCTTCCGCGTCGCAAGAGCCTCATTCTTACGGCGTTCCCGGGTCTTTCGCTTGTTGTTTGGCCGAAAGCTCTTCGACGATCTGCCGTTCCCTGGCGCCATCCGCGGGCTGATGCAATCGGTAATAGAGAGTGGCCAGTTCGATGTGTGGCTCGAGCCAATTTGGATCCTCTTTGGCGACAATCTGCAAATCATGTAGCGCGGCTTCGTATTGCCCCGATACGCTTTCCAGTATCGCAAATTCATATCGTGCCATGGAAGACGATGGATTGAGCTGAAGCGCATGTGCCAGATAGATTCTCGCCTCCTGCAATTGGCGGCGCTTATAAAGCATCGCGCCCAAGTACAGGTTGGCGGTGAAATCGTCGTGGTCGCTCTTAAGCGCCTGCCGGAACGCGGCCTCGGCACCCTTCAGGTCGCCGATATTGTCCCGGGCGGTGCCAGCAAGGGAGTAGATGCCGGAAAGCTTGGGATTGAGCCGCAGCGCGATGTCGAGGTCGTCGCGAGCGCGGGTAAACTCGTTCATCTTAAGCAGCGTGCTTCCCGCCAGCAAGTAGGCCTCGGCGCTGTTTTTTTCCTTTGCCACTTTCTCAATTCGCACCACGCCCTCGCGCCTTTGGCCAGAAGCGATAAGTGCCGATCCAAGCGCGTATTCGAAGTCCAAATTTTCTGAATATTTGCTCTCGAGCGGAGCGAGCAGGCCCACAGCCTCTGCCGGTTCTCCAAGGCGGTTTTCCGTGTCGCCCAGCAGAGTGGCCACCTGAACATTGTTCGGCTCCGCCCTGTTGATGGCGGCGAAATGTTCTTTAGCTCTAGGGAAGTCACCCTTCTTGTAGTAGGCAAGGGCTAAGTCCAATAGAACGTGGTTGTTCCCCGGCGCGTGGGAAAGCGCCGACTGGTACACGGCGATCGCAGCATCATACTGGCCCTCGTGAACAAGAGCGGCGCCCAGATTCACCTCTGCCTGAAAGGAATTCGGACGCAGTCTAAGAAACTCCTGGTAATCGCGAATGGCTGTCCGAAAGTCACCCCGCTGTTGCGCCTGGATGCCGTCCACCAAGAGCTGCTGCGGATCGGGCGTCTGAGCCAACCCGGCTGCGAGCAAGGTGAAGAAGGCTAAAATCGCTGCAAGTGCGCGCATGAAAACAAGCATAGCGAGGATTGTGCGCTCGAGTCTCCAGGATTTTTTGCGCCGCAGTTAGAGCGCAAGACGCGCACCATATGATCCCGATGGAGCAAGATTTCAATTTACTCGAATGCGCGGACACGATATTAATATCGTGCGAGGTACGCGGCAATGGGCAAGACGTTTCGTTTCTTTTTTTGTCTGCTTCTCGCCCTAAGCATATCTAGCCTAGGGGAGAGCCAGACGAGGCCGGGCCCTCCACCGAATCTCCCCACTGGTCCGCAGCCTCCCGGCACGATCAGTCGTCCCGATTCCATAGCGGATAGCGGGCTATATGGGTTCTGGTCCGAAATGACAAATCAGGGGCGAGCAGGGGGCGCGTTGCTGGGCAAAGTGCGGGTGGAAGGCCAACCGCTTCTCTGGGAGCCTATTTTGGTTTTCATTATCTGCCAAGAAAAGGCCGTAAACACTACTCGGACGGATCCCAAGGGCAACTTCGCGTTCACTACCGTTCGAGGTGTGATCAACGCTCAGGCCGACGTTCAGCGTGAAATGAAAATTTACTACGAAGGCTGCAAAGTCGAGGCGTCATTGACCGGCTTCCACTCCGACGCGCTCACCATTACAGAGCGGAATCTAAGGGAAGAGCCCGAACTGGGCACCATTTGGCTCCATTCGAATGGCCGCGCGATAGGGGCAGCGCTGAGCATCATGAGCGGAGCTGTACCGAAAAAGGCTGAAAAGCTCTTTGAGGCGGCCCACGCCGCGATGCTCGAGCAGAATCCAGAACGGGCACAGAGCGACCTTGAGAAGGCGGTCCGCGTGCACCCGGAATTCGCAGAGGCGTGGTTTCAGCTTGGGAAGTTGCAGATGACGTCAGGCGCTCAGAGTGCGCGAGAATCCTTCTCGAAAGCACTGGCTGCTGATCCGCAGTTCATCTTGCCCTACGAGGGGCTGGCACAATTGGCGGTTTTGGAAGAGAAGTGGCCAGAGGTACTGGCGAACACGAGCCACGCACTGCAACTGGAGCCGTCCGGCACACCGCGAATCTGGTATTTTGACGCGCTTGCCAATTATCAGGCCGCAAAATTAGATGCAGCAAGAGCTGGCCCAGTCAAGTCGCTGGCTATGGACCCCGGGCACCAGATCCCTAATACCGAACAACTCCTTGCCGTGATTCTCGCGCGCCAGGGTGATTATGAGGGAGCTCTGCAGCATCTACGCAATTGCCTGGCGTATGTTACGACCGGTCCAAATGTGGAATTCTTGAAGCAACAGATAGGCCAGCTGGAACGCACTGTGCAGCAGTCAAAGGCCCGACGGAACTAGAAATGGCTCGAGCCACACCCTCGCGACTCTACCGGAAGGGTCGGCCCTTCACGATTCCCTGACCCTCCACAATGGTGACAAGCCTGTCCGCGGCCATCCCCCTGAAGGTTTCGCTAGTTCCGGCGGGCCAATGCACTTCGATATCGGCAGTGGACACTCCTCCCAGTCCAAAATGCAGCCGTGGGTCATTCACGGATAGATAGCTGACTTGGCTGGTTACGCACCGCGCCTGCACATTGCCGCCGTAATGGACGAGCACACGCGCCCCAATGGCGCTGCGATTGCTCCGTGTGCCTTCCAAGCGCACTTTCAGCCAGTGATTGCCGGTCGGCGCGTCATTGCGTAGCAGGGATGGCGGCTCATTGCGATTCATAACGAGAACATCGAGGTCCCCATCATTATCGAAGTCACCCAGGGCGCACCCGCGGCTCATATGCGCTGACGCGATCCCCGGACCGGCCTCCACTCCCATCTGCAGGAAGCTTCTGTTTCTATGGTTACGGAAAAGAACGCGGGGGGTGCGCAAAGGATACTTGGCGTAGTGGCGCTCCAACTCGGGGTAAACAGTCCCCGTGACCCATAGGATATCCGGGTAGCCGTCGTTGTCCAAGTCAGCAAGGTCCGTCCCCCAACTAATGAATCGCCGTTCCGCGCCAAGACCGGCTTTCGCGGTCATGTCCTCAAATTGCCCTCTGCCATCATTGCGATACAGGCCCGTGGCTTGTTTTTGAAAATGGGTTTTGACCAAATCAAGATGGCCGTCTAGATCGTAATCGCCTATTCCAACACCCATGCCACCTAATTGCTGTCCGTCGCTGCTTAACGCTATCCCTCGAAGCAATCCCTCCTCCCGGAAGGTACCGTCGCGATTGTTCATGAAGAGGAGACTAGGGGTTGAGTCGCAGGCAACAAAGATGTCCGGCCAGCCATCTTCGTCGGCGTCAAATGTGACGGCAGTAAGTCCGTAAGAGCTCCGGACAGCGGCGATCCCCGCTTCCTGGGAAACGTCAGTGAAGGTTTTATCTCCGTTGTTGCGATAGAGAAAATGAGGCGGAAATGCAAAGCCGTTTGGGCCGCAGTTGATGGGGACGCCTTCGTAATTGCAGTTAGGCACGTTCAAAGATGGCCGCGGAGCTGAGGATAGATCGAAGTCCACATAACTTGACACAAAGAGATCGAGATGGCCGTCCCGGTTGTAATCCACAAAGGTGCATCCTGTGCTGAAGCGCGGCTGGGAAGTAAGCAGGCCGGCCTTAGCGGTAACGTCGGCAAAGGTGCCATCGCCATTGTTGTGATAGAGGCGATTTTGGCCGAAGTAGGTAACGAAAAGATCTTCATTGCCGTCATTATCGAAGTCGCCGACGCAAACGCCGTTAGCCCACCCAGCATCCATCAATCCCGCTTTTTGAGTAACATCCGTGAATGTGCCGTCACGATTGTTCCGATACAAGCGGTTGCTGGCTCCGGTCGGAATACCATCCAATTGTCGGCCCCCTAGGATGAAAATGTCCATCCAGCCGTCGTTGTCGTAGTCGAAAAAGGCACAACCCGCGCCCATGATTTCGATGATGTAGGTTGCCGTGTGCGCTTCGCCATAGAACATGGTCTGGCTGAGGCCGGCGCTGGCGGCCACATCAACAAAGGAGGAAAATACAGGGGCTGCCATGGGGCGGGGGTCAAGCGCGCGAGGCCCGTCGAGTACCAAAGCTGAAGCCAGCGCCCCTGGGATCCCTCGCAGCAAGCGCCGCCGCGTCCACAGATTAAACTTCGTCGTGCTCATAACCAGTGAGGTGCTTCCAAGCCCGCAGTCATTCGGTGTTCACGTTAATGTTTGCTTTGCTCGGCGGCGAGGTCTCGACGGAGCTGAAGCGCGCTCGTATTTTGCGGATCAAGGCGGAGCGCGATTGTCACGGCCTCCTGGGCTTCAGAAAAGCGGGACTCCATGGCGAGGGTTGCCGCCAAGCTGATCCAAGCCTGGATGTAGCCCGGCGCCGCTCGCAGAGCGAGTCGGAAGTAGTTTTCCGCCGAGGATAGTTCGCCTTGGAGTGAGGCCAAGTAACCTAGTTGATTCTGCGCGAGGGCCAGATCGGGATCTATTTCGACCGCTCTGTTTAGAGCGGCGCGCTCGTTCGTCGTATCGCCGGCTCGATCCAGCGCAAGAGCCAGCTTGTAGTTGAGAAGGGCGTCTCGCGGAGTTGCCGTGACAGCGTCACGATAGAGATCCACCGCCCTTTGGATATTGCCCCTGGAAAATTCCTGCTCTGCCTCGGCAGCCTTGCCCGCCGCCAAAGTGCGGCTGGCCCGTTCCTGCAGTTGCTGCTTATAGATCTTTAGCTGCTCCTGGGCCTGCTCTGTTTCTCCAAGGTTGCGCAGGACGGTCATGAGTTCGAAGCGAATTTGAGGTTCCGTGCCTCCCAATTCGATGGCCTTTTCGAGATGCTCCTTCGCTCCGCTGTAATCCGCTAGCTTAGTTAGAACAATCCCAAGGTTGTACCTCGAGTTGTAGTGATTGGGGTTCAGGCCCACAGCCTCTTCCAGAAGCGACCGGGCAGTGGCGTATTCACCCGCTTCTCGATGCAGAACGCCGTTCAGATACAAGGATTCAAAATCATGGGGGGCTTTGGCGAGCAGCTGCTTGCCCACACGACGAGCCTGCTGAAATTCGTCGTTTAGAATCAGGACGCTCAGGTACGTCGCCTCTGCGCGGAGATTACCGGGATACAGCTTCACCATCTTTTCCGCCAGTTTGGCCGCATCCTGGTAACGGTTCTGATTCACATAGACGGTGATGAGCGCATTCGTCAAATCCAATGACGAAGGATGTGTTCGCAGCGCCCGATTCAGGACCGAAGAGGCCTCCGGGAGGTTCCCGGACGCTGCGTGAGCGAGAGCCAAGTCCAGCGTCATCGCCTCATTCCGCGCCGTGGAATTCAAAAGACTGATTACGGCGGTATAGTGACCGCTAGCGATCAGGGTCTTGGCAAGCCCATCCATCGCCACTTTTGAACTGGGATCGATCTTCAACGCCTCTTCCCATTGAGTCTGGGCCTCTTCATCGCGTCTCAGCTGGCTGAGAGCGGCGGCCAGGATCAGTCGTGTATCAAGGTTCTTGGAATCCAATCGAATGGCGTTTTGAAGTGGGGTCACAGCCTCAGTAGCCTGCCCTGAAATGTAGTGAGTGAGGCCGATGAGATAGAAAACGCGCGGAGAGGCTTCGAATTCGAGGGCCGCGTGAAGGCGCTGGATAGCACATGCGTATTGGTGATGGTCACCAAACCATACACCGAGTTGGATATTGGCTTCCGCATCCGGATGAGCGCGCAGTCTGGCTTCCAAGGCTTGCGGCCCGGCACAGGCCCCCCATGCCGAGGATGACCATGAAAGGGAGAGTGCGAGCACTGGTGCGATTCTGAGAAGCTTTTGAATTGACATCTCGCCGAACTGTCTCCAGGGCCTGACAGATTTCGACATCTTTAGCATTTCAGACTAAATGATAGTGCCATATGCGAAAATCTGATAGGCGCCGTTGACGGGAACTGCAAGACGACGCGCGCGTTTCTCCCGTGACCGCTTTCAACGTCTGGTCGCCATAGCTTTCCACGGTCACCTGCTCTGCGCCCGCACACAACCCTTACGTTCTCAGTTGGGATACGGTTCACCTGGTTTCGCCACCCGAATCTCGTGATCATGAAATGTCATCAGGCCGTTGGGCAAGCGCACCGCGGGCATGTGGCAACTCACACATTTTGACTTGGCAACCGGACAAACCGTTCCTCCTGCGGGAAATGCCACCGAACCGTTGGAAAGGGAAGCCGTGTGGCAAGCCAGACATTTCACATCGTAAGAACCTTCGTTACGCACCACGGTTTGGTGGGGGTCGTGACACGCGAGGCAGCTAATTCGATGATCCGTCCCGTCAAAACACCTGCTGTTCGCAAGTCGATACGGCTGGAAGCGCACGTTGCTAACGCCTCGCCACCCGCTCCTCACCACTAATTCCCAAGTCCGGTGGCACTGCCCACAAAATTTCGAAATTTCCTCCGAACTAAGTCGTCCCAAGGCCGGGGGAGCAGATTCGATGTCTCCACCCTCGGACAGTGCCTCGGAAATCAGATGGGCCTCCACGCCACTGTGACAATGCTCGCACTGAACGCCGGGTTTCAGTGTCCCCAAGCTCAACTGGCCGTTGGTTACCGCGTTCGTCGCGTGGCACGCAAAACAGGCTTTGACTTCAGTCCCTGAGAGTCTGCGCCCAATCGCTTCCTCAAGAGTTCCCGGCTTCAACCCTTCATCGCCCGTTGTATTGTCGAGTCTTTCGACAGAAGGATAAAAGCTCACCAAACTTTCATAAAAGTTGCCATCGCGCTCTAGAATCCACGTTTGTGCTTCTGCCCCGAAGCTCCAATAAATTGGCAACGTGATTGAATGCGCCCCGTCGGTCACGGTATACGTACTCTTGCCCGCATGGGTTTCCACGGTATACGTGTACGCACCCTTATGAACGGTCAGGTTCGGACGCGAAGCCAGCGTTGGATTCGTGCCGGGAAGTTCCAATGCCCTTTCCATAGGAGTCAGCGGCTCTGCGACTTGAGCGGGATGGCAATGCGCACAGGCGGATGCGGGGTTTCCTTGTGGCACCTTTCCGACAGCAGCCGTAAACCCGATCCACAGCAAAAAGATCGTGACAGCGCTAAGGGTTTGGCGCTGAGGCCGTCGCAGAGCCCGTGAGGTGGAGGCTTTCCATGCGCTCGCGCCAAGCATCCTTCTTACGGCCTGCCTCGGAATAGGCTTGGGCAAGAGCGATATGGACTTCAGGATTTCCTGGGTCAAACTGCCCCGCCTTTTCCAGATAGGAGGTACCATTCTTTATATCCCCTGTTTCCACCAACGACCGGCCAAGGACAAGCTGAGCAACCGGAAGCTGCGGTTCCTCCTGTTCCGCCCTTTTAGCGTAGGGCAGTGCCGCAGAGGGATCATTTTGCATCAGGCAAGCCCACGCGAGCATTACGTTTGCGCCGGAATTGGAGGGTGTTACTTCTAGTTCGCGCTTAAACTCCCTAATGGCCTCCTTGGGATACCGCTCGAATAGCAAGTAACCGTACAGAAGGTGGGCGTTTGAAGCGGCCGGAAACTCCTGAAATAGTTTCTGAAACGACGCTCTTGCTTCGCTTTCCTGCCCGGCCATGTATCGGTACGCGGCATTGCCAGCCCCTATGAACAGACTTCTCTTGTCCCCACTTGGTTCCGGCAACACTGCTGTTCGCAGTCCCGCGAGCCCAACCTCTTCCATTAATTCGGCACTTGTGATTCCTTTCCGGGCAAACCAAGCGTACGCTCGCAGTGCATCCTGGAACTTTCCCAAGCGAGTAAGGAGGAGCGCTTCGCGATAGCGTAGAATTTGTTCGTTGCGGAGCTGACTTGCTGCGCCTAAAGACAGCCCCCGCTCGATATCCTGGAGCGATGAACTGTACTCGCCGGTTTCAAATTCGCACAACCCTCGCAACGCTATAGCCGGTCCGGCAACAGGATTCAGCGCGATGTAGCGCGTCAATGCATCTCGAGCATCAGAGTATGCGTCGGTTTGATATAGAAGCAAGCCTAGATACCACCACCCCTCCTTCCATTCGGGATTCACCTGAACGGCTTGACGATACAATTGGATGGCGCGGGGAAGGTCGTTTTCGGCACGTGCAGCAGTTGCCCTGGAAACCAGCTCAGGAAACGCAACAGGACTGGTCTGAGCTAAGGCGACGCCAGGCAAGATCCCAATGAGTCCCGCGAGCACGAATCCCAAATAGCTGTATTTCTGCTGATTGCGGCAATCTGCCGATCCCATTGGGCCAGTTGCTCCTCTTTGCGGGATCAACTGTTTTGATGGAGTGGAACCCACAAGGGAACCCACTGTCGCCTATGATACCACAGTCGAGTAGTCGATCCCCACACGCCGCACAAATGCCCCACCTCATATTGCCGCTATGCCTGTCGCGGACCCGGGCGCCGACCTCGAGAGCGCGACGCGCACACACGAAACATCCTCCAAGAGAAAGAGCTGAGGTCCTCCCGCTAACGCGACTCCCGGATTCCAATTCCAGCATCTCCGCCTCGGCTGCGAAAGGATGGCGGATCGAATACCGCCGGTCACGCACACCAGATTCTTTGGCGCGTTTGTCGCTGTCAGATTCCATATAGGTATCACTTCGCACAGCGGACTGGGGCTTGCCTCACGGAGTAACCTTCCACACAGCATGAGTCTCTCAAGTTCTCCAGTTTGATGGGAGTCGCTTTGTTGGTACTGTGAACTAAACAGATCCTTGGGGAACAGAAAGGGAACAGTAAGCCCCGAATACCATGTAAAACCATGATGTAAGACGCAAGAAAGAGCTAGACGATTCAACAACATAGAGTTTCTGGAGCAATCGGCAGGTCGCGAGTTCAACTCTCGCCCTCGGCTCCAAACTCTATGAAAACAAAAGAGTTTCTGAGGCCAGTGACCTACCGTTGAGCTGGATTCCTGTCTGGTTCCATCAAAGTTCCATTGTTCTTTTGAAGTAGGTCCAGGCGTTCTCTATGTCTTTGGTTGCGACGATGCCGTACCGGACGAACACCAGCGGAGTGCGGCCTGAGAGCGAAGCCATGTGGACCGTGCAAGGGGAATATAGGGCGGAACCTCATACAGAGTCCGCTGGGTCAACTAGCCATAAACTCCGGAAACCCGGGTAGTGTCCCGGAACCTGTAGAAAAGTGAATAGCGCATTATGCCTGTGAAGTCATGAAATTCTTTTTTTTAAGCAGCAGCTTTTTCTTTCCCTCCGATGTCACGATAGCCGTTGATGCGGTGGAGCTTCATCTGTCCGCTGATCCAGAGACCAAAAAACACGCGCAGCACCGCGCCTTCGTTAGGCAGCGCGGCTTGCGTTTTCACTCTCCGCCGGAACTCCAGTTGCATCCGCTCGATGGCGTTGGTGGTGCGCAGCGACCGCCAC
>DATHIB010000020.1:0-6114 GCA_035490055.1 Candidatus Limnocylindria bacterium | reverse complement strand
GGATCAGCTTCACCGCTCCTTGCACTACGCGATCGCGAATGCAAGGAATTTGAAGTGTCCTGACTTTGCCGTTCCCCTTCGGGATATCCTTCCGGCGATTCGGTTTGGGTTCGTATCTGTTCGCTACCAGGTCATCCCGTATGGCCGCAAGAAAGGCGGTTCGTCCTTGGGCCTCGATGTCCTTGAAGCTCTGGCCATCGACGCCTGGGGCGCCTCCGTTCTGTTTGGCATTACAGTAGGCCTCTTCGAGGGTCTCCGCCTTTGTAACATGCACGAAGAGTCCCCAGAAGCGATGTGTCGGTTCCGCCTTCGCCTTTCGATAAATCCGTCGCCGCAGATCCTGCAGATTGACGGGCGTCTTTGTCATTTCACCCCTGCCTCACTTTGACGAACGGAGCACTTACCGGTCCGGGCCCTTTCCTCCAGACGTGTTTTACTGCACGCCTATCGACGGTAGTACGACCCGATCCGTCACCCGGATGCCTGCGCCTGCATTTCCCACTCACGGTTATAGCAAGCGCCTCTTCGGCGAGATTTCTTCGCCGGGCACCGCGGGCTTCTCCAGTTGGCACATCCGCCTTCACACCATGTCGCCGCTGATACCCCGCCGGTGAGAGCTGCCGCATCGGACTCGTTTCAGTCAGCTCTTGCTGCTTTCGCGCGTTATCGATAGTCTCAGCCACCGGATTTTCATGTAACGAGGCTACATCTGCGTTCACTGTACGTTGCAACCTGGTGCGTTGCGCATACTCCTTTCCGAGTATGTTGTCGGAGGGCTTCGCCGTCTTGCTTTCGCGCCACGGCGCCTCCCATGCTACGAGGCTTGAGTCTTCTAGCCTCGGTCGGACTCTCACCGACTGGTTGATGTACCCTTCTCTGGACACGCCGATATCCCATCGCTGGTGCCCTAAATGGACGATGCGAGCGACGGGAACTTGGGCAAGCGGTAGCGTGGTCACCCAGATCCAGTCACTTTGTTGTGGATCGTCCTGCTTGTCGAGTTGCCGGGCGAACCGTATAAGTCTCCAACGAACGAACCACGCGCACCGGGGCCTGCACTTGGGGCCAGGTGAGTAAGTCTGGAAAATCCCACCAGTGGCATTGGCGCGATCGATAGCTACCCGGCTGAGGTGCCACATGGTCGAATAATCCAGCCACGTCCTGATAGAGGTTGCGTCGTTCATCCTTGAGCACCACCAGAGCGTGTTTGCCGTGAGCGAGCAAAAAGTTGAAAAACGGCGCCTCCGCGTAAAGCGCGTCGGCAAGCACCAAATCGAAGGCCCGCGGGTAGGCGGGGATCACGCGCGCCAATAAGCGCAGGGCTGTTTCCACTTCCCCCTCTGCGGACCGCTGCGGCTCATGATCGAGGAGCAACCGCACAGCCTCCCGTCCTGGCAGCGCACCAGTCAGCAACATTAAGGTAACCTGCCGATGATAAAACTGGATGCGATCGCCTCCCGCAGTGTGGATGGTTCGCTGCAAACAGCTAGAACAATGACGCAGGTAACTGGCGTGGCTTTCATGACCGTCAAGAACGACGACGCCCAGGCCGTAAATATCCGGCAAGGCTTTGTTCCGTTTCAGGCGCTCGTAAACGTCGTGAATCCCTTGCCGCAACCCGTGGGCATCGAGCACCGCATGGACTCGTCCCAGGGAGCTGCGCAATGCGGGAACGGAAGTTGCGCTCGGCGGCGGAGAGCTTGGTGCGGCGGTTCAGAGAGTCGTTCATGACTTATACATAGTCTATATACAAGACACAAAGAAAAGTCAAGGGCAAAAACACAATACGAATTTGCTCTCCGAGCGACCTCGGCTATAGCATGAATGGAATCATGCGGTTGGATGGCTTAACAATCTTCGTTACGGAATCGCTGTCTGTTACACTAAGACCGAAAACGATTCAATTGAAATGGGTCCGCGAGATTGTTTCCGGTTTGTCGATTATTACCGGCCATACGAGTGATCTGACGCACGCTTACCGCGATTAGTAATGATAAGTCGGCTTCTCTCCAGCGATTGATCGGTCACTACCAGGGCGTTTGTCGGGAGCAATCTGCCAACCCGGAGGCGTTAATTCCGGTTTGCCCGTGATCCCGGCACAATCGCCAAAGAGCCAGGCGGATCACACCTGCGGTTACTCGACATATCGGGGTCTGCTATAATAGCAGTGGGACCAGTTCGCTTGAAGTTGCTGCCTGCGAGATATTTTGCCAGCAGCCAACCGCCGCCCAACGGCCGTTGATCCCCCAGCCGGAGGGTAGTTGCCGGATTCTAATCTGCTATCGAATTGTGGTTCGGTCGGTGCAGCTAGAACGTACTGAGCGCTTTGATACCACGCGGTTTTCCAGGCCTTGAATGTGGCCTACCTAGGTCAGTCTATTCCTATCCATAGAGTCATAGAGACCTATCGGGTTTACTTCTCCTCCCAATTCAGGTGTTTCCTGTAAAGAATTTTCAGGTGTTTCTTGGATTTACGACGGCGCATATCTGTCCTAGAAGGCAGTCCAGGATCAACAGGGCCATCCAAAGCCAGTTCACTATCGTTGAGGTGGCTCCCCATCAAGTGTCCAAAATCTGGAGGAAACGATGATTAAACGCAAGGAGGTGGTCAGTATGAAGCCTCGATTGCATTTTGGTCTAGCTCTTGGCCTCACGTGCCTGGTGGGTGCGTTGGCTCTGCTGATGGGCTACGGCTCCGTCGGAGCCATTAACGGGTTCAGCGACAACCAGGAGTTGCCACTGCCGCCACTCGCCCCGATCGCCAATTCTGGGGTCTCGTTCATCGTGCGCGGACTCGAGCCTAGCGTGCGCGTCGATGCACAAGGCACTGTGTATGTCTCGAGCATCCGCGGTGTGCCCACGGGTGTCGACCTGCATCGCTACTATGCCGCGGTGGACGGCCCGCCCGTTGGGGGCGGCATCTACCCGTTCAAATACGAAGGCCAGCCGGACAACTGCGGCATCTTCAATGCGTCGCAAGGCGGCTGCGCCAATAACAGTCTTGACCCCTTGGGCCTCGGTTTGGGCGGCGGCGACGTGGATATTGCCGTGAACTATCCGACCACCGGCACGCCGAATCTTGCCCTAGTGAGCCTGACGCTCGCGCCGGGCGTCACGGGGACCCATTCGACCACACGCGGAGACAGCTTCAGTACGCCGAATCCGGTCGTCGCGCTCATCCCGGGCGACGACCGCCAGTGGATCGACGGCACCGACGCTCAAACGGTGTACTTGAACTACCACGATGTGGGTACCTTTAACATCGAGGTGCAGCGCTCGAACGACGGCGGTGAGTTCTACCTTAACGGCTTTGGGGAGGCGATTGACCCGCAGACCTTCCCCGCAGCGGGCGGCATACCGGCGAGCAATAGCGCTAACGTCGCCGGGCAGATCAAGGTGGACCGCAGCGGCTGCCCGAGCCGCGGAAACCTCTACCAGATCTTCGTGGCTCCGGACAGCGTAACGGAAAACGCTACGGGTGGAGCCCTCCGTAGCATTTACGTCGGCGTCTCGACGGACGTGAAGATGGGGTTGCCTGTGTTCACCTTCACCGACACCAAGGTCTTCACCGGCCCGGCGGGTCCGCAGAATCAGGGCGCGGTCAATCTTTTCCCCGCGCTTGCCGTGGATGACTTTGGGTTCATCTACGCGGTCTGGTCGGACAACTCCAACGTCCTCTATTCTTTCTCGGCGGATCAGGGCACGACCTGGTCGAACCCAATGAATGTGAGCTTCCAGGTAAACGGGGGCCATGCCAACCTCTTCCCCTGGATGGCGGCCGACGCCAATGGTCACGTTGGGATCGTTTGGTTCGGCGATGATCGGGCCGGTAATTCTAACGATCGTGCCACTCTGGAGCCAGGACACCCAACCTCGCAGGGGGCGGCCTGCAATAGCGGCACAACCTGCATGCAGAATTGGGCGAAGTGGAACGTATACTACGCCGAGAGCGTCAACGGTCACGATGCCACGCCATTTTTTGTGCGGAGCGTGATCAGCGATCACGTCATCCACCGCGGTACGATCTCTACGGGCGGTCTTGGTGGTGGGGCGGACCGCAGCCTGGCCGACTTGTTCCAAATCGCGTTCGACCCAAGCCACTTCGCCAATGTAGCATTCTCGGACGATCACCTGATCAACACGGAGGTCTCGGGATCAAACAACGGCTTCGACAACCCGACCAGCCGCCGGAAGATCCGCGCAAACTTCACCCACCAACTCGCAGCAACAGCCGGCTTCGTCGTCGGGGGCAATTGCGCGGGCCAACCGCCACCGCCAGGAGGAGAGAAGATCACCGGTGGCGGCCAGATTGCTTCTCAAACGCCTGGTCAGACCGCCAACTTCGGGTTTGTCGCGAACAACGATAAGCCCAATGCGTCGCTTTCTTATCACGATGATGGCGCTACCGGGGGCAGCATTGATGTCCACAGCGCGAACACCAGCGTGCCCTCGATGACGTTCTCAGGCAACTGCGCTACCTTTAAGGGCGATGCCAAGGTGAACCAGAAACTGGGCTACACGTACACGGTAAACGCCTGTGATAATGCTGAACCTGGTGCGGGCAAGGACACGTTTTTCATCAGCGTAACCGGACCAAATTCCTCCTACAGTAATGGCGGGTTCATAACGAGCGGCAACATCCAGATCCACAAACAGTAGCGTGGAAAAACTTCGCGCTCGAGAATGGAGGGCGGGTTCACCCGCCCTCGTCTCGGCAAAGCGGAAGCTACCACCGTCGAAATAAGGGGCGGTCGAGCTTTGAAGTGTCTCTCGTTTCATGAGGAGGGTAAACCGCCACACCGCGCAGCGATTACAGAATAGGAATCCGTCTCCGTCCGCCCTCGTAAGCCGGATACTCTGTGAGAAAACAAACGGGCTACATGTTCGCGCACGGCACATTCCGGGCGGATCGTCGATTCGGAAGTAATCCAGTTGGGCATGGTGCGGATAAGTCCCGGGAAGTCGGCTAGTGTTTACCTATCCAGGGTCCACGACGAACGCTCTTAGTCTGTATACGCCCTGTGGCTCTCCGGACAAGCAAATGACGATCCCGTCCGCCATGGATTCGAGCAAGGCGGCCCCAAGAAACAGGTTGAGTTCAGAATCTATCCGGTGAGCAAAGGTCGATCTGGGCTGCAGACCTCGAGAGGCGAGCAGAAGTGTGCTTCAGTACCAGACTTCAGCCGCAGCAGATGTTCTCTTCAGCTCGGAGGAGTGCAGTGGACTTCACCCCGGCGCTTCACCCATCGCTTTGATTCGCTTCACTTTGGCGGTGACGCGAACTTGTAAAAAGCAACAGAGATACTCCTTGAAGAGAAAGCAGGAAGGACGCGGCCAAATTCGGATGAGGCGGGAGCGACCCCACCCTTTGACGCACCGTGCGTCACGGCTTCTGTGGGGTCGCTCCTGCCTCAGTCACGCGCAGCGCGTGACTCATTCGGCCGCGTCCCAGAGCCGGAGTTTCGGAGTTGTAAGACAACGTTCATTACACCCCGTAAGGGAGAGTCCTCCACTGTGGTTCCATTACACTGTCGTGACGGCGCCATTCGTTTCCTGAAACCAACAAGCTTAACGGTTATCCGCCCAGATAAGCGGCAGATCGCGCTGCAGCCGCCGCGCTTCATATAACTCCTCCTGTCGGACCTCATGAAACTACTGGAGGGAGCCTCCGAGTAGTCCCCGAAAGAAAAGTGGCAAATCACAAAGATTTTCGTTGAGGTTTTCGTTTCTGGAGGCCTCTTAGTATATAGGGGGCAGTTTACGTTGATATCTTCTGTAGGCCTGGTGAAGTCGTTTCCACAAACGAGGATCAAAAACGATGGAAGCCCGAGCGCGCTTCGGTGCCCGTCGCAATTTGTTTTTGACATTTTTTGTTTCTGAGGCCTCTGTAGTGGTAGAGGGGCGAAGATCCTAGCCCAACTTTCGCTGTTGAGCACATTTGAGCCGGGTAAGTGCTTTGGAATCAGTCGAGGTTAGGGAAAGGTCTCCACCACAAAAAGCCTCCTACTGGCCGGTTGGTACCTCGATTTCGTAGCCCTGTTTTTGCGCGACCAGGCGCGGTCGCGGCTGGCTCGGCAACTGCAATTTCAGCTTCTCAATCAGCAGCTTGGTGTC
>DATHIB010000019.1:0-26129 GCA_035490055.1 Candidatus Limnocylindria bacterium | reverse complement strand
CATATACAACAATCATGTCAAGAGAAATACAATTTACATTCGTCACTATTTACGACTTCCAGTAGGGTTTGGCTGAAACGAGAGGACTTGTCTGTCTAAAAAGCGAAAAAATGACCTTCGGCCGCGGAAGTCGGGCTAGGGTGCACACGGTTACGAAGCAATCTAGGGGAATACCCTAATGTAGCTATTCAGTTACTGTTCAATTAAGGCGATGAGGTATGGAACGAAGGTGTGCAAAATTGCTGAGAATCGAGGAATCCCTTAGGAAACCAATTGCACTCTACGACTACCCCTACATTGCCTTACGCGATGAGGAGGCTAGTCGTGCAGGACGATATTTAGAAGGGACCTGTGCACTCGCAATCCGTCCTTGTAATCGATCAGTCCCAACTTCTTGAACTTATTCATGAAAAAGTTCACGCGTGACCGGGTCGTGCCGACCATTCCTGCTAGGGTTTCCTGGTTTATCTCCGGAACTACAGTTTCGGGTGTGCCTTCCTTACCGTAGTTGGCGAGCAACAAAAGAGTGCGGGCCAGCCGTTGCTCGCTGGAGTTGAAAAGCTGATCGACCAAATCCTCCTGGGCGCGCACGTTGCGTGAAAGCACGTACGGTATGAAAAGGTCTGAAAACGTACGCTCCTCGTGGAGGACACGCAGCATCTCGTTCTTTTCAATTCTAAGAATACAGCTAGGTGCAATCGCCGTAGCCGTCGCTAGGCAGACTGTCTGACCTATTAGGCATGCCTCCCCTAAGAAGTCACCCGCGCCTAGGATCGCGACGACCGCTTCTTTGTCCTGTTTGGATTTGACCTTGAGCTTCACCCTGCCTTGCTGAATATAGAAAACACTCTCGGCGGGATCACCTTGAGAGAAGATTTTGTAGTCCTTTGGGCACTGCGTAATAGTTCTTGCTACGCCCACTGTCGCAAGAAACAGTTGGGGATCGAAAGAAACCCCTCCCTTTTGTTTCCTATTCGACTTCGGTAGCGAACTCACCAGACTGCCTCATTGCAGAGTAAAATTTCTCTTTAGCAAAAAATTCAGTTACCGTCAACTAAAATCTTGAGGATCGAAAGGGAGCCCTTCTTTGTATCGGCAGCGGGCCCGCCGACTCCTTCGCGGAGTTACGTGTGTAGTACCGTAAAATCCAGTTGCGGTCCGCCGCAGTCCAATACTGGTGGTCAAATTTGGACATCCCACCTTAGCGGTAATGTTGCTGATTTGAACACGCACTCAGGATTAGCCCTTGACTAGTATGGTGGGCGCAGCGTACGTAAGTGAATAGGTGTAGTGATGTGAACTATCTGAAAACAGAGTGGTTACCTACAACCGCCCTTAACGGGGCACTGTGCGAAGGAGGTTGACATGTTTGCACGCAAAGTCTCCATGCATCTGAAGGGCAGCGTTCCCGAGTTCACCGAGACTCTGGAAAGGGAAGTCATTCCCCTGCTGCGAAAACAGAAGGGATTCCGGGACGAAATCACATTTGTCGCACCGGGAGGGAAGGTAGCATTTGGCATCAGTTTGTGGGACCAGGCCGAAAACGCGGAAAACTACAACCGTGGAGCTTACGCCGAAGTGGCGAAGGCTCTGGCGAAAGTGATTGACGGAACTCCTCAGGTAGAAACCTATGAGGTTGCCAATTCCACCTTCCACAAGATCGCAGCTGCTGCAGCGGCCTGAAGCCGATAGGTCTCTTTGTTGGGGGTGGGCCAAGTCCACCCCCCCTTAGTCTTCGAGGAGCGACGACCATAACAAGGATTTTCGATGTTCATGAGAACTACAAAGCGGGCCGAGGGAACCCCGAAGATTAAGACGCTCCGGGAGAACGATGCGAGCTTCCACTTCCTAGTCGAGACTATCGCAACGCCGATATTCATTAGCCGCGGAGAGCGGTTACATTATGTAAATCACGCCGCGGAAGTCCTCACCGGCTACACCCGAAAAGAACTCTTATCAATGAATTTCTGGGATCTTATCCCCCCTGAGAGTCGAGAACCAGTCGAACTCGCTTCGCGGTGTGAGGTCCGGATTCTTACGAAGAATCATGAGAAGCGTTGGCTTGAGATCACCGTAGCCACGATTGACTTTGATGGCGTGCCGGTCAAGTTGTTTTCAGCCTTCGACCTGACTGAGCGCAAACGAGCGGAATTGCAAGCACGACTCTTGGCTGTTACCGACCCGCTTACCGGCCTGGGCAATTATCGTCAGCTCCTAGATGTCCTCGAGGCAGAGATCGAACGATCCGGGCGCACGGGACGACCGTTTGCCGTCTTGCTGCTCGACTTGGATGGGCTGAAGAAGATCAACGACTGCTACGGCCACTTGGCCGGCAGCCGGGCACTATGCCGCCTCGGCGATGTGCTCCGTCTGTTTTGTCGGGCTATCGACACAGCTGCGCGATACGGGGGCGACGAGTTTGCCGTCGTGCTGCCCGAGACAGCCGCCAGGGCCGCAGAGCTTGTCGCGTCTCGCATTCGCAATCGGCTTGCAACGGATAGTGAGCAGCCGCCGCTTTCCGCAAGCATCGGAGTGGCTGCCTTTCCGCAGGACGGCGAAACGATTGAGGCCCTCCTCGAAACAGCAGACCGCGAGTTGTACAGAATGAAGAGTCGCGGTGCGGAAGAATCTTCTTTGTCCACAGCCATATGATTTCACCGGCCAACCGCTAGTGCCAGTTGCTGCAGAAGATGGCGCCACTGTGGACGTTGAGGAGACCGGAAATGTCAGACACCATCAAAGCGGGGACCATCCTGATCAAGGAGGGCACGCTCTTGCCCGAAGCCGTGTTGTTCGAAAGTGAGTGCAGTGTTCCGGGTTGGAGATTAGTCAAGGATCTCGATAGGTCCGGGCTAGATCGAGAAATCCGCGAAGCGGGATGGACTTTCTTCTGCCTGGCTGGTGAGATCAGAACGACTGTCTTCGGTATTGACGAAGAAAAGATGGTCCGCAGGACAATCGAGGAAATCCTAGCGAGACTGAAGTTGGAGAAATTTAATTCCTTGGAAATCACCCGGGTAGCCTCGGAGGCCTCGAAACGTTTCTTGGGAGTGCGCTATGTGACTGTCTCCGCCCAGTCACGACATATCCAGGGCCCGGCCCGATCGGTTGTCGCTTGAACCAAAGAGGCTCCCAAGCGATGGGAACTGACTCGGAGAGGAATGGTGAAAGATCTGGGTTAGGCCGTGCACGGGAACACAAGAATGAAGGATGTGGGGATGAGTGTTGTGGCACGAACTCGAGAAATGACCGGGGAGAGCAAGACCCGTTCGGGCTCGACATTGAAAGTGCCTGATGGGGCTCGAATCCTGATTGTCTGTGACGACGACTCTGAGACGGAACGGCTGAAGACCATTCTCCAAAAAGCACGGATCGTCTCGGAATGTACAAGAAGCATTACGGCGGGTTGCGAGGCTGCGAAGTCCGGTCGGTTTCAGGTAGTCGTCTCGACACCCTTGCTGAGGGACGGGTCGTGGAGGCGGCTCACCGACATTGCGAATCACTATGATCTTGGCTTTGAGGTCGT
The DNA here is from genome assembly GCA_035490055.1 of Candidatus Limnocylindria bacterium. Lineage (GTDB taxonomy): Bacteria > Acidobacteriota > Terriglobia > Acidiferrales > UBA7541 > Acidiferrum. The sequence continues at coordinate 22,603 of DATHIB010000019.1, read as the reverse complement.
TCTATGGGCGCGCAACTTTGATCTCGCCGAATGGGTAGAGGCGCTAAAGGAGGGAGCGTTTGACGTCCTTGACGCCCTGTGTGAGCTACCAAGAGCTGTTGAGGATATCAAAACCGCTTTGTGGGCAGCTTATCTGAAGGGCGCTAGGCCCGATCCAAGAGCGAGTAGTCCCCAGAAGGCTTCCTGATTGGTCCTTGCCCTTGAGCGGTGGGGAGAAAAGCATGAGCAACTCAGCGATGGTCGATCAAAAGGGCAGATTGAAAATCCCCGCGACCCTCCTTCCCGCGCTCAAGGGGTCCGGCACCGAATTCTACATCACCAGCGAAAATGGCTTCTCGTTTTGCGGAGCAGTGCGCACATGATGGGTGGGGTGGAAACAGGGAAAGGAACACCCGTGAGCGATACAACTCTGAAATATCCGCTGTGGCAGAACCACTACTTACAGGCAATGGCTGAAACTCATCCTGAACTGTTGAAAAGTAAAATTAGCGCCGCAGAGCAGGTCGTCAGCCTTCGACTCAAGCAACTGTCAATCACCACAGACGACTACGAGGAACAGATAGCGCTCGCAGCCGCGCTGAAATCTTTGAAAGTCCTTAAACAGCGGTAGACTAACCCGGCGAACGATTCAATGAGTCGATACGCAGTGACGGCCTTGCATTCAGACGGATCTTCCTTTTGCACCCAGGCGTAATTTCCCCGATAACTGAGTGATGTAGCTGCAGTTGTTATCTCTCGCTAGCGTAGCCGAAGGCACCTGTCTACTTTTGCCGGGAGGGTCACGGCAAGGGCCTTCAGGATCTGTCTCTGGCTTTCACTGGGCTGCGGCAGTTTCGTCACGGTAGTTTTCTCGTCGACCTGGTATTGCAATAGAGACAGATGGCTCAACGAGGTCAGCGCATCCGGCAGCGTGATCGCGTGCGGGTCGCTGTCGGTGGTGCCGAAGGCCGCCCGTAACCGCCGCTCCATCTCGCGGCTCAGTTTCAGTGCCAGCATGCAGCAGAACACGTGGCCCCGTGTGCGACTTTTCTTGCGGACAAATACCGGCCGAACCTCCAGCAATCCCGTCTTCTTCGCGCGAAAGTCGCGCTCCACCTTCTGCAGGTCGATGTAGCTGTCACGTACTTCTTGTGCCGTCATGCTCTGTTGTAAAATGTTCGTGGTCACGACATAGCAGCCGGCCAGTTCCAAGGACGTTTCGATCGCGGCCTGAACCACTTGCTCCGAAGTTGTTCAGGAGTTGATTAATCAGCGGCAATCAACATTCTTCCTCGCGTCCCTTCACTGGTCTTGGGGCTATTTGGCAACAAGCGGAATGAATTTGAACGCAAATCCGTAGACGGATGCGAATGCGTCATGATCGTGCGCACGGGTTTTCGAATCATCCGTTCCATTTGTCTTTGCTTTCACGAAGCAATCGCGCCAGCCTCGTGCTTCGAATCAACACGGCGCCGGTCTCCTGTCGTTCTCTTCAGTTCCGTGACCCATTTCCCAGAATTGTGAGAGGCCGTCCAGCTGCGCTCAGCTCAACCACTCAAGCATCTGACAAGCGCCCCTGCGCGACGCTCGTTTTCCAGGAATACGTGACCTTCCTTTTGTCCAGCGCCTTGCGTCGGTGTCGGCCACCCAACAGGTTTCCCTCAACGGAGAGCATGGGTGAGAATGTTTGTCACTACCTGCTTGGAGTCAAAATACGCCTCGGCGACTTGCCGAGCGGCCTGGCTATGCCGCCGGTAGTCAGCGTTTATGACTTCAAGGGCATCGGCTGCTTCCTGAAGCGTCGAGAAACGAAACATCCCTTCACCGTTGGGAAGGAATGAACTAGGACCAGTATGCTGCACGACGACAGGTTTGCCGCTGGCCAGATAGCAAAGTGTGCGGTCGCTGATCCAAGACGTTTGCAGTTTGATATAGGAAGGCTTGGCGCAGCTGAACTCCCCGCGCGAACGCTGAATATAGGCTTGGTACATCTCGGGTGTGCTGGCGATTTCGCAGGCCTGCCGGATTCGCCAACCGGCATTTCGCAAGTTTTTCCGCTCTTCCATGTCGCGTTCCGTACGCAAGACCAGGGCCAACTCCAAGGGCTGGCGAGTGAGCCGCGGCAGACCGGAAAACTCCAGAAACGCCACTCGCTTTGTGTTTTCGTAAGTTTCATCGCGATCGACAACCCAGTCGGAGGAATCCCAAGTAGAGACCGTCGTGAAAGCCTCGCAACATGGGTCGAAAATATAGGGCCAGCGTTCCAGACAAACTGCGGGCCGGGTGTGAATCCAGCGCGGGCTGTCATTGGGAATTTCTCCTCCGCATCGTCCAACACCTTCGCCAATAGTGAAGTACAAATCATGGTCGGGCACGTTGAGCTGCCCACGAGTAATCCAGAACTGCAAAAGTCCGGGATCGATATCCACCAGCGCTGTGCGTTGAAAGTGCGGCAGCAGCGCGGAACTGATGGCATAGTGGAAATTCAACAGCAGATCCGCTCGTCCAAAGATCGCTTCGGCCTCGCCACGTGTCATGTTGAGATACTCCGCCGGCGCTTCGGATGAGGGTTCTTTGCTCCGCGTACGGTAAAGGATGCACTTCCCACCCAGGCCATATTGTTGCATTCGAGCCTGGAATGTGGCGAGCGCGGCGGCCTCTTGTTCCTCGGACCCTTTGGTGCGAAAAGCTTCGAGCCAATACACATCGTGCCCCAAGAGCCGCAGGCCGAAAACGTATTGCAGATAAACCCAGAAGTGTCCGCCGCCTTGGGGATAATTCACGACGTCGTACGCAGAAATAACAACGGTTGCCATCGCTAGACTCTAGATTAGGCCCAATCGTTTTGCCGATGCATAAAGGTGATCGTAACGCGAAAGGTTTTTCTCGCGGACGGTCCAATCGGGCCGCTCGCCGAGCCAACGAAAATGCAGATAGATTCTTGCGGCGTCAAGTGTACGACCGAACCCGGGAGGCGCGCCTTCAGGCCAGCGCGTGCGTAGGTAAGCACGCTCGCATTCCTGCACAACGCCGGCGGGCCAGTGTTTTCCTTCCGTCAGCGCCGCCAAGTCGATTTCCCCTGCCGCGATTGCGGCCGACTCCCAATCCACCATGAACACGCTTTGGTTCCGAACCAAGATAGTCTTGGCGTAAAACTCGCCGTGAATAACGGTCTGTGGCTCGGCCAGCAAAGGCGCAAACCACTCATCGGCGCGATACAATTTGGTCAGCCAGGGAAAGCGTCCATGCAGCGGGCGCGAGAATTCGAAAGTCCGTTGCGCCCAACCGCGGTAATAGGCGGCATTGTACCGTCTCAAGAACGCCAACGAGGGATCCTCGATGCGCTGTTCGTGCGCGGCCTGGAATTTCCCGATCCAGGAAGCGGCCCGGGTCATCCCCCGGGGTTGACGAGTTAACCGTTTCCAGACGATGTCACTCAAACGGACGCTGCGATACACGTATTCAAGGAATAGGGAAATATCGCCGGTGTGTGGGTCCGTGTGCGCCCCCAGGCACTTCGGTTTGAAATTTGGCAGCGAGTGGAGCACACGGCGATACACCTCGGTCTCATAAGGGACATCGCCGCGATGCCCGTAACACTCGTGGCTTTGCCCCGCCTGATACTTAATAAAGACGCGGCGTTTGCGACCGTCCGGCAATTGACAGGTGACGATCTCATTCGGGAAAGTGCACATGAACGGCGGAAGCGTTCTTCTGAGGATTTTCACGGAACGCCGTTCATGAGGGTCGCGGCCCAAGGCAGCGGTGAGCCGGAGTGTCAGAGTCGGCGAATCAGGGAGCACCGAGGCCGGGGTTTTCAAGATTTGGCGTCCAGCATTTCGGTTTCGCACGGCAGCACCGGCGCAAGACCTTCAAACCATTGGTCCACTTCGGCCAAGGACTCCCAGGCCCAAGGGGCTCGATCCTGCACCAGCCCGATGGCGGGCCAAATAATGCGATTGGCCAAGCGCGCATACTCGGCGGTCTCGAATAGGAAGTTCAACATTGGCATCGGCGGCAGGCAGCAACCTCCACGTGACGTCTCCTCACGATAGACGTCCAAAACCCAAGACCGCTCCTGAGACGGCAGTCGCAAGAGAAAGGTCGAGAGGTCGTAGCTTGCCGGTCCAACAGAAGCATGGTCCCAGTCGATAAGGCGCACGTGGAGCCCATGGGCAGTGGGGATGACGAAAACGTTGATGGCCCACAAATCGCCGTGCAGCAAAGTCTCCGGGCCGCCCCAGGCGTCCAGGGCCTCTGCACGTTGCGGCAGTTCTTTGCGCAGTGTGGACAGCCGCTCGAGCAGGCTGTCGCGTACCGGGGTTTCCTGGGCAGACGGATGACATGCTTCCAATGCGTAGATGGCGTCGCGCACATTCGCATCGTAGAAGTGAATACCCAGGTCGCAACCGTGAAGCCGAACTTCTCCCAATAGCGGGTGCCGCGCGAACTGTAGGTGAAGCCGTGCAATCAACTTGATCGCCGCGCTCACGCTCTCACGGTCGAATCGATGGACATCGAGTTCACAGGGACCGAGGTCGTCATAGGCATGCCAGACACAGTTACCGCCAGGCTCTACGATACTCCCTAGCAGAGCTGGACCGTTGTCACTCATGCCCACCGCAGGCAACCAACGTTTCTCTACCAATTCGCTGCGCCGACCGATTTCCGGTCTCAGACGCTTGACGATCAGCTGACGAGTTTGACCATTGATGACGAAACGCAGCCGGAAAACGCGCGAGGCGCGAGGCTGCAGCGTTTGCTCCTCAATCAAACGGCCCTCCGCCTCGTGGCCGCCAAGCAACCGCTGTAGCAAGCCTCGCAGTTCTGTCAGGCCAGGCTGATCCCGACCTTCGAGCACCTTGTCCAGGCCTTCAATCATGTCCAGCTCCGTTGGAAGGCGCCTAACGCTTCGCTGATGGAGAGTTCATAAGAACGCAGCAGGGCTATGGCCTTAACCAGTTGGGTTGAATCAATGAACTCTTGGCCGGCCGTGGCCCAACTCATTTGGTCGACCATGCGGAGAAGGTTGCCGCAGGCAGCGACGGCTTGAATATCGCGCAAATCCAGGCGCGAATACTCACGGTTTAAGATTGAGCAGTAGAAGTCCAAGTCTGGACTGGCCACGCGATCAATGAGCTGAGCAAGATCGGCGGCCGGCACACCCCAGCCAGCGAATTCCCAGTCGAATACCAGCAGCGCAGGGCCGGTGGCGGCGTCGCGGATGCGGAGATTCTTGTTGACGAAATCGCCGTGCACCAGCGTCCGGGGCATCACGTCGCAAATTTCCTCCAACTCGTCCCACAACGATTCCAGCGCGTCGAGGTGTGCAGCGATATTGCGGAACAGCGTGGCATCCTCGACCGACAGTGCACTGCCACCCAAGTGACGCAGTAACATGGCCCGGCAGCCGCGCAGCAAGCGCAGGTAATGATCGAGGCCGCGGCCTGGGAGGCAGGACTTGAGATCGTGCGCCAAGGCGGTCAACTGTGTTTCCGCCAACCAACAGCCTGCAAGCGCACGATTGTGGGGAAGCTGCTGCGAATACCGAGCACCCGCAGCATCTTCAAGGAAAAGCCAGCAGAACTCTCCTTCTGGCTCTTCCAGTAGTCCATAGCAATGCAGCGCCGGCATTCCAGTGAGCGGCAGCAATTCCTCGTAAATCGCGTGTTCGATACGTGCTGTCGCTGTTCGGCATCTCTTGGCAATGACTCTCGCACCATCCTGCCTGACATGGTTGAGCCGATACACCGTGCTGTACCTTCTGCCCTGCAAAAGTTCAAGGCTGCTGGGCTCCCAGGAGTCTGATTGGACCTGAAGCCAAGCTTGGACGGCTGGATGCGCCTGCACGCCTTCGGTCATAATTTCAGGAGTCGCTGTCCTAGACATAGGCACGGCTCCTCGCCCTGCTATGCCAAGGTTCACCCGGATGAAAAACCAGGAATGTGCGCAAGCAGCATGGCCTCAGGTCCCGCACTTTGACCAGCAACATCATAGGACAGCCCGGTTTGCCACGGCCCAAGGAGCCATTGGGGACAGTGGCTCTCCCCGGGCGGCGCGCTCCGCCGCTGCGTAGAAGTACTGCGCCAGCAGTTGTGGCGCGTCGGGGACACCCTTGAAACCAGGAATGCTGCACATGTCCACGACGTAGGGTGTTCCTTCGCTTTCGATAATGTCCACCCCGTACAGGTCAATGCCGAAGGCACTACCGCAGTTCGCGGCAAGCTCACACAACTCCGGCGTGAGCGTGAAGGGCTCCCCATGTTTTTCTTCTTCCGTCCGGCGAGGAAAGATCTTCTTGACGCCAAAGAGCTGGCCTCCGATCCCGTAAATCTTGCGGTCGCGGCCGTCGTTCGGGTGGTAGCGCTGAGCAAACACGGGCTCACGGCCACAATTCACGTCCGCGAGTTCCGCAGGGGTCCGGATAATGCGGACATGATGGCCCCCCGCTCCCTGATACGGCTTTATGACCAGAGACCCCGAGTCCAACAGCGGAAGCAACTGATAGGGATGCGATACCACGTACGTATCAGGTGTAGGAACGCCTGCTGCCTGCAGAATTCGAGAGGCGATGATCTTGTCGCGCAGCGCGGCAGACACGGGATACGGATTTACGATGACCGCGCCCAGCTCATGGAGCACGCCAGCCAAGCTGAGGGAGAGCCCGCTCGTATGGCGCAATACATAGAGGTCGTGCTCGACCCGGACCCTCGATACATCGAGCATCCCATCCGGGGGATGTATGACGTCGACGACGGCTCCGGATTCCGCGAGGATTCGCACAACATCGGGCATAAAGCTTCTGCTCTTTGGCGAGTAATGTGGCAGCAGGAATCCGATGCGCACTTTGTTCATCGTCTATCCTTCATGGCTGTATACCGCATGACTCCCAGCGCTTGGCTCAATGGCCGCAAGGCGTCCCTTTTCGATCCTTACAACGACATCGCACTGTTTCAAGGCGCTGGGCCTGTGGGTGATAACGAGCGTGGTCCGTCCCTGGGCGAGCCGTTCCATTGCATCCAGGATGAGCGTCTCCGTCTTGACATCCACCGAGCTCGTTGGCTCGTCGAGAATCAATATCGGCGCGTCCTTCAAGAATGCGCGGGCAACGGAAATGCGCTGGCGTTCACCTCCTGAGAGGCGCATGCCACGGTCACCGACGAGCGTCTGATAACCCTCCGGAAGTTTCGAGATGAATTCGTGAGCGTTGGCAGCCTTTGCAGCAGCCACGATTTCAGCTTCGCTTGCGCTGGGTCGGGCATAGGCAATGTTCTCCGCAAGGCTGGTGGAAAACAGGACGGACTCCTGAAGGACGATAGCAAACTGGTTGCGCAAGTCCTTCAATTTGTAGTCGCGGAGGTCAACACCATCAAGCAAGATTTGTCCTTCCGTGGGATCGTAGAAACGAGTCAGCAGATTCACGAGAGTAGTTTTGCCCGCGCCCGTCGTTCCTACAATGCCCACGCACATTCCAGACTCCACTTCAAATGAAACTTGTTCCAGAGCCGGCCGGTTTTGCCCGTACGTGAATGAAACATTTTCGAAAACAATCCTGCCTGTCCCGCGCGCCAGTGAGCGTGGATTGGCCTTCTCTTCGACCTCGGGGAGCTCGTCGAGCAAGGCGAAGGCCCGCTCAATGTTTGCCAAGCAGGACTGGAGAGCTGCGGAGTTCTTGCCCATGGTTTTCAGAGGTTCGTAAAGCTGGGTTACATATCCCATCATCAGCATGAGGTCACCGAGGGTGATGGCGCCGGATTGCACCTGCCGGAATCCCACAAGAAGTACCGAGGCCGTTCCTATCGCGGAGGTTAGTCCAACCAGCAAGTTGTACTTCCCCTCCGCCAGAGCCAGCTTCAGCCGCGCACGCATGCTTTCGAAGCTGCGCCGGACGAAACGATGCCTTTCCTCTTCCTCTTTTCCAAACGCTTTCACCACTCGCAGAGCGCCAAGCACTTCTTGCACCACGCTCAATGCGGACTTTTCAAGCTTCTTCACCTCGCGCGACCGGCGGCGCAGGCGGCGCCGGTAGACCTTTGAAATCAGAAAAAGGACGGGTGAGATCACCAAGGCGACCAAAGCAAGTTGCCAATCTATTTTCATGGTGACATACAGCATTCCGAGCAGCGTGAAAGCGGAACTGATGAGCGGAATGAAGCGTTCCGCCACGATGGTTTGAACCGCAGCCGCATCATATTGAACGTTGTACAGCGATTCAGCGGTTCCCTTAACGTCGTGGTAGGAAAGCGACAAACGCTGCATCTGCCAGAAAAGGTCAGATCTAAATGCTAAGAGGACTTTTTCGCCGGTGTACGTCTTCAGGAGTGATAGGGCTAGTGTCTGAATCTGGGCGAGAATCGTCACAGCAATCAGCAAGCCGACGGCAAAGAACAACGCTGAGGATGGGGAGAGGCTGAATCCGGCTGGCACGAATGACCGAATCAAATGAGGAAGCGGCTTGGAGCCGAGCCCGCTGTCGAGAGCGATCTTCAGCGGCAAAGGGACCAGCAACGCCAGAGGAGTTGCCAGCAAGCCGAGAAGGAAAAGACCAATCAGGTGTGTCCAATAAGGCCGCGCCCACCGGAACAAACGAAGGTAAAGGGCGAGGTCACGATTCGAACCGGGCTGCTTAATAGTCATCACGCGCGCTCGAAGTCTAGCTTGATGAGGGCGCGATGGATCGCACCCACTGCCACGGCCGCGCTCCTAAAGGTTATAGCTCCGAACATGACGCTCAATGGGCCGAGAATGCTGGCAGCGTATACGGAGTGATCCAATAGTGCTCCAAAGCACGCAATCATTAGGAGAAGAGTTGTGCCTGCTCCCGAGACAGAGAACCATGGCCGAGAACGAAGGCGCAGCATGTGTTTGCCTCGTCCGTAGTTTTCCGAGACCGTATAGACGCGTAAGCCGCCGAACAAGCCACCACGTATCTCCAAGTCCCAACTATCGTAATCACCGCCTCGACGCACGACCGCGTCACCGGAACGCAGCACCGATTCCAATGACAGGAGCACCTCGGTGCTACCGAGCCATTTTTCACTCCAAAGCTGGAAGGTCCGCGGCCATGGGAATGAGAGGGTTGGAAAACGGCGGATTCTCCAGGCCGTGAGGGAATAGACCAGACGGCTCCACAGGCGAGTTAGAGGCTGCATTAGATGAAGCAGTCCCGTAACAACGCGCAGGCGAAAGCGAGTAAAGCGGCCTTTCGTCTCAGGAAAGCGGACTTTCGCAGCCGCGCTTATTGCCGGGACAAGGGACAACACGAAAGCAACTACTGCGGCAGGTAAAACGGCCAGCAGACGTCCCCAAAACATGCTGACGGCACAGAGCGTCGCCAACACAAGATTCGTGAGCTGCCACTCGTGCGTGAGCGGCAGTGAGTTCAGAAGGTTCGGTGCAGGCTGGTACAGTCGCGCATAACCTGCGGATCCCCAAGTTCCCTGATAAATCCGCCCGCGGGACAACGAAAGAGAGCGGAATGTTCCGTTCACATATATGTGTCCAGCCCACGTTGCGTAGCCGCCGGAATTGTACTTTTCCGGCCACTTTCTCTCGAGCATGGCCTCGGCCTTGCCGTAGCCCATCTGTTGTTTCCAATACGCCCGCACGGTCCGGCGATAGTGATGCCAGACCATGGCCGCCGGACTGAACCCGAGTTTCCCGCCTTGCTCCCGTGTTCTCCAACAAATATCCACGTCGTCACCAGCTTGCCGGAATTGCGGATCAAATCCATTGATGGCCTCCAGCCAGCTCCTGCGGAAAGCCATGTTACAGCCGGGAATGTGCTCTGCTTCGCAATCGGAAAGGAGCACATGGGCCGGACCTCCCGGCGAGTTAGCGACACAATTCGCAGTGTCTCCGTCGTCCGGGATAGGTATGTTCGGGCCCCCGACGGCTGCGTAATCTTCTTTGAGGAACGCGGCCGCTAGATATGTCAACCAATCGGGATCGGGGCGGGCATCATCATCAATATAAGCGACGATCTCTCCTGTCGCTGATTGCCATCCCAAATTTCGGGCCGCGCTAAGACCTTGGTTTTCAGTGCGGATCAGGCGGACGTCGTACTCGGCCGCAATATCGCCAGCGCCGTCCGTTGAGCCATCATCAACCACGATGGTTTCATAGTTGGGATAGCGAAGTTTTCCGATTCCCTCCAAACAGTCGCGAATCGTGCGGCTGCCGTTAAAAGTACACACCACGACAGATATTTTCGGCCATGCTTCTTGGGAGACGAACGGAACTTCCTCGAACGCTTTTCGAACAACGCCGAGCGCCAGTTTCGGCTTTCGATCCCGGGTCGTCAGACCAAAATCCCAGTCCATGACGTCCTCGCCACCCCTGTGCCATTCGTCGGTCCAAGCATAGACGAATGCCCCGGCACAGCCTGCAGCGAGGGCTTTTCGTACCTGCCAATCCAGGCAATCGGCCTGCGCCTTGTCTCCATTCCTGTGGCTGTCGAGTCCGATTTCCGTTACCAGCAGAGGACGATTGCCGGCGAGATTTTGGAGCCGCGCGAGATAGGCGTCATATTTGTCTTTCGACTCGAGGAAAACGTTGAAACAAACCAAATCGAGAAAGGACAAATCCAAATATTCCGTCGATGGATAGTTTGCGTAAGAAACGAGAGCTTCGGGATCCTCTTCCTTGACTTCGTCGCGTAATCGCTTTAGAAATTTCTCCACGGCGCTTGCTCCGTGCCAACGCACAATGGATGCGGGGATCTCGTTGGCAACAAGATAACCCAAAACCGCTGGGTGACCGGCGCATGTCCGCACTCCGCTTCTAACCTGCTTTCTGATCTCGCGAACCATTTTTTTCTCATGGAGAAAGGCGTGGTGCCGTTCTCCTTGCATCCCGACCAAGACGCGCAAGTTGCACCTCAGGGCAATTTCAAGAAGCCAGTGCGGTGGGGCGGTGTAGGTTCGGACAGCGTTCACGCCGTTTGCAGACATTAGAGAGAAATCTTGCTCAACCACCCTCGGTGAAGGAAATGCGCTGCCGTCCATGCCGGGCCGAAATGTTCCGTACGTTACGCCCCGAACATAAAGCTTCTCCTGGCCGACCCAAAGAAATTTGCCGCCTAAGATGACGCGCGAACCGCCGGAAGCTGTTTCTGGAGCGGAGCCAAGCTCCAAAACAATCTCCGGCTCAGGAACTGACACATCAGCAGGAACGCTAATCGGAATTATTCTCACGGACATAAGCGCGCTCCAACTGAACTAGCTGGCAGGTCGTCGAAGTCACGATGGATTTGCCTGTGGGGGTTGCTACTTGGTTCAGGTACGGCGGCGCCGACGCAAAACGCAGAAGAAACGTCTGCTGAACAGCTATCCAGGACTCCAAACTCGAAGCCCACTCGGACGAGTGGTTTAACTGCGCGATTCCCGACGCCCGACGCCCTGCCCGCCGAGAAGACGCGAATCCCGCAGGGAGGCGAATGCTCGTGTGCGCTAGATTTGTTCGAAGAAGCTGTCCTGGCCATCGTTCATCACCTGAGATCGAGATTGAGAATAATAAAATCTGCTTTCGGTAACCGTTCGCAACCAAAGGGCCGTGGCTTGCGCCACGTCCGAATTCCCCTGTAATACCTCTCCTCCAATTCAAAAACTGTACTTCGCTGAGAGCTGGATCGTCCTTGCCGGGCCTGCCGCATTGGCTTTACCGAAGAGCGGGGAACTCACCACCCCGATGACGCTGGTGACGTTCGTCTGGTTGATGGCGTTGAACGCGTCCACGCTGAATTCCAAGCTGCGTATCGAACGACGACGCTCGCCGGCAGAGATGCGCTGGAGGCTGAACACCTTCGTGACACGCAGGTCGAGTTGCACAGTTCCCGGGCCGCGGCCTGTGTTTCGGGTCACTCCGGGGGGCCGCGTGATGGTGTCGCCGGTGGGATCTGACCCTGTGGTGATGTTGAAAGGAGCTCCGCTGGCCGCCGAAAGAATCGATCCCACGCGGAAGCCGAATGGCAGTTGCGCTGTTCCTGCGAAGTTCAGGCGATGTCTGCGATCAAAGTCAGCCGGCCCTACCTCTGGCTGCAAATCATAGTTGTCCGCCGGGAACAAAAACGAGCCCGGCCCGTTACTCGGTGCATCGTTGGTGTATTTGGAGAAGACATACTGCCCGTAGCCCCTAAAGCGCTTTCCCAGTCCTCCGCGGAAGGTCAGGCTCAGGGCGTGTCCGCGAAGGAATGCCGTCGATGCGACCTCCTCAACGTTCGAGAAGTTTGGATCCGGGCGCAGACCGGACCCTGATGGTAATGGAGCGTTGACGTCGCGGATGCGGAAAAGGTGCACGCCATGCAAAAACGAATATTCCAATGAGAGCCAGGTTCCTTTCCAGATCTCTTCCTCGACTCCGGCGCTCGTTTGCATCAGATAGGGAGACTGGGCGTCGGGCGCCACGCGCATAACGCTGGGCGCTGGAGACGTTAGCTGGCCGCCCCAGAATGGGTCCGGATAAGACGGGTAGGAAATGTCGATCTCGCGGACGCGCACGCCGTCCAAGAGCACCGCATCCTCTGTGGCCGACCGCGGCAAATTGTCGTAGAAGATCCCGGCCCCGGCACGTAGCACGGTCCTCTTCCGTTTGCCGGGCGCGAATGCTAGCGCGAGCCGCGGAGCAAGATCTCTGCGGTTGTCAAGCGTGTTTTGCCAATCGTACCGCACCCCAAACGTAAGGCTAAGGCTTGGCAACACGCGCATTGTGTCCTGCGCAAATCCGCTGGTTTGTTGCTCAAGGTAAGAAATTTGCGGTTCGCCTTGATTTGCTTGGAACAGATCCGGGGTGCCCACGTGGTTCTGGACGACATTCCTGTACTGATCAACACTGCTAAACAGAAACGTTCCGCCAAAATTTGTTGCTTCGAAAACATTCGACCACTCATTCCTGACCGTGGCACCAAAAAGGAAGCTATGCCTTCCGCGGATGTAAGTCGCCGTATCCTGGACATCAAACGCGCGCCTTTCTTTGTCATTAAAAGACTGGGATGGTCCACCGACAAACGCGCCGTTTACCAGAATCTCCGGCCCGCTGGCCTGGCTCCCGGATCGTGACGTCTGGTCTTTCAAAACAAATATGATCTCGTTGCGGAATTGCGGTGACAAGGTTGCGCTTTCGATCAACTGCACCCGATGTGTGTTCCGACCCGCGCTGGTCCCTTGTTCAGGCAGATTTAACGCCCCGACTCCGTTGTTTTTGCTGGAGTGATCGGTGAATGTATAGTTCAGGGAGAGTGTTTGCATCTCCGTCAACCACCATTGCGTCCGCGCGAAGAAATGGTCTCGTCGTTGCGGCGTAGGCACATTAATGTTGATAGGACCTGTTAGGGCGACCGTATTCAAAGCATTCACAACGGTGCTCTCATCGTTCATCAAACGGTCGCCAGCTACAAAAAAGTAGCTATTCTGGCCCAGCAGCGGCCCCCCCAAACTGCCCTCCAGGAACCGGCGGTTCAGGTCCGGCCTCGTATCGGCAAAGGCGTTTCGTGCGTCGAAGACGGAATTCCTTGCAAAAAATCCGATGCTGCCATGGTACCGATGCCCATGCCCGTGCTTGGTGGTAATTTCCGCTCGTGCAGCGCCGGGATGTTGAAACTCTGCAGAATAGGGGTTGCGGTCGATTTTCACGGATCGTATCGCGTTGCTGGGCATGTCGAGTTCTCCCCCGTCGACACCATCGACGACGATTGAAGTTCCTTCATGGCCCTGTGCTGCCGCCGATGTAAACGTGTCAATGAACGGGAGCAGGTAGTCGACGTCGAGGGGGAGTCCATTGAAAAAGGTCTCGTCCACTTTCATCGACTGAACATTACTTTCAGGAGAGAGTCGATCACTACTTGTATCCGGTCTCACGATGACTTCCTCTTCCACGGTTTCCAGCTTCAGCTTAATCCTCAAGGGGTTCAGCTCTTCCGTTCCCACTTGAATGTTCGCCTTGTATGGCTCGAACCCGCTCGCTTCAATCTGAAGGAGGTAAGTTCCCGGTGTCAGATCCGGGAAGCTGAATCTGCCATCTTCTGCCGTTACCGTCTCCTGTTTCGTGTTCGTCTCTTGATTGACTAGAGTCACTTTTACCCCGGTCAACCTTCCACCGCCCGATTCCACAACTTTGCCGGTTATGTTCCCACTCTCAGCGGCCAGAACGAGGAGCGGGAACATCATAAATGCGAGAAAAAGGCGCAACGCAAGACGCCACGCAACAGCGGGACCTTCGCAGCCACTCCGCGCAAGAGGTTGACACATGCCCCCGTTCCGAAGGCTGGACTGCAAACCCGCCGGCACCAGCGATCGCCGCCCCGGATTCCAGCCAGTGGGGAACAAGCCGACTTGTTGGTAGTCAGTCTGCTGCTGCACGCGGACTTGTACCTCCGTGCGCCTTCAGATTTACTTGGGCTGCGGGAACGTGAGATTGACTGGTGTGCCATTGCCAGGCCGTTTCAACGATTTCATCCAACGAAGAGTGGCGCGGTTCCCATCCGAGAAGTTCCTTGGCTTTCCTGCCATCTGCCACGAGACACGGGGGATCGCCGGCACGGCGCTCCGCCTCCCGAACGGGAACATAACAGCCACTCGTCCGCTCCACAGCAGCAATGACCTCACGCACGGAGTGGCCTATTCCCGTGCCCAGGTTAACGGCAGCATTCTCGGGGCTCTTGAGCATGTGCCTTAGGGCTGTAACGTGCGCCTCGGCCAGGTCCATAACATGCGTGTAGTCGCGGACGGCAGTGCGGTCCGGGGTGGGGTAATCCGTCCCGTAGATCTCAAGCGCCGGTTTCTCTCCAAGAGCCGCTTGAATGGCGAGTGGAATAAGGTGAGTTTCCGGTGAGTGGTCCTCCCCCAACTCCCCATCAGGGTCGGCACCGGCAGCGTTGAAATAACGAAGGGCTGCCCAGCGCAAGCCATACGCTTCCCCGTACCAAGCGAGGATGCGCTCGACTATCCTCTTCGATTCACCATATGGATTAATGGGGATCTGGACTCGCTCCTCGCGAATGGGAACCCTTGTAGGAATACCGTAGGTGGCGCAGCTGGACGAAAAAACAATGTACTTTATCCAGGAATCCGTCATTGCGTCCAGCAGCCTGAGCGTGTAGGTCACGTTGTTGCGAAAATATTGTCGCGGGCGCCGCATGGAGTCTCCCACGTAGGCGAACCCTGCAAAGTGGACAACGGCTTGCACCCTGTAGGTTTTGATTACTTCGCGAATCAGCGTGGAATCACCGAGGTCTCCTTCGACCAGGGGACCCCATTTCACGGCCCATTGGTGCCCGGTCGAGAGGTTATCGAGTACGATTGGCTCAAACCCTGAGTGGGCCAGAACTTTGGCAGTGTGGCTTCCGATATAGCCCGCCCCGCCAGTCACGAGTACCCGCATCCTTACCTCACCCAAAAACAAAGTCTCCGCCACGGCCTCAGCTGGGGCGGAGATCGCATTACCAGTAAATTTCAACACCGCGCGACTTTACTGCACTGCCGCCATTCATATCGCATTCACACGGTATTAATGTAGAAAGGCCGCGTCAATCCTCTGATCGAAGTAACCCGGGAGGTTAGTACCCGCTAGGTGGGGTATATAGGAAAGAAAACAATAGCGCGATCAATTTAGATGACATACTGCAGGCCGATTCGGTAGCGACGCCCGGACCCCACTCGCTGTACCCAGCGAACTTGGACTAGAGTGGGGATTTCCGCGGGAATCCGAGCGAGCCGAAGTCGGCCTTGAAGAAGCGCAGAAATTTGCAAGGGGTTAGTGGCAACCATGCAGAACCCACCGTCGGAAATGTTTGTCACTTCTCCTTGAGAGATTTCTGACCTTCGCCGTCCTCGAAGTGATGGCAATGCGCTGCCTGTAAATTGTCCATTCGCCAAGTGGCGGGAGTGGCCACGCTTTTTCCCTAGTTCATTGTTCATAGTACTTATAGTACTATCTCTTCTTTATCAAAGTCATTCCCGCTAAGGAACAAATACGAGACCAACAGAATAAGAAACTAGTGGAAGTTCTCCCCAGTGATTGCAGTCGAAGCCTGCAGAATCCTCCCGATAATGCCGGTCCTATTCTCCGCTCCGACCTTCAACATCACGGATCTTAGAAAGGCCTTTACTGTGTATGGGCTGATGTCCATCCGGCTGGCAATCTGCTTGGTAGTAAGATCTTGGAGCAGAAGATCAACCGTTTCCCATTCGCGCCGGGTTAGCCTGAATTTCTGAGCGACGCTTTCGAGATTGAGCGCGCCTCGGTGATTTCTTTCCAGCAAGAGAGCAATTGCAGGTCCTCGCACAATTCCCAGATTCGATTTCACCGAGAATGCGCGCAGTTGGTAGCACCTCTTTCCCGAGGCGACTTCGTGTAGAAATTTGGAAGGAGAGAAACCGTTATGATGTCCGTTATGATTGCCATTGTTGTGAAGCAGCGATCGAATCTTGCTCTGCAGAGAGTTGCCGAAGTCCTTGTTTCTGGATGGAACTTCCGGGTAAGCAAGGATCGCCAGAGCCTCTTCGCTGGCGTAGATGGGCCAGAGGGAAGCATCCAGAAGAAGAAACCCCGCAGTCAGCGTCTCTTCGCGCCTGTGACTTAAATGATGACCATTCCCGGAACTCTTATCGATTGCATTGGGAAAGCGTTCCACAAGAACACCACAGAATCGCACAGAAGGATTTCGCAGCTTGTCGGGGAATGGCCGGGATGAATTTGACTTTCCAGTCGCTAACACTTCAGCACCGCCCATCACGATGGTCAGACTTTCCATTAGGACCGGATGCGAACACCAACACTCCTCTGGGTGTCCCTAGATCCCTTGCCCAAAGCCAAACTCCGGCCCTGAGGTCATGACATGATATGAAGACAAATAAAAAGTAAAAAGCGGGGCGTCTTTACATACTTCGCAGGGCCGGGCGTTTCAATCAGGTGAAAACCTTATTTCACAATGGGAAAAAACTGCCCCCGCAGGGGAAGGATCTTGAGGGACGGCAGGAGTTAGACCGTTATGCGTCGGGAAACGAGAATTTTGTTCTCGTTGTGTTGCCAAACCCTCTGAAATCAGAGGGATATCAAGGGGCAAAGCCCTTGCCTAGTTAGTTGAAAAGAAAGGACAAAACCGAAAGTTTGGTGAACCGGGGAGGACTCGAACCTCCAACCCGCTGATTAAGAGACCGTCCAAAGACAATTAAGACTGAGTACGATGATTCGCTATCGCGTTGATTCTCCGCGCCAGTACAGGCGATTTACCTCCCAGCCTGACCACTACCGTCTGCTATTGTTTTCGATGCAGGGTGGGCACAAAATTGGGCACAGCGTTTTCGGAGGCGTAAATACTTGTCTATGTCGCCTCGTCCTCGCGGCAGAAGACTTTTGAGCCTTAGCTTCAAGCCCTACACGCTGTTTGGCATTGCCCGCGAGCAGAGGACCGTCGAGCTGGTGCCGTTCACTAGCTTGCCGAAGTTATTTCGTCGGGGCGGTCAGCGATCGCCGAACTGTCCATGCGCTGGTCTCTTCCGTCCAACAAGAAAGGGCGGCCACGCCGTACACTGCGATCGCCAGCAAGGCCATGGCTTTAATGCCCACGAAAATGCTCAAGGCCTCCAAGGCGCCGCCAAAGAGGCCTCCCAGAATGTTGGACCCCAGCGCGGTCGCCGCCTCCCTCGTCTGTTGGAACATCTTTGCGAAGATCAAGCTGGAAAACAGCACGGGTAAGGCCGTCAGGACGCC
The DNA here is from genome assembly GCA_035490055.1 of Candidatus Limnocylindria bacterium. Lineage (GTDB taxonomy): Bacteria > Acidobacteriota > Terriglobia > Acidiferrales > UBA7541 > Acidiferrum. The sequence continues at coordinate 4,918 of DATHIB010000019.1, read as the reverse complement.
GCCGCTCAGCCCTCGGGCCAACGGCGAGAGTCGGGTCAGATCGCCGAAAGGCACAAAATAGCTCACCGTCAACGCGCCCCATAGCAGAATAAACAACAATGGAAGGCGAGCGATCCGCCACCGTCCAACGATCAGGTTAGCCGTTATCGCCATCACGAAAATAGAGGAAAAGACCACTGCATTTGTCACCCACGTAGCGCCAAACAGCAGCGATAGCTGCGAAATGTTCTTCGTCTCCACCAGGAGAAACGCGCTGCCCATGAAAAACATGGTCCAGTTCAGCCGGGTTGGGGAGCCCGTCGAGGCTCGCTGCACCGCAGCGCGCACTAGGTATGCCCCAGCAATCAGCACGAGCATCAGCGAGCCAAGATAAACGAATGGAAAACTTCGCGGGTTCTGGTAGAGGAAGGGCCAGTCGTCCCGCACGGGCCGAGCGGGCACGCTTGCCAGATCTGGCCCCACGGGACGAATGCCGGGCATCGCAGCCAGCGTCGACCGCGCCTCTGCCAGCCCCGGTCCAGCGGCGAACGTGACCGTGTCCAGGTAATCTGAAGCCCGCATCGCGAGCGGCGCACTGTGGCTGGCCATCTCCAGAGTGTGGTAGATCCGCTGGGCCACCCAATCCTTCCAACCTACCGAGAATCCCAGGACGAACAGCCCGCGCTTCGGGTCCAGCAGGGAAAGCGCTTCCTCAAAGCTCTCACGGCTGTAGAGAAAGAATTCCAGGCGCAGCGAAGACATCACTGAGAGAGCGGTTTGTGAATCCACCAGCCCAAAAACGATCAGGTCATACTGTTGACGGGCAGCGCGCGCCTGATGGAAGAACGCGCGCCCGTCGTTGATGTGCACGCGCACTTTGTCCGAGGCATATGGCCGTTCTGGGTGCAGTTCGCGTCCGAGTCGCGCGATCACAGGGTCGATTTCCACCGCATCCACGCTGGCACACTGCGCGCGCAATGCTGCGGCCACGTCGTTGCCCGTCCCGGCTCCGATTATCAAGACCCTTCCGCCTGGAGGCACCATCGCATAGGGGAAATCGTAGTACTTCCGCGCCGACGAATTAGTGGCACGCGGGTCCGCCGATGCGCCCAGGTTCAACAAGTCCTGGTAAAAATCGTGGTCGACGTCCAGGTGGTAGCTATTCTGAGGCGTGGGTGCGTAGGTGATGCGGTAATAGGGCGACCAAAGCACATGAGTGCTGATTTCTATGGCCGCAATCACGGCCAATACGCTGCCGAGAATCAGTGCGTCGTGCACTCGCCGAGGGGAAAAATAGACCAGCCCGACAAACACAGGCAGGACCCACACCCACGGCGGTAAGGAAAAAAACACGAGCCCCGCAAACGTCAGCGTGCCCGCCAGACTTCCCGTCAAGTTCAGCGTGTACGCGTTCAGCGGGGGTCCTGCTGCGTCCATGCAATCTCCAACCAATATCCCAATTCGATAGAAGATGGCGAGCACCAGGCAAAACAACGCAAACCCCACAATCAACGCGAAAAATCCAAGCACCCAAGGCACCACGGAGTCCGATACGTGTCTCAACAGCATCCCCAGCACCGGCAAGGCTCGCGCGGCTGGCAGGAACAGCGGAGAGCGCAGGTTCCCGCCCCACTGGTACACGCCGGTATCCGGAAAGAAGAGTCGAGTAAGATGAAGCTGCGGGGAGAACGTCAGCACCAGGATGATCGTCGCCACTAGTGTCGCCAGAAATTTCTCCGTGCGTGCACCGCCGCGCCGGATCATTCCCAGCCCCAGCCCCAAGAAGCATGCAAGTAGCGTGAAATTCTTGAGATAGGCGAACATGCGGATCTCGGCCGCCATCCATCGAATCAATACAACCTCGGTGTATAGAGCCAGCGCGCTCACCAGGAATAGGCGGAACTGATTTGTTGAAGACCGGCGGTTAATCACGGAATGGCCTCACGGGATGTCGGCAATCAGTTTACTCGGAATTTCTTTACGATTGTTGACGTTATGCCGCGCTCTCAGGCTCCTCAAATGTTTTCTGGATTGCCTTTCGCCTCTGCAGGTGAGGTGAACACGTAGGGGAGCCAAAACTCCGGCCGTGGTAGGTTTCCGAAAGCTCGAAACATGACGCCTGGGCGCAGATAGCCGCCTTCGGAAGCGTAGCGCAGTCGAGCGCAAGATCGGCATCGCCAACTGACGCTCCTGACTCTGTTCGACCATCCCGAAAAGCTGTCCCATTCCCAGCCATAGACGTGACGGCGCGGCGTGTTGCAGTAGGAACAGACCAGCAGCAGGGCTCGCCCACCGTTCCGGGGCAGCATCCGCCAGACGAAACGCAAAACTGTGAGACTCCCGTCTGTTCGCTTCAGTTCCACATGGTTGTTTGTAGCGCGAGAGTCGTGCGGGTCAACGTAGCGCGCCAACCGTACAGCCTCTTTGATTTCGCTGCCGTGTCTCTCGTCCTTCCAGACCAACAGATAGGGGATTCTGCGCGGATCGTCGAGATTGCTTCGCACAAGCTGCGCCGGGATGACGGGCATGTTCTCGCAGTTGAGCCTCGCCCAAAAACCGAGGAAATGTCCGTTCCATCCGCGCCCCTGTTGTCGCTGCCTCACCGTCTAATCCCCGTGACTGTTCTTTCCGGCAAAGTTCCACTCAGAGGGTGCATTTTCAAAGAAAGCGTCAAGGTCCGCACGCCTAAATCTCCAGCGTTTTCCGATGATTTTGCCTCTGATTTCTCCGCGTTTTACGTATTCCCTCACTGTTCTTGTGCTCAAACGCAGCACTTCCGCCGCCTCGCAGAGCGTAAGAAACTTCTCGTCAAGCGAGGACGATTCGCCTCCTGCTTGCTTCTTCATTGGACCTTACCTTTCGACTCCCAGCGTTCCAGCCACTTCCGATAGTCTTCGCCGATCTTCGGCGGGTGAATCTTCCTTCCATCGCCTACGCCATGGCACCCGGCACAGTGCGGCGAACCGCAGGCGGCCAGGCCGCTCCTCAAGGCTTCGAGGATCGCGGGCTTGGCTTCGCGGACGCGGGCCAGAAAACGTATCGTCCAGAGCGCGCCTTGGCTTCAAACAGAGGGTGTCTCCATCGATCGCGACAATCACGCCGCGGCGCTGAAGTTCGGTCAGAATTTCGGCGGCTGGGCTCATAGACGCACCTCGCCATCATCCTCGAAGGCACCGAAGGTGCTCACTTCCGAGCGGTGAGCATCTTCGTCTGCGCGATTGCCGTTAAGGTTTGTGTTTTCAATAGCCTGCTCGAAGGTGCTCACGTGCGTATCTATAGGGTGAGCGCCTTCGTGCTGAGTATCTTCGAGCCGCCACTGCCAACCCCCCTCGAAGGCACTCTTACTCGCTACCACCAACAGCGCTTCTTTTGCTCGCCGCACGGTCATCCACGACAGTCCTGCAGCTTTCGCCTCCCTCTGAATTTTCTTCACCGCAACGGGGCCATCCGCAAGAAAGTCTTTGAGCCATTCCTTTGCTTCGCGCCTCTCACTTTGGTCTTGCTGCATCTCGACGTTGCCCAGCACGTCGTTCGCGGCCAGCGCAACCGCGCCCGGCTCCCAGGCAAGACGCGGCACGTTGTTTTGTGTCTCGATACGAAAAGCAAGTCCGCCCGCGCTTGCGCTCAGGTTTTGTTTCACCGCGAGCAGTAGTCTGCGGTCCACATCTTCGGGGTCAGAAGCGACCGCCCAAGCCGCGCGCGCGGCAGCGGCAAAGGCAATCGAGGAGATTGCGCGATAGATTGCCGCTCCTGGAGATTTCCGGAGATGGGTCACCGCGAGCACCGCAACCCCGTGCTTTCCCGCGAGAGACGCTAGCGGAGAGAGCAGCCCGCGCACCTCCGCATTGGAGTGTGAATCTACCCCGCCCATGTAAGCGCTGATCGGGTCGATCACAATAAGCCGCACGTCCGGGTGCTCGCGGAGCACCCCTTCCAAGGCTGCGATATCCGTTTCGAGGTTGAAGCTCTTTTCCGTCAGCGAGCCGTCCGTGAGCTGCACCCGCACAGCGTCAAGGATGTATGCGCGCGAAACATCTGCCCCGGCCGCATCTAAGCGTGGTCTGACCGTGTCCGCGGCGTCGTCCTCCGCGCTTAAAAAGATTGCGCTCCCCGACTCGCACCCCGCACCGTCAGGAAAAGACGCACCGCGACTGACGCGCGAGGCAATTTCCGCGGTGAGAAGCGACTTCCCAAGTCCCGGATCGCCAACGAGCAACGTGAGCTTGCCGAGCGGAATGCGCCCCGGCCAAAGCCAGCGCACCGCCTCAGGCGCAATATCCTGAAAGCAGCGCAGCACGGCGCCCGGCGCGCCCGGTTCCGTGTATTCAGCAAAAATCTTCTCGTAGTCAACGCTCACCGCTTGCCCCCTACAACCACGCGCGCGAGCCAGAGCGCAATCTGTTGTTCAGTCACTCGCGTATTTGTGCGCGCAAGGTCAACGATGAGCGCGGCGGCAAAATCGAGGAGCCGTTGCTCTGCCTCGCTCATCGCCGCTCTTCTCTCGCGGGAACCGTATTGCGTTCGATGAATTGCGCGATTGCGTCGGCTGGAACACGGACAGCTCTGCCACAGCGGACGCACGGCAGCCGCCTCCGATAAAGCCAAGCGCGGATCGTCGCCACCTTGAGACCGAGCAACTCGGCCGCTTGTTTAACAGTGAGCAGTTGAGTCATTCCACTTGCCTCTGAGCGCAAGCGTGCCCTACTCAGTTTCGGAGAGTCACTCGGAGAGTTGCGGAATCTTGGGTGAGAGTTTAGGAGTTTTGCGGATTCCTACGTTGGCAGCTTCGCTACTTCGATATCTAGCCCGAGTTTACCGCCCTCAGAGAGCGAATACGAGTCTAAGCCGCTACTGGAGCGGTCGCAGCTTATGCCGGGTTGTATGACCTACGGGCTGCGATAACGCTCGAGATCGAGAATCTTGACGAGTTCGCGCTGGG
>DATHIB010000018.1:0-2611 GCA_035490055.1 Candidatus Limnocylindria bacterium | reverse complement strand
CTCCCACAGCCGGCGGAGGACAATCCAGAACAGCCGATCGAGGCGATCCAGTTTGGGCCGGGGCTGCTTCCGCTTGAAGACGGCGAGTTGCTGGCGAAGAGCGACGGCTTCCAGGGCGAGTTTGTGACGTGGCAGAAAAAGCGAGCGCAGGTAAGCCACCACCGCACAGGCAAGGGTAACCATGGTTCGATCTTAGTTGAAGGGCGCCCCGCAAGTAACAGGTAGAATGGTACCGCTCCAACCGCTTGATTTTGATCCGTGATGGCATTTTGATGACCTACAGGGAACAAGCGGACGAATCTGCCGAAAGGAAACATAGTCGAGGCTCAGACCTCGGTACACTATGTCCCCGCAAATCGGCAGACCAACCGAACGGACCACGATGAAGTGGGACGGGGCGGGGAGTCACGCTTGAAGAACCCGCTGCGGTAATCCTGCACGGTGGGGTCTGCGAGGGGGGAGGGCCGATGACGCCATGGTGAACCTAAACGCGCACGAAGCTGGAAACGGCGGATAGAGCCAAGGAACACCTAAAAGCCCGTCGTGCTTTCCTCTACTCGGATACAGCCGATTAGACGACGGCGTCGGCTCCTTCGACCGAGTAGACTTGCCGGTTCTGCTCTAGTTTATGAAGTTACCTCCATTGTTCATCGACCCGTCCCCGCTCACCTGCCGTATAGAGTGACCGTGCCGTCAACCACGTTCGCCAAAAATAGCGGTCCTCGCTCAGGAACTGCATCACCTTCTTGCCAGACCGTGCCATTTGTGCCCAACGGGATTTTGTATCAGGGTTCTGCTCCAGCCCACGAATCTCGTTCGCGTCGAATACGAAGTCCACTTGCCGCAATCCGCGCTTGGGAGTTTTACGAACGGGGTAACGCGCTTTCCCTAACTCGACGAAGTTGGCGTTTTCGACGAGGGCTTGCCGCCAGACCTCGACTAGGGCTTGTTCGAAGGAAAGGTTCATTGTGCGTTCTGATTCGAGAGCGGATTATACTCTGGGCATAAGGGGGAGGCGGCAATGGCAGCGGCCTCACTCCTGGGTTACTCCTTGGCGGCAGCACTGCAAAAATCGGTCCGGGTGACCCCAAGCTAGCTTTGGAGGGAGCAGCCCACATCTAGTTCTTCTTACCGTTACATGGGTCAATGATAGATGGAAGGATGAAAGCTGAATGAGCTCCGACCTTGCTGAAAAGGCGCGAAAAGTAGCCGACAGATGGTACGTCAACAAAGAGACAAGTTTACAAAGCTTGTTGGCGATTCAAATTTTAAGCGCCCTGCGCGAAGCGGTGGAAGCAGAGAGGGAAGCAACTATCAAAGCTATCTCTGAAGCATTTCAACACCGTGAACCATCGATTGGGGAATGGCTGCCTCAGTTCAAAGTGGCGCGTGAGGCCATCCAGGCTCGCGGCAAACGGTGAGGACTGATCTATTTTCGTTTCTCCCACAATTTCCAAAATAGTTTGATCGTCGCGCGTCTGTGCCCGGCAGTGATTATTCGCGAAAGCAAAAACCTTGATGTTTCGTGCCTGCCGGATAGAAGCTGACCTCCAGTTCTTCAGCGATGAACGCGCTAATAACCCGATGCGTTCGCTTCGGTTCCCGTACCGATGGTAACGCCGTTGCTCTTTACGTTCAGGCACTGCGGATGAGTAAACACGCTTGGTCCATCGCTTGCCGAATATTGAATATCATCAATCTTATTATTACGACCGCCCGACGGGTTCATACCCAGCAGATGGCGCACCCTCTTGGCAATCTCGTTGTGGGTCATCAAAATTGAATCTGCGCCGCATAGATGGTAAGTACCCTCAGCGCATGCCGCCACCGAGTGGCTGTTCGGTTGTATCGGACCGAGATGGATTGCGATCGATAGCTCGATGTAACAGCATTCATCCGACCGTGGCTGTCATCCGAACGTGGCCGGCTTCGGTCACGCAGCTGTCGGCCAGGTGTACCGATGATGGAGACCGCCGATGCGAGGCAGGGCCCGAGGTTGGCGTGGTTCGGTCGGGCGTGGCTCAACCGGCCGGCCCGCCGGCGTCGTTTTCTCCAGGCCGATGTGCGTGCGGTCTTCCTGGTAATAGGCGATATATTCGCGCCCCAGTCGCCGGAGGTGTTGATCGTTCAGCGGGATTACGTGATCAAGCACTTCACGGCGAACACTGCCGACCCAGCGCTCCGCCACTCCGTTCTGCCACGGGCTCCGAACGCTGGTGCGAATGGGTTTCATGGCACTGGCATGGAGAAACGCGACCACATCGCCGCCGAACTTGGTGTCACGGTCGAACAGGACGTAGCGGTAAGGACAGGGAAGCGGCAGAGCCTCGCGCAGTTGCTGTACGATCCAGTCGCTGGCCGGATGCTCCGTGACGTTGAAGTGTAGGATCCGTCGGCGACCATGCTCGATAACAAAGAAGCAGTAGAGGGTGCGAAACGTCAGGCTCGGAACCGTGAAGAAGTCGAATGTGGCGATTACCTCGCGGTGGTTGTTGAGAAAGGCCAGCCAGCGCTTCGCTCTGCCCTCATCCCGACAACCGTTTAGGTTGTGAAGATAACGCGAAACCGTGGGCTCGGAAATCTCGCACCCGAGCTGGATCACTTCGCCGTG
>DATHIB010000017.1:0-166407 GCA_035490055.1 Candidatus Limnocylindria bacterium | reverse complement strand
TGGCGAGGGCGCGAGCATAAGCCGCGCCTTTGGTTAGTTTGGTCATGCACCGCCTCTTGAACGCTCGCCGCGCTTCCCATTCTTTTTGCGACTCGCGAGACGCTGGGCCACTTCGTCGAGAAGCTTCTTGTCGAGTTCGGAGAGTTCTTTCCTGCTGCGATACGCCGCGGCTAGGCTGAGATTCGGGATTTTCGCGAGTAGCTGAGGGAGCTGCTTAGCTTGCTTTAACAGCCGCCGGACAGCCGTTTGGGCCTCTCGCAGCAACTCTCTTTCGGTTCGCGAGTGGGACACGCCGGGGCGGAAGTCGGCGAGCGCTTGCTTCAGCAGAGGCGGCACGCGCTCCCCTTTGGCGGCGTACTCCTTGGCTAAAGCGTCAAAACGGCGATGGAACCGCGCCTTAAGTTCCTGGGGATCGATATTCGCGGACTGCAAGAGTTCTTCCGCTTCCACGGCGTCAATCTCCTTCGGGTCACCCAGGATTCTGTCTGCCAGAAGCGCCAGGCGATTCGCTCTCGTGGCGAAGAGATCGGGTTTCTCGCGCTCGGTCATGGCATTTTTCCTTGAACCAAGTTCGATTCGATAAATCGCCGGCGCAGCCTCTTTTTCCGATTTTGGACTTCCGTTGCGGAAATGCCCAATGCGGAGGCAATCTCCCGCGGCTTGTGGAGATTGAGGTCCAGAATCACCCTCACGACCGCGGCCAGCTCCGGCTCTCCCGCGAGCGCAGCCCACACGCGCTTGCGATAGTTTTCCTCATCGAGCAGGGCGGGAACGTCGATCGTACTGCCCGGCAGTTCGTCGAGCGACGGTGGATCGCCTGTCGAATTAGGCGCGCGAGGTAGGGACGACCGGATTTCCTCGTGCAGGTGTGCCGCCCTACGCAGCGAATCGATGACGTCGTTCCGCAACGCGGTCGCAAGCAAGGAGAACAGATCGCCTCGGGATGCTTCGTGCTCGAGCTTGCCCCCTACGTACTCCTCGAGGACATTCCACGCGAAATCTTCAATCGATAGACCGACGCCGGCGACCGCCGTGTCATGCCCACGGAGTCCAAAGTCGGCAAATGTTCGCCGGGCAAAAGCCGTCAGGCGGAGGGCCAGTTCGCCAAGATCCACGTTCTGCTGCTCCGCCAAGTGCGGTCTCCAGGTCAGCTCAATCTCGTCTAAGTAGATGACCTGTAAACTTCTAGCATGAAGGCGTTGGCAGAGCTACTAGCATCCTCTACATGGTATGCGAAACAGCGCGACGATTTCGGCCGATCGGAGAAGAAAATTTCTGCTGCCAAGAACGGCAAAATCCGGCCTATCACCCCGCATTGGAAAGGTAGCCATTAGAAATGGCTCCAGTTTTGGAGACAAGTCGTGACAGTGAAATTGCCGTTCGAAATAACCTTTTCCTTTATTCCGGCCGCAGACCCTGGTTCCGCGGGCTCGATTCGGGTCTACTTGACCCAGCCGAGCGCGCGAGGGTCCGATCAAAATGGCCCTGCGGACTCGCAGAATACTTGGATCTTTCAGGCCAGTCCCCAACTTTCTGACGTTAAGGGCGCTATGCGTTCGGTGCAACAGCCGGTTTGCCTGGTCCAGCAGTTCGGGAAAGCGATCAAGCCCGGAGATCGAGTCTACCTGTGGGAGTGTGGACCGCGTGGAGGAATCATTGGATTGGCAGAGGTCGCCGAGGCACCGCGTATTCAACCAGAGCCAGCCGAACAGCTCCCCTTCATTCGCGAGACCGAGAAGTTCGCGGGCGATCAGCTTCGCGTAAAGCTCCGAATGCTCAAGCGAATCGAACCTGTGATTTCACGGAAGTACCTGTTGTCACGGCCGGAATTGGCCGGCCTCAGTATCCTGCGGTGCGCGCGAGGTACGAACTTTCGCGTGACGCATGAGCAGGCGGCCGCCCTGCAAAAAGTCGTGGAGGGATTTCAGTCCTTTCCGAACGAGAACGGATCAGGCGAAAAGCGGGTTGTGTTCGCCCAAGGATGAGCCCGCGAGCCGCACTCTTTAACGGCGGCATGAGCTTGAGGTTTCATCGCGTGACTTCCTTCTCGGTCGTGCACGATAGGACTTACCTTGAACCACAAATGTTTACGCGGAAGTGGATCTGGAAATGAAGGCGAAGGCGCTTGCAACTTGCGAGGTCCGCGCTGCTGTTCCCCCAAAACACTGGAAGGACGACGTCGCACTGATGCAGTTCCTGCGAACCCTTTGATAGGAATTATGTGGCGTCGGGGACCGTTCGCGTGCATCCCCTAGCCAAAACCGTATCCCCGGCGCCACATAACGCCCGACGCCACAGAAGAAATCAAACTCGACGGCTATCGCGCCATCGCGGTCAAGTCCGATAACGGACGAAAGCAATGTTGGGGACATCCTGGGGACAAGAAATAGGGTTTGGGGATGGTCCGGGAGCTGTTAACTGACGCCAGAGAAACGAGTTAGGTGATTCAAACCTCTCGGTTAACAGCCGAATGCTCCACTGTCGAACCACGGGGGGACCGCCCGGCGCCGAAGGTGTTGCAAATCGCCACGTTCGGCGGGGCGCGGGTGATGAAGCACGATTACGATCGCGGCTGGCAAACTCGCAGACCTGATCCTGGTGGACGGCGACCCGACGGTAAGGGTTTCCGACATCCCGCCGCGTGATGACGGTGATCAAAGACGGAAACGGGTACGACGCCGCGGCGCTCTACCTGCCCGGCCATCATAGGTCTGCAGGTAGACGCGAGAACCACCTCCGAGCTCCTTCCGTGCTACTACTCTTGCTACTACTTTCGACTGATTTGAGGGTATTGGATCCCCATTGGAATCTGGCGGTTGGAGAAAATTAAAAATGCGTGTTGAAAACAAGAGACATACCAACGCTCACCAACCCCTCACCTCCCACTCACCAATCGGGGTTTCAATCCCCCCCTCTCCGCCAGATTTCCCCTCTTGTGTGTTTCGCGGATGGTTTTGCCGCAAAGCATGAAACCGGCGAGATTTTTGAGCCTTACTCGCAGGCGTGTCTGGACGGGAACCGGGAACAAAGCCATCTCGATTGGACATTTTCAGCTGTGGCAACTCCTTCTCGTTCAGCTTCGCTTTTTCGCTCACAATTCTGTTCATACATATAGAGAATGAACGCGGTGACGGCGGACTTTTCGTCGACGGTTACGAACAACGGGAATTGAAATACCATCGGACCGTCCCGTAATTGTCCAGAGAGAAGGGATCCGTGGCCCTATGAAGTTTCAGAGGATCATGTTCGTGCTAGTGATGGCCCTCTTGTTTTTTTCCGCCAGGGCGTATTCCCAGGCAGGAAAATCTGAGAAAAGCCCCCCCTCGCCCTCAGCCCCGTCCGTCGAAGTTTTCCTGGGACGCTGGGACTTGACGCTGGCGGCACCCGATCGGGAATATCCCTCGTGGCTGGAACTTCACGAGGAGGGTGGAAAACGCAAGACCGCTTCCCAGAGTTGAGCTGTCGAATGGCCGCCTCACGTTCGTTTCTCCCAAAGAGGAGGAAGACCGAGCCGAGGATATGGTTTTCGAAGGAACGCTCGTCAGGAAGACCACCCTGTCGGGGACTACGACTGGGCCAGACGGAACCACTTGGCAATGGATCGGCCGGAGAGCGCCGGCGTTGAACGTAAAAAGCTCACCGAAGTGGGGGAAGCCGATTCAGTTGTTCAACGGAAAAGATATGAGTGGATGGAGGATGGACGGAGCAGATACTTCCAGGTGGAAGGTCGAAGACGGTAACTTGCCAAGTCCTGGAAACGGTCCTGAACTGATCAACGATTCCAAATTCGAAGATTTTAAATTGCATGTCGAATTCAACTGCGCCGCTAATTCCAACAGTGGCATCTATTTGCGCGGCCGATACGAAGTTCAGATCGAAACCGACTCCATCGAGGAACCACCGAGTCACCATATGGGCGGCGTATACGGATTCTTGGCTGCTTCGCCGGAACTGTCCAGCAAGCCGGGAGAATGGCAGAGCCTTGATATCACGCTGATCGGACGATGGATCACTGTCGTCCAAAACGGCCAGACGATCATCGACAACAAGGAAATCCCGGGCATCACGAGTGGCGCCCTGGACAGCCACGAAGAACTGCCGGGACCCATCTATCTTCAGGGAAGTGAAAAAGGACACGTTGCCTATCGCAGTATCGTCATCACACCAGCGGAGAAGTAGCAAGAATCAGCACGCCCCGGTACGGACAATGACTCACTTCGTACGCGACATCCTTCGCCACCCAAACGAGTTATGGCGAACGATCGACTTTCTTTTGGAAGCACGCCGGCCCACTTTAGACGATGCGGCCTCTGCGATCCGCGGCGCTCGCCACGTCTACTTGACAGGAATCGGCCCCGACCTATAACGATCATTGTTAAACGGAATGTCAGCTCTGCCGAAAAGGATGCAAATCAGTACTCGTTTCCCAGTTCGGTGTTGTACATGATTCTAATCGTAGCGATTTCGGTCGCCGCGAGAGTCACAATTCCGATATACAAAATCAGTTCCTGCGAGCCAGCGAAGCAATGGGACACACTTCGAACAAATCGCTTGCCGCGAAAGCCTATAGCGACCGAAGTCACCAGATAACCAGCCACGATGAACCAATCCAGATGGATGAAGCCGAATCTCTCTGCCTACAGAACCGGCTGAGGTTTTACCGCGAGGAATTGAAGATTAGCGCCTGTGCAGTGCCATCCAAGCTAACGGCACATTGCTTCTATTTCTTCGATGGCCTGTCTTGCGGTGTTGGAGGCCACGAATGGGCCCAGCCTCCTCGTCGTGAAAGGTAGACTTGCCACTGGCTCGCCCAAGTGACGCACAATACGCAACGCGGCTCCGTACTGACCCTGGGTGGCCAGTGACTTGGCGCGCTTTAACCTCAGAGTGACATAAATCTCGCGCACATCCGTTCCGCCCTCCTCCTTCGCGAAGAATCGATTCACAAGTAGCTCTTCAGCAGGGTCAAATTCTCCGGTCTCGGCCAGTAGTCGCGCCAGCCGGAACACAAGAGCAGAGGGGGCGGACTGCAGGCCGGGGAAACTTTGGAGCGTGCGGGCCCTCTCGATGGCTGGCCGTCCGGCTTTGTCCATCGCTTCTTCCAGCCCGAGAATCAAGTCGACGTTTTGAGAATCGTAGCCCATCCCTTCGCGGAAATATTCAATCGCCCGTTCGGGTGATCCCCCGGATCGAAGCACCGCGTATCCCATATTGCGGTGCAGTGTCGGGATGGCCGGCAATATGCGACGCACCGCCTCCCATTCCTGCATCGCGGGCCCGGCCATGCCTCCCGAGAGGTAGAGTGAGCCCAGCAGCAAGTGAGCCGTTGCATCGTCAGGATTGACTTCGATGGCATGGCGCAATACGGGGAGGGATTCCGCCCGGTTGGGGAAGACATAGCTGGCGGGCATCCTGGAACCCGCGTCAAAGTCAGCACGGCCGTCCTTTCTGAGAGCGTAGCGGCAATGGCCGCGGTAGTAAGCAATTAAAGGATACGAACTGGGATGGAGAGCATCAGGCTCGCTAACGACTTCTGAGCCAGAGGGGTATTGCTGCGAGAGCACATCGAGCGCATCTTTATAAAGACCGAAGCGCATGTAATCCGCAGCGATCTCAAGAATCTGCTCGGGGTCCCCAGCCAGGTGCGCCAGCAAGGCCGGATCGTTTGTGCCCAGCCGCAGGGCTTCATAACGAAGCAAGGAACAGGTCGGATCCTTCTGCCTCCAGAATCCGAGACGCTTGCTCGCCTCGGCTCGACGCCGCAGTGTGCGCAAGAGTGCAACCTCCATGCCACCCACCTGGATCAAGTCGGGCCGGTTGCTGACAAGTTCCTGGGCAATGCTTAGAGCTCGCGCGCGCTGGCCCTCCCGTGATTCCAGGGCTGCCAATGCCATCATGGCGGCCGCGTGGTAGCTGCCAGATTGCTGGGCAAACTCCCAGTGGATTCGAGCAGCCCGGTCGTCTCCTTCGGCTGCCAGCGCCTGGCCCAAGTAATAGGCGGCCTCATGATCGCTGCTCACCAGGGCCAGTGCCTTCGAAAGATGCTGCACTGCTACCCAGTTCTCTTTGAGGACTACCTCGAGACGCCCGGCCGCGCGGTTAAGCGCAATGCTGTCCGGAAATTTGGCGAGTCCGCGCCGATAGGTCTTCAACGCAACCAGCAGTTCACCATTACTCTCCTGGTCTGTGGCTAGGATGAGGAAGTCAGCGGCGTCGAAAGTCGCTTCCGGCGGGCGTTCGTGGGACGGTTGCTTGCCTGTCTGAATGTTTTCACGACTGGCAAAGTCGTACTTGCCTTCGGTGTGCTGAAGGAGTATTTGGCCCAATTCGTTCCGCAACTCGATCGTGTAGGTTGCAGTTGAGGGAAGGCCGGAAAAAATCTTACGGAAGGTTTTTCGCGGTGAGAGCGAAGCGCGCGCGAATGCGAACGTTTGCAGGCCGTCCAGAACACTCACCCGCGCATTCCGCAACTCGCAAGTCACGTTGAGAATGACCTCTACCGCTACCGTGTCCGAGCTCACGGCCCCGCGGTCCAGATTGAGCACCGCGTCTCGGTTTGCTCGAGAGACACCGCCAAGCTCGCGAATGGGAATCCAGCATTCAGTGAAAGAGCGCGACTCTTGCGGTTCCAGGAACCCGTAGGTTTCCTGATCTCGAAATAATCCGGCTTGAACCTCTACGTAGGCACTGTTGTTGTCCGACAGGGCAGCCCGCCAGTCCAGCCCGTCTTCGTCGCTCCCCCATGACCAAATCTTTTTCGTAGGAAGATCCAAAGGCGACGAGTAGTGCACAACTCCCGATTGGGTCCGCGGATGATACACCGCCATATACGGCTCGCGGCTCGCGTAACTAAAGCGGGAGACCGGACCGTACTTTTGATTCCCGACAATGCTCTGATCCACGCCGGCCAAATTCACCGGCCAAGTATCTATGTCCGCGAATCCATGTCCGGCAGTGAATTCCATGGGATAGAGGATGCGGCTGTCGTCCCAGACTTCAACGGCGGCATTGGTCCACCAGTAGAAACGGTGACGAGTGTTGCTGCGGTTATAGAGTGTCGTCCTCTGCTCCAGGTAGGCGCAGCCCGGATCCAGCGTGAGTTGCACGCGCCACTGCATGCCGTAGACGCGATCGATATTGCCGACCCATATCGAGGCACCTCCGTTGCGTTCTCTCCTCATCGCGAAGTCTACGGGCGAAACCGTTATCCAATTGTGCGAAACGGGAAAGTTGAACTCGATGCCGAGCGCGGCCCACATTCCGCGGTATGCAACTCGCCCATACTTGATGCTGGGGTTGGCATAAAATATCGAAGCCCCGTTGATCTTGTCGATACACGTATAGACGTGGCCTCCAAGGTCAGGCAAAACAATACATTTCAGATATTCGTTCTCTAGATTGAGCGTTCGCCACTTGCGGGGAACGCGATGATCGACCAAATTGTGGCGCAAAGTGTAGGGGTAGTTGTGGAACCTGCCGGTGTTGAAAAGATCGAAGGGCGGATTCGGATCGGGGAGTCCCTCTTCGGAGGTGGGGATCACCATTGAGTCTTCCCAGAGTCGCACGCGCGGTGCTGGCCTACGCATGATTCGTCACCATGGCTCCACGCAGCAAGGCGTAAGCGCCAACTAAACCGCAACTCGATGCTTTCGCACCGAGATCATCGCTTCTTCCGCAACATCGGGTGGCTCCTCCGAAAGAGTGTGGCGCAGAATCATTTTTGTGTCTGACCTGCACTGGCTTCGATCAACTGCTGTACCGGTGCAACCACTAGGAGCAGCAGGTCTGCTCTTGGTGTTCTCGCCCGCTCGATTAGCGCGAGTTGCTGCGCCCTCCACGACTCAGGGCCGGGTTCGGATTTATCGAGATAATCCAGCGCTTGCAAGCCCGCAGCACCGAGGGCGGAAAGGTCTTGCGACAGGGGTGTGACTTCGAGCAGGAGAAATGATCGCTGCAGCAACGGACGTAGCTTCATATCGTTATCGCGCCAGGTTGTGAGCAACATCCGAACCTGAGCTTCAGCGGCTTGGTCTTTACAGCCGCTCTGCATGTAGGCCTGCACCTGATCGCGAAAATGACGTGCTGCATCGCTCTCCGGGCTCACGGCGTCGATCAGGTGGTTCAAGGGAGCTCGAAAGTCCCAGGGGCCTTTCACATTGCTAATGCGCGCGTAGTCCTTCACAGGCTCGACCACGTCGGCAAGCGTGCGCAGGGCGGAGATGTCTTCAGTTCCAGACATGCGGTGAAGCATCTGAAACCTGCCGGTTCGGTGCTTGAGCCCCAACCAGTCGAGCCGCCAATTCAGTTCGGCGAGTCTGGCGTACATCGAGCCGACATCTGTAACTTCCTGCGGAGACCACAAGCGCTCGGCAATCGCGGCGGTTCGCGGCCACACTCGGGAATCGAGGATCTCGGGCGTCACCCATTCCGTCCACATGCACGCCTCGCCGCCGAGGATGCGGCTCTTCTCCTCGGGGCTCAACGTTGCCGCGGCTCCGCTCATCGGATCGACGGCATAGTGCCGCGCAGCCGGCCACATCAAGTCGATGTAGTAACCAAAGGAGAGCAGGCCGCTGTAACCTTGCTTCGCGGCCGTGGCCAACGATTCCTGGCCGCGCCAGGAATGAATGACGATAGTCTTGGGCAAATCAGGATGCAGTATCTCGTCCCACCCAACCATCAGCTTGTGGTGTTTCGTCAGGATCTTCTGCAGGCGTTGATTGAAGTAGGCCTGCAGATCCTGGTTATTCTTCATGCCGTGCGAGTGGATGAACGCCTGGATCTTCGGATTGGCGTCCCAGTGCTTTCCATCGACCTCGTCTCCGCCAATGTGAAAGTAGGCGTCGGGGAAAAGCTTGGCCATCTCGTCGACGAACTTCTCGAGGAATTTATAAGTCCCTTCCTGTGTGGGGTCAGTAACGGAATCAGGTCCTTCTGGATCGACCTTGTAAGGACCGGGGTTGCTGGCCAGTTCCGGATATCCGACAAACCAAGACCGGCTGTGGCCGGGCGTATCGAACTCAGGAAGGACGCGGATGCCGCGATCGTGCGCGTAGGACACAAGGTCGCGGAGCTCGCCTTGCGTATAATACATGCCATCGGATCCCATCTCGTGCAGTTTAGGAAAGCGCTTACTCTCGACGCGAAAGCCTTGGTCATCGGAGAGGTGCAGGTGCAGGACGTTCAACTTTACCGCCGCCATCCCATCCACATTACGTTTGAGCACATCGAGCGGAATGAAGTGGCGGCCGACGTCGATGAGTAGTCCCCGCCAAGGGAAGCGGGGTTTGTCTTTTATGGTGACGGCAGGCAAGGCGAAGCCGGCCGGAGTGGTTTCGACGAGTTGAAGGAAAGTTTGGAGTCCATAAAGGATGCCCAGTGGGGTTGGCGCGGTGAGTTTGGCTCCGGAATCCGTAATTGCAAGCTCGTAGGACTCATCCTCGCCGAGCTTTTGCACGGGCTCGCGGCCGTGGTCGGCGTGAATGGAAAGGGTTGGGCTGGCATCGGCTGGTTTGTGTTTGAGGAGTATTCCCGTTTGCTGGGAAAGCTCGGCAACAAACCTCTGTACACCGCGTTCCAACGTTGCTTCCTGAAAACCTGTGACCGCAACGGAAAAGAATTGATCAATCGGCAGTTGTCCAGTTCCAAGTTGAACAGAGGACGGCATGGGCATGAGGTTGAGCTCGCGCTGCCGTTGTGCTGCAGTTGTAGGTGCAAGTAGAAAAAACGCGTTAAGGATCAGCAGAATTCGCATAAGTTCAGCGCCACCGTCTAGTTTTTAATTTCGTTTTAATTCGTTTTCATTCTTTTTGCTTCTTTTGTTTATAATAACGATCGAAGGCCGTGCAAGCGAATTTTGGGAGCATATCCGGCGCTTATCGTTTCTTGAGGGGGCGAGGCGAGATTCCGGGATTCCAATTGCAACCTGCCAGGCTGACCCGCGAATGCGGCTTCATTTCAACAACTTGAGTGCATTGTCTCGATATATTTGGCTCAAAACTTCATCGGGCAAGTACAGCCCGTAGATGTTCCATCGCCCCTGTCGCGAGGCATGCGACGGGTACTCGAAGTACTCATCGGCAGTCTCCAAAAATCGAAAGTGCAGTCGGTACATCTCCCTCTCTGGCACTAGGTCTGTGCCAAAAAGGATGCGGTTGGCGTAGTTCAAGAAGAATTTGCGGGCCGAATATGGTTGCCGGCCGAGCTCTGCAGTGCGCGCTCCTATGTCCACGTAAACATTTGGATAGACATCAAGGAGTTGGCTCACATAAGACAGATTCTCGGGCCGCTCAGCCAGGTGGGCGGCGATGAACGTCGTACGAGGATGGCGAGCAAAGACGCGGTCGCGCTGTGCCAGCAGTTCATCCTTGGAATATTCTGACCCGTGAAAACTCCAATCGGGATGCGCGGCCAGCTCTTCATAGCGTTCATTGAAACGATCGATGGGGAGAAAAAACGCGTCCGGATCCGCGGTATGAAACATGACTGGAATACACAGGTCTGCGGCCTTCTCAAAAAGTGGCGCTAGCTGATGATCATCCACTCGCATCAATTTGCCATGTGAGTCACGGAGAGTTAGGCCAAGATCCTTCCAAATCTTGATTCCGCAAGCACCTTTCGCAACTAGACTTTCGAGGCGTTCCACACTACGTACAAAAAAACCGGGCTTCTGCAGATCGGTCCAATCCATCCACGCGATCGTGGCGAAACGATTGGGAGCAACGCTCTGGAAGCGATTCATGACTTCGAGCGCCTCATCGCCAACACGCATGGTGATGTTGACGATTCGTTCGATGCCACACTCGTCCATCACCTTCAAGATTTCCTTCGGCTCTTGCGCATCGAGATGATTGTGATAATCAATCGCTGGAAATCTAGCCCTCTTCACCTCGTGTACGGGAGTGGCGATCATGGCATGCGGCTCAAAATCACACAGCCGAAGCTCCGTTTCAGCCTTGGCGCTGACCATGGCGATGAACTTGTCTGTGGAGGGAGCCTTCCCTGTCATGATTCCCTGTCCTTCTGCTGTAAGAGGCGCTTGAGCATCTCACGCAAATCTGCGAAACCGCGCAGTGTCACCACCACTGTAATGGCAGCAAACGAGGTACCTGCTATCACGAGGCTTACTGTCCAGAACCACAGCCAGTACCTCATGGTGTCCTCGGTGTCGCCGAGACAAGACTGGAGGGGTCCTGCTTGTTGGGGGTCGGAGGCCCTATCAGCGACCCAACCACCAACCCCGTTGCCGCCAACCCGAAAGCGGCAAAGCCAGTGACGTTTTCGTTCCAGTGCA
Source organism: Candidatus Limnocylindria bacterium (assembly GCA_035490055.1). GTDB lineage: Bacteria > Acidobacteriota > Terriglobia > Acidiferrales > UBA7541 > Acidiferrum. The sequence goes on along the minus strand of DATHIB010000017.1, from coordinate 155,114 downwards.
AGAAGAAAAAGGGGATAATTGCGCCGGCTGCTCCCATCAGCATCGCCAGATAACCACCCGTTGTGTTCACGCGCTTCCAATAAAGCCCGCCAACTACACAAACAAATGCGCCAGCCAGGAAGATCGTGCCCGTAATATTGAGGTACAGGTAGATGGCTCCTGGAGGAGTGTAATACAGTCCCCAGAACATGAGGAATAGTCCCACGAAGAGATTGGCAAGTCGATTCACCCAAATCTGTCCTCTTGTGCTGAGCGGCGGCTTACCCATGACCTGCCGAGTCGGCAATATCACGTCCTGCGAAATCACCGCACTCCAACCCAAGAGATAGGAACTGTTCACCGACATCGTCGCCGCCAGCATCCCTGCGATCACAATTCCTTTCACCCCGGGCCCCAGCATGCTCGCCAGCATTGCCGGCATTGCGTCGATCGGGGCCAGCGTCACTCCATCGACAACCGGCAGCGGGACACCTTTTTCCAGAGCTCCCACTCCAAAAAGCGTCAAAGCTGCAATGCCCCAGAGCATGGGTAGCATTCCGCGCCCCAAAAAGATGAAGCCCGTCCAGGTCATCACACGCTTGGATGTTTCTGGACTCTTCGTCGAAAACATACGCATCGCAGTAGTTTGCCAACAAGTATGAATTGAGAACCAAAGGAGGATTTGCCATACGATGAATGTCACACCAAACTTGGGATTGGCAATAGGATTGAACCCTGGCGCGCCCATTGTCACGCTCACTTTGTGGATGATGTTGGCCCACCCCACGTGATGCACTGAGTAGACTGACACCAAGATCGTAGCCACCGACAGGAGTACATACTGAATGAAGTCTGTAATCACCACCGCGACCATGCCGCCCAGTACCGTGTATAACAATTCAAGCACGAGGATCACGGTCATGACCGCAATGAGATACTTGGCATTGATCCCGCTGACGATCGTCAAAAACTCGCCTTCGATCTTGAGGAAGACACCCATGTTCAGAATCCCACCGAGTGCCACAAGGACTCCGGTGACGAGCCGTAACCCCCGGCTGTATTTCACCTCGAAAAACTCCGGCACGGTCATCAGTTTCAGTTGTCGGAGGCGGCTTATGACCAACCCGGTGCGGCCAATGATAATCATCACGAAGCCAGAGATCAGTGCTGCCGCGAAAGCGGAAAACCCGTACTTGTAACCAAGTTCAGCGTTATACATGAAGGTGATCGTGCCAATCTCTGTCGCAGCCAGGGTCGCGATCCCTATATATGTTCCGAGTTCTCGGCCGGCAACTAGGTAGTGCGTGACGTTTCCGATGTACTTCTTACCGAGCAATCCGACGGCGAGAGACACGACCAGATAGCCGGAAACAATCGCCCAATCTAAAATGGTGAAGTTCATTGGTTTCCCGCATGCGGCCCGTTTCTAGAACAGTTCGTCGACCGGCCCGTGAATTTGCATCGCTGACGAACCAATAAGGGCCACCTCCCTGATGAAAGGTTCCTTCGGTGCCGAAAGGTATGCTGCTTCGGGCTGCGTGTCAATGGAGGCTTGTTTGCAGGCAACGTGGTTGCAGAGCAATTTCGAGCCTTCGCATGCGATTAGAGATCCTTCGTCACGGTGCTACCCAAGGCAGATTCCCTTCTTGGAAATCTCACCGAGCCGCTGCTGGTCGATGGAATTCCGGCCGAGGCAGCTAATTTCGCTCACACGGAAACTTCCAAGGCCATTTCTAGCGAGCGAAAGCGTGTGCCTGCGTCACAACTCAGCGGTGACGAGGAAATAGAAGTTCCGGGACGCTCGAGATTACTGGCGAAGACGCGGCGTGGCTCTCTCCCATCTGAAGTCTTCTTCTCTCGTTTCCCCTTGGTTGCACAATAGTTGCACGCTTGCGTCCGGACAAGGCAGATTTGGCCTGGATGAGGGTCTTAGCCCGAACATAAGTTTTTCGTTCCGAACACCAGGGGTTGGGTCCGCGTTCTTGCTAAATCGTTGTACGCGCTAAGACTCCCACCGGGGATTCGCATTCCCCTCTCTACCAGCAATTCATTCCACGGCGTTTACCCGCCCCGCTGCTCTCCAAGCTGTCAAATCCTTCCGCCTCAGACTTGCAAAGACCTTTGCCAAGACCATGCGACGCTCTCCCTGTGAATCCCATCAGGATTTTGCGTTCGAACCATAGGTGGACTCTGGGCATCCAGTGAGAGAGAATCTTCGCCATGTCCAACCGGCTCTATCGACCGCTGGCTTCGTTTCTATACCTATTCTTCGTCGCGTCAAACTTAACTGCACAAACTGCTCCAAACCCTTCTACGCCGAAGGAGCCTGCCCGCTACGCATATCTCGATCCAAGCCTCCCATTGGAACAACGAGTGAACGATCTTGTCTCCCGCATGACCCTCGAGGAAAAGATTTCGCAGATGCAGGACGTTGCTGCAGCTGTTCCGCGCCTCGGCATTCCCGCATACAACTGGTGGAACGAGGGCTTGCACGGCGTCGCGCGCTCGGGGAACGCCACCGTTTTCCCCCAGGCCATTGGTCTTGCCGCCACCTGGGACACCGGCCTGATCCACCGCGTCGCCGATGTGATCTCCACGGAAGCACGCGCTAAATATAATGATGCGATCCAACATGGAAATACGGGCCGCTATTTCGGTCTCACCTTCTGGTCTCCCAACATCAATATCTTTCGCGACCCGCGCTGGGGACGCGGCCAGGAAACCTATGGCGAAGATTCCTACCTCACCAGCCGCATCGCGGTGGCCTTCGTTACCGGCCTGCAAGGCGACAACCCGAACTATTTGAAAACTGTCTCGACATCCAAACACTTTGCCGTCCACAGCGGCCCGGAAGTTCTGCGGCATCGCTTCAACGTGCCGGTGTCCCCCCACGATCTGGCAGACACTTACACTCCCGCTTTTCGCGCCACGATCGTGGAGGGCAAGGCCGATTCGGTCATGTGCGCGTACAACTCCGTTCGTGGAGAACCGGCTTGCGCAAATCATTTTCTCTTCGACATGCTGCGCAACAAATGGGGCTTCAAAGGCTACGTCGTCTCGGATTGCTGGGCGATCAGCGACCTTCATCAGGGCCATGGTTTCGTCTTAACTCTCGAACAGGCCGCCGCGCTGGCGGTGAAGGCAGGAACAGACTTGAGTTGCGGCCCGGAATTTGGAGTGCTTCCATTCGCCGTTCGGAATCGCCTCATTTCGAACGACGACATCGATCGCGCCGTGCAGCGGCTGTTTGAAGCAAGGTTCCGGCTCGGCATGTTTGACCCGCCGGATCGCGTGCCCTGGTCGAAACTATCCATCGCTGACAACGATACTCCTGCGCATCGTCAGCTCGCCCTCGAAGCGGCGCATAAATCAATCGTTCTGTTGAAAAACGAACGCGGCACTCTGCCTCTGAAATCTTCCGTGAAAACACTCGCGGTCGTCGGTCCGAATGCTGATTCTCTGGGCGTCCTCCTGGGCAACTACAACGGTACACCCTCAAGCTACACGACCATTCTCGATGGCCTTCGAAAGCGCTTTCGCAACGCGAAGATCCTCACGGCATTGGGAGCTCCGGTCACCGAAACGAGCGCCGTTGTTCTTCCCTCCGAGCACCTTCGCACCGGCGGTGCGAACTCCCAACCGGGCTTGAACGCGGAATACTTTGCCAACGTCAGCCTTTCGGGCACTCCGGTTCTGAAGCGTTTGGATGCCAACGTGGATTTCGAGTGGAACAATGTTTCACCGGGCCCCGGCGTTCCTGCGGGGAATTATTCCGTTCGCTGGACGGGCGAGCTCGTTCCGCCCGTGGATGGTGACTACCGCCTGGGTGGCAGCACGGACGGAGGCTATCGTATTTACCTGGATGGAAAAAAGTTTGTGGATGACTCTGCACCCCATGGCACTCGTACGATGACTACGCTCGTTCATCTGCAGGCGGGCCATCCTTACCCGATCCGCATGGAGTACTTCCACGCCTGGTGGGAGGCCACCGCGCGGCTCCTCTGGTTGCCGCCGAATCTGTCTCAAGACGCCGTGAACGCCGCACGCAAAGCGGATGTCGTCGTCGCGGTGGTCGGCATCACTCCGCAGTTTGAGGGAGAGGAAAGCGATTCCAGCGATCCCGGTTTTTTCGGAGGCGATCGCCTGGACCTCAATCTTCCCCGGCCTCAACAAGAGCTTCTGGAATCCGTCGCTGCCACGGGAAAGCCCCTGATCGTGGTCCTCACCAACGGAAGCGCGCTCGCCGTGAACTGGGCTCAGGAACATGCCGCCGCCATCCTTGAAGCCTGGTATCCGGGTGAGGAGGGGGGCGCCGCCGTCGCCGACGTTCTTTCCGGCGAATACAATCCTGCTGGCAGGCTGCCGGTAACCTTTTATAAATCCGTCGTCCAGCTCCCGCCTTTTGGCAACTACTCCATGGCCGGCAGGACTTACCGCTACTTCACCGAACAACCGCTCTATCCTTTCGGCTTCGGTTTGAGCTTTTCTTCCTTCAATTATTCCGACGCGAAAGTAAGCCAGGCACAGGTCGCCGCGGACGCCACCGTCACAATCTCCGTTCGCGTGACGAACGCCAGTTCCGTCCCAGGCGACGAAGTTGTGCAGCTCTATCTCGCGCATCCCGGCGTCGAAGGCGCTCCGATTCGCGCGCTCGCTGGATTCCAGCGCATCCATCTCGATGCCGCCGCTTCCCAAACCATCGATTTCACCTTGCGGGACCGCGATTTGAGCATTGTCGATGAGACCGGAGTTCGCCGCATCGTCCCCGGCGCGGCCGATGTTTGGATCGGCAGTGGCCAACCGGTCGCCGGCCCCGGTCAATCACCAACCAAGGGCGTGCAGGCAAAATTCACGATCACTTCCGGCGCGATCTTGGACGATTGAGAATTTAAGAACCACCTTCTGAATTCACAATCGAGTTCAAGCACGAGAACGTTGTGCAGTTCACCAATGAATCGAAACCATGTCTCCGTCTTGCTCTTCCTTTTTCTTGCGAGCGCTCTCCTCGAAGCGCATGCACAAGTCGACGGCAAGTCTCTCGCGGAAAAGCTCGGCTTCGCCCGCGACGCGAAGCTCCTGATTGTTCACGCCGACGACGTCGGCGTAACTCATTCCGTGAATGTGGCAACGATCAAAGCTCTGGACACTGGCCTCGTCAACTCTGCCAGCATTATGGTGCCCTGCCCGTGGTTTCCTGAGATTGCCGATTACGCCAAGGCTCATCCCGATCTCGATTTCGGCCTTCACCTTACACTGACCAGCGAGCGCGTCTACTACCGCTGGGGCCCTGTTGCTTCAAGAGACAAAGTTCCGAGCTTGGTCGACGAGAATGGATACTTCCATCACGACTGGACGGCCGCGACAAAAATCAATCCAAAAGAAGTCGAGCTGGAACTTCGCGCGCAAATTGACCGCGCTTATGCCATGGGCGTCCGTCCCACGCATCTCGATTCCCATCAATATCGCCTCTACGAAAATGGCAAAGACCTCATGAAAGTAATTCTGCGCCTCGCTCATGAATACAAGTTGCCGGTTTTCGTCGCGCGCGATTGGTTCGCCGGCCGTCCCTACCTCGAATCCACGTTGACTCCTGCCGACATCGTCCTCGACCACACCGTCACCATCTCCCCCGACGTCCCGCCGGAAGAGTGGGCCGGCTTCTACAAGACCGCCCTAAAAACTCTTCAACCTGGCGTCACCGAGTTCGTCATTCACGTCGCCTTCGCCGACGAAGAAATGAAAGCTGCCACGCGCGAGCGCGACACCTGGGGCGCCGCCTGGCGCCAGCGCGATTTCGATTTCTTCACCAGCCCCGGATTCCGCCAGTTGCTTCAAGAACAAAACATCAAGCTCGTCACCTGGCGCGAACTCGCCCGCGCCGTCGACAAATGAATTCTGCCGCTCACCAACTCCGTCTTTCCTCCAGATGCTATTCCGCGCTACTTTCTATCTGAAAGCTCTCGTTCGAATGAGGCACACGCATGCTCGCTCAACCGGTTCCGCAAAAAAAATCCGCCTTCAAGAATCCCTTCCTCTATTCCTGGGCCGCACTCGCCATCGCCGCGCTCGTCGTGTGCGGAATTCTTTTCTCCCGCTGGCTGGAAAACCGCACCCTCGAAAAGCGCGCCAAAGAAGAGCGCACCCAGAAACAATTGGAGCAGGATCGCCTCGCCCTCGAACAACTCGGCGGAAAGGAGCTCGCCATCCAAAACTTCTACGCCGCTCCCGGAGCGATTCGTCGCGGCGAAACCGTCCAGTTGTGCTACGGCGTGGCCAACGCCAAGACCGTCAAGCTCGAACCCCAGCCCAATCCCGTCTGGCCTTCTTACTCTCGCTGTGTTGACGTAACCCCCACTAAATCAACTACCTACATATTGACCATTGCCGACGCCGCCGGCAACACCCGCACTCAGAGTCTTGAAGTAAAGGTCCGCTAACTGCCGGCAAGGCCGGTTCACGCCGATTCTTGCTCTTCCCCTTGTGACTTCAATTCCCCCGCATCTATAATGTTTCCTTACGCGGGGTCCGGCAGACCATCCGTTGGTCCCGGACTCCGCCGACTTTTTTAGCGAACTGACACTCGATTACCATGTCCGACCCACTAGCCAAGATTAAGAAAAAGCTCCAGGACGAAATCGACCAGCTCTCCCACGAGCTCAGCGTCGAGCTTCCCAAGGAGATCGCTGTCGCCCGCGCCCACGGCGACCTCTCCGAAAACGCCGAGTACAAGTACGCCAAGGAACGCCAGGGCTACGTCAACCTCAAGATCACCCATCTCAAGAAGCGCATGGGCGATCTCAGCATGCTGAACCTCACCAACATCCCGAAGGACCGCTCCGGCTATGGCTCACGCTTAGTCGTTCTGGACCTGCAGCGCGACACAAAAATCGAATACACGCTCGTAAGCACCGAGGAAGCCGACGCCGAGAAGGGCCTCATCTCCACCACCTCCCCCATCGGCAAGGCGCTCCTCAACCGCAAGGTCGGCGACGAAATCGAAGTTGCCACGCCCGCCGGCAAAAAGGAATTTGAAATCGTCCGCCTCGTCACCATCCACGACGGCGAGTAACTTTCTGGCTGTTCCGGGCGTCCTATTCCATAGATCGTGTGGGCGCCTGTGAGGACTTATGAACTGGGGAGCAGGCCCGGCGCTCGGGCTTCTTACCGTTTCCGGCTATCTCTTATCCCTGGCTGGAGCCGCACTCGTGTGGCGCAAGCGCGGCGAATTTTCCGTATGGGTCCAGGATGAGATTTCCGTTTTCCGCCGCAACTTCTCCCGCTATACCCCGGCCGGCCCGTTCTACGCCATCCGCGAAGAATCCCGCTTCAAAGCCATCCTGGCTTCTTTTTTTCACTCGCTAAGCCACCTCCCGCGCAGTTGCATCAATGGCGGCCCCATACTTCTTCTGATCGGTCTGCTCCTCTTCGTTCTCGATTTCTTTGTTTGATGGTTTTTTCTTCTCTGCGAACTCTGCGGTCTCTGTGTTGATTTCTTTTTCTTCGGGCCATCCCTAGGCCTCGCCTAGACAAACCACCGTGCCTTTGCCATCCTGATTTCGATGAAACCTGCTCTCATTGTTCATGGCGGCGCGTGGGACATTCCTGACGAAGCCGTGGAAGCTTGCAAGTCCGGCTGCCATCGCGCCCTCGCTGCGGGTTGGTCCATCCTGCACCGCGGCGGCTCCTCTCTTGACGCCGTCGAAGCCGCCATCATGGTCCTCGAAGACGACGCCGTCTTCGACGCCGGTTACGGCTCGCACCTCAATTTTGACGGTCGCGTCGAATGCGACGCCATCGTCATGAACGGCGCAACGCTTCGCGCCGGCGCTGCCGCCACTTTGCAACGAATCAAGAACCCCATTCAGCTCGCCCGCAAGATTCTCGAGCATTGCCCCCACATGATGCTCGTCGCCGAAGGTGCGGAGCGCTTCGCCAAAGCCCAGGGAATCCAGCTCTGCAAGCCGGAAGAATTGGTCAGCGAAGCCGAGTGGGCAGCCTGGCAGAAGTGCAAGGAAGACACACACGCCGCCGAGCATCACCGCGGCCACGAACAAGGAACTGTCGGCGCCGTCGTCATCGATGCGAACGGAAGTTTATTCGCCGCCACTTCCACTGGCGGCACTTGTTGCAAACTTCCCGGCCGCGTCGGCGATTCCCCTCTCATCGGCTGCGGGTGCTACGCCGACTCCCAAGCCGGTGGTGTCTCCTGCACCGGCTACGGCGAAGCCATCATGAAGGTCGTCTTGGCCAAAACCGCCGTCGATCTTCTTCGCCAGCGCGCCATTTGTGTGGACTCACCGGCGGCCTCTTCCAGCGATACCTCCACCGCCGATCTCGCCGCGCGCGAAGCCGTCCATCTTTTCGCCAAGCGCACCCACGCCACCGGCGGCCTCATCCTCCTCGACCGCCACGGCAATCCCGGCTTCGCCTTCAACACCCCCCGCATGGCCTACGGCTACGTCGCCCCCGACGCCACCTTCATCACCGCAGTCTAGCCCGGCTTTTCTTTCTTGTAGCGGCGAGTTCACCTCGCCATCTTGTTCTTCTCCTCTGTTGTCCCCATTCATTCTCTTCACTGAGCGCTGACCTCTGCCCACTATTTTCCGTCACCCACTCCACTCCCCACTGTCAACTGTCCACTGCCGCGCGATCGAGCGCGGCCTGTTGTATCATTCTTCGGCGCAGCGCTCAGGAACGGATATTTTGATGGGAGCTGCAGCACAGCGAGGGACCATGAAACGCACATTCTTCCGCTTGCTCGCATTCTTGCTCACCGGCATTGCCGGCCGAGCACAAACTCAACCGCCGCCGCTGATCTCTCCCGAGGTCCACTCCGATAACCGCGTCACGTTCCGCTTCCCCGCGCCGAATGACAAAGAAGTTGCCGTTTCGCTCGAAGGCAATCCCAAGCCTTTCCCCATGCAGAAAGACGATCAGGGCGTCTGGAGCGTGACCACCGATCCGCTCGCTCCCGATTATTACGGGTACTCGTTCATCGCCGATGGCGTGGGCATGTTCGATCCTTCCAATCACGCCATCAAGCCCAACTTCCTCTATCGAGCGAGTGAGGTACACGTCCCTGGGCCGGCTTCTCTTTCCTGGGAGATTGGCGCGGTGCCCCATGGCGAGATCCATCATCATTTCTACAAGTCTGGAGTTGTGGGCGACGACCGCGACTACTTCGTTTACACTCCGCCAGGCTATGATCCGCGCCGAAAACAAACGTATCCCGCCCTCTATCTGTTGCACGGATTTAGCGACGACGCGAGCGCCTGGACAGCGGTGGGCCGCGCTAATGTGATTCTGGACAATCTGATGGCCCAGGGCAAAGCCAAGCCCATGATCATCGTCATGCCGCTCGGCTACGGCGCGCCCGAGGTTCTTGCGCCCAACTCAGGGGCGTTCCGCGATCGCTCGCTCACGGATCGAAACTTCGATAAATTCCGCGAGGCTTTGCTCACGGAAGTGCTCCCGCGCGTCGAAGCCGAATATTCCGTTATTAAAGACCGCAATTCCCGCGCCATCGCGGGCCTTTCCATGGGTGGCTCGGAATCCTTGCTGACGGGCCTGAATACGCTGGACAAGTTTGCCTGGGTCGGCGCTTTTAGCTCCGGAGGTATTTCCGAAGATTTTGACAAAGAATTTCCCCCGCTCAACGCAAAATCTGCCGAGCAACTACACTTGCTTTGGATTGCATGCGGTACGGACGACCGCTTGATCGACATCAATCGCAAGTTCCGCGCCTGGCTGGCTACCAAAAATGTTAAACACGTGGACATCGAGACACCCGGCGCGCACACCTGGATGGTCTGGCGCCGCAACCTGACGGAATTCAGTTCACTGCTTTTCCGCTGAGGCCCGCCATGAAAAAAATGAATGCCATTTCTGGAAGAACGACGAAAATGCTTCTTGGCTTTGCGCCGTTGGTGATCTTGCTCGTGGCTGTGGGCGCGTCATCGCGGGGACAGGGACAGATTTCTCCGCGCGGTATAGTCACGCCGCTCTCGAGTGCCAAGCTCGTTTTCGACGGCGAACCCGCGTGTCTCAAAGTTGCCCGCGAGAACGGCGATCCAGACAAAGGTGCATCCACTTTCCTTCTGGAAGCTCCTTCCGGGTGCGTGGTTCCCGCGCACTATCACAGCGCGGAAGAACAATTGATGGTGGTCCGTGGCGACGTGCTCACCGGGATGGACGGCATGGCGGAAGCGACGCTTGGCCCCGGCGGCTTTGCTATGATGCCCAGCAAAGCCATGCACTGGTTCACCTGCAAATCAAAGGATAGTTGTCAGATGTTCGTGACGTTCGACCGCACGTACGACATCGTCTGGGCCAAGCCGCAGAAATAACCGGTCAATCGTCATCGTCTTTCTTGGAGACGCTTTCGTGGTCATCCACTTTGGCGATTCCGAGCCGCATGGCTTGATACGCGGGCAGTTGCGCCGTTTGCGGAATATTTGATCCGCTTCCCGTGCACGCGAACCAGATCACCGCGTTCAAGACTTTCGGGTCGGCCATGTCCGCATGCGCAAAGTTCTGCCGATTCGATTTTTTCATCCATTCGGCGGTGGCCTTGTCTTTCGGCTTCTGCGTGATGAGGTTGTCCGCGGCGATCGCCGGCAAAACAGCTTTGTATGGCGTCAAGTCCGGCGTCTCCTGAAAAATGTCCATCGCCACGGCCGAAGCATCGAGTTGGTTCATCGGCGCGATTCCCAGCAGCATCTCGATGGTGCGAATCATGCTGACGGTATTGTGAAATTTGTGGATCAGCGCTCCCGGCTTGTTGTACGCGCTGATCGCGAGGCCGACCGAGCGGTGCGAATCGACGTGGTCCGGGCCGGCCTGCGCATCATCTTCCACGATAAAAATCGCCGTATCTTTCCAATACACGCTCGAAGAAATCGCCTCCACCAGCCGCCCCACCGCGTAATCATTGTCCGCAACCATGAATTGCGGCGTCGGAAATCCATTCTTCAGTCCGGTCGTATGATCGTTGGGAAATCGCACGATACTAAGCGCGGGCATCTGGTCCGCGCGGCCCGCTTCGCGTTCCGCAACGAAGCTTCGAAACTCCGCGAGCCATTCGCCTAATCGCGAATTGCCGCGACAATTCGAATTGGGATTCGAATTGTCTCGCGTAACTGCCGGATCAGAGGAGCCTGACGGATCCAAGGCTGATTTGTAGCAGTCCACGGTCATGCTGTCCGGGGCGGTCACGTCGAAGCTCCGGAAACTCTGGCTGTGATGATTCGTCAGCGACTGCTTCGTGGGTATGGCGCGCACGGCATTCGAAACATCGGGATAGCTCTTATGGATTTTTTGTCCCGCGGCTTCAACATCCTTTGCCGAAATCACGGTCACGAATTCACCGTAGTTCCGGTACGTCAGACCCGCCCGCGCAGCCGCATCCCATAAATAAAGGCTCTTCGGTTCCGCGAGATCCATGAACCCCTGGTGATAGGGAAGATGCTTCTCCAGCAGATCCGTCAACGCTGCCAGGACATCGCCCTTGAACTTGCCTACTTCCAGATCTCCCGGGGGCTCGTAATCCGGCAACCTGTTAAATCCCTCCCAGTCATACGTGCGTCCTCGGTCCGAATATTCCCAGCGGAAACCTTTGTCAACGTAATCCGTCGAGAACGCGGCCGTCGCCCAGTTGTGTCCATCGGGGCTGGCCTCGGAATTCACGAAGAACCGGTCGAACAGACCGAATCGCTGCGCCAACGCATGATGATTGGGGGTCAGCACTTGGGGCGTGCCGTCAGGCCGTTGCGCCGCGGCGCCACTCCCGAAAATAGCAAACTCGGGCTCTCCGTCCGCGGCGTGCCCATCGCCCGATGTCTTCAGGTCGCCAAACACCTGATCGTAGGTGCGATTCTCCTTGATGATGTAGATGACGTGCTTGATCGGGCTGTTCCCCGCAAAAAGCTTTGGTGGCGCAAAATCTACCAGCCCGTCATTCTGCATGGTCTGCTGTGTGTAGTGCGCCAGCGCCGGGCCGTCCGGCAGCGGAACCATGCTGATGTTTCCGGAAACAATCGACCCGCTGTATTGCCCACCCTGCCTGTTCTTTTCTTTATTCGGAGGAAACGCAGCGTTGGGTAGATTCGGCGTGCGACCGCTGTTGTTCACGCGCATTGACGATGATTCGAATCCGGTTCCTTTCCCATTTCCGACGAAGAGTTTGCCGTCCGCCACGGCGATCGCGGAGGGATACTGACCCGTCGGAATGAATCCCAGGATTTTCGATTTCGAAACTTCAGGCATTTTCTCCGTTGTCTTTCCGCCGCGTGCTTTCTCGGAAAGCGACACCACAGCCACCGCGTTGCTATGAGCATTCGCCACATACAAGGTCTTCTCGTCCTCGCTAAGCACTACTCCCTCCGGACTTGCCCCGGGCAAGGCGTCCTCCGCAAGCCGGACGTCAATGCGCTCGATCTCTTGATCCTTCGTTGTGTCAATCACGGAAACACTGTCCGCGTTCGAGTTCGCCACAAAAACCCTTGTCCCCCCGGCATTCGGGGTCATTGCCGTCGGGTGGCGGTCAACGGTGATGTACTTTCGAACGACGTTCTTGCCGCCCAGCGAAATCACCGCCACAGAGGCATCATTCCAACACGACACGTACGCTCGGGCGTTCTTGCCGCTTCCCAGCACCACGACGCCGTACGGGTAAATGTTTTCGGTCAGCTTTCCGGGATGGTGCAAATCCACTCTCTCCATCCGTCGCGCCCCGCTGAGCCCGCGCACAATCGTCACGCTGTCTCCCAGGTTGTTCGCCGTCACCAGTGTGGCGCCGTCCGTCGTTACCGCCAGCCCGGTCGGGTACAGTGCCGCCTTTCCGTTGTTGTAGTCCGCTCGCGAAACTTCACTTGCTTTGCTCAGTTCGAAAGAGGGCGCTTCTACTTTCGTATCCGGCCCGGGCGATCCCGGCTGCACCGGTGCCGCTGCTTTCGGATCAAAACGAAAGACCCACACTTTGTTCTCAAATCCGCCGGAAACGTACATTTCAAAGTTTCCATCGGCGCCCGCGGCCGGTGAAAAAGCCAGGCCGACATTCGCGCTTTGCGGCGAAGGAAAGTAGACATTTTGAATCACCAATGGCTCGGGAGCCGCATTCAGGTCGATCACCGCAATCGATTGCTGGGCTCTATTCGTCTCCTCGCTGAACTGGATACCGAACCCGCTGTTGACCACCAGGAGATATCGGCCCTTGCCGCCGTGTCCGAGGGCGTCGGGACTGCGAAGCATGGTCATAGGCATGGCACCGACAACCGGCAGATGCGTCGTCGCATCGATCACCAGCGCACCGGCTGGCGTGATGGGCCGCCCCTCTCCGGCCGGTTCTTGCCGGCACCAGGCGCGCCCGCAAAACCCCAAACAAATCATAAGAAAACCACCCGTCATGGTCCGCGATTTCATATGGCTGCTTCTCCAATCCTCGAAGATGATTCTTTTCACTATTCCATCGTGCGGCTATAAATCTACATTCAACGGGGTCTAATGGAAAATTGTTTCGCTAACTTTACAACACACTTATACTTGATGTGCCGCCTCGGATGGCAACGCATTTGGCCCAAAACGCTTCTACTCCAAGGATGAATCTGGCGCCGCCCCCACTCTTTGACAAGCCGCCAGTGAGTCACAAATGAACACCAGAATCCTCTCCGTCACTCTACTCTTGTTCTTGCCGCTGACCGCAGCGGCTCAGACCGCCGACGAAATCGTCAAGAAAGCGCTCGAGGCTCGCGGGGGAGTCGATAAACTCAAAGCCGTCCAAACCGAGCGCGTAACCGGTCGTATCACCTTCTCGCGAGACGTGGAAGGCACCTTTGTGGTGGAGCTCAAGCGTCCTCTGAAGATGCACGTCGAGATCTCCATCGAAGGACAAAGAATTATCCGTGTTTACGATGGCAAGTCTTCCGGCTGGATGATCAATCCTTTCGCGGAAAGCAAAGACGTTCAGCCGCTGTCTTCCGAAGACCTCAAGAATATCTCCGATGAATCCGACTTTGACGGCCCGCTGATGGATTACAAGCCCAAGGGCAACCAGATCGAACTAGCCGGCAAAGGAAACCTGGACGACAAGCCCATCTATCGCCTGAAAGTCACGAATAAAAACGGGGATATCCGCATTTACTTTTTTGATGCCTCCTCTTTCTTACTTTTGAAGTGGGAAGGCATCCGCAAGACCGGAGGCCAGGACCTTCCCTGGGAGTCTTTTTTCTCGGACTTCCACGAGGTCCAGGGTCTGAAATACCCTTTCAGAATCGACCAGGGCAGTCCAGGCACTGACATCAAGCAGACTCTCACCGCCGAAAAGTTTGAAATCGATCCGCAGATCGATGATTCTCGCTTCACCAAACCCTCTCTACCGGACGCCTCTGCCGCCCCACCTCCGGCGCCAGCCAGTCCTCCACCCTCGAACTAGCTCTTGCACGCCGAGCGATGCTTCTCCCTTCTTGGCAAGTTGACCGCTAGTTCTTCGAAGCTCGGTGTGTCGAATGCAAGTCGTATAGATTTGCGATGGAATAGGTGACGCCTGCAAATACTGTAAACCGTGGCAATTGTCCGTATGCGGCGATGTATGCTCCTCCGTCCAACACCAATCGGGGCGACATGTTGTACGTCGCGGCGTTCAGCAGCGTCATCGTTGCCGGCGTCGTCGCGTTCCGCCGGCTAAATCCCGCAATCTCCCCCGTGTACCCCCATTTTCCCTTCAGGGAACGGGAATAAGAGAGCGCAGTGAAATATCGGCGGTCAAGTCCGCTCAGCTGGGCTCTCCCCACAAACTGCACCCCTTCGTTGACGTCAAAGTGATGCTTGCCAAAATCCTTGCTCACAAGGAATTGCACCAGGTGCGCCATCGCTCCGGCGCCGAGCGCGGGCCTCGCTGTCGGCAGTGTTGCCACGTAGAGAATCGCGACGGTGGGGCGCGCCTTCACCTGCGGAAATAATTTGTACTTGAAGCCCGCTCCAGAGTCCCCCAGCCCAGCGGTACCCGCATCCCGCTCGATGGGATTGTTGAGAAACCATAGCTCGAGGTTCTTGACCGCACGCCATTTCAGAAGGCCGTTTACGTTCTGGTGCCCCTTTCCCGCCTCAAACCCATATTCGATCTCGAATACTCCGAGCTGCACCATCTCTGCAGTCGACGCGAACGTCGGCCGGTTCGGCACGGCCGTGATCTCATCCGTGTTTTGATTTTTTTGCTGGTTCTGCGGAGTGGTTTGGGGCGTATCCGCTGTCTGGCCGAGCACATTCATTCCTGTAGCGAGCAGGCCCAAACCCACCAGTGCAATCCGCACTGCAATTCGCATCCGCAAGTCCTTCTAAGACACGTCCGAGCTGCATTTCATTCTAACAATCACCGCGCCCACACACTGCGCTATCCTTACTTTCATGTCTGACGCACGGCAACAGACGCATAATTCCCTGGCTGCTGGCCTCTGTGCCGATTGTCTTCATTCTCGCCGCATCGAATCTGCCCATGGCTCCGTCTTCATCCTGTGCAATCTCTACCTCACCGATCCCCGCTACCCCAAATACCCTCGTCTCCCCGTGCTCTCCTGCGACGGTTACAAAAAGAAGTCCTGACGCTGATCCGCAGATTAACGATTCTCATTTTCCATATGAAGTTAGTTCACCTTGTAGTAAGTTATTGGCGTTTTGATCCTCCTGGCGAGGTCCTCGTATGGCTTCCCGCTTTTGAACTCACTCTCTGCGCTGCCTTGTTTCTAATGTCTTGCCCTTCGCGTGCTCATGCCGACAAGCTGCAAATCACCAGCACCCCCGCCCGGCGCCACCGTTGAGCTCGACGGAGTCGCCGTTGGCTCCACGCCCCTCGAAAAGGACTTCCCGGGCGGCTACTTCCACAAAACAAGAACGTCCATGGGCTCGCGCCTCGAGCATCCCGTGGTCGCGCGCATCAGTCTCAGCGGCTACGCCACGAGGGAACGCAAGCTCACGGAAGGCCCCATGAGTTGGATTTCTCTGAACGGTCGTAACCGCGGCAAATACTGGCTCTTCAAGTCCGATCATTTTCACGTCGACTTGCAACCTATCTCCGAAATTTTCACGGGCGGCATCACCGCCAGAGTTTCCGACGCCGGCGTCGGCCTTCAGCCCGAACTTTCGCTCGAAGAGCTTGTCCGCCAAGCCAAGCCCGCGGTCGTCTATCTGAAAGGACTCGAGAGTTCCGGCTGAGGCTTCTTCGTCACCGGTACCGGCGTCATCGTCACCAACGCCCATCTCGCCCGCGGCGAAGAAACCCTGCTCGCGCTTCTCTCCAACGGCCAGCAGCTCGAAGCCAGAGTCGTTCATATCGATCCCGATCTCGACATCGCCCTCGCCAAAGTCGAACGCCCCGCCGGCAAGAGTGACTTTCCTCATCTCACCCTTACCGACACCTCCAGCGTCCGCCAGGGCGAAAACGTTCTGGCCATCGGCAATCCGGGCGACGCCATGCTCTTCAGCGTCACGAAAGGCATCGTCAGCGCCGTCGGAACTTTTCGCAACGCCGGTCCCGACACCTGGACTCAGACCGAAACTCCCATCAATCCCGGCAACAGCGGTGGCCCGCTCCTCAACTCCCGCCGGCGAAGTCATCGGCATCAACACGCAAAAACTCATCAAGAAAAACGTCACTGGCATTGGCTTCGCCCTCAGCGCCTCCGATCTTCTCGAAGTTCTCCATCGCTTCTATCCCAACGCCGTGCCGCTTACCGAAAATCTCTCCGCCCCCGCGAGTCGACGCCGCTCAGACCGCAGGCCAGCCCCTCGCCAGCGAGGGCGCTGAATCCTCCGAGCCGTCGAAGATCTCTTCATCGTCCGCCCCCGATGGCGTCGGCACAGTCACTATTTCCTCGGATCCCGACGGCGCCGAAATCTTCATCGATGACAAATTCCTCGGCAACACACCCGCCACTCTGAAGCTTCCCCCCGGCAGCCACGCGGTCCTCTTGAAATTCCCGGGCCACGCCGACTGGGGCTGCACTCTCGAAGTTCTCAAGTCCAGCAAAGTGTCTCTCAAGGCCACTCTCGAACCAATCTCCTGAAGCAAACTCTTGCGCGCGATCATTCACCCTTCGCCGGAAGATTTCCCCACCAGCTTATCGTCGCCGTCGCATTTCTCCTCTTCATCCGCCAAAACCTCCGCGCATTGCCCTGAACAAACCCCCTGTGCTAGCATCCGCTTCGTCAGGAGAGCGGACCAGGGGATTCTTCGTTTCTCCTTCGCCTCGTTTCGCTTCGCGGGACCCAGAGAACGGGCCGCGCTCTCCTTCCTCAGTCAAATGACCAGGCGCAGGCCCGCGTCTGAAGCCTTCAGGACGGACCTCGCCAGTTGACCCCGGCCTTGTCGGAGTCACCAAAACCAGGAGGCTTTTATGAAAAGCTATCTCACCAAGGACATTCGCAACGTTGGCATTGTCGGCCACGGCGGCACCGGGAAGACGCAACTGGTGTCGTCGTTGCTCTTCACTGCGGGCATGACTCCGCGCTGGGGAAAAATTGCGGAAGGCAGCACCACTACCGACTGGGACGAAGAAGAAATCGCACGAAAAATATCCATTCAAACGGGTCTTGCCCATGCCGAATGGTCCGCCACCCCGACGGGACCCTCCGGTTCTTCCGAGAAAGTCAAAATTAATTTCATCGACCTCCCCGGCTATTCCACTTTCATAACCGAAGCGAAAGCCTCGCTCATCGCCGCTGATGCCGCCCTCATCACGGTTGACGCCCACGTCGGCTCTCAGGTCACCACTGAAAAAGTTTGGGACTATTGCACCGAGTACGACATTCCCCGCGCTTTCGTTCTCACCTGGATGGACCGCGAGCTCTCCAGCTTTGAGCGCTCCATGGAATCTCTCGAACAAGTGTTCGGCCGCAACGTCGTCGCTCTCCAGTTGCCGATCGGCGCGGAAAGAGGTTTCCGTGGCGTCATCGATCTGGTGGCCATGAAAGCTCACCTTTACAATCCCGATGGCGACGGCAAACCTTCCATTGAAGAGATTCCCGCCGCTCTTGCTGGTGACGCCAAAGAAGCTCACGAAAAACTCGTCGAGATGATCGCCGAAGGCGACGACGAAATGATGGAAGAGTTTTTCCGCGAAGGCACCATTCCCATCCACGATCTGATCCCCGCCGTTCGCAAAGCCATCGTCGCCGAAAAAATCTTCCCCGTCTTGATGGTCTCCTCGCTTCACAACATCGGCACCGCCAGCCTACTCACTTTTCTTGCCGACGCTTTTCCGCACCCCGATGAGCACGCCCAGGTGGGCTTCAAAGACCCTGGTGGCAAAGGCGACCGCCTCGAGCGCAAGTACGACGACGGCCAGCCGCTCTCTCTCTTTGTTTTCAAAACGCTTGCGGATCCTTTCGCCGGCCGCATCAACTACTTCAAGGTGAAGAGCGGAATCCTGAAAAATGACGCCACTCTCACCAATTACAATCGCAACATTCCGGAACGCTTCCAGCATATCCAGGTCGTTCAAGGCAAGCAGCTCATCGAAGTCGGCGACCTTCGCGCCGGAGATATCGGCGCCATCGCCAAACTGAAGGAAACCACCACCGGCGAAACTCTTGGCGACAAAGCTTCGCCCATCTTTTACTCACCCGCGCAACTTCCCGAGCCGTCCATTACCTTTGCCATCGAGCCGAAAACGCGCGCCGATGAAGACAAGATCGGCGTCTCGATTCATAAAATCCTGGAGGAAGATCCCGCGCTTCGCTTTTCCCGCGATCCGCAAACCAAGGAATTTCTCCTGGCCGGCTCTGGCCAGCAGCATATCGAAGTCGTCGTCGCCAAGCTCCACAAGCGCTACCATGTCGACCTCACTCTCAAACCACCTAAAGTTCCGTACCGTGAAACCATCCGCGGCAAAGCCGACGTCGAAGGCAAGCACAAGAAGCAGTCTGGCGGCCACGGCCAGTTCGGCGTTTGCCGCATCAAGATGGAGCCGGTCGAGCGCGGCAAGGGCGTCGAGTTCGTCGACGATGTCTTTGGCGGCGCCATCCCCAAGAACTGGATTCCCTCCGTCGAGAAGGGCATCCGCGATGCCGCTGCCCGCGGCTTCCTGGCTGGATTTCCCGTGGTGGACTTCCGCGCCATCCTCTACGACGGCAAGTATCACGATGTCGATTCCTCGGACATGGCTTTCAAGATTGCAGGCTCGCTGGCCTTCAAGGAAGCCATGAAGCAGGCACGGCCAGCCCTCCTCGAACCCGTCATGCACGTTGAAGTCTATGCTCCCGACCAATACTCCGGCGACCTGATGGGTGACCTCAGCGGGCGCCGCGGGCGAATTGCCGGGAGCGAAAGCCGCGGCCACAACGTCATCATCAAAGCGCAGGTGCCCTTCGCGGAAATGCTCACCTACGCCAACGACCTCATCTCAAAAACACAGGGCCGTGCCACCTACTCCATGGAGTTTTCGCACTACGACTACGTGCCTAACGAACTTGCGGAAAAGGTTATCGCCGCTCATAAGGCCGCCCACGGCGAACAACTCGTCGAAGAAGAAGCCTAGACTAGTTGCTATTTCTTTCCTCGTTGTACAGGCTCGGCGCTTTCCTGAGCTTTAAGGAAGGACCGCTGCACCGCCTTCGCAGCGAGATCGCGACCGCCCACGATCCTGATTACTGATGCTGCAAATGGCCCCTTAAATTTTCTGACCAGCGCATCAAGAAAGTGGTATGTTCAGGGCCTGTTTGTCGGTTCCCGCTGCGGGGCCCCTGGAAAACGAACGTTTAGATTGCGGCTTGTCCGGACCAGCGCCAAGAAAACGCCTTCTAAATGGAGAAGAGCACATGCGCATTTTGCTGTACAACCCGGATAACGGGGTCACTCGTAATTTCATGCCCCATCTTTGGATGTTTCTACTCCAGTCGCTGACTCCAGACGGCCACGAAGTAGTGCTGATTGACGGCAACGCGCAACCTATCGATGAAGCCGGCATCGCCTGTTTTGTGCGCGAACAAAATATCGGACTTGTCGGGATTGGCGCGATGACCCGCATGATTGCCAAGGCCTACCGCATGGCCGACGCGATCCGCGCCGTCGGTGTTCCGGTCGTGATGGGCGGACCTCACGTCACGGAAGAAGCCGACGAAGCCCTCGGTCGAAACGGCGGGCCGCGCCATGCCGACGCTGTAGCTCTCGGTGAAGCCGATGAAACCTGGCCAAAGATCGTCGAGGATGCCGCGCGCGGCCAGCTCAAGGATATTTATGCGCCGGTGGATGACTTCGGCCAGGAGCGCAAACCCAGTCTCAAAGAATATCCGGCGATTCCGTGGGACAAAATAAATCTCGACCAGTTCAATCTCGTTCCAAGAATGGCCAAGCGCACGCTCCAGCGTATCAGTGATGGCTGGGGCACATTTCGCATCATTCCGATGGAGTCCGGGCGCGGCTGTCCTTATGGCTGCGAGTTCTGCACGGTAACCGGCTTTTTTGGCGACTCCATTCGCTTTCGCACTAACGAAAGCGTGGTGAACGAGCTGCTCCTCTTGAAAGCCCGGGCCAAGAGGGAGGGCGGACAGATTGCCGTCTTCTTCATCGACGATAATTTCGCTATCAACATCAAACGTACCAAATCGCTGCTGCGCGACATTATCGCCGCCGGCGCCCAGGTCCACTGGGTCGCGCAGATCAGCGCCAATCTGTTGCGCGACGAGGAACTCGTCGATCTGATTGCCGCCTCAGGAGGGAAGTGGGTCTTCATCGGCATGGAATCCATCGACCCTAAAAACCTTGCCGACGTAAACAAGGGCTTCAACAAACCGGGTGAGTATGCCGCCGTGCTCCAGAGGCTCGCCCAGCGCAACGTTTATGCCATCACGTCCTTTATTTTTGGCATGGACAACGACACCGTTGGCGTTGCGGAGCGCACCCTTAAAGAGATTCGTACTTGGCCCGCAGGTCTGCCCATCTTTGGCTTGCTGACTCCGTTACCCGCGACGCCGCTTTACAAACGACTGGAGGCCGCCGGACGATTGACGCGCCCGAAGCACTGGCAAGAGTTCATCCCGTTTGCGATGGCTCACACGCCGCTGAAGATGACCATTGCGGAAGCTCATGCCGAGGTGAAAGCCGGGTGGGCTCATGCGTATAGCCCCGAAGCCATGGCTCAAGCTGTCGATTCCCTCAAGGACAAGCCGTTGGGCTATCGCATAAACATTTTCATCGCCCGCATGTGTTTCCGGGGAATCTATTTCCCCCAAATGGGTTCTTTGGCGTGGCTGAAATTGATTTATCAAAATCGCCGTACCATTTCCAGCCTCGTCAGGGAGGGTTTCGCTACTTGGCGCGGCCGGCCCAACAGCTCGGTGACCAACGAAAGCCTCGGAACCGGAGTCGGTGCCACGTAACAGCTGTGTGCCACCGTAAGGTTCTTATCCTTCTGCATCAACCCGCATACCCGATGGCAGGCAGTCAGTCAGGGCGGATAGATTGATCGCAAAGGCCATTATCCCTCGCTTCGCCCGCAGCGCTTGACCGCTTGGGTTTGTTCACGATTTCACATCATTTCGAGGCGATCGCTTGCAGCAGCTTCTGTCGCGCGGTTTGTACTTCAACACGGGCACCATTGACGCGGGTGAAAGAAGGAATAATCTGCTGAAAAAACGCTTGAAGCGTCCGAACCGAGTCCTGAAGTGTCTTCAGCCGTTCGCTTGCCGCGTCGGGCGGCAGCCGCAGCGCTTCTTCCGCCGAGTTCATCAGCTTGTGAAACGCAGTGATCTCTGAAGCCGTCGGTAGAGTGAAATCCTTTGGCGGGGGTTCGCCCATCATCTCCTGATAGTAGGCAGCGGGATTCGCTGATTCTGTCATCTGTCTCACTGCCGGAGTGAGGGAAGCTTCTTCATACCCCAGCGCTTCGCCCCAGTCGAATCCGGTTTCCGGCAGCGCATGCACGGCGGCCTCAATCTGTTTCCTCTGCTCCCTGCTCAGCGCGTCTTTTTGCGCGGCTTGCGTCAACGCATGAAAACTGGACAGCAACCCCATCTTCGCGACCAGCGAAAAAATCAAGCTCCCGCCTTTTGACAGATGTTGCGAAAAGCGAATCCCTGCGAGCCATGTGTCGACCGCCTTCTGCGAATCGCCCTTCGCCGCCATCCGCATTCCATCCAAGGTGTTAAGCCGCGCGAGAACCCGAGCCTTTGGAACGTAGGCGATCGAGGCGCGCGGCCCCAGGTTATATTCCAGTCCCCAATCGCATTCCGGCAGTTTCGTCGCGCGCTGCATCCTCCAGATCGCCGTTTCATTCTTGTCAAGAATCGGGCCGAGTTTCGCTTCGTCCCACGCGGCCTCCCCAGCGGCTGTTTTCTCCAGCAGTTCAGCGGTCGCCTTGTCCGCTGGCGGATCCTGCAGGTCCGCAAACGCCAGCCAGTACCGCAAAGCGGCGTTCCTTGTCTCGGTAGGAACTTTCGATTGGGCATGTGCCGTTACAGCTGCAAAAAGCAGTGCCACACCAACGACGACTGTCCTTAGTTGGGCAAACATTCTCAGTCCTCCTAAAGGACTATTCTTTGGCAAGCGCACCCAGGGTGCTGTTGCTGGCTCGAAAATCGGGAAGCACTCTCAGCGAAGCTGCGGTCAATTGCGCATCAAGCTGATCGGGGTCCTGCAGCGCCAGTTGCGTGAGCGGCAGCATTGCCAACGGGCGTGCCGGCGACGTCGCCTCCAATATACTCGTTGAATTCTTTGCAACTATTTCGCGGCTGTTCAATTCGTTCTTTCTCCGAACGAACCACAGCGAAGCTCCCAGAGAAATCGCTATCACCGCCGCGGCAGCAAGGCGCCTGGGCCAAACTTGTCGATGGCCAATCAGTTCCGGCAAAGCGCGCGGCTTCCGCGGCTGAAATTCACTTAGATACTCTTCAAATTTCTTGTCGTTATTTTCCATTTTCTATTGCCCCATTTTCATTTCGTTCATAAGGCCGCAGTTTCTCCCGCAGTTTTTCCAGCGCGTACCTGTACCGCGACGCGATTGTGTTGAGCGGCGCACCCACAGCCGCCGCTATTTCTTCCAGCGTTAGCCCGCCCCATACTCGCATCACTACCGCTTCGCGTTGTTCTTCCGGCAATTCCGCCAGTGCTTTCTCGAGGGCCAGCGCCGCTTCCTGATTCCCGTCGCGATGCCGGAAAACGCTGCTGTGTGGATCAAGTTCTGCCAGCTTCAGCCCACTCCTCCGGACATTCAGAGCCGCGTTTCGAACGGAACGATATACATACGCAACCGGCGCATCCGGCATTGTTATTTCCGCGCTCAGAAGGCGCAAGAACACCTGATGCACTGCGTCTTCCGCCGCTGCGGCATCCGTCACGAAACTACACGCATACGCCACCAGCGCAGACCCGTGCCGGTCATAGAGCCGCCGCACGTCCTCAGCGCTCAGTGTTTTCCCGCCCAATCTTGCCGTCCGTTCTGCGCTCTATTTCTAAGACACGGCAGCCAGCCCAAATTGTCTATGCCACCGCCAATTTGGTGGCTGTTTTTCTCCGCTCACAAGGTGCACACTCTTTTCCATGAAGACCAACAAGCCCGCAAATCTCGGCCCGCAGACACAAGCCATTCATGGCGGCGAACCCAATCGCCACGGCGTCAATGGTCCGATCGTCACGGAGATTATCCGCTCTTCCACTTTTACTTTTTCTTCCACGGAGGAAATGAAGCTGTGGGCCGAGGGTAAAAACAAGGTCTACATCTACACTCGTTACGGCAATCCCACGCTCTCGGTCGCCGAAAAGAAAATCGCCGCCCTCGAAGGCGCCGAAGCTGCCGTTGTCACCTCTTCCGGCATGGCGGCTATTTCCTCAGCGCTCCTTGCTGCGCTGAAATCCGGCGATGAAGTGATATCCACCGCGCAACTTTACGGCGGTACGTATCGCCTGATGCGCGACGTTTTCCCCAACATGGGCATCGCCGTCCGTCAGGTCGGAACCGATCTCGCAGGCATGGAAAATCTCGTTACGCCGTGTTCGAAAGTTCTTTACGTCGAAACGCCCACCAACCCCACGCTTCGCCTCGTCGATATTCACAAAGCCGTGGCCTTCGCCAAGAAACACAAACTGGTCTCCATCATCGATAACACTTTTGCCACGCCAGTCCTGCAGAATCCCATCGCGCTCGGCTACGACATGGTTGTTCACAGCGCCACAAAAGCCCTTGCAGGCCACTCCGATATCATCGCCGGCGTCGCCGCCGGCAATTCGAATTGGATGAAGCGCGTTCGCCAAATGATTATCTACCTGGGCGGCTCGATGGACCCGGGCGCGGCGTATCTCCTGATTCGCGGCATCAAGACTCTCGGCGTTCGAATCGAGCGCCAGTGCGAAAACGCCATCGCCGTCGCCAAATTCCTGGAGAAACATTCGAAAGTAGAGCGCGTGCATTATCCGGGCCTGAAATCGCATGCGGATCACAAACTCGCCAGGAAGCAGATGCGGGGATTCGGGAGCATGCTGGCGTTCGACATGAAAGGGGGGCTGCCTGCGGCGCGCAGCTTCTGCGACCGCGTGCGACTGTTTCTGCTGGCGGCGAGTCTTGGTGGAGTTGAGTCGCTGGTAATTCTTCCGATCTACAGTTCGCATTACAACATGACGATCGAAGAACTGCGGCGCGCGGGCGTCAGCCCGGGAACGGTGCGCGTTTCGATGGGTTTGGAAGACAAAGAGGATTTACTCGAAGATTTGAAACAGGCGCTCGGTTGATTTTTCCAGCGTCGATTCTTCAGACCAGGCGCCGGACTGAAGTCCGGCCACTACAAAAACAAAGACGAACAACCTCTCGGCCGGCCTAAAGGCCGCCGCTACGAAAAAAGGAAGCGGGCGGCAGAATCCTAAACGTTTTCCACGGGAACCGGAGTTGCCCACTCGTCCTGCGCGGGGAGCAGGGATTTCACGATCTCTTCCAGTTCGTGCGAGCTTTTCACGTGTTCGGGATAATTGTGGGCGGTAATGTCAAACGCCAGATTGTGTTTGGCGCGGACGCCTTGTAGTTCTTCCTGCAAGCGGACGGCGATGCGCTCCGCATTTTGAACGTCGGTTTCCGGAAGGACCAGGGCAAACGTATCCGTCGAAAGCCGGTAGATCGAATCCGAGGGCCGCAGTTTGCGAGACATCGCTTTCGCGGCATCGCTCCAAGCTTCAGATCTTCCGTCATTTTGAATGGCAACCGTAAGACGGTCGGCTTTTGCGGACGCATTCGCGGATTTGGCCTTCACCAGCAAGAGAGAAAGGGTCTTCTGCATGGTCATGGCCCTGCGGTATTCCATCGTCAGGCGATCCCAGAAATGATTTTGATCGGGCATGGTCTGGAGCAGGTCCACGCTGGCCTGATGCTGCAACGTAACGTTGCGGTCCAGCTCTGCCAGAATCTGCTCCTTCAGTTTGCGCACGGTACGCTGGCGGTCGAGCAAGTAGCCGACAAAGAGCAGCGTCAGCGCGCAGAAGCCGAAGAAGGCGACGCGAAGTGTGTACTTGTTCCCGACGGGATGGAGGAACACCAGCGGGTACATGAACATGGCCAGGCCGGCCGCCTGCACAAGGACAAAAGCTGCGGCCAGAATCGTGAGATGCAGGTCACGGCGTTCGAGATTATCCAATTCTGCGCGGTTCAGCGTACCCATGATGTTCTGCTTACGCTCCCTTCGACCAACGGCCGCGCGTGAAAGGCGAGCTTCGCTTCGGACCGTCCTTCCATCGTCCGGCTCGGAGGCGCGTCCCACAAGGGGCGCGAAGTACGGTGTTGCGGAAATGCCACTGGCCTTCCGAAGGGAAAAGCGGAATTGCCACAGAGGGACCGAAGCGTTTGAAGGTTTGCAGGTTCGAAGATTGGAATGTTCGGAGCCCCCGTTTTTTTGTAAGTGTTGCATCTAAAGAGCTTAGTCCTGCTGTAAGTCTTTTGTTTGCACCACTTGCGGGGATATCCATAAGTGTTGCAGCTAAAGAACTTACGGGGGCGGACGGTTGGCGAGAAAGGAACTGGGAGGAATGGGAAGATTTTGGGGGAGTTAGATGCACCGCGCGGCGGGGGGACACAGGGAGACTGAGGAACAGCAAGCTAGAGGAGAGGAATAGGGGTTAGGCGCAGGAAAAGGTAGGTGACCCAATACCTCCTAACGACATAAGGGGCGGCCACCCACCCGTGTTCCGCCTCCATGATAATCCGCCAGCAGATTCGAGGCTTCACCTTATCCATAATCCCGGAGGCGCGCACCCATATTTATAGAAAGGAGGCCCAAGCGATGATGAATGATAGCGAGGGTCTTGCGAACCAAGGCATAGAACGAATCCTCGAACTCTCGGCGGATGCGCACATACGAAGACGGGGAACGGTTAAGGATTCTCCGGAGTTTCACCGTCTAACCGGGGAGATAGCCGCCCACGGAAAAGCGCTCGAGCTTCTCACAGCAATGCAGGAGCTGGAAGAATTCTACGCCATGATCGATCAGCTTGACGTTCTCGCCTGCGGGCAACCGGTTTGTTGAGGAAAAGGCTGATCCAATATGTGGCGTAAAAATTGTCCCCTCTGCCGGCAACCGCTGGCAAAGAAACATCCCACGGAGTCGGTGCCTCGTGTGGGAACTACGTCTGGAAGGGCTAGGGGCCCAGATTCAATACTTCTGTGATTGCCGGCACTCCTCTCTAGACCGGCGGGACCCTCCTCGGGCCGCACCTTCGACACAAGTATTGGGCGTAACGGAGTCCCTTCGCGAGGGCTGCCACCGGCCACTTCTCCGGGTGTATGATGGCGCGCAACTCTATGCGCGAAAAGATCGCCATCACTCCGCGACGTTCTGTCGCGCTGTATGCGCTGCTGTCCATTGCCATGGTGATTGTTTCCTACATCTTTGTGATCGCTCTCGCGGCCGCGAGCGTCTATTTGCCTTACCTCATTGTGCAAAGCGTGGAACATCCCCAGGTGCAGCTCGCCATCTTGTTTCTTGGTGGCATTCTCGTCGCTGGGGCCATGTTGTGGTCGCTGGTGCCGCGGCGCGAGAAATTCGAACCGCCGGGCACACCGCTCGATCGGGACACCCATCCTCATGCTGTTCGCCGAACTTGACGACATCGCTGGCAGTCTCAACGAGCCACTGACCGGCGATCTACCTGATCGGCCAAGTGAACGCCTTCGTTGCGGATCGCTGTGGCATCCTTGGATTCGGTAGCCGTCGAATAATGGCGGTCGGCCTGCCACTTCTCTCCGTGCTCAACATCTCTGAGTTTCGAGGTGTCGTGGCACATGAATTCGGTCACTACTACAGCGGAGACACGAGTATCGGAAAGGGCTAAAAGGAAGAGAGCTTTCATCATGCACACAAATCGTGCGTGATGGCGCAGAGGTCTCTCTCTGCAAGAGAAAGTCGGCCTGCTCAGTTCGAAATGACGGAGGGGGAAGAGACCAGGATAAAAGCAGAACGGGCGGCCCGAGTTGAAGCGGGACGCCCGTTTTGTATTTTTGTGAAGTGAGGCTGAAACCGACTGGATCGGAGTTAAGGCCGATCAGGCCGGAAGCAGCTATCCATTAGAGGGGCTGTACGTTCGAAGCCTGCAGACCCTTGGGGCCCTTGGAAACTTCGAATTCAACCGCCTGGCCATCGTTCAACGTCTTATAGCCATCAGCCACGATCGCGGAGAAATGGACGAAAACGTCCTCGCCGCTCTGGCGCTGGATGAAGCCGAAGCCCTTGCTGGCATTGAACCACTTCACTGTACCTTGTTCTTTACTCACTGCTTTACTCTTTTCCGTCAGCCGGGAAGCGGCTGAGCACTACATTGAGCTATCTGATGCCCCAAGTCCCGAGCCCCTCAACAGAGCCGCGGCCGTCTTCAAGCTTCGTTCGGGAGGACTGCAAAGCGGTCCAGCGAACAAAAAAATAGGCCGCAAGTGTGACCTTGCGACCGCTTTACTACCCAAAGGCGATACAAGAGCAACAAACGCAAAGACAGAGTACCACGGC
Organism: Candidatus Limnocylindria bacterium; assembly: GCA_035490055.1. Classification (GTDB taxonomy): domain Bacteria; phylum Acidobacteriota; class Terriglobia; order Acidiferrales; family UBA7541; genus Acidiferrum. The sequence goes on along the minus strand of DATHIB010000017.1, from coordinate 127,175 downwards.
TTTTGGGATTCCGCAAGGAGAATTTTTATCCCTTTGGTCGGTTAGGGGCGAAGGCGGACCGGGAGAGCACCTTTTAGAAAAGGGCTTGACACGGGTACTGTACTAGTGTACTAGTACAATATGCTCTTGCACCTCAACCCGTCGTCGGGCGTGCCGGTTTACCTGCAACTGGAATCGCAGGTGAAGCAGGCGGTGGCGGCCGGGGCGCTGCGAACGGGCGAAGCGCTGCCTGCCACGCGCAAGCTGGCAGCGGAACTGCGAATCAATCCCAACACGGTGGCGCGGGCTTATCAGAACCTGGAGCGCGAGGGTGTGACGCGGAGCGTGCCAGGAGGCGGGACATTTGTTGCGGAAAATGTTCCTCGATTTCTCAAATCGGAAAAGGTGCGGCGTCTGCAACCGTATGCCCGGCAGATTGCCGTGGAAGGCGCGCAACTTCGCCTGACAAATAAGGAGATCCTGAAGACCGTGCAAGAAGAGCTGGAAAATCTGGGAGTGCGCAAATGAACGAAGTTGCTATCGGCAGTGAGAGTCTTGCCAAGACCTACGGCGGCATTCGCGCTGTAGACGGAATAAACCTCCATGTGCCGCGAGGTGCGATCTATGGATTTCTCGGGCGCAACGGCGCGGGAAAGACGACCACCATCAAAATGCTATTGGGCCTGACGCGCCCCACCGCCGGTTCGGCTCATGTGCTGGGAATGGATATCAGGAGCGAACGCATTGCAATTCTTCAGCGCGCCGCCTTTGTCAGCGAAAAAAGATGCTATATCCATCGCTGACTGCAAACGAACTGGTGCGATTCAGCCGTGGTTTTTACCCCACGTGGTCCGACAGAGCAGTGGAAAAATACGCTGCGCTGTTTGAAATCTCCATGAAGCAGCGCTTTGAAAAACTCTCTAACGGCAAGCAAACGAAGGTCTGGCTGTTGCTGGCGCTTTCTCAAGGAGCGGATCTATTGATTCTGGATGAGCCGACGACCGCCTTGGACCCGGTTTCGGTCGATCAGTTGTTGCGCGCGCTGGTCGAGGATGCGGCAGACCGGGGATGTACTATATTCTTTTCTTCTCACCAGCTCGAGGAGGTGGAGCAGATCGCCGAATTCGCCGGCATCATCGATAGCGGCAAGCTCCTGATGGAGTCCCGGCTGGACGACATCAAGAATGAGTTTCGCCTGATTACCGCCGCCGGTAACTCCCTGCCGGCACAAACCTCGCCGCAAGTTTTGTCCGTGGCGGTCGAGGGGAATTTCTACCGCTATGTCGTAACGAAGGATGCGGATGGTTTCGCCGCCGGGCTATCTCAGAACGGCGCAACCATTACGAATTTCGCCCCTCTGAGCTTGCGGGAGATTTTTTTACAGCTGGTCCGAAAGGAGCGGTAATGTACATCTGGAAATGCTGGCGTGACACACGGTCTTTTTTTGTCGTCTTTCTAGTTATCGCCGCAATTGTGATGCCCGTGGCAGTGATAGTAAGTTTGGGCACCCATCTCGTGGAGGACTTCGGCACCACCGCGTTTTCAACCACCTTCGGTTTAATTCTCATGGCCGTGGCTCTGGGTTTAGGGGCCATCGGCGCTATCCATGAGTTTGCCGACAAGACAGAACACTTCTTGTTCACGAAGCCGCGTAGCCGCGCGTATTTTGTCTGGGCGGGCTGGGCTGTCGGAATTGCCGAGCTACTGGCCGTGGCAACGGTAAATTTCCTGGCGGGCTGGATCAGTCTCTCCAGGTACAGCAAGAATGCATTTCATTCGGCAGTATTCGGCTCGATGAAGACCCAGACCCTCTTGGACCCCTTGATCTATGGTCTCTGGGTCTATTGCCTTACATACTCGCTGACCGTTTTGCTGCGTAACGGCCTGAAGGGGCTAGGCGCAAGCATGGGAATCCTATTCGGCTTTCCACTTTTTGCGGCTGCGATTCGATGGCGGTGGCACATCGACCTGCCGTTTCCACCGGTTCCGATTCGAAGTCTGCCGCTGGCGATCAGCAACATGATCTGGATCGTGGTGGCCATGCTCTTCGTTCTTTCTACTCAGCTTGCGGTTGAACGAGCCGAAGTATAGCCATGCAACTAATGAACAACAAACCGTTCGTCCCCCTGAGCGCGTTTCCGCTGGCCGCGCAATATCTCCTCAAACGTGCAGAAGTGTAGGCGAGGCCGGTGTATTGATTAAGGCGTCTTGTCCTTGAGGTCCAGGACGATCTTCAAGATTTCATCGGCGAGGAGGTTGGTATTCACGTTGTCCATATTGGCCAGCACGACTACACCTGCGCGCCGCTCGGGCGCCACCAAGAACGCCGTGTCGGTACCTTGTTGTCCGCCAGTATGGCCCGCGGTTCGCGAGCCAAACTTTTCGGCAACGAACCATCCCAAGGCGTAGTGGCTGGGCTTGCCTTCTGTAGGTTTCAAAATGGTCCACATGAGATCGCGCGTCGAGCGCTGTATAAGTTTGTCAGCGAGAATGGCGGCCTCGAACCGCGCCATATCGTCCGCGGAAGAGATCAGGCCGCCGCCCGGAATCTTGTAGCTGGAGTCCAGGACGCCCGCGTTGCGGACCACTCCGGCTTTGTCTTTGTGATACCAGCGGGTCCGGTGGGGAACCACCGCAAGAAAATCATCCGCCTGCGTGTGCTCCATTCGCGCAGGTTTGAAAACATTCTCGCGCACAAAGTCCACGTACTTCTGCGAGGTGGCGCCTTCCAGGACGCACCCAAGAAGCGTGTAGCCGTAGGTCGAGTAATTGAATTTCGTTCCAGGTTTCGCGACGAGAGGGTCGGCCGCAAAAATCTGCAGCGACTCTTCCATGCCCGCGAAATGCCGGGCGCTATCCTCGGGAATGTCACCTTTTCCGTCGCTGTTGTAATGGCGGATGCCTCCCAGGTGGCCGAGCAGTTCGCGCGCGGTGATCGGCCATTCTTTCTGTGGAAATGCCGGACAGTACTTCTGGACGGGCGCGTCGAGGTCCAATTTGCCACGCTCCCAAAGTTGCAAAATGGCGGTGGCGGTGATCGGTTTGGAAATGGATCCGAGCCGAAAGAGCGTTGAGGAGGTCGCCGGAGCAAAATCCTCCAGATCCGCCATGCCGAATCCTGCGGACCATGCGGGTTCACCCTCCAGGACGACGGCCACCCCAATCCCGGGCACGCTGTTTGCCGACATGAAACTCGAAACCGCTTTTTCGATTTCGGCGCGCTTCTCAGTAGCAAGGCTCTTCTGCTGCGAGGAGACGGCCGGAGCGCAGGCGAGGAGCAAGGCGAGCAGGCAAACGACCTGCGTTCGGAAGCGGTTGGCCTCGGCAAGTCGCGCACTGGTCTTCACGGGATCACCTCCAGCGCGAGTCTATCCCAAGTCAGGGAGGCCCGGAACAGCGCCGAGGAAGGTCCCGGCTTGTACTGAGAGCGTCAACCCCTGTTTGCCGGAATGCGTTGACCTTATGGTGAGCCGCTCCTTACCATGAAGGGATGAGGAAAAGGCTCAGCATCGCGGCTGGTACCCTGGTCTTCGCCGCGGGGCTTATGGGCTGCGAAGACGCAGGAAAAAAGCCCGTGCAGGCAAGAGTTCCGGCGCTGGCGCCGGCGGCAGCACCACAGGCTCCGGTGGAACTTGCGCCTTTACCGGTATTGAATCCGCCGCGCCGCTACTACGTCTGGATGTTGTCCGCGGTTCCGGCCGGGAAGGACTACCTGATCCAGAAGGTCCAGGAAAAATTCGCCTCCGGCGAGCAAAATTTTAAGGCCGGCCACCTCGAAGCCGCGCGGAAGGATTTCGACGACGCCGTCGACTGGATGCTGGAGAGCGGCTACGACCCCAATGGCGATCCGCGGTTAAGCGAACTGTTTCATCGCGTGGTGGACACGGTGTATGCCTACGAGCTGCAGGCCTTCCGAGCCGGAGACGGCTTCAGCGAAGCTCCCGCCGTTCCAGCGGCGATTGACGAAGTGGCGGAGATGACCTTTCCGGTCGATCCGCGGCTGAAAGAGCGGGCCGAGGAAGCGGCTAAGAACTTTTCCCACGACCTGCCGCTGACCGTGAACGATCAGGTGCTCTCCTTTCTCAATTTCTTCCAAACGCCGCGTGGCCGCGCCATCGTGGAAACCGGACTGCGGCGCGCCGGGCGTTATCGCGAGATGATTTCCCGCGTGCTGCGGGAAGAGGGCCTGCCGCAGGACCTCATTTACCTGGCGCAAGCGGAAAGCGCCTTCCAGCCGCTGGCACTTTCGCGCGCGGGCGCGCGGGGAATTTGGCAATTCGTGGCCTACCGCGGGCAGCAATACGGCCTGCGGCACACCTGGTGGATCGATGAACGCCAGGATCCCGAGAAGGCCACGCATGCCGCGGCGCAGCATCTTCGCGACCTTTACAAGCTTTACGGCGACTGGTACCTGGCGATGGCCGCTTACAACTGCGGCCCGGGGAACGTGCAGAAGGGCATCGAGCGCACCGGTTACGCCGATTTCTGGGAGCTCTACAAGCGGAATGTGCTCCCGCGCGAAACGAAAAACTACGTGCCTATCATCATCGCGCTGACGCTCATCGCCAAGGATGCGGCGCACTACAATATCCAGGCCGAACCGGAGGCGCCGATCCCAACCGACGTCGTTAAACCGGGCCGCGCCATCGATCTGCGGTTGGTGGCGGAAACCATCGACGTCGACGCGGAGACACTTCGCTCGCTCAATCCCTCTCTGCTGCGCCTCGCGACTCCCGACGATCCTTCTTTCGAACTGCATCTGCCGCTGGGCACGGCGCAAAAGTTCTCCGCGGAGATCGCGGATATTCCTCCGGACAAGTGGGTCAGTTGGCGGCGCCATCGCGTGGAAAACGGAGAAACGCTCACATCCATAGCCAAGAAATATCGCGTGACGGCTGCGGCCATCGCCGATGCCAACAATTTGGAGCGCAAAGCCGCGCTCGATGCGGGCGAGAAGCTGATCATCCCCGCGACACAGCCGCAATCGGAAACGAAACGCCGGCTGGTGAGTTATCGTGTGCGGCGCGGCGACACGTTCCTGGGAATCGCCGACCGCTTCAGCGTGAGTGCGGACGACTTGCGCAAATGGAATCGCTTGAAGGCCAACAAAGTGAGCCGCGGCATGGTGCTGCGCATCTACACCCTCGGCGGGGCTCCTGAAACTTCGCCGGCGCGGGCACGATCCAAGTCAAAGAAAAAACCCGCGCCGCCTGTGGCGGGCAATACAGCCGGAGGAGCAGTCGCTGCAAGTCACAATTAAGTCTTTTTCTATAAATAACTTACGTGCGACCAAGCATTTCGAAGGATCCTGTGCTACGGGTTGCCCTCGCATCGCTCCCCTTCGCCCCAGAGGTCTCTTGCAGGGAATCCCGCAGAATGCTTGACAACTCCCGGCGAGTACGGTAACAACGGCTGAAGGGCGGAGTGGAATTTCAGGTAACTCCGGCCAGAACAGCGACCCGTGGACCCCCTTTGCAAAACGGGGGCCAAAGATTCCCCCAGGGGAGGATGGAATGGAAATCGAGAAGGACAATTTCGAAGACGACAACGAGCTGTCCCGGCTGGAAGATGACGAGGAGCTGGCGGGCGAAACGGAAGAGATCGTCGAAACCGAGGAAGAGGAGCTGGTGATCGTCGGCGAAGAACCCGAGGAAGAGACTCCCGCGCCAAAACCGGCAGCCAAGCCAGCGGGGAAGAAACCGGCCAAAAAAGCGGCGAAGAAGAAACCTGCCAAGAAGAAAAAGGCAGCAAAATCGAAGCCCAAGAAAAAGGCCGCCAAGAAGAAAGCGAAGAAGCCGGCGAAGAAGAAAAAGAGGCGGTAGATCTTTTTCAGACAGCGGAGAACTTGTTGAGGAAGAAGCCGGGAGCATCGTTCCGGCTTTTTCTTTTTACGGAATCACACCTCCCAGACTGGGACTATCACTACCCTTGCTTGTTTCCCACATTGAATACTGTGTTTTTCAATTCAGGAATTGACCTTGTTTCCGGTAGGTGATATTTGCCGGGAGCGGTACGTACCATTTATGTAATTCCGTATGCTACGATCGTTGGAACAGATACGGCGGATGCGGGGTGGAGCGCAATCACACCTGCTGCGCTGCAGCGACGGCTACTATTACGTCGTGAAGTTCCAAAATAATCCTCAACACCGGGGAATCCTGGTCAACGAACTGCTTGGAACGAGGTTGGCGGCACGCCTTGGACTACCCACGGTCCTGGTGGAGATTGTCGCCGTCTCGGAGGAGTTGATCCGGCTGACCCCGGAATTGGCCGTGGAGCTGCCACGCGCGCGGATTCCATGCCAGTCCGGGCTGCAGTTCGGCTCTCGCTATCCCGGAGATCCCCGGCAGCTCACATTGCATGATTTTCTTCCCGACGAGCAGTTGCGCGAGGTGGAAAACCTGCATGACTTCGCCGGGATGCTGGTCTTCGACAAATGGACGTGCAACACCAACGGCCGCCAGACGGTTTTTTTCAGCGACCTGGGCAAAACCGCGGACCAGGCGGTGACGCGCTACAAAGCGACCACGTCGCCCCAATGCGCTCGTTCTGCTCGCAGGTTTTCCGGCAGGCCCGCCTGTGGGACCGCATCGAAAAATCCGTTCGCGCGTCGGAGTTTACTTTCCCAGGCGACCCCATGCGTCTCGACTACAGCTACCGCCGCAACGGAACGCGCCGTCTCGTACAGAGTCTCTCCGTCACCCGTGCCCCGGTCGACGCTAAGCTCCTGGCCTACACCGCAGAGCGCATCACCGCCAAAGCTTCCCTGAAAACCGAATTTGCCGCCGTCACCGATGTGGCCTTAAACGCGGAAAATGACCGCCACCGCTTCGTGCGCGACGCCGGCATCGAGCCCATTGCGATGGAAGGATTTGCGGTTTGGGTGGCCAAGCTGAAGCCGCTCCTGCAATGAGGGAAACGGGAAATCAGGGGTAAGCTGGACTCAGCGAGCAGTTTCCTCGAGTGCGGTCTGGAGATGGTCTCCGTTCCCGTGTCTTTGTGCACCAACGGCAAGCACCAGCAGCGTGGCATCGTCCTGCCAGCGGCCCCCGCAGAACTCGGCTACCACGGCTAGGATTTTCGCCTGCAATTCATCGGCGGACAGCGCACGGTGATCCTCCAGCAAATGCAGCAGGCGGGTTTCGCCGAACTCCTCGCCCGCCGGGCTGCACGCTTCCGTAACGCCGTCCGTAAACAGAACCACGCGATCGCCCGGGGACAACTGCGCCGCGCCCATCTCATAATCCCGGCTGGCGAAGACGCCCAGCACGGCGCCGCCCTCCCGCAATCGCTCGTGCGAGCCGTCGGAGCGCATCACGAATGGCGCGTTGTGCCCGGCGTTGACGTAAGCCAATCGGCGGGCGGGGCCGTCCAGTTGTGCGTAGAAAAACGTGATGAAGCGGTCGCTGTCCGTATTCCGGTAGACGATGGAATTCAGCCGGTTGCACAGGAGATGGGGCGCAACGGAAAGCGAAGAGAGTCCGCGCACGGCAGCCTGCAGGTTGGACATCAGCAGAGCGGCTGGCATGCCTTTTCCAGACACGTCGGCGATACACAGTCCAAGCGTTTTCTCGTCGAGTGGAAGAATGTCGAAATAATCGCCTCCCACCAAACGGGCCGATTGCCAGGCGCTGGCGATTTCATATCCCGGCATTTGCGGAATTTCGCGTGGCAGAAGTTTTTCCTGAATCGCTTTGGCTTCGGCGATCTCCCGTTCCTGCTCCTGAAGATGGAGGATGGCTTCTTGCCGCACCCGGAGTTCTTCCAATGCCCGCAGGCGCGCTTCGCGGCGCTCGCGGCCCAGGCCGATTTGCTTCTGGAGAATTTCCAGCAACCGCGTGTTGGTCCACGGCTTCTCGACAAAGTCGCTCACGCCGTATTGCATGGCTTCCACGGCCAAGCCCACGGTGGCCCATCCGGTCATGGCCACCACAGGCGGGGCATCTTCGATCTCCCTCAGTCGGCTGAGCACATCCAAACCTTCGCGTCCGGACGTCGTGTCGCGCGCGTAGTTCAGATCGATGAGCAGAATGTCGAATTCCTGGCGCACCACGGACGCCAGCAGATCCGCCGGAGAATTCACCGTTTCGATGCTGTAGCCGTGCCCCTTGAGCAGCAGCCGCAGCGCGTCCAGAACGTCCTGCTGGTCGTCAGCGATGAGGATTCGGGGCTGCATCAATTGGCGTTTCCTTGAAATTGCCCGCACTTGCGCTGGTTCCGGGAGTTCTTAGCGCAGCCCGGCTTCCAGCCTGGAACAGCAGTAAACCTTTTGATTTATGATACTTCCATATGAGGTGGGACACAGAAAGAACTCAGGAATGGTCACTCATGGGAACGCTCGTCCCAATTTCGGGCAGGACCCGGACGAAGTCTACGGGCCACCCTATGTAGTGAAGAAATCTCCATCCGTTGAACCCGTAGAGTGTTCCGTGAGGAAGTCTCAGTCTCTGCTAACCTGGCTATCATCCCGGTCACCGTCTCCTAAAGCACCGGCTCCGACCAGTTTTCGAGCGTTTCCTTCACCTTGTGCAGGAACTGGTGGGCGATCGCGCCGTCCACGACGCGGTGGTCGTAGCTGAGCGTCACGTAGCACATCGAGCGGATGGCGATCGAGTCGTTGATAACCACCGGGCGCTTCTCGATGGCGCCGAGCCCGAGGATGCCGACGTTCGGCTGGCTGATCACCGGCAGCCCGAACAAGCCGCCGAAGACGCCCGGGTTGGTAATCGAGAATGTGCTTTCCTGAACTTCCTCGGGCTTCAGCTTTTTCGAACGCGCGCGCTCCGCGAGATCGTTCATATTGCGCTGGATGCCGAGAATGTTTTTCTCGTCGGCGTTTTTCACCACCGGGACGAGCAGGCCCCAGTCGAGCGCCACGGCGATCCCGATGTTGATCTCCTTGTGCAGGATGATGTTCGTTCCATCCAGCGAGGCGTTCAACGTCGGAAACGAGCGCAGTCCGGCGACCGCGGCCTTCACGAAGAAGGGCATGAATGTCAGCTTGGTCTCGTAGCGCTTTTCGAATTCGTCCTTGGACTTGGCGCGCAGCGCGGCCACCTTCGTCATGTCGATTTCATCGACGGAGTACACGTGCGCGGAAACGCGCTTGGACGCCACCATGTGCTCGGCGATACGCTGACGCATGGCGCTCATCGGCTGCACTTCGTAATTGCCGAAGTACATCTTCTCGCGCGGCACTGCCGTTTCTAGCGCGACGTGCGCCTGCCCGCCGGACACGCCTGGCGCGGATGCCGTTGGTGGCGGAGGCGCCGGCCGCGAAGATGCCCCTGGAGCCGGAGCGGAGTAGGCGGGGGGAGTAGCAGCCGGCGCGCCGCCAGCCGCGATCACCGCTTCGATGTCCTGCTTGCTGATTCGCCCGCCCGCTCCGGTCCCCGTCACGTTCGAGAGATCGATGCCATGCTCTACGGCCATGCGGCGAACCAACGGCGAGCTGTGAATCCGTTCGCCCGTGGAACCCGAGGAAGCAGGAGCAGCCGCAATCGGCGCGGCGGCCGGAACAGGAGCCGCGGGCTTCGGCGGTGCCGGGACTGGAGCAGCGGCGACGGGGGCTTTTGCAGGAGCAGGAGGGGGCGCAGCCGTTTTCACTGGGACCGGCGCCGCGGCCGCAGAGCCCGCCGCATCTATGACGCCGACGATGGTTTGAATCGGCACGGTCTGCCCTTCGCCGACCTTGATCTCCTTCAGCACGCCGGCTGAGGGCGACGGAATCTCCGCGTCCACTTTGTCGGTGGAGATTTCAAACAGCGGCTCGTCGCGTTCCACCTTGTCGCCGGGCTTCTTCAGCCACTTGGTGATCGTCCCTTCGAAAATACTCTCGCCCATCTGGGGCATTACGATGTCTACGGCCATGGTCGCTCTCCTCTTCTCGTGAGAAATCTAATACCGCGCCAGTTCCTTGGCGGCGGTAAAAATCTTTTTCGCGTTGGGCAGAAAATATTCTTCCAGCGTGGGCGCGTACGGCACCGGCGTATCGAGCGACGTCACGCGCATCAGCGGCCCGTCCAGATCGCCAAACGCTGTCTCGCAGAGAATCGCCGCAATTTCGCCCGCGATTCCACCCGTCTTCGTGTCTTCATGCACCACGAGACATTTGTTGGTCTTTTTCACAGAATTCAAAATCGTCTCTTCATCGAGCGGCAGCAGCGTCCGCAAATCGATCACTTCCGCTTCGATCCCTTCCTTCGCCAGGGCTTCGGCCGCCTCTAGCGAAGTATGCATCATCGCCGCGTAGGAAATGATCGTCAGGTGCTTCCCTTCACGGCGCACCACGGCTTTGCCGATCGGCACGGTGTAGTCCCCGGCGGGAACCTCTCCTTTGATGCGGCGGTAGAGGAACTTGTGCTCGAAGAAGAGCGCCGGGTTATTATCCCGCACGGCGGCCTTCAGTAAGCCCTTGGCATCATAGGGCGTGGAGGGATAAATCACCTTGAGCCCCGGCGTGTGCACAAAATACATCTCCGGATTCGCCGAGTGGAACGGCCCTCCATGCACGCCGCCTCCGGACGGCCCGCGCACCACCATCGGCGCCGGGGCGTTCCACAAGTAATGTCCCTTGGCCACAAAATTCGTAATCTGATTGAACGCGCAAACGATAAAGTCGATGAACTGCATCTCGACAATGGGCCGCAGCCCCAGATAGCTCATTCCGCAGGCAGCGCCGATAATGGCGCTCTCGCTGATCGGCGTATCAATCACGCGTTCCCAGCCAAAGCGCTCCAGCATCCCCTCGCTTGTCTTGAACGCCCCGCCGTACACCCCTACGTCTTCCCCCATCAAAATGACCGCTGGGTCGCGCTCCATCTCCTCGAACATCGCCTGCTTGATGGCTTCGAGAAAAGTAACTTGCGTGCCACTCGGCGCGCTGCCATTCGTTCCAGGCATGCTTATCTCCGCGCCTTTCGCGAAGCGCTCGCCGGGACGGCCTTCACGGTTTTCTTTGCCGCCGCTTTCGCCGGCGCCTTCACCGCGGACTTGCCCGCTTCAGCAGGTTTTGTCTCCGCAGGCTGCGTATCGCCGAAGTGAATCGGCGCGTGCGCGCCGCCGGAGCCTTTGCCCGAGCCGAAACCCGGAACCGTCCAAACCGCTTCGACACTCGATCTCGGCGGGGTCACCTCCGCAATCGGCCGCTCCCACTTCGCCCGTATCTTGTGGCAATCGTCTCCGGTACAGTAGACGCCCGTCTCCGCAAACTCCGGCGGGGGCATCGGAGAGTTCTCCGCAAAGTCCCGTTCCTTGGCGAGCAGGGTGTTGATCTTCTCCTCGATCTCTTTCCTGGCTTTGGCGTCGAGCAGCTTTTCACCCGTCAGGAATTTTTCATAGATTGCGATGGGGTCGCGCGCTTCCCAGTACGCACGCATCTCTTTCGGCACGTATTCGGCGGGATCGTGCTGCGCGTGGCCCATCCGCCGAAAAGTCTTGGCTTCGATCAGAATCGGTCCTTCCCCCGCCCGCGCCCGCTCCACCGCTTCCTTCGCCGTGGAATACATCGCGACCACGTCATTGCCGTCGACAATGTAGCTCTCGATGCCATACGCCTTCGCACGGTCCGCGAGATTCTCGAGTGGCACCTGCTTGCGAACAGGTGTGGAATACGCCCACAGATTATTCTCGAGAATCAAAACAAACGGCGCTTTCTGCACGGCCGCAAAATTCAGCCCTTCGTGAAATACGCCGGTGGAGCTGCCGCCGTCCCCAATCCACGTCATGGCCACGATCTTTTGGCCGAGATATCTTCCCGCCATGGCCACTCCGGTCATCACCGGAATCAAATCGCCCAGCATCGAAATCGGCGAAACGATGTGCAGATTGTCCAGATCCCCGAAGTGGCTGGTGCCATCCTTGCCCTTGGTCGGCGAATCGTACTTCGCCATGTGCTGCATGAAAACGTCGCGCGGCCGCACGCCCTTCACTAATAGCGCCCCGATGTTGCGGATCATCGGCGCCAGCCAGTCCTTTTTTTCCAGCGCGTACGCCGTTCCCACGGAAATCGCTTCCTGGCCCAGACTGGAGTAAAGACCTCCGACAATCTTGTTCTGCCGGAAGAGCTTCACCATCATGTCTTCGACGGCGCGGTTCAGCCGCATGTAGTAGTACAGATCCAGATACTGCTGCCGCGTCAATTCCTTCTTCATTCCCCGCTCCAAGTCTTACGCCGAAACCGCAGCCTGCTGCTTCACGTGCTCCAGTTTCTCGAGCAACTCTTCTCGCGCCGCTTTCTTCATCTCCCGTCCGAACACTTCTCCAAAATGCTTTGCGAGCCTCCGTTCAACTTCTTTCGAGTCCAAGCTGCGTCCCAGCAATTTTTCCAGCGATGTCGCCTTACGGTTCGCTATCCCGCACGGCACGATCAAATCGAAGTAACGCAAATCCGTCGAAACGTTGTACGCAAGCCCATGTGAAGTCACCCACCGGCTGATGTGTACGCCGATGGCTCCCAGCTTTTCCTCAGTGTCATCGCTCTTGACCCAAATTCCCGTCTTCCCTGCAACGCGCTCCGCGGTAATGCCAAACTCCGTAGTCGCCTGGATCATCGCCTCTTCCAGCATCCGCACATACCAAACAACGTCGCGCCGAATCGCCCCGAGATTCAGAATGGGATACGCGACAGTCTGCCCTGGTCCGTGATAGGTGATGTCCCCGCCGCGGCTGGTCTCGTAATACTCCACGCCTTTCTGCCGCAACACATGCGCGGAAGCCAGCAGGTGCTCCCATTTGCCGCTCCGTCCCTGCGTGATCACGTGCGGATGCTCGCAGAGGAGGAGCACATCTTCAATGACTTCTGCCTTGCGCGCCGCAACAATACGCTTCTGCAACGCGTAAGCTTCCGCGTAGCCAATTAGTCCCAAATCGATAGTAAGGCAATTTTTCAGCACGGTTCGATTTCCTTTGTAGGGGCGCAGCATGCTGCGCCCCTACAGGCAAGAGCTCAAACGTTTATCTGCAATCCCCGCACGCTCGCAAAAGCATCGCCCATGGCTTCCCACACTGTGGGATGCGCGTGCATCATGTTCATCATGTCGTCGATGGTGCCTTCGAGGTTCAACACCGTGGCCGCCTCCGCCAGAAGTTCCGTCGCCAGCGGCCCGATGATATGAATTCCCAGCACCTCGCCGTATGTTTCGTCGGAAACCACTTTGACGAAACCGCCGTGACTCCCCAGAATCGTCGCCTTGCTGTTCCCCACAAAGGGGAACTTCCCAATCTTTACGTCGTAGCCGACATCGCGCGCCTGCTTTTCCGTCAGTCCAATCGAGCCGATCTGCGGCTCGCAGTACGTCGCGTTCGGGATCCTGGTCTTCACGATCTGATGAGCCGGCTTCCCTGCGATGTGCGTTACCGCGATAATCCCTTCCATCATCGCCGCGTGCGCCAGTTGCGGCAGCCCCGCAACGATGTCTCCGATGGCATACAGCCCCTTCTCGGCCGTCTCCATGTTATCGCCCACATGGACGAATCCGCGCTCCAGCTTGGCTTTCGATTTCTCCAGACCGCAATTCTCCGTCATCGGCTTGCGGCCCACGGCCAGCAGGAGTTTCTCCGCCTGCAGCGTCTGCGCCTTCCCGTCCTTGTCCTTGAATGCCACGGCGATGCCCTTCGCATCCTTCTTCACCGACTCCACTGCGCAACCGGTGAAAACCTGGATGCCTTTTTTCTGAAAGGCCTTGGTCAGCTCCGCGGAGATTTCTTCGTCCTCGACCGGCACAACACGCGGCAGCGCTTCCAGGATCGTCACTTGCGTCCCGAAGGAATTATAGATGGACGCAAACTCCACGCCCACGGCGCCCGCGCCAACCACAATCAAAGTCTTCGGAATCTCCGGAAGCTGAAGAATCGAGCGGTTCGTGAGAATCATCTTGTGGTCGGGTTCAATGCCTGGAAGCGATTTTGCCTCAGACCCGCTCACCATCAGGATGTTTGCCGCTTCGATCTCGGTTTTCTTCCCGTCCTTCTCGACGCTCACGCGCCCTGGGCCTTCGTACTTTCCCCAGCCCTGCACCCACTCCACCTTGTTCTTCTTGAAGAGAAATTCGATGCCTTTCGAATGCTTCTTGACGATTTTGTCTTTTCGCGAAAGGATGTTTGCCCAGTTGATTTTCAGCCCGCTGACCTCGAATCCCAGCTCCGCCCCGTTCTTGAACTGATCGTAGACCTCGGCGTGATGCAGCAGCACCTTGGTGGGGATGCACCCGACGTGTAAGCAGGTCCCGCCCAGGTACGGGTCCTTCTCCACCACAACCGCTTTCAGGCCAAGTTCGCCCGCCCTGATCGCCGCCACGTACCCGCCCGGACCACTTCCGATAATCGCTACATCGTACTTTGCCACTCGTAGTCTCCCTTCCGCAGGGGCCAGAACCGGTGAGTCGAGCTTCTCCTCACCGCAATCACACTCGAAAAAAAGCTCGAGGGGGTCAGGCCGATAAGACGGGTCGCCGGCGGTTCGCTTTGCGAACGCCTTCCCAAACGGAGAAAAAGCCGCCCGCGCTTACGGCACAGACGGCTGCGTCCCAGCAAACAACGAATTTTAACAGCCGCTCGCCCCCCTCGCAACCTTTGGCCCCGTATTGCTTCTGCGGCATGCTTGTTGCTCGCCTTCTCAGTTGGATGAGCGCCAGCGGGGCGAAGATACAGCGAACACCTGTGCTTCCGCTCCCAAGGAGCCGCCAGCCGAACCTCCATTTATGCTAAGTATATATGTAAGATTTGCATTACAATTTCTCTTGCTTTTCAGTTTACTTATATTTATATTGGCTCTCCGTTTATCACGGGCCCAACCTGCGATTACCTTTGCGGACACTCAGCCGGTCTTGCTAAGGGAGGAAAAAGGGCCATGGTCATGAAATCCGGGGAGCGCTGGCATTGCGTCAATCCAGCGTGTGGTTGCGTGGTTCTGGTTGAATCCAACGGCGAAATCGAGGGACAAAATCCCCGGTGCGCTCGCGCCAGCATTATGAAGAAGAGTTATACCCCGCCCGTCTCTCGCTCCCTTGATTTCTTACGATTCCCGGAGCCGGCATTCATTCACCGGGACTCTTCCGAGGATGGACCCATGCGCGGCGGAGTCATCCATCAAGCTTCGGGCGTGCGTCCTTCCAAGTCCCTGGTCGTTCGCGGCGGGCTCGTGCGCACCTTCAGGCGCCTGGCCGGCTTCCTCGTCGTGACCCTTCTTTGTTGGGGGATCCACACCCTCGACGACGTGTTTCTAAACCCGCTCAGCGCAGGAGACGCGGCGGTGATTGGCGCGGCGTTCGTTATCACGCTCGCGGCCATGTTGCTCTTCTTCCTCATTAAACCAGGGAAAAGGCCTCGAATGACCGGCCATGGCCGCACATCTGATTCCGCGGTTCCCGCGGTGTGCCACTCTTTCGATCCGGCTGCCGGGGCCGTGCGCCAGGATAATTTACGGAATAATTTGGCGTACCAACGTTTCTACGTCGATCATTCCCGCATCCGGCGGTAGACTCAATTGTCGATTCAGGCGCGCGGAATGGACGGAAAGTAGCGCTCTTCCAGGATGATGCGGTGGTGCATCTGGTGGCCCGCGGTGATAAAAGCCAGCGCGCGCACGGTCACTTCCTTCTGATTGGCCAAGCCGCGGCGCGGCCAGACATCTTCCTTGAACGAACGAAACAGGCCGATACTCGCGCTGCGCACGGCTCCAAACTCCTCGGTAAGGCCTGCGAGCGTCCGCTCGCTAAACGCACCACTCCGCACGTAGTCATCCTGCTCGAATCCGGGAAGCGGCGTTTGATCGGCGCGCGCAAACCGCAACGCCCGGTAAGTAAAAATGCGCTCGGTATCCGTGATGTGCCCGAGAACTTCCTTTACCGTCCATTTTCCGGGCGCATACCGGAAGCTTCCGTCCCGCTCGCTTCGCCCTGTAAACAACTGCAGCATCTGTAATCGCTGGGATTCCAGAACGCCCAGGACATCAGACCCCGGAACTTTCGATATGTAATTCGCGTAGTAATCCGCATATTCGCTCGATTCGGGTCTGTTCATGGTGGAACCTCTCTTCTGGAAACGGAATTATACCGCTGGGAGGAACTCCAGCGCACTGCGAAGTCGGCAGATGCTACCCAGAGGCGCGCCTGCCGAAAGGTCAGATTTCTACTTCGGGAGAACGCAACAGCCATTCCGGCAAAGTTTTTCCTGCCCGGAGCGAATCTTTGCTTTTTGTTTTGCGCCCCTTATTGCAAGATAGCGCCTGCCGATGAACACATCCGACCGCCAGACCATACGCGTGGCTTTTCAAGGCGAACCCGGCGCTTTCAGCGAAGCCGCCGCCATCCAGCTTCTCGGCGGCGCTATTACCACCGTGCCCCGCGCGACGTTTGAGGCCGCCTTCACGGCCATTGCCGAAGGCGCCGCCGACGCCCTTCTGGCTCCCGTGGAAAACTCCCTCGCAGGGTCTGTAGTCCGCGTCTACGATCTCCTGCTCGAAAGCGATCTCGGCATTGTCGCGGAAACAATTTTGCCCATCGAACATCACCTCATCGGCTGCCCGGGAGCGTCCCTCGACGACATTCGTTCCGTTGCTTCGCATCCCATGGCTCTCGCCCAGTGCGAAAAATTCTTTCTCGCCCATGAACATCTGAAGCGCGTCCCTGCCGAGGACACCGCCGGCAGCGTTCGCGACCTCATCTCTCGCGGCGACAAATCCGCCGCGGGCATCGCTGGCCGCCAAGCTGCAGTCTACTACGGAGGGGTGATCCTTGCCGAATCCATCCAGGACAACGCCGAAAACTTTACCCGTTTTGTTCTTCTCATTCCCGTGGTGCGCGAGGGCTCCGACGAATCAGCGGACTCCGCTATCGCATCTTCCCCCGCCGCGGCGGACTTGATGGTCGAACTCAAGGTAAGACGGATGGAACAATTTACATCCGGGACGTTTCTAAAAATGTCCATCGCACTCCGTCTTGCGCACAAACCCGGCGCGCTCCTTGCCGCGCTCGAGCCGTTTGCCCGTCACGGCATCAATCTGATGAAAATCGAAAGCCGCCCGATTCATGGCACGCCCTGGATCTATCAGTTCTTCCTTGATCTCGTAGCCGACTCGCCCGCCCAACTCCATTCGGCCCTGGAGGAAGTCCGCCGCACCGCAAGCTTTCGCCGCATTCTCGGCCTCTACCCCGTCGCGAAATAGAATCCACCTCAAGAAGGAAAAAGCCAACGATTCCGCCGGCCTTCTTTTCCTTTACTTCCTTAACTTCTTATACTTCCTTTACTTCATCACTCAGCAGTAGCTGCACTCCGCATCACCCATGCCGCCCGTGATGCCATCCTTCATCCGTCGCAGGCGCCGTCCCAGCCGCTCGGCCATCTGGTGCCGCGCGCGCCACAACCGCGCCTTCAGGGTATTCTCCGTGACTCCCAGCTTCTTCGCTGCTTCGCCCGTCGAATAGCCCTGCACTTCGCGCAGCACAAACGCAGTCCGTAAGAGGGGCGAGAGTTCGTCGAGATTCTCGCTGATCATCTCTCGCAGCTCGGTTCCCGCAAAAACCTGCTCCGGATTCGGTCCGTCATCCGCGAAGCGCTCCGAAGCGGGCAGCTCGTCCTCGCGCGGCGTTTCGTCCAGCGAAATCGCCGGACGCGCCTTCGCGCTCCGCCGCCTCATCAGTGCCGCGTTGATCACGATGCGCGTCAGCCATGTCGAAAACTGCGACCGCCCCTCGAACCGCTTTAGATTGCGATACGCCGAGAGCAGCCCGTCCTGCAGCGCGTCTTCCGCGTCTTCCGTATTCCCCAGCACCCGCAGAGCCGTCTGAAACAACGGCCGCTGGTAACGGCGGAATAGGGCTTCCACCGCCTGCTCGTCGCCTCGCTGTCCGGCGCGGATCAGGTTCTCTTCGTTCAGTTGTATTCCCACTGCCGCTTGCGTTGCCATCGTAGCCCCCCATTCGAATCAAAATTCTTGCGCAAACCTTGGGCGCAAAAACTTTTTCCTTAGTGAACCGGCACCCCACCCGCCGGCACTCTCGGCTTCCTCATAAGCACCAAAATCGGAATCACCGCGAAAAACACCAGGCCGAGCATCTTGAAATTATCGATAAACGCCAGCATCACCGCCTGCCTCTGCACCGTGTTGTAAATCATTCCATGTGCCTGCGCGCTGGCGTGCGCCGCTGTCGAACCCGCCGCGATCAGTTTCGCCTGTGTCCCGTTCAGCGTGTTGTGATACGCCGCGCTGAAATCGTTGACGTGCTCCATCAGCCGCGACTGATGAAACTGCGCGCGTCGGTCCAGCATCGTCGTCACCGTCGCAATTCCCACGCTCGCCCCGATGTTCCGCGCCAAATTAATAATCCCCGTGCCCATGTTGCTTTTTTCCTTCGGCACGTACGCAAACGCCGAGACGTTTATGGGAATGAACAGAAACGCCAGCCCGAAACTTTGCAGCATGCGCGCCCGCACCGCGTGCCCGTAGTCCAGCCCGAGGTCCCACCCCGCCATCACAAACAACGCCGACGCCGACACGATGCACCCGAATGTGATTAGAATCCGCGTGTCCACCTTCGACACCAGGATTCCCACGACCGGCATCATGCACATGATCACCGCCCCGCCCGGCGACAGCGCCATTCCCGCCAGTTGCGCCGTGTATCCCAACAACTGCTGCAATAGCTGCGGAATCAGCACCGTGCTCGAATACAGCACAAATCCCAGGAAAAACATCGCGGTCGTCGCAATCGCAAAATTGCGGTCCTTCAACATCCTCAAGTCGACCACCGGCTCTTTCTCCCGCAACTCCCACAGAATTCCCGCGATCAGCCCAAAAATCATGAGCGCGAAAAACACCCGGATGAAATTCGACGACAGCCAGTCCTCGCGCTGCCCCTTGTCCAGAATAATCTGCATGCTTCCCAAGCCCAGGCTGATCAATCCGATCCCGATGTAATCGATTCGGAATCCCGCTTTCACACTCGCTTTCTTCATGTACGGCGGGTCGCTTACCAAAAAGTTCGTCAGCAGCAGCGAAACCATTCCCACCGGCACATTGATGTAAAAAATCCATCTCCACGAAAAATTGTCCGTAATCCAACCGCCCAGCCACGGCCCAATTGTTGGAGCCACGACGACCGCCAACCCGTACACTGCAAACGCCATGCCACGCTTCTCCAGCGGAAACGTGTCGTTCAGGATCGCTTGCTCGCTCGGTTGCAATCCCCCGCCGCCCACGCCCTGCAAAATCCGGAATATCACCAGCACACCCAGACTCGGCGCCAGCCCGCACAAAAACGAACTCACCGTAAAAATCGCCACGCACGACATGTAAAACTTTTTCCGTCCGATCAGCCCGGAAAACCATCCCGACAGCGGCAGCACGATCGCGTTCGAAACCAGATACGACGTCAACACCCAGGTGGATTCGTCCTGCCCCGCCGACAAATTTCCCGCGATGTGCGGCAGCGCCACGTTCGCGATGGAAGTGTCCAGCACCTCCATGAACGTCGCCAGCGTCACCGTAATGGCGATCACCCAGGGGTTGATCGTCCCGTCCGGCATTCGCAGCTTGGCTAGAATCCTGTCTCGCATCGCGTCCAATCTCTGGCCCTGCTGTTTCTACGTATTACCGTGCCAATCCCTATCCTTATTCCCCTTTAATTCGTAATCACCGTTGCGTCCACATTCATTCCCGGCCGCAGGACCGCCTGCTCAGAGGAAATCGGGTCCAGCACGATCTTCACGGGTATCCGCTGCACGACCTTCACGTAATTTCCCGTCGCGTTTTCCGGCGGCAGCAGGCTCAGCACGGACCCTGTCGCCCCCGCAATGGAATCCACCCGCCCGCTGAATGTTTTCCCGTACGTATCCACCTTGACTTCTGCTTTCTGCCCGGCCTTCATGTTCCTTAGTTGCGTCTCTTTGAAGTTCGCCGTCACCCACACGTTCTCGAGCGGCACCACCACCAGCAACCCTTGCCCGGCCTGCACGATCTGTCCTGTCTCGACCTGCTTGTGCGTCGCTACTCCATCCACCGGCGCCGTGATCTCCGTATAGCTCAAGTTCAATTCCGCTGCTTCCAGCGCTGCCCGTGCCTGTTCCACCTTGGCGAGCTTCGCCTGCGCATCTGCAGCTCTCATGCTTACCTGCTTGACGTCCGCGTGCGCCGAGGCCACTCCCGCCAGCGCCTGCTCAACTCTCGCCTTCGCCGCGTCCAGTTGCGCCTTTGCTACTTCCACGCTGCGCTGCGCTTGCGCCTGTTTTTGCAGGTCCGCTTGTAGCGCGCTCGCGGTCGCATCCGCATTGGCCTTCGCCGCGTCATACTGCTGCTTCGATATTTCACCCTTCTCCATAAGCGGCAGGTAACGCGCCAGATCGGCCTTGGCCAGCTCTGCATTCGCCCGGCTTTTGTCCACGTTAGCCTGCGCCCAAGCCAAATCGGCTGTCTGTGCCTGTTCATAAGTTGCCTGTGCGCTTGCCAGGTCCGCCTGCGCGCCCATGAACTGCGCATCTGCGCTCGAATTTCCGCTCGCCACGTTTTCCCGCGTGCGCGGCACGTCCACTCCCGCGGAACGCGCTTCGCTCTCCGCCAGCGCCAGCGACGCCTTCGCTTGATCCAACGCCGCCTGGTAGTCGCGCGCATCGATCTTCACCAGCACTTGCCCCCCCGTCACCGGCTGGTTGTCCTCCACCAGAACTTGCGCCACGCGCCCGTACACCTTCGACGCCATCGGCGTGATATGCCCGTCCACCTGCGCATCGTCCGTCGTCTCGCGGTTGTGGTAATACAGGAACAATCCAAAGACCGCCGCCAGCACGACCGCCCCGCCCCCGATGAGCAGCCGCCGCACCTGGGGGTTCGCTAACCCTTTCGGGGTCTCCTCCAGCGCCAACTCTTCCGTGATCCGCGGAACTTTTGTCGCATTTTCTAATCCAACCTCGATCTCGATGCTCATCGTTCCCCCACGCTTACTTTGCGTAAACCTTTTCCATTTGCCCGATCGACCGCGCCAGGTCTGCCCGCGCCTGGTTAAAGCGATACAGCCCCGCAATCTGGTTGTCGTTCGCGCGAGCCAGCGAATCCTGCGCCTGAATCACTTCGATGTTGTTCGCCACTCCCGCTTTGAAGCGGTCCCGCGCCTGATCCACTTCTTCCTTCGAAAGCTGCACGCCCAGGTTCGCCACTTGCACTTCATTCCGCGCCGATTGCAGATTTAGCAGCGCCGTCTTCACATCCAGCGCGATCTGATTCCGCAGATCATCTTTCTGTTGATCCATCTTTTTGATCTCGATGTCCGCGCGAACAATTTCTGCGTGAATCCTTCCGCCGGTAAAGAGCGGCAAATTCACGCTCCCTTGGTATGTGTACGTCGGCAGCGTCGTGTTTCCCGAAGTTCCCACGTATGCGAAAATCCCGTCGAACCGCAGCGATGGCAGCCGCGAATCCTGCGACGCTTTCTTCTGATATTCCGCAGCCTTGATCTGCGATTCCAGCGCCTTCCACTCCTGGCGCTCCGCCAGCGCGAGTTCGATGCTCGCCTGGACCTCGGGCTGCGGTGTATCGAAGAAACTCAGCGAATCCCCCAGCTCGATCTGCTGCCGCGGATCCAGGTTCAATAGCCGGCTCAGGGCAAACAGCGATGTCTCACGGTCCGTCTGGGCCTGAATCAATCGCTGCTTTTCGTTTTGTAGCTCTACGTTGGCTCGCAGCGTATCGATTCCCGTTCCAACTCCCTCTTTCTGCAAGTCCGCCGCCTGGTCATACAACGCCTGCGCCAGATCCACTCGCGATTGCGACGCCTGAACATTCGCCATGCCGCGCAGCGTCCCGATGTACTGCGAAACCACCAGCAGAATCACTTGCTCTCGTGTCGAGAGGCTGCTCGCCTTGCTGGAGTTCACCGTATTCTGCGCTGCCTGATATCTCCGCCACAGCGTCAGGTCAAAGACCGGAGCGCCGAAGCTCGGACCCGCGGAAAATACTTGATATGGTCCAAGCGTCTTGGGAAATCCGGGAAACGGTGTTCGGCCTCCAAACTGGGCCAGCAGGTTTACTTTCTGCGCTTCGTCCGAGATCTGCGCCTTCGCTTGCGGCAACAGATCGGCTCGCGCAATGTTCTTGTCTTGTTCGCTTTGCGCTGCCTGCAAAATCGCGATCTGCGCCGTGGTGTTTTGTTTCAGCGCCAGGCCCACCGCTTGATCCAGCGTCAGTCGCAGCACCTGCGTCGGTGCATTTCCAGGCAACACACTCAGCTTGCTTGTGCCTTGCGCACGTGTCACCGTGGGCCCCAGCATCAAAGTGAAGAATGCCGCGTAAAAAATAATGTGCGAGCGCTTGGGACGTGCCTTCGCGCCGTTGCTCGCACCTTGCTTCTCGCGTGCCACGATTTCCTGCACGATGGCCTGGTTCAGGCAGCCTTCCGCGATCAACTGGCCGCCCTGCCGATGAATTTCCATCAGCAGCACTTTTCCGGCAGCATCGATGAAGCTCACGCCGCAGAGATTCACGTGGAACTTCTCGCGCGGCGAGGCCGCGTGCAACTCCCGCCAGCACTGCTCCAGTGCCGCCACCCACGGCCCCGCCAGTCGGCCCTCGACGCCCAGGAATATCTTTCCACGCTTCTTTTCCGTTGTAATTCTTAACATTGATTCCGTCCTGTTGGTCATTTGTAGATGCATGATTGTCACCATCCGATGCAGATAATTGTTAATGTGGAAGCAGCACAAAAATAGAGACTTATGCAGAATCTGACGGATTGGATGGCCCGGAGAAAAGACCATATATTGGCGTTATGTCAAATATGGTCTCTATTGTTGTGCCCATATATAGGCTATTCTCTTCTTGTGACCACTGCCTTCCCGACTCTGCCGGAGCGCCCTTTTCCCTTCGCACGTACGAATCGACCCGCAAACCGAGCGGCAGTCATTGTGCGCAGCCCATCCCCGTACTATTTTTCTCGGTGCGTCGCGGATGGGCAAGCAGGTTTGCTTTACGCTTGAGGTGACGCTGAATTTCGGCGGGGATGGGGCCGCGATGGCGTCACGCGCTGCTGCTAGGGCTGCTGCCAAACCAAAAACCTCGGCTGCGAGGAAAGCGCCGCCGCAGAAAAACGCGCCGTCGAAAAAACAAGTTTCGGGAAAATCAAAAAATCCTCGCAAGCGCCAGGGGTTTCCACCGCGGTTAGCGTTTCACGGCAATCGCCTGCAATTCGAAATGCCCGCCCCGCAGGAGCGATCCCGCTCCGATGAATTCCCGCGCCGGCAAGTCCTTGGTCGTGAAGTAGCTCTTGTAAATCGGATTGAATTTCTCGAACAGTGAGAGGTCCGTGCAGGCAATCTGCACGTACGCCAGGTCGTCCATGCTCATACCTGCCTGCGCCAGCACCGCCTTCTCCCCGTCCAGCAAGTTCTTGATCTCGTCCTCAATCTGCTCCGGCGCTTTTCCTGTCTTCGGATCCAAGCCGAGCCGCCCCGCCAGATAGAGGGTGTTCCCCGACAGGATCGCGTCGCTGAACGGTAGCTGTGCGGGCTTATCCGGAAGATTGATCGCCTTCCTGGTGGGCTGTATCGTGACCTGCGAAACCGCGCTATGTACCGTAAGAATTCCTGCCACAGCCAAAACCACCACGAGGAAACTGATGCGACGATTCATGATTTGCCTCCATTCGAATGACTTGCCCAATACGCCGCGCGAGTGTAATACCCAAATTCGCCTTCGGCAAGCCATGCACCGGGGCCTCGTTTGCCCCGGCAAACGACCATCTCCATCGCTTCTCGGAACTCATTCGAATTAAAAAGCTATAAACCCCGTTCGAATGAAGTACAGCGAAGTGAATCCCACTCCCAACCACAGCAGCACGCCGAGAAGGAGCGGGCGCCAGCCGACCTCTTTCAGTGTGGCCCGCGAAATCCCGCTGCCAATGAGGAACAGCGTTGCCGTGAGGCCGAGTCGCCCGAGAGTGAACAGCCAGTGAGCGAGATGTTCGAACGCAGGAAGGTATGTATTAAGGATTGCGGCGAGAACAAAAAACCCGATGAACCAGGGAAATTGGATGCGGGGACGGCTGTCACCACTGGCCGGAATGTTCTGGGAGCGGTTGCGCTCGATCGCTGCAGTCGCTAGCGCGAGCGGAACGATCCAGAGCGCGCGGGCGAGTTTTACAGTGATGCCTATTAGCAATGCTTGCGGGCCGTATTTCGTGGTGGCGCCGACGACGGAGCTCGTGTCGTGGATCGCCAGCGCGGCCCAGAGTCCGAATTGCGGTTGCGAAAGATGAAGCGTGTTCCCGAGGGGCGGAAAAATCAGCAGGGCGATCGAATTCAAAATAAAAATCGTGCCGAGGGATACCGCCATTTCCTCTTCATTGGCTTGAAGAATGGGACCAATCGCGGCGATGGCGCTGCCGCCGCAAATCGCCGTGCCCGCGGTGATCAGAATTGACGAATTACCGCGGATCTGCAAGAGCTTGCCGAGCGCCAGACCCACCAGAAGCGCAAAGGAAATCCCCATCGCGGTGTAGATAAATCCGCTGCGGCCCGCCTTCAGAACTTCGTGCAGATTCATGCCGAAGCCGAGGGCCACGAGGGAACTTTGCAGGAGAGTTTGCGCAATTCCTCGGCTTTCGTTGATGAACGGATGCGAGAAGCTGAGACCGAAGAGAATTCCCAGAGTGAGCGCGATCGGTGGTGAGAACAATCCCGTGAAGGAAAGGACGAGACCAAGAGCAAAAAAAATCTTCGCGAGAGTGGGCATCGATTGGGAAAAGAATATCAGGCCGGGAGCCGAACGGGCCAGTGCGCAGTTTGATCGTGCGCGTCCAACACCATTGGCAATCCTGCCGTCTGAGAACGTTGAGATCCTTCAGCGCACGTCTTCGGTTCGCCTCAGATGGCGAGAGCTAGCGGCAGTGGGCGTCCGAAAGAATATGAGTGGCTGCCTATTCAAGAGGCTTCTCCGAAGTGGGAGGGGATGCCGAAAGGGCAGGCGGTGGCGGAGGAGCGCCGGGCTCGGACTTGGCGGGCGCGGAATGCGCGAGGGCGGCGATGATTTTCTCGGTGGCGGCGCTGCTGCTTTGGCAGTTCCGGTCGTAGATGCGGCACTGGGCTAGGGTGTACTGGCAGCCGCAATTGCAACCTTCGGCGTTGAATTTGTGGAGCGCGACGATTTTTTGCTCGGGCGTGAGTTTGGAAAGATCGACGCCGGGGAGCTCGGTGGCGCGAACGGCGTTCTTGATGAAGATCTGGCCGGTGTCGTCGAAAGTTTCCACTCTGACGTTGCCGATGGGCAGGCCGAGAAGCGCGCGGATCTCGGTTTCATAGAGACGTGGATCGCGAAGGCCTTCGTGTTTCTGAACGATGCGGCCTTCCGTGTCGAGCACGAACGAAGTGGGAAGAGCAGCGATGCCGCCGTATTGCATGCGGATTTCATTTGGGGCGAGCGCCACCGGATAGTTGATACCGTATTTTTCCACGACTGCTTGGATGGTGGCCGAATCGTCATCGTCGACAATCAGGCTGAGAATCTGGAAGCGGTCTTTGTACTTGGCCTGGAGATCGATGAGATCGTAAAGCTCTGCCCGGCACGGTCCGCACCAGGTGGCCCAGAAATTCAGAAGGATGACTTTGCCGTGCGAGTCGGCGAGTGTGACGGGCTTGCCGTCGAGGCCGATGAGCTTGAAGTCGGGGGCGGGATCGGGGTGGCGCACGAAGCGGATGGCGGGTTGCTGGTCCTGGGCGGCGGAGAAGGAAGGAAAGAAGCAAAGTAGTAGCGAAGTAATGGGAAAAAGAACAAAGCGGCGGTGAAGGGCCCGTCTCATGGTGTCAACTATAGGAGAGCACAGTGGACGGACGACGCCAAGGGGGCAATTGAGATTCCTAGTCAACAATTCACCCCCTATGTTATTGTAACGATATGTTACGACAGAGTTTAATCGGTTGGTTGGTTAACGATCTGATAGCAAAGGAGTTAGCACAACCGAGGATAAGAGGGAATGAGTTGCGGTTCTCTAACCCAGTAGGCGGTTCGAGGACCCAGGCGCAAAACCGGTACCCGAGGCACCCGGCGGTTTTTAAATTTGCGCGCGGAACTGCTCACTTGGTTTGAGCTGCGTGCCAGATGGTGCCCATCATGATCCGCGCGCCGCGCACACGATGGAGAACGGTATAAGGCGAACCACCGATGACTAACTCGCGAATTCCGGGTTGGACGCCGGCGCGGCCCAGATACGGGTGATTCCTCAGAGTTTCGACGACGGCGACGATCCGCGTGGCCAGGCGATCCGCGGCATCAGGCTTGTCCAGGGCCACATAGGCGCGAATTTTCTGGAGCCGTGCTCTCGCCAAGGGAGACCAGACGATCTCTAGCGGCACAGCCCCTCGTCATCGTGATTCTTACCGCATACGCATTTCGGAGGGGGGAGCTCACGGTTCGTGCCCCAGGAGAGCAGCCAAGCTTTCATATCTTGGTGCTTGATGTAGTGCCCTGACTTTACCTGGCGATCCGCCTGGCGAATTTCCGCAAGCATTCTTTCCTGGTCAGCAACGTAGGACTCGACGGCATCGGATATGAGGAAGTTGGAACTTCGACCAGATGTCGCCGCCAGCTTGGCCAGCCGCCGTTTGATTTCGGGTTTCAGCCGGATGCTGAGAGTCGCGCTCCGTGTGTTCGCCATAAACACATCCTAGCACATTGATTTGCACGGAGTCGACGGTTTGACTGCCGCGAGCAGGGCGTTCTTTGTTGGCTCAAGAGCACAGGCTGAAGCCTATGCTACTGGTGCTCCCAGTTCCAGTTGGCGAATTGCTCGCGGAGGGCGAGTTTTTTGAATTTGCCGACGGAGGTGCGGGGGATGGCGTCGAGGAAGACGAAGGCGTCGGGGAGTTGCCACTTGGCGAAGGATTTTGCGAGAAACGCGCGCAACTCTTCCGGTGTGGCGCGGGCGCCGTCTCTCAGAACAACGGCGGCGAGCGGGCGTTCTTGCCATTTCGGATGCGGGATGCCTACTACGCAAGCTTCTTTAACCGCGGGATGACCCATCAGCGTGTTTTCTAAATCTACGGAACTGATCCATTCGCCGCCGGACTTTACGAGGTCTTTGGCGCGGTCCACGATTTTGACGTAGCCTTCGTCGTCCATGGTGGCGACGTCACCGGTGCGGAACCAGCCGTCGGCCGTCCAGCGATGGGCCTGATCCGGAGAATCATGATAGCTGGCGGCGACCCACGGGCCGCGGATTTCGATCTCGCCAGAGGTCACGCCATCCCAAGGGGCTTCACCTTCCGGGCGCATCAGGCGGATCTCGACAAACGGAGCCGGCCAGCCCTGTTTGGCGCGGACTTCATACTTTTTGTCTTCGGGCCAGTCGCGCATGTGCGGCCGGAGTCCGCCGGAAGTGCCGATGGGAGTGGTCTCGGTCATACCCCAGAGATGCTTGATCTGCATGCCGAAACGGTCGAGGCGGCGGATGAGCTCGAGAGGCGGCGCGGTGCCTCCACAGACGACGCGGATGGGTGCATCAAATTTCCAGCGGCCAGGGTTTTTTTCAAGCGCTTCGAGGACGGCGATCCAGACGGTGGGGACACCGCAAACGATAGTTACGTGTTCACTGCCCATCAGGCCAAGCACGCTTTCGGGATCTACGTTCGGACCGGGGAGTACTAGGCGCGCCCCGAGCATGGTGCATGCGAAAGGCAGGCCCCAGGCGTTGGCATGGAACATGGGAGCGACCGGCAGGACGGTGTCGAAATGGCTCATCCCAAAAACTTCGCCGAGGCCGCAAGCGAAGGAGTGCAGCACCAGCGCGCGGTGGGAATAGATGACGCCTTTGGAATGGCCAGTCGTGCCCGACGTGAAGCACATCGCCGCGCCGTCGTTTTCATCGATCTGCGGATATTGGAAATCATCACCGGCTTCAGCGAGCAGCTCCTCGTAGTTCAACAATCCCTCGGGTACGCTGCCACAACCATACGGAACGACAAGCACTTTTTCGAAAGGCGCGTCGGTACGGAACTTCTCGTAAACCGGCAGGAGGACATCGTCAATCAACAGGAAGCGGTCGCCGGCATGCCTGGCGATGGCGGCAATTTCATGGGGATGGAGCCGGAGGTTCAAGGTATGCAGAATGCCGCCGGCGCACGGCACGCCGAAGAAAGCCTCCAGATGGCCGGAGTGATTCCACATCATGGAGGCCACGCGGTCGCCGGGCTGCAATCCAAGTTTGGTCAATCCCGCCGCGAGCCGGCGCGCGCGCCGGTAGAATTCGCCATAACAAGTGCGTGCGATGGACCTATCCGGTTTGCAGGAGACCATTTCGACGCGCGGAAAAATCTTGCCGGCACGCTCCAGGATGGTGGGCAGCGTGAGCGGAAAATCCATCATGGTGCCGCGCATAAGACCTCTCGGGGGGAGAGCAAATCGGGCGCATCGTATCACTAATCCGGCACGAAGGGGAAAGGCGCGAAAGGGTGGGTGGGGGCAAAGTGTGTGCCGCTTCGAGACAATTTCAGTTGCAAAAGGGGTCAATTTCCGGGAGGATGCAACAGACCGCTGAAGTGCCGGTCTCGCTCCCGCGGCGGCCTCGTTTTTTCGCCTCGCTGTGAACGACTGAAGTCCCTTCGGCGCGCTCCGCGACTCGCATTTTAGGTTCCGGACAGAAGGAGCAAGAGGTGAAGAAGCTCTATATCGGTAATCTTCCGTTTTCCGCGACGGAAGAGCAGCTCAACGAGTGGTTCACGCAGGTCGGTGTAACACCTTCGGGCGTTAATCTGATTCGCGATCGTTTTACGGGACAATCGCGCGGGTTCGCCTTCGTTGAGGTGACCAATGACGAAGACGCGGATCGCGCCGTGAACTCCCTGAACGGTCAGAATTTCGGCGGGCGCAACCTCGTGGTGAATGAAGCACGTCCCCAGGCAGAGCGCGGCGGCGGCGGTGGTGGTGGTGGCGGGCGCGGCGGGTATGGCGGCGGACGCGGCGGTGGTGGCGGCGGCGGTGGGCGTGGCGGCCACGGTGGCGGTGGCGGGCGCGGCGGCGATCGCGGCGACCGTGGAAATCGCTGGTAAGAAGAGCTCCGAGTCTGAAAGCGTAGCGCTCCAGCTCCTGCCAGGGCGCCTCAATCCCTCGCAGAGAATCCTCAGTGGTATCTCTGCGTCAGTCATTCATCGTTGCCGCTCTCACCTCCGCCGGTTCAACGCGCCTAACCCGGTTGAAAGGTAGCCTGCGAATATTTGCTGCCCGCGGACAAGACTTCGCGAACGGGCATCGAGCTGGTCAATAAAGGCGAATGGGTGTCGTTTCCCGCGGCAGGTAACGGGCTTTGTGGTTCGTCAGCAGGAACGCAACTGGAGTGTGGCTCATGATGAAGACGCTCCTCGCTTCGCCTTCCCTGGCCCGTCTCGCGAACCAATTCGTCCCGTAACGTGTTTGAAACAACAGGCAAGGAAAATGGGTTGCCGGCCGGTTTATGGAGTATATGAATAGACCGGTAAGCATCGAAGTTGTTCCCTGAGAAAGGGTCGTGCGGCAGGAGACTGGTGAACCATATAGTCCGGCCGTGCATCCAAAAGATTGAGGCGGACGCCTTAGCGAATAGGTTGACCGTTTAGCGGTCAAGCATGAAATGACGACCTGGCACAAACGCGATTGGGAACAATTTTACGAGCTGGCGCGCCGCCCGTGGCGGCGTCATCGCCCGCCGCGGCCGGTCTATCCGACTGGCTTGAATCGCGTGCTGCCCGCGCAGGGTTTTAGCTTGTCTGAGCTTGACGACGCAGGCGTGGACCTCGACCTCGCGGAGCGTCTTGGTCTGCCAGTGGACGCCGGGCGCATCGGGGCTTACGGACCGAACGTTACTGTTCTGCGCGATTTCATCCGATCTTCGCGACAGCCGCTGTAAACCTCGTCTCATCGGAAGCGAGAGTCTGCATCATTCGAAGCTTTTTGCTCTGATCGCGACAACATCTACCGTCTTCACGTCAGCATCTCCCACAGAAATCTTCTGCCCACGATTTTCGAAGGCCCTCAGAAAATCAGGATCTTCCCATGCGCCATCTTCTACTTCGTCCCAACAGAAGATTTTGTAGTCGCCAGGCGCAATCCCCCAGAGAAGATAGCGTCCGTATTGATCCGTGGTGACTTTCTGGTAGAGACGCGATTGGTCCCGGTGGGCTTCATCCGGCACGAGAACAACCCACAATCCTGTGACAGGAAGTTTGTCCTGGTCCATGACCGCTCCCTGAAGGCGAGCGCCCCGCGAGCTGATGGTTACCTCGAGGGAAGATTGTGCGCCGCGGACAACGGTGAAGCCGCTTTCGAGCGCGTCGTTCGATCCGTAACGAAGAGACTTAATGTAACAGTCTTTCGATTGCCCACTCACCGCCAACCGATAGGTCCCTTCGAAAACATCCCTTAATACGAAGGAGCTTCCCACCACCCTTGCGGGCCCATTGAAAGAGATTCTCGAGTCCGCCGGAGAAATACTGACAAGGAGCTCATCCCGGTCCAAGCTAGGCTTCCCGTCCCAAACGATTCTTCCGGAAACGGCTATCCCTGGCATGATTGTGAGGTTCACGCCCTCTACATTGGCGTTGCCCACCTCAATGGATTGTCGTGCCTGATATCGCCGCCCATCTCAAACCAAAAGGCGCTCAGGGTGTAGGAACCAGGCAGCACCCCGGCAATTTCAAAGGA
The DNA here is from genome assembly GCA_035490055.1 of Candidatus Limnocylindria bacterium. Classification (GTDB taxonomy): domain Bacteria; phylum Acidobacteriota; class Terriglobia; order Acidiferrales; family UBA7541; genus Acidiferrum. The sequence continues at coordinate 96,547 of DATHIB010000017.1, read as the reverse complement.
GCCGTCGGAGTTTTCGACATTTAACTGATGGTCAGGCAAACCCCAAGCAACGTTGCTGTTGCGTTGTTCCAGCTGAACGATGACTCCGGTATTTGAACGCCTGCCCGAAACCATGTTGTACACGCGGCCGCGGACACGAAACGTGGTGACCGGGCGCAAGAGGATTTCGACAGCGGGGATTTCTTCTCCCGCTTTAAGCGTGATCGTCGAAGCCCTCGCTGGATCCGGACTGTTGGGGTAATAGATTGGCATAAATTCCGGCCGAGAGTCGTCGTTGTCATCTTCTCGAACTTCTGCTCGGGCTACGACGTGTAGACCCGCCTTGTATTTGGCGCAGATGAAGTATCTGCCGGGCTTCAAACCAAAAAGGCGATACTCCCCAAGATCATTTGTGGGTACAAGCGCCTCGGGCGACAGCTTGCGTTTTCCAGCGGAATAGATTTCGCGCAGGGCGCTGACCTGCGCCCAAGGAAGCGGCTCACCTTCGTCATCCAGGATCCTTCCCGCAATGATGCCCCACGGTATCAATCGAAACAAAAGATCGCGCAGGACTTGTCCTGGGGCGAGACGAATCTCGGCTCCGGGATCATTTGGCGTTTTCTGGCCATACTCCTCTGTCACAAAACCGGTGCGGCTTACCTTCAGCCGGTAACGCCCCGGGTCAAGGCTCTTCAATTCGAACCGGCCACCCACGTCTGTTACCACTGAGACAGTGTGTCGAAGATCCTGCAGGCTCTGAAGCTGCACTGTCGCGGTTTTCACCGGCTCACTTCCAGCAAGTTTTACTACCATTCCCAAAATTGCGCATTCGTCAGATTTAGGACTTGCTAGGGGAAAGTTAGGCGAAGGCTTCTGCGCAAAGGCGATGTTTGCAAGGAAGACGGGTAAGAAGGCGGCGATAGAGAGCTTCATAATACTTCTCGCGCGGCATGAGTATACGACAGGAAGGAGGTCTTGGGCTCCCAAGCACGGTTTCGCCAGACAATTTGTAAGACGTCCCGGATGGGCGTAAAATAGGAGATTCAAGCGAGCCTAATGGCCACACCGTTCAACATCATCTGCAATTTGCCGGCGATCCCGGTGCCCTCGCCGGGCGTGCACCCGCGGCCGGATTGGCTGCGCGTCAAGTTTTTTGGCGGCGAGCGCTACCAGGACGTGAAGCGCATCATGCGCACGCTCGATTTGCACACGGTCTGCGAGAGCGCGCGCTGCCCCAACATGGGCGAGTGCTGGGAGCACGGCACCGCGACCTTCATGATTCTGGGGGACATCTGCACACGCGCTTGCGGATTCTGCGCGGTGCCTTCTGGCAAGCCCGTCGGGCCACCGGATGAAGAAGAACCGTTTCGCGTGGCGGAAGCTGTGGCAAAAATGGGATTGCGCTACGCGGTGGTGACTTCGGTCAACCGCGACGATCAGCCGGATGGCGGCGCGCACATCTTTGCGCGCACCATCGAAGAGATTCGCCGCCGCGTTCCAGGCTGCAAAGTCGAAGTGCTCATTCCTGATTTTCGCGGTGATTGGAACGCGCTGGACGTCGTTCTTGCTGTGCGCCCGGATATTCTCAACCACAACACCGAAACCGTGCCACGCCTCTACCGGCAGGTACGCAAGGGCGCGGTGTATGAGCGCTCGCTCGAACTGCTCCGCCATTCCAAGGAAGCGCATCCGGAAATTCCGACCAAAACTGGTCTGATGCTCGGCCTTGGAGAAGAAAAGGACGAAGTCCTCGCTACCATGCAGGATCTCGCCGCGCAGGGTACGAACATCCTCACGCTCGGACAGTATCTGCAGCCCACTCGCGATCATCTACCCATCGTTCGCTACGTTCATCCTGACGAATTCACCGAATACAAAGTGTTAGGCGAAGACATGGGCTTCAAGCACGTCGAAGCCGGCGCTCTGGTCCGTTCCTCTTACCACGCCTTCGACCAGGCGGAATCCGCGGTTAAGTAACGCCAAAAAGATTGCAGGTGCCTCTACGTTCAGATGCCTGTACGAGAAGCAGAGCAGGAGGGCGTTCGCGTCTCTTGAGTTACTTTGGCCCGGCAGGGACCGGATTGGTACCAATCGAGATCGTTGATCGCAAAATCTACGGTTTCATGCGCGGCCCGAGTACAACAAGCCCTACGCCGGCTACCAGCAGAGTTATCGAGACCGCTGCCGGGATTTGCGCGATTTTCTCTTCGTCCACGGTAGCCTTGATGGGGCCGAGTTTCGCCACTTCTTCCTGTTGGTGATAGTTGAAATTAGGGTGGACGAGTCCAATCACACCGAGAACCAGGAGGATAACTCCGAGAACGATGACCAAGCGCCTCATCTTTCAGAACCTTTCTTTATCGTCACGGCTTTCGCGAGAAATGCATACAGACGCAGCCCTGCGCCGGATTTGGCCGAGAGATGTCTGGTTTATAGAAACCTAGGCGCGGCTGGCTGCTGTGGCTGCAGCAGCTTTCTTGGCGGCCTTGGCTGCCGTGGAGGCCTTGCGGCGGCGCTTGGTCTTCGGCGGAGTCGCGGGCGCTTCGCCGATCAATTCGGCCGTCATGATGCTCGTTACGAAAAGCTTAGCACCATGATCGTCGAAATCTACGGCGGTGCGTTCCTGGTCGGAAGCAGTCACGATTCCCAGGCCGTACATCTCATGCTTGATGGTCTGACCTTCCTGCATCACTTGCACAACGTCCTCCTTGACCGCTCACGCTGATAATCTCGATTCGAATCTCTTGGAGGAGAACCCCCAGAACCTGTCGGGGGGCTCTCCTGTCAGAGACTAGACGCTGGTAACGTTCTCAGCTTGAAGACCCTTCGGGCCCTTCTTCACTTCAAACTCCACTGCCTGGCCTTCGTTGAGAGACTTGTATCCTTCCATCGCGATCGCGGAGAAGTGCACGAAAACATCTTCTCCCGTCTGGCGCTGGATAAATCCGAAGCCCTTCGAAGCATTAAACCACTTTACTGTTCCTTGTTCCTTCACTTGCCAGCCTCACATGCGCAACTCCGACCGGGCCGGAGTCGACGATATTGGAATTGCGTTGCGTCTCTTGGTCCGTTTTCTGGCACCGCAAAAAATGTCCTTGCGGAGCCTCGAACGATTCAAAAGGTAATACAAGAGCAACAAACGCTATGTAAAGAATACCACAAAAAGAACTCTCTGTCCACGGTCCCGAACCCGGGACGGAAGTCTTATCTAAGCGTCTAAGTCATTGACAATAATATGGTTAGCCAGAATTTGATACCGCAAGTCACTCGTAGCAGTGGCAGGAACCGGTTACTCGAGGGATTCGGGTTGCAGGCTTAAATCCCCTCCACCCGAGACCTTTTTTTCCCAATACTTGCCAACCCAAGCCTCCCAGCTCTTTCCGGCGGCAGTGTCCCGGCCGCTGAAAGCAAGTGCCGCTATATCGGCGTAGGCAATCTTCAGCTTTTGGTTGGAATCTTTCGGCAGAACTCTTACAAAACTGTTCGTAAGGGAGGACCCGGCAGCCCGATCGAACAAATAACCTTCGATTATTGAATTATCCTTAAGAGTTAGTGTCACATCGCCGCGATAATCGAAGGCTTTTTCCAGCGCAATGCGCAATTCTTCTTCTGTCGCCAGCTGGGGCACCCACCCTTGCACGCTTTCATGAACGGTGCCGGGGGCTACTTCCAGCGTGTCGGGCTTCAGCGGAGATCCTTCCGTGTGGCTCGGCCGGTCCGCATGACGTGGACCCGTCACGCGCGCGTCTCCTCAAGTTGGCCCTTGTCCGATTGGATCTGAACGAGAGGATTGTAAGAGTGTACAGGCTTGACCGGCTCATTCAGCATCACGAGCGCATCCGAATCGTTGTATTTGGTGGACAACTCGGCCTTCACAGTCGCCCATAGCCCGCGCAGGCCGCTGAAGGTATGATCCACGGCCGAGGCTTCGTAACCGCTATGCACCATGCAGTTCGCGCATTTCGGATTGCCGGATTCCGTGCCGTAGCTCTGCCACTCGGTGGTGTTGAGCAGTTCCTGAAACGTGTCCACGTACCCGTCCTGCAGCAGGTAGCAGGGCTTCTGCCAGCCGAAGACGTTATAGGTTGGCATGCCCCAAGGCGTGCAAGCATAGGTTCGCTTGCCCATCAGAAATTCCAGAAACAACTTCGACTGATTGAACTGCCAACTCGCTTTGCGATTCGACAAAATGGCCCGGAACAACCGCCGCGTGCGAGCACGCCCGAGGAAGTGCTTTTGGTCGGGTGCCTTTTCGTAGGAATAGCCGGGGGAGAGCATCATGCCTTCGACGCCAAGCTCCATCATTTCGTCGAAAAATGCGCGGACACTCTTGGGATCGGCCCCGTCAAATAACGTTGTGTTCGTAGTGACACGGAAGCCCTGCTTCACCGCTTCCCGGATGCCTTCGATGGCCAAATCGTAGCCACCCTCGCGGCAAACGGAAAAATCGTGATGCTCTTTCTGCCCATCCAGGTGCACCGAGAACGTCAGGTATTTGCTGGGCTTAAAGAGATGCAGTTTTTCCTTCAACAGCAGCGCGTTGGTACAGAGATAAATGTACTTCTTCCGCGCCACCAGCCCTTCGACGATTTTGTCGATTTCCGAGTGCATCAGCGGCTCACCGCCGGGGATCGAAACCATCGGCGTGCCGCACTCATCCACGGCCTTGAAGCATTCTTCCGGGCTCAATTCCGTTTTTAAGATGTGTGCGGGATATTGGATTTTGCCGCATCCCGCGCATGCCAGATTGCAGCGGAACAACGGCTCCAGCATCAGCACGAACGGGTAGCGCTTCTGCCCCCTCAGCTTTTGCTTGAGGACGTAGGTTGCAACCGTCCACATCTGTGAAATCGGTACCGGCATCTTTCCTGCTTATCTCCAGAACTAGACAACGGTTTAAGTACCCATTGTAACCGAGAACCGGGGTATTCCGCTCGGCTGCTTTCACTCACATGCAACGACCTGTTCCTTCGTGGCACGGGACGTGCATTTCGGTGTGGGATGTTCCGCACGCGCAAACGGGCTTTCTGGCCGGCCCGGAAGGCCGCACCACGGCTTCCGGGGTAGAATCGATCATATCCGAGGCAAAGAAACTGCTGCGCTTATGCCCCGAAAGAATCTCCTGAGTCTTTTCGCTGACTTCGCCCGCTTCGGTGGCGACGTTGCTGTCATCCAAAGACGCGGCTACCGTCGTCAAAAGCTGACGTATACAGAGCTTTACAACTCCGCCCTTTTCTGGAGTCATGCGCTCGCCGGACGGGGCGTTGTCCCAGGTGATCGCGTGCTTCTCTGGGGTCCCAACTCCGCCGAGTGGGTCGCTTGCTTTTGGGGGATTCTATTGCGAGGCGCCATAGTGGTGCCTATGGACTCCGCCGCGTCTCCCGATTTCCTACAGCGCGCGATTGAGGATGCCGGCGTGAAGCTCATCTTGCGCGACAGTCAGCAAGCGGAGCTGCCTGGTTTGCCACCCTCGATGATCATCAACGATAGTGACGTCGTGAACCGCCCCGTCCCTTCGAAAAACGCCGGCCCGCATCCGGGTAATGCATCCATACGCAGCACCATCGCGGAAATCCTTTACACTTCCGGTACGACCGCCGAACCGCGCGGCGTCGTTCTAACCCACGGCAATTTTCTGGCGAACCTGGAGCCGCTCGAACGCGGCATCAATGACTATCATAAGTACGAACGCTGGTTTCACCCACTGCGCTTCGTCACGCTCGTCCCGGTGAGCCATGTCTTCGGCCAATTCATGGCATTGTTCGTTCCGACGCTCCTTGGAGCCGTGGTCGTTTTCGAGACTTCCAGCAATCCTTCGGAAATCATCCGAACCATCAAGAGAGAACGCGCCACAGCTCTGATCGCCGTTCCACGCATGCTCGATGCGCTGGTCAACGCCGTGCTTCAAGAATTTGGACATGTGGGCCGCGGCAATCCGTTTGGGAATTTGTACCTTGCGGCGGAAGCTCTGCCCTTTCTCCGCCGTGCCTGGATGTTCCGGCGCGTTCACCGATGGTTCGGATTGAAGTTCTGGGCTTTTATCTCCGGTGGCGCCGCCCTCCGGCCGTTCAGCGAAGGATTTTTCAAACGACTCGGCTATGCCGTCATTCAGGGCTATGGCATGACCGAGACCGCGTCTTTGATCAGTCTGAATCATCCGTTTCGCGCGGCGGAGGGCTCCGTCGGCAAGATTCTCCCGGGCCGTGAATTCAAGCTTGCCGAAGACGGCGAAATTCTTGTTCGCGGTGAAAATGTTTCCACTGGCTATTGGAAACAAGGAGCTACCCATCCCCTGGATCTGCAAGGCTGGCTGCGCACCGGCGATCTCGGTGAACTCGACGCCAAAGGCAACCTCCGCTTCCGCGGACGAAAGAAAAACGTCATCGTCACGCCAGCGGGATTGAACGTCTACCCCGAAGACCTCGAAGCCCAATTGCACGAGCAGCCGGGGATTCGCGACAGCGTCGTGATTCCGATCGAACAAGGCGACAATGCTGAACCTTGTGCCGTTTTGCTTCCCGCGAATTGCGATAACCGCACTGCCCGCGCGGCCTTGCAGGCCTCCGAGGGATGTGCGGATGCCATCTATCACGCCAACCGCGGACTCGCGGAGTATCAGCGAATCCGTACCTGGCTGATCTGGCCCGAACATGATTTTCCCCGCACCTCTACGGGAAAGCCGCGCGTCCGCGAAATCGCCGTTCGCGCCCGCCAACTTCTGGCCGCGAAAAAAGAATACCAGGCCTCTCCGACCGCTGCCGCCACTGGCGCGAACCCGGTTGATGACTTGCTGCACAAATTCACCGCAGGGAAGTCGGTTGCTCCTATGGCTTCCGCTGATTCCCTGGAATCTCTGTCGTCCCTCGATCGTGTCGAGCTCATGAGCGCCCTGGAATCCAAGTTCCACGTGGAACTCAACGAGACGGCCTTTGCCAATGCAAAAACGGCCGCTGACGTCGAGCGGCTTCTTCAGCAACCCAATGCGCGGAAAACGGAATACCTCTATCCTCGCTGGACGCAGCGCGAACCCGTTCGCTGGCTGCGGCTCGCGGTCTATTACGCGCTCGTCTGGCCCGCCACGCAAATCCTCGGCCACCCGCGCATCGTGGGCCGCGAGAATCTTCGCGGCTTGCGCGGACCTGTCCTCATCGTTTCGAATCACATCACGCGCCGCGCCGACATCGGTCTGATTCTCGCCGCGTTGCCGCCGCGATACCGCCACCGCCTCGCCACGGCAATGGGCGGCGAATCGCTGCAAAACATGCGCCGCCCGCCGCGTGATTGGTTCTTCGCCAGGCGCTGGGCCTATCAACTCGGCTACTGGCTCGCCACCCTGCTCTTCAACGTTTTTCCGCTGCCGCAGGTTTCCGGCTTCCGCGAAAGCTTCCGCTTCGCCGGCGAATCTGTCGACCGCGGCTACAGCGTGCTCGTCTTTCCCGAAGGCGAAGTGAACAACACCAGCACCGGCGAGATGGCCCCGTTTCAATCCGGCATCGGCCTGCTCACAGAGAATCTGCGCATCCCGGTGGTTCCCATGCGACTCGACGGCGTCTGGCAGATGAAGCGCGAACACCGCCGCCTTGCCCATTTCGGCGAAGTTACCGTTCGCGTCGGCGCGCCCGTCGCTTTTCCGCCCGGCATGTCCCCCGACGAAATCGCCCGCCGCTTGGAATCCGCCGTCGGTTCTCTGTAGGAGCCCCCCATGCGCAGCGATGCGATGTAGGAGCACATCGCTGGATGGGTCTGCAGCCTCTTGGTACTCGCGAATCGCAAAAGGGGAATAGGCACTGGTTTTCAGTGTATGAAAACCTCGGAACACATTATCTTCGTGCATTTTGCCGTACCGCCGCTGCATTCATTCGTTTATCATCCTCCACGAGGTAGCCAATCCGTCATGAGGCGAATGTTTTCTTGCCTGCTGCTTTTCTGCTTCCCGGGGCAAATCCACGCTCAGACGCCGCCATCCTCCGCGCAAAATGCTGACCGCGTTGTGGCGCTCCTGAAAGAACTCACCGAAGCTCCGGGTCCCCCGGGATATGAAGAACCAGTGCGCAAAATCATGACCGATCGCATGCGCGCGTTCACCGACAAGATCAGTTACGACGGTCTCGGCTCCGTCATCGCACAACAAGGAGATGCCGGCCCGCGTATCATGCTCGATGCCCACATGGACGAACTCGGCGGCATGGTTCGGCACATCCGTCCGGACGGCTTTATCTCCATGGAGATGCTCGGCTATTGGCTTGACGCGGCGTTGCCCGACCAGCGCTGGGTGATCCTCGGCTCCAAGGGACCGGTGCTTGCCGTCACCGACATCTGGGACGCGCACATCGCGCCGCATGACGCGCAGGGCCATGCGCAGCGGCAGGAACTTTTTCTCGATACCGGAGCGCGCAACGCGGCTGATGTTGCCGCCCTTGGCATTTCGCCCGGTGATCCCGTCGCGCCCGTCTCCGACTTCGCGGTCCTGGCCAACAATCGCTACCTCGCGAAGGCTTGGGACGACCGCGTTGGCTGCGCCGTTATGCTCGAAGTGATGCGCCGGCTGGCAAAGTCCCCGCACCCAAACCAGGTTTTCTACGTTGGCACCGTTCAGGAAGAGGGCAGTATCGAAATGCGAGGCGCTCTAACGTCGGCCCGCATCATCAACCCCGATCTTGGCTTCAGTCTTGAGGTTGGGATTCCCAATGATGTTCCGGGCCCCAGCCCCGAAGCCGCCCAGGAAGTTCTCGGCGGCGGTCCCGGTATGATGCTTTACACCTTCAGCGAAATCCCCAATCGCAAGCTGGTTGCTTACGTAAAGCGCGTCGCTGCCGATCAGCACATCCCGCTGCAGTTTGATTTCGTCCGGGGCTTCGGAGATGACGCTGGCGCCATCAAACTGAATGGCAGCGGCGTCCCGGTCACCACCGTGCTTGTGCCGGCACGCTCCACCCATGCACACAATGGCATTATCGACCGCGGGGACTTCGACCGCACCGTCGATCTAATGGTCGCACTGATCCAGAGCCTCGACGCCGCTGCCGTCGCTGGAATCAGATCCTTCAAGCCTTAGTGCCTGTTGCGGGAAATATAGGAGATGCGGTCTAGAGAGGGCGTCCTCTCTCGTTCTGTGGCAAACTAGAAGCTTCATAGAGCAGGATTTATGGCACATCGTACAACTTTGGAAGAAGAGAGCACCGCAAAAACGCCGAAGGCGGCCAAGAAACCCACGGCAGGCGGCCTCGCGAAAGGCGTCAGCAACGAAGAGCGCGAACGCGTCTTCGACGCTTTCCGGCGCTGGGGCTATTTGGGAGCCACGCTCGATCCCCTTGGCCTGTTCGAACCGCTGAAGCAACCCGAACTGGATGCGCTCAGCGGAGAAGCCGCTGAGGAAGCGCGCGGCATTTACTGTGGTACGGTCGGCGCCGATTTCATGCACTTGCCGGAGCCAGAACGGCGGCGCTGGATCGCGGAGCGACTCGAGGCGCCGGCCGACGAAGTCGATCGGCACAAAATCCTCGAGCGTCTGATTCGCGCCGATCTTTTCGAACAGGTTTTGCAGGCGCGCTACCTTGGCACCAAGCGATTTTCCCTGGAAGGCGTCACCGCGCTGATTCCGCTGCTTGATTCCATCCTGGACACCGCGGGCGAACACGGCGCGCTCGAATCCGTCATGGCCATGAGTCACCGCGGGCGCCTGAACGTGATGGTCCACGCGGCGTGCAAGACACCACATGAAGTGGTTGCTGGCTTTGAAGACGTCGATCCTCGCAGCGTCCTCGGCGCGGGCGACGTGAAATACCACGTCGGCGCGACGGGCACCTACGTCACCGGCGCCGGCAAAGAGATCGGCATTCATCTTGTTTCGAATCCAAGCCATCTCGAGGCTGTCGATCCGGTCGCCGTCGGCAGGGTGCGCGCGAAGCAAACCCGCTACGGTTTGCGCGGCCCCTACGTGGATCGTTCGCCGGAAATGCTGAATAAAGTCGTCCCCATCGTGATGCACGGCGATGCCGCCTTCGCGGGTCAAGGCATCTGGGCGGAAACGCTGAATCTCGCGGATCTGAAGGCCTACACCGTCGGCGGCACGATTCACATCATCGTGAACAACCTGATCGGTTTTACGACGAAGCCTGCCGAGGAGCATTCTTCGCGCTTCGCTTCCGATATTGCCAAGCGCCAATCCGTGCCGATCTTCCACGTCAACGCCGAAGACCCGGACGCCGTCGTGCACATCGGAAAACTCGCCGCGGAATATCGCGCGACGTTCGGCAGCGATGTCGTCGTGGACATCATCGGTTACCGCCGCCATGGCCACAGCGAAGTCGACGATCCGACCATCACTCAGCCGCTCCTCTACGAGCGCATCAAGAATCATGCGCCGCTCTGGAAAATTTATGCCGAGCACACCGGCATCGACGCGTCCCTGATGGCTGACGGAATCCGCAAAGAATACGAAGAAGAGCAGACCAAAGCCCGCGCGCTAAGAAAAATACCGCACCTGCGCAAACTGCCGGACTATTGGACGCCGTATCAGCATGGCCGCTACAAACCTGAATATGAGGTCGATACCGGCCTCACGCCCGAGAAACTCGCGGAGATCACCGACGGCCTCGTTCGCGTGCCCGAAGGATTTCACATCCACCCAAAAATCGCGAAGCTTCTCGAACAACGCGCGGAAATGGGCCACGGCAAGCGTGCCGTTGATTACGGCTTCGCCGAAATGCTGGCGTTCGGCTCCGTGCTTCTTGAGGGGAATCCCGTGCGCCTCACGGGACAAGACACCGAGCGCGGCACGTTCAACCAGCGCCACGCAGTGCTCATTGACACGAAAACGGAGCACAATTACCTCACTCTCTCGCATCTTTCCAAACAACAGGCCTTCTGCCAGGTTCACAACTCTTCTCTTTCCGAGGCAGGTTGCCTCGGTTTCGAATACGGCTTCAGCCGCGACTATCCTGAGGCGCTTGTTTTGTGGGAAGCGCAGTTCGGCGATTTCGCCAACGGCGCGCAGGTCATCATCGACCAGTTCATCAGCGCGGGCGAGGACAAGTGGAACCTTCCGGCGGGGCTCGTGATGCTTTTGCCGCACGGATACGAGGGCCAGGGACCGGAGCATTCCAGCGCACGCCTCGAGCGCTTCATGCAGCTCGCCGCGGAAGACAACATGCAGATTTGCCAGCCCTCAACCGCGGCGCAGTATTTCCACATGCTGCGCAGGCAAGCGCGCCGCCCGTGGCGTAAGCCGCTGATCGTCTTCACGCCCAAGAGCATGCTGCGGCATCCTGATGCCAGCTCGAACCTCGAGGAATTCACGAAACCGCGCTTCCTGCCGCTGGTTCCCGACCGCGAAGTGCAGGACGCCCGCCGCATCCTGATCGCCAGCGGAAAAGTCGGCCACGAGTTGCGCGCAGAACGCCGCCGCCGTAAGGACACCAATACCGCCATTTTCTTTCTGGACCAGCTCTACCCGCTGCCGCGCACGGAAATCTCCGCCGCCATCGCGGAGCATCCCAACGTGCGCGAGATCGTGTGGGTCCAAGAAGAGCCTGGCAACATGGGCGCAGTGGGGTACGTTTTGCCGCGGCTCGAACGTATCGCAAAGGCCAGGGGGCTCAGCGTTCGCTCGGTCAAGCGTTCCGCTAGCGCCAGCCCGGCAACGGGCTCCGCTAAGGCCCATGAGCTGGAGCAAAAGACGCTTCTCGCCCTCGCCTTCACAACTTCAACCAGCGGCTAGGTTTTCTCGGCTTTAACACTACATTCACATTCATGTAAACGCCGCGTTACCTAGCCGAGCCGCCCTTCTGCGACAATCAGGCGTGTTACATCAAATCCCGAGTGATCAAAATCTTCCCCATGCCTACCGCAATTCGCCGTCCTACGGTACACTGCCGCCAAGCCGGCGTGCGGTACGCTCTAACTGCATGAAACGCATCCTTATCATCGAAGACGACCGCGATATCGTCGAACTGGTCCGCTACAATCTCGCGAACGAAGGCTTTCAGGTCAGCTCTGCTCATGACGGCAGCACTGGCCTGAGCACGTTGAAAAAAATGCCACCCGATCTCTTGCTTCTCGATCTCATGCTCCCGAAACTTTCCGGCCTGGAAATCTGCCGGGAGATTCGCCGGGATGACTCACTCAATCGTTTGCCCATTCTCATGCTCACGGCCCGCGGCGAAGAAGCCGACCGCGTCGTTGGGCTCGAGATGGGCGCCGACGATTATGTGACCAAGCCCTTCAGCCCGCGCGAATTGCTCGCGCGCGTCAAAGCGCTGCTCCGCCGTGCCGAGCCGCCCGCTGATGCGCCGCGTACCATTGAGATCGGCAAGCTGGCGATTGATCCGGCGTCCTATCGCGTGAGCCATTCCGGGAAACCCGTACCGCTCAGCACGCTCGAATTCCGGCTACTCTATTACCTTGCTTCGCGCCCAAACCGCGTCTTTACTCGGGATCAATTGCTCGATGCGGTCTGGGGAACGGATCGATTTGTTACGCCGCGCAGCGTGGACGTCTACGTTCGCCGCTTGCGTGAAAAAATCGAATCCGATCCTGAAAACCCCATGTATTTGAAAACCGTCCGGGGCGCGGGCTATCTTTTTGAAACCCGTGCGGCTTAATCTTTTCTGGAAACTCGGTTTTGCCTTTTTCGCCCTGCTGATCGCGGTCCTGCTGCCCGTCGATTTCTATGCCGAGCGTGCCCTGCGGCGCGACTACGAGCGCGCCGGTTTCGAAGAGCTTGCCGCCATTGCGCGCATCGCGCTTGCAAATCCTCCTCAGCCTTCATCGCTCTCCCCGTCCCATCCCGAGGACTCCGCCGCCCTTCGCGGCTGGGTTGTGAAAATGGCGGCGAGCAACGTTCGTGTCACGGTGATCGCCTCCGGTGGCCAGGTGCTGGCAGACTCGCAATCCGATCTGCGAACCATGGAAAACCACGCTGGCCGCCCGGAGATTCGCGATGCTTTTGCAAAAGGCGACGGCCAGTCCATTCGGCACAGCGTCACGGTCGATAACAACCTCTTGTATTACGCTGTGCGCTTATCCGTTGCTGGCGGTCCGCCCGTGGTTTTGCGCTTTGCCTTGCCGCTGCAGACGGTGGACCAGGAGCTTTGGGAATTCCGCCGCCGGCTTTGGCTGGCTTCTGTGGTCATGCTTCTCGTCACCGGCATCGCTTCGTTGCTGATTTCCCGATCTTTTTCGAGGCGCGTGGAACGCTTGCAAATGTTTTCTCGCCGGGTAGCGGAAGGCGATTTTCGTCCGCTGGAAGCGGATCGCACCGGCGATGCGCTGGAAGCTCTGGCAGTTTCGTTGAATGAGACGGCCGCGCGGCTCGACCGCAGCATTCGAACGCTGACCGAAGAACGCAATCTTTCCTCCGCCATTCTCGGAAGCATGGTGGAAGGTGTGGCCGTCGTGAATGCTTCCGAGCGCCTGCTCTTCGCCAATCGAGGCTTCGCGGAAATCCTGGGCCTGGACGTGCCGCCGCAATCCGGGAGCGCGCTTGTTGAAGTGGTGCGCCAGACCGAACTCATCGAGGCGGTTCGCGAAGTTTTGAATGGCGAGCCCCGCGTCGAATCCGAAATCGTCACCGGCACTCTGCGCCAGCACTTTTTTGCGGTCACCGTTGCGTCGGTCAGCGCCGCGGAGACTTCCGGCGCGGTCATCGTGCTCCATGACATCACCGAGCTGCGCAAGCTCGAGCGCGTCCGCCGGGATTTCGTTGCCAATGTATCCCACGAATTCAAAACGCCGCTCACCGCTATTCAGGGTTTTGCGGAAACGCTTCTCGCTGGCGCCATCGACGACCCGCAAAATCGCATCCGCTTCCTCGAGATCATTCTCGAGCACTCCCGGCGCCTCGCGCGGCTCACCGACGATCTGCTCAAGCTTTCGAAAATGGATGCCGACCGGCTGGAACTGGAGATCCGCCGCCTGAGCGTTTCCCAATTCGTCGAAAGCTGCATCGAAACTACGCAGCGCCCCGCCGCCGAAAAAGATCTGCGTATATCCGTTAACCTGCCTGAGAGTTTGCCGGACATCGCCGCGGACCGCCGCCGTCTCGCCGAAGTTCTGCAAAATCTGCTCGACAATGCGATGCAATACACTCCAGCCGGCGGCCAGATCATGGTCAGCGCTTCAGCGGACGGCGCCGAAGTAACCTTCACGGTTTCCGACACCGGCATCGGCATCCCACAGGCGGACCAACCCCGCATCTTCGAGCGCTTCTACCGCGTCGACGTTGCCCGTTCCCGCGAAGTCGGCGGCACCGGGCTGGGGCTCTCCATCGCCAAGCATCTTGTCGAAGTTCATGGAGGCCGCATCTGGGTCGAGAGCGAAGTAGGCCAAGGTTCACAATTCCATTTCACCGTTCCCATCTTCGACCCGGAGTGCGCTACCCTCCGCCCCGCGCGCTGACCCAAACGGCGCGGCTCCGGCGGAAGTCGGTCCCGCCCCTAACTCTCCTCTTTTCCCGCATTTTCACATGCTTGTGAACAAACTGTAACCATTTCCAGCTCAGAATTTTGAGTACGAGCGAGAGTGTGACTTCCGCCGCGGCTGGCGCAACCGTCGGCCAGTTGATCACCGACTTCGGCCGCTCCACGAACCTGCTCTCTAGCTCCGAATACCAGGCCAAGGCGGAAGATCAAAACGCCGCTGCCACCGCAGCCCAAATCATCCTGGCGGTCGACCAGGCTTTTTATAATGTATTGGAAACCAAGGCGCTGGTGGCCGTGGCGCAGCAAACCGTCGATTCCCGCCAACTCCTCGTCGACAAGATCAAGGCGCTCACCGACGCCAAGCTGAAGTCCGAACTCGATTTGAGTTTCACGCGGGTTGACCTGGCACGCGGAAAGCTCTTGCTTCTGGAAGCGCATAACAATTACCAAACTTCGCTCGCCGCGCTTTCCGCGATTCTCGGCTACTCGGATGAACAGGATTTTCAACTCGCCGAGGAACCGGCCGTGATCGCGGCTCCCGCGCTGGATGTCCTCCCGCTCATCCAGCAGGCTCTGCAGCAGCGCCCGGAAGTCGCGGCGCTCCAGAACGAAGTCGAAGCCGCGCAAAAATTCAGCAGCGCCGAACACGACCTCCGGCGCCCAACCGTAAGCGCACTCGGCGTTGTCGGCGAAGCTCCCGTTCGCGACAACCATATCCCCAATTGGTATGGCGCCGTCGGCGTGAATATCAACATCCCCATCTTTAACGGTTTTCTCTACAATGCGCGCGCTAAAGCCGCCGATCTTCAGACCGAAGTAAATCGTCAAAAACTCGCCGATCTTAGAAACAACATTGCCCGCGACGTTCGCACTTCCTGGCAAGACACCATGCGCGCCTACGAGCGCCTCTCCGTCACCCAGCAACTACGCGAACAAGCCAGTCTGGCCTTCGACCTCTCCCAAGCCCGCTACAACCTCGGTCTCGGCTCCATCGTCGAATTCAGCCAGGCCGATCTCCAAAAAACCGAGGCCGACATGGCCGACACGGATGCCAAGTACCAATATCGCTTGACCCAAATCGCCCTCGCTTATACGATTTCGTCACCGAAGTAGGTCCCTCCTCGTGGTGCCGAGGGGAAGCCGCCCTTCGGAGCTTTCGGATGACTCGCTTTTTTCTTACTAGCCGCCAACGGGCGAGACACTCGGCGGAGGCCCCTTTTTGGGCTCGGCTCGGTCTTTGCCTGTTGTCCTTAATTCACCGAGAAATCCGTAACCTTTGATACGTCAATGCTTTCCCGTGGATTCCCAAGCATTGTTGCGGGATATTCACATTCAGTTGACGTGGTTGTAAGACGGGGCCTTTACCTTCTGCCGCGGGGTGGTACGCATTCTTTTCGGTACCAGGTCGAATTTTGCTCCAAAGAGAGAGGAAATGAAAAAACTAGCAGCACTCACACTATCGATATTCCTTGTTACCGGAACTGCTTTTGCCGATACGCCGAAGAACGCCGATCCGCAACCTGCCAAGGCGGCTCAGCCGGCCAAGCCCAAAGCGGCCAAGAAGGCTGAGAAGTCCGATGCAGCCATCGCGGCCCAGCTTGAAGAGCTCCGCCAGGCTCTGCAGTCGCAACAGGAGCAGCTTCAGACGCTCAAGGAAGAGCTCACCAAGCGCGACCGCCAGATCGACGAAGCGCGCGAAGCAGCAGCGGCCGCCAACGCTCGTGCTGCCGAAGCCAGTACCAAAGCCACCGAAGCCGTGAACACCACCGGCGAAGTGAAGTCCACCGCGGTTTCGCTCAATTCCACCGTCAGCGCCTTGAAAGCCAGCAACGAAGTCCTCAAGACCACCGTGGCCAGCGAACAAGCCGACGCCAAGAAAGCAACGGAAGACGGCCCCTCCGCGATCAAGTACAAGGGTGTTAGCCTCACACCCGGCGGCTTCATCGCCGCGGAAACGGTTTATCGCCAGCGCGCAGAGAGTGCCGACATCAACACCCAACTCAATGGAATCCCCTTCCCCGGCAACGCGCTCAGCAAAGTTTCCGAAAATGTTTTCTCTGCTCGCCAGACCCGCGCCACCATGTTGGCCGAGTCGAAGGTTGGAACCGCCAAGCTCACCGGCTACTTCGAAATGGACTTCCTCGGCGCCGGCACCACCTCCAACAATCGTCAGAGCAACAGCTACGTTTTCCGACAGCGCCAACTCTGGGCGCAAGCTGCTTTCGACGGCGGTTTTTCCATCACCGGTGGCCAGATGTGGAGTCTTGCCACGGAAAATAGGAAAGGCATTCAAAACCGCGGGGAAGCCTTGCCTATGATGATCGACCCGCAGTATGTGGCTGGCTTCACTTGGCAGCGTGCCTATGGGCTCCGCGCAATCCAGAGTCTTCTCGACAATAAACTTACTCTCGGCGTCTCCATCGAAGGTCCGCAAACAACGCTCGGCGGTCGCGGCTTCTCTACCTTCACCACCGCCGCTGGAGCTATCTCACAGAATTTTTGGTTCGCGGCTCCCGGAAACGGCGGCGGACTCAATAATGCTTTCGACACCACCGGGTATGCACAGAATAGAGCCCCCGACGTCGTCGTCAAGGCCGCCCTGGACCCTGGCTGGGGGCACTATGAAGTATTCGGCATCGTTAGCCAGTTCCGGGCGCGCATCTATCCTTGCGCGGTGGTTAGCGATGTCGCGCCCGGGACGGTTATTGGCACGACTACCTATACCGGCCCGCAAATCGGTTGCGCTGCCGCTCCGGGGGCTGTGGCACCCACGGCGGCTGGCGCATTCAATGACTCCAGAACCGGCGGCGGTGGCGGAGCAAGCTTCCGCGTCCCGCTCTTCGCAAAGAAGCTGGACTTTGGCGTGAAGGGCGTCTATGGCGACGGTATCGGCCGTTTCGGTTCATCGCAGTTGGCGGACGCCACTGCGCGTCCAGACGGCACGCTCGCTCCGATTCGCGCTGGGCACGGGCTCGGCATTCTTGAGTTCCACCCCACACCGAAACTGGACATTTATGCCTACGGTGGATCAGAATACGCGGCCCGGGCGGTTTATAACAATTACAACAGCGTGAAGGTCGCCACAACAGGCGCAGGAACGACCGTAACACGCTCCAATATTGGAATTGGCGGTTATGGCAACCCTTCCGCCAACAACTCCGGTTGCAGTACGGAGAATCCGCCTGCCACCCAACTCGCCCCTAACGCTGGCGGCACTTGCGCCGGCGATGCACGCATCGTCATCGAAGGCACACTCGGCTTCTGGCACAAGCTTTACCAGGGGCCCAAGGGTGGCTTTCGGTGGGGCCTGACCTATTCCTACTTGACCAGGACCGGCTGGTCCGGAAGTGGTGGTCTAACGGCAGGGAGTGCCGGTCTTTCACCCAAAGCCGTCGACAACATGGTCTTCACCTCTTTCCGCTATTACCTGCCGTAGTCCAGGCCAGGCGATGTGCGGCCCGTCCCTCCCCTCGGGACGGAAAAAGGGCAGCTCCTCAACTGAGCTGCCCTTTTTATCTGCTCCGCCTGTCCGACCGCTCTAAATCCCTCATCCGAAGAGCCTTAGGTCCTGGGGTTGAACTTATGGGTCCCGCGATTCAAGCAACAATGAACCCGTTGTAACAATGCCGTAACAATCGAGGCACATGCTTGCCCTTCCCGGGAAAAGACAAATATTTCAGACGGAGATGAAGCATGAAACGAATCGCTGGATTGCTCTTGGTAGTTCTCGCCGTCGCAGGCGTTTTGTGGGCGGATAACCCGCTCTCGATCACCGGTGCCGGCGCAACGTTTCCTTACCCCATGTATTCCAAATGGTTTGACGAATACCACAAGAAAAACGCCAATCTTGAAATCAACTATCAATCCATCGGCTCCGGCGGCGGCATCAAGCAGGTCACCGAAGGCACCGTGGATTTCGGCGCCACCGATGGCCCGATGAACGACGATCAGCTCAAGGCTTTCCAGGATAAGCACGGCTTTGGGATTCTGCATTTCCCAACGGTCCTCGGCGCTGACGTACCGGCTTACAACATTCCCGGCATGACTGCAGAACTCAATTTCACCCAGGACGCTATCGCAGGTATATTCTTGGGCAAGATTACGAAATGGAATGATCCCGCGATTTCCGGCCCGAACAAAGGAGCGAACCTCCCCGCAAACGACATCGTCGTGGTGCATCGCTCGGAAGGCAGCGGTACAACCTACATCTGGACCGACTATCTTTCAAAGGTCAGCGAGGAGTGGAAAACCAAAGTTGGCAAGGGTGCGTCGGTCAATTGGCCCGTGGGCCTAGGCGCCAAGGGCAATGAGAGCGTTGCCGGCACGATCAAGAATACGCCCAATTCCTTTGGCTATGTCGAATTGATCTACGCGATCCAGAACAACATGCCTTATGGTCGGGTGAGAAATTCCTCGGGCGCTTTCGTCAAGGCAGACCTTGCGAGCGTCACTGCCGCGGCGGCTGGTGCGGCGAAGAACATGCCGGACGATTTCCGCGTTTCCATTACGGACGCTCCTGGCAAGACGGCCTATCCCATCTCCAGCTTTACTTGGCTGCTCGTTCCCGCTAAGTTCTCCGATGCCACCAAGCGCGACGCCATCAAGGGCTTCGTTAAGTGGATGCTCGCAGACGGACAGAACTACACGGAGGCCCTATCCTATGCAAAGCTTCCGAAGGAAGTCGTCGCAAAGGAACTGAAGGCCTTGAATAACGTCCAGTAACATGGCAACAACGACTAGCACCGTGCCGAGCGCGGGCCCCGTCGCGGGCTCGCGCTCGTTTCTTTCTCGGCTCCGCCAAGGCGATGAAATCGCGCGGATGATCACCTTTTTGTTCGCTGCTTCCGTTGTGCTCGTCACTCTCCTCCTCGTTTTCGAATTGTGGCAAGGCTCGGTTCTCCCGCGGCATAAGTTCGGCTTCAATTTTTTTCGCACCTCGGTGTGGGACCCCATCTTCGAACAGTTCGGCGCTCTGCCCTTCATTTACGGCACGCTCGTCACCGCGACGGTATCTTTGTTGATCGCCGTGCCCCTCGGCATCGGCGCCGCCATTTTTCTTGCCGAGCTGGCCCCCGCGAGAGTTTCCGACACGCTCGAATTTTTCATCGATCTTCTCGCCGCCGTCCCCAGCGTCATCTACGGCGTGCTCGGCGTCTTCATGGTCGTTCCCTTGATGCGTCAATACGTTCAGCCGGCCCTCAAACATTCCTTCGGCTTCCTCCCCTTATTTCAAGGCCCGGCCTACGGCGTCGGCTTTCTGACCGCGGGCATCGTCCTCGCCATCATGGTCATCCCCTATATCATTTCCGTCTCCCGTGAAGTGCTTCTCTCTGTGCCGCGCGACCAGCGTGAAGCCGCCCTCTCTCTCGGGGCCACGCGCTGGGAATCCACATGGAAAGTGGTCGTTCCCTTTGCCCGCGCGGGCATTTTTGGTTCAATTTTCCTGGCCCTTGCTCGGGCCCTCGGCGAAACCATGGCGGTCACCATGGTGATCGGCAATACCCCCGTCATCAGCGCTTCGCTCTTTTCTCCTGGCTATTCCATTGCCGCCGTCATCGCCAATGAATTCACCGAAGCCACCGGCGATCTCCATACGCAATCTTTGATCGAGCTTGGCCTGGTGCTCTTCATCCTTACCTTCATCCTCAACGGCTTTGCGCGCCTGCTGATCGTTGCCACTTCCAAGCGCGGCAGCGGACTGGGGCACGCATGAGCCCTCGCCTTCGCTGGCGCAAATTTGTGAGCGGCTTCATGCTGACCATGACCGGCGTGTGTGCTGTGGTCGCCGTTTCCGTCCTTTTCCTCATTCTTGGATATCTCGCTGTTCATGGCGGAGCTTCCATCAACTGGAATTTCTTCACCAAATTGCCCGTTCCCGTCGGTGAAACCGGCGGCGGCTTGGCCAACGCCATTCTCGGCAGCGCCAAGATGCTTCTGCTTGCTACCATCTTTGGTGTTCCCATCGGATTTTTTGGCGCCATCTATCTCGCCGAATTCAGCGGCGGCACCACCGCTTTCATCGTCCGTTATGCCGCCGACCTCCTCAACGGGGTGCCCTCCATCGTCATCGGCATTTTTGCTTACAGCCTGGTCGTTCACCCTTTCAAGCAATACTCCACACTTGCCGGCGGTTTCGCTCTTGGCCTGATGATGATCCCCATCACCCTTCGCAGCACCGAAGAATTTCTGCGCGCCGTGCCGAACCCTTTGCGCGAAGCCGCCATGGCCCTCGGCGCCAGCAAGTGGAAAACGATCGTCACCGTCATCGTGCCTGCCGCTTATCGTGGCATCCTGACTGCCGTTCTGCTGGCCTTCGCCCGCGTCGCCGGCGAGACTGCCCCGCTCCTCTTTACCGCCCTTGGCAATCAATTCTGGAGCCCTGGCTGGACTCATCCCACGGCTTCCCTGCCGGTGATGATCTTTACTTATGCCCTCGCTCCGTACGATGATTGGCATCGTCAGGCCTGGGCTGCGGGGCTCGTCTTGCTTGTTTTGATTCTTGTCATTAACATCGTCGCCCGGGCGATTCTTTCCCGGGGCATTGCGGTTCCGAGGTCTTAACCTATGCACGCTTCTGTGAGGCCAGCTTTGTCCGTGAACATACCTCCCATCGCGACCAGTCCGGCGGCGCGAGAGACGTCCGCGGCCCTCTCCATGCGCATGACCATTTCCAAGGTCAATTTCTTTTATGGCAGCAAGCAGACTCTCTTCGATGTCAGCATGGGCATCGCCACCAACAAGGTCACCTCTCTCATTGGTCCCTCCGGCTGTGGCAAGTCCACTCTGCTTCGCACCCTGAATCGCATGTATGAGATCGTGCGCGGCGCCCGCCTGGAAGGCGAAATTCTTCTCGACGGCCAGAACATCCTTACCCAGGACGTTACTTCGTATCGCCGCCGCGTCGGCATGGTTTTTCAGCGCCCCAATCCTTTCCCCAAGTCCATTTTCGACAACGTTGCCTATGGCCTGCGGATCAACGGCTCCAAGGCCCCCATCTCCGAAGCCGTCGAAAAAAGCCTGCGCCACGCCGCGCTCTGGGACGAAGTGAAGGACCACCTCCACAAGTCCGCGTACGAACTTTCCGGTGGCCAGCAGCAGCGCCTATGCATCGCCCGTGCCCTCGCCGTCGAGCCCGAAGTGCTGCTTCTCGACGAGCCCTGTTCGGCGCTCGACCCCATCAGCACCGCCAAAATCGAAGAGCTGCTGGTGCAGTTGAAAGATCTCTGCACCATCGTCACCGTTACCCACAACATGCAGCAGGCCGCGCGCATCAGCGACTTCACCGCCTTCCTGCTCACGGGTCAGCTCATCGAGTTCAGCCCTACGCCGCAGCTCTTCACCACGCCGGGAGACCCCCGCACGGAGGCCTACATCACCGGCCGCTTCGGCTGACGCCTGTATTGCTCCGTCATTTCGAGCGAAGCGAGAACCGCTTCCTCTCCGCGCGATTTTGGCCCGGAGAAATCTTTCTTCGTTTTGCTGTAAGGTAGTCCTGAGGAGAAGGGGTTCATGGAACGTCACTTTGAGAAAGACTTGAACGAGATGAAAGAACGCCTGCTCTGGATGGGCAGCCTCGCGGAACGCTCCGTCCACCAGTCCGTTCACGCCGTTCTGGAATCCGATGAACAGCTCGCTAAGCGCGTCCTCGAGGAAGAAGACGCCATCAACGAGCTCCAGATGGAAATTGACGATCGCGTCGTTCAGCTTCTCGCTCTGCACCAGCTCATGGCCATCGATCTCCGCTTCGTGCTGGCGGTCTCGCGCATCAATAACGATCTCGAGCGCATCGGCGATCAGGCCGTCAACATCGCGCAGGGAGCCCAGCGCATCCTTCGCCACCCGCGCGTAAAGCCCTACGTCGATCTTCCGCGCATGAGCGAGCTCACCGAGGAGATGGTTCGCAACGCCCTTAACGCCGTCGTCCGCCGCGACGTTGAGCTCGCCCAGAGCGTCCTCGCCACCGACGATAAGGTGGACAGCTACCGCGATCAGATTTTCCGTGAATTGCTCACCTACATGATGGGCGATTCCAGCGTCGTCTTTCCCGCGTTCGAATTGATCCTCGTCGCCAAGAACCTCGAGCGCATCGGCGACCACGCCACCAACATCGCCGAGGACGTCATCTACCTCGTCCAGGGCCAGGACATCCGCCACAACGTCGTCGACCGCCGCTAGTCTTTACTAGTCAGCGCCCATCCGAATCCGGCGAGACCAGTGAGAAGCCGTAGAGGTGCTACCATCGGCGACATACGGAGGAGGTGTTCCGATGCGAAAACCCATCCCTGTCCCGCTGTGTCTAGTGTCTCTATCCTTGTTGGTCTCCACAACTGTTGCTCAAGACAAACCAAACACAGCCACCGCGCAAGACAAAGCACGAATTTTCATAACCGATAGCCAATCTTGGGAAATGGGCGGCCACAGTGGAGGGTCCGCCGCAGGTTTTGGCGGTGAGGTACACGGCGGAGCGCGTCCACAGACCGCTGAAATCGTCAAGACCTTCGGTGAACGCTGCCCGCTGGTGGTGACCAACAACATTCAGACAAATGCCCACTACGTCGTAGTTCTGGATCATGAAGGTGGAAAGGGGCTCCTGCGACATCGGAACAAAGTAGCCGTATTTAACCGCGTGAGTGGGGATTCTGTCGTAAGCAAATCCACCCTTTCTCTCGGCGGTTCAGTGCAGACCGCCTGCGAAGCTATCGATCAGGACTGGGGCGCGCATGGCCCTGCTATTCGTGCGGCAGCCGCAGCAGCACAGAATAAGGCCGCGGCTCCGCAATCGCCTGCCGCGCCGGCGCCCGCCGCAACCCCCACAACAGCGAAGTTATCGGTGGCATCGATTCCGGACGGCGCTGACATCGAAGTAGATGGCAGCTTTGTAGGCAACACGCCATCCGACATCGACGTGCCCGCAGGAGAGCACACAGTGACCGTGAAGAAGAGCGGTTTCCAAACTTGGGAAAAGAAGCTAAAGGTCAGCGGTGGCAGTAATGTGCATCTAAAAGCGG
Organism: Candidatus Limnocylindria bacterium; assembly: GCA_035490055.1. Lineage (GTDB taxonomy): Bacteria > Acidobacteriota > Terriglobia > Acidiferrales > UBA7541 > Acidiferrum. Next base: position 73,140 of record DATHIB010000017.1, on the reverse strand, counting down.
AGATGGAAAAGAGCGCGAACTAACATCTCATCCACGCGCCTACTAAGGCGCCCCATTCGACTTCTTGCTCGAATCGCGTGCGCGTTCTTCCCTAAGCTTGTCGAGGTCTCGCAGGAGCTGCTTTACAACCTTGTCTGCCGCGTCGGCGTTCGCTCCCTTGTACCTCGCACCTTTGCTCTCTTGCGTCGTGGACCGCAGCACGTCCCCAGTCTCCCTCATTGCCAGGCGCACAGCCAGACGGGCCTCATCAATTAGCTCAGTGGAGTGCGAACTCTCGTTGATCGCAGCGCCCGCTCTCTGTGTGTGGACAGATGTTCCCTCACTGGACATGTGGACTTCCTAGTAGGCTCGTTGCACGCTGACTCCCTTTAGGACTGCGTCCGCCCTCGCTTTTTCGCACTTTCCCGTCTCGTCAGAATTTTCCGTGATGGCGAATCTCTTGCTCTCGCTCAGGGCGTTGGTGACCATGAAGCTCTACCGACGCGGCATCGTTGCCAAAGCTTTCAACGCAGATCCGGCGAACTCTCAGGAACTGCGTCGTTATCTCCGGATCAACTGTTGTGGGCGCAGGCTCTGGTGTCTTTTGAGCTTGTTGTGGCGGCGGGTTCTGAATTGTCGCCAAGAGCCTAAGCAACACAATGAGAGGGGGGAGTCATGAAGGTGTCCTAGTTGCCCTTAGAGCTCTTGCGCGCTTCGTCGTCCTGGTAGTCGACCTTCTTCCCGTACGAGCCTCTGAATTACTTGCCTAAATATGTATCCTCGCACTGAGATAAGCAAGCGACATCCCGCGACAAATCGTTCCGCCTCGACTGCGTGTCGCCACTTGTCATTCCGGCGCTTGCAACCCGGTGGTATACTTCGCCGGTCGGAAGTCCCCCAAGGGAATTTCCTCGCCGAGGTACCCATGTTCTCCAGATCATGCCTGACTCTGGTTTTAGCCCTGGCCGCGGCATTGGCGCCACAGGCGACTCCCCGGCCACAAGCGCAGCCAACGATTCCGGAAACCCCGGCGGGCCGCACGCTCAAAGCCTGGCTGGAAGCCTTCAACAGCGGCGACCGCGCGCTCCTGGACGCCTACCTCCATAAGTACGATCCCAGCAAGTCGCTGGACAACGAGATGCAGTTCCGCGGCATGACTGGTGGTTTCAACCTCCTCCAAATCGTCAAGAGCGAACCGCACCATCTCGAATTCCTCGTCAAGGGGCGCGGCGACGAGACAACCGCTTTTGGAAAGTTAGAAGTGAAAGACGGCGATCCCGCCCAGGTCGCCAGCTTTGGGTTGCGCGCGATCCCTCCCGGCACTGCGGTCTCTGATTTAACCTTCAAGATTGACGCCGCAACGCGAACGCGCGTAATCGACGGCGCCATCGCCCAGCTCAATGAGTTTTACGTCTTTCCGGAAACGGCGACAAAAATGGCCGATGCCGTCAAGGCAAAACAGAAAAAGGGCGAATACGATTCCATCATTGACGGTGACGCCTTCGCCAAAATGCTCACCGACAATTTCCAGGAAGTGAGCTACGACAAGCACCTGCGCGTGAACTTCAGCCCAGCGCCCATGCCGGAACGTCCCGATGGCCCGCCGAATGCCGAGGAGCGCGCCCGCCACCGCAAAGACATGGAACGCATGAACTGCGGCTTTGACAAGGTGGAAATTCTCTCCGGCAACGTCGGCTACCTCAAGTTCAATTTTTTCGCTGCCCCGGAAATCTGCGGGCCCACCGCGGTTGCCGCCATGAATTTCGTCGCCAACGTGGACGCCATTATTTTCGACCTGCGAGAAAACGGCGGCGGCGACCCCAAAATGATCGCATTTATCTCCACCTACCTGTTTTCAGAGCCCACCCACCTGAACGATCTCTGGGAGCGCAAGGGTGACTCGACCCACCAGTATTGGACCGTGCCTTACGTACCAGGGAAGCGTTTGGACGGGAAACCAGCCTACGTGCTCACGTCGAAGCAAACTTTCTCCGGCGCCGAGGAATTCAGCTACAACCTCAAGAATCTGAAACGCGCCACCATCATTGGCGAGACCACCGGAGGCGGCGCCCATCCGGTCTCAGGTCACCGCATTGATGCCCACTTCATGATTGGCGTGCCCTTCGCCCGCGCCATCAACCCCATCTCCAAGACCAACTGGGAAGGAACCGGTGTCGAGCCCGACGTGAAAGTTCCCGCCGCCGACGCCCTAGCCACCGCCCAAAGGCTCGCCGCCGAAAAGCTCGGCTCGAAATAAACTCATAGCTCCGAACATGTCCCCCTGCCGGGAGCAAAAAATTCTTGACTGCCCATGATCTATTTGCTGCGATACTAACCAGGTAAGACTGCGGAATTATCCCTTTCACATCAAGATAAACCGTGCGGCAGTGACACCCGTAACTAGCCACTTAGCGGGAAAAACGAACACCTCTGAAAAAACTGACGAGAAATCCTCGCTTTGCACAATTTTGGTGCAATTTAGGTCCCTTTAGAATCAACACTTATAGGAATGCCCGCAAGTGTTGATTCTAAACCGCTTACTTGAACTCTAATGCAACAGAGTCGAAAAACCCTGGTCGCAAATAAAATCGTGCTGAAATCAAAGGAGTTAACGTCAATAGCTCTAACTTGCCTGACACTGCGCAATTTTCATGAAGTTTCGCGGGCCGGAGGCCCTAAATGACACTTACAAAAAACCAGGGGGGGAGGGGGTCGTGCTAGCTGCCCCGTCCCAACTCAGGGGCTTGCGGAAAGAAGGCGCAGGCCCCCGGCGTTTAAGAGCGCAAGAAGCGTCAGCAATGCAACTACGGAAATGACCATGCCCAATTTCCGATCCGAACTACGCCCAAACCGTACCGTGATCCGCTGCGTTCCAGGAGAGAGCGACAGAATCATCTGCGCGTTTGTCTCAGCGTGGTGTGGTGTCACTGTTTTGTCGTTCACCTCCACGCGCCACGCTGGATAGTTGAGCAGCCGCAGCGCCACTCTCAAGGGCTCACCCGAAGCTACACGCAAGTTTTTTTCTTCCGCGGTCCATCGCTCGATACGAATCTCCGCTTTCGGCGTCACTCCCTCTGATTCCTCGGCCGGGAGAACCTGCACGCGCGGCGCTTTTTCGGGCAAATTATAATGATCGTCACCCGCCGGATCGTATTCGTCTGTACCTTCAAAACCCTGGTCCTTCGCAATCGCTTCCTGCAAGACCGGGATGTCTTCGGAATCCCACCACGCACTCCGAACGAGAAAAGTGGCGGTTCCCCCAATAATCACGATCACGGCCACGCCCCAGATCCACCCCACGCGCCGGCGCGCCAGCGCGGCCCCTAGGAAATAGCCATACGGCACCGCCAGGATGGCCATCCATCTCCAGGGAAACTGCACGAAGCGCAGCTTGGGAAGGTGCTCCCAAAAAACCGAACTGTGGCGAATCATCAGAATCGTCGCCGCCGCGGAAAGCAGCAGTAGCACGCGCCACAGTTTTCTTGCCTCACCGCTTTCCCTTTCCCCAGCAATTCCTCGTCGCGCCGCAATCCCCGCGATCCCCGTCATCACCATGAGCAGGATCGCCACGCTCGAGGCGATCCAATTGAACACGTTATGTTCTGGATCGTTGACCATCGTGTAGAGAAAGTTGTCCGAGGGTTGCAAGCCTGGCGAAAGCGCCTGCGCGATATTCACCCAGCGTTGCTCGTAAGCGGCGGGCAAAAGATAAAAACTCGTCAATCCAAAACCCAATGCCAATGCGCCCGCGCCGCATAGCAAGGGACGCAAAGATTTTTTCGCAAGCACTGCCCACGCAAAAAGTAGCGCCGCACTGTAAGTCGCCATTACTCCGGCTGGCGCATTGGAAAGCCACACCCCCGCGAACGCCATCGCGAACAACGCCATCGCCCGCGAAAGGGAGCCGTGGCGATTTTCCACCAGCCCACAAAGCTCCAACGCCCTCAGCAGCACCAGCGGCATCAGCGCGCACGCCAGCAATTCCGCAAAGTCACTGCGCATGTAAACGATCAACAGCGCATAGGGGTTTGCCGCATAACACGCCGCGCCAAAGAGCGCCGCGCTCACTGGCAGAAATCGCCGCGCCAGCGCAAACGAACAAAGTCCCGCCATTGTCTGGGCGATGACGATGAAAATTCCCGGGACGGCATTCCAGGGAAACACAAAGCTCAGTGCCGCCGCCTGCATCCATGACAGCGGTGGATAAAAAATAAACCGCGGCTCGCCAAACCCGTAGTTCGCCCACTCCGTCCACCGCGGAAAAAAGATCCCTTCTTTCCACTGCCCTGCAACGTCCAGCCACGAGGCCGCGTGAAATCCGAAATCATGCCCCGAGGCGTTCCCCATCCAAAAAAAAGGCGCGATCACCAGCAACGACGTCGCCAGGGAAACGCCCAGCGCGAGCAGCCACCCGCGAAATCCCGCGGTAGCGTCCATTCCGTTTGGGTCTTCGGCGGGAAATGTCATGCAGTGTTCATGCCATTGTAACTGCGCTTGAAATAAGCCGTCTTTTCTCGTCCCGTCCTGTGCGGCCGCGCGGCAGTTGAGCGATAATACACGCGCTCATGAGCACCGCAAACATCGCACCCGCTCCCTCCGCGATTATCGAAGCGCGCAAGCTGGAGAAATCCTACGCGCAGCCCGACGGCAGCCGCATCCAGGTTATCGCTCCCACCGATCTCGCCATCTATCCCGGCCAGGTCATGGCGCTGCTCGGCCCTTCCGGTTGCGGCAAGTCCACTCTGCTTCGCATGTTGACCGGTCTATCTCCGGCCAGCGCCGGCTCCGTCTACTGGGACGGCCATCCGGTCCGTGACGAATCGCCCAACGTTGCCATCGTCTTTCAAAGCTTCGCGCTCTTTCCCTGGCTCACCGTTCTCGAAAACGTCGAAGCCCCGCTCGAGGCCCGCGGCATGCCTCCCATCGAGCGCCGCAAGCGCTCCCTGCGCATCATTGACGCCGTCGGCCTCGACGGTTTCGAGACCGCCTACCCCAAGGAACTTTCCGGTGGCATGAAGCAGCGTGTCGGCGTCGCCCGCGCACTCGTCGTCGAGCCCGAAGTTCTCTTCATGGACGAGCCGTTCTCCGCGCTTGACGTCCTCACCGCGGAAACCCTCCGCGGCGAGCTCCTCGAGCTCTGGCTCGGTCACAAGATTCCCACGCGCGCGATTTTCATCGTTACTCACAATATCGAAGAAGCCATCGTCCTCGCCGACCGTATCATCGTTCTCGGCCGCCATCCCGCGCATATCCACGCGGACTTCAAAGTTGACATTCCGCATCCGCGCGACCGCAAAGATGCCCACTTCCTCGAGTTGGTCGATTCGATCTACCGCATCCTTACGCAGCCTGCTCACAAGGACGATACTGCCCCGTCTCGCACCTTTGGTCCCGGAATGCCCGCGCGGCCGAAGACCATCATGCTGCCGCATACCCGTCCCGGCGGCATGGCCGGCCTCTTGGAAATTCTCGCCGACCACGGAGGCCGCGTTGACTTGCATCGCCTCGCCGATGAACTGAGTCTCGAGGTTGATGCACTCCTTCCGACTGTCGATACTGCTGTTCTCCTCGGAATGCTTCGCGTCGAAGAAGGCGACGCCGTCATCACACCGGAGGGCCAAGCGTTCGCGCAGGCGGACATTCAAGCCCGCAAAGCGATTTTCCGCAAAGCCGCTCTCGCCAATGTTCCGCTGCTCCGCCAGATGGAGCAAGCGCTCAAGACCAAATCCAACCGCACTCTGTCCGAAGAATTTTTCCGCGATCTGCTCGACGAGCATTTTGGTGAGGAAGAATCCCGCCGCCAGCTCGAAACCGCCATCCAGTGGGGCCGCTACGCCGAAATTTTCGATTACGACGCCGCCACCGGCAAACTAACGCTCACCGAGGCCTGACGCTCCCGTGCCGGATCTCACTCTCTCGACCGCCCAGGCCACGCCGCTCCCCCCCGCGGTGACGCGGCCCGCGGGCTCGCGCTGGAGCTGGGTGTTCCTCATCGATATCGCCGTTTTTTTATTTGTCTGTGCGGCGATTTTTGGCGTATATGCCATCGGCCGTTCCTGGCTCGGCCCCGTTCATCCACACGTCGAGATTTCGCAGAATCCCCGCGTTCTCCCTCTCTACGCTCTGTATTCTCTCGTTCGAATCAGCGTCGCGTATGTGTTGAGCCTGGTTTTTGCTCTGGCCTACGGCTACGTCGCGGCCAGCTCCCGGCACGCCGAAATCATCATGGTGCCGCTGCTGGATATTCTCCAATCCATCCCCGTGCTCAGCTTCTTGCCGGGAGTCATGCTCGCCATGGTTGCGATATTTCCGCACAGCCAACTCGGCGTCGAGCTCGGCTCCATCCTGCTCATCTTTACGGGCCAGGTCTGGAACATTGCCTTCAGTTTTTATTCTTCGCTGAAGACCATCCCGCGCGAGCTCAATGAAGTCGCGATCATCTACCGCTTCAGCCGCTGGCAGCGCTTCGCCGAGCTGGACCTTCCCTTCTCCACCATCGGCCTCGTCTGGAATTCCATGATGTCCGTCGCCGGCGGCTGGTTTTTTCTCATGGCCTGCGAGATGTTCGTTCTCGGCAAGCGCGACTTTCGCCTCCCCGGCCTTGGCTCTTTTCTTCAAACGGCGGCGAGCCATGGCAACACCCCTGCGATTCTCTGGGGCGTCGCCGCCATGATCGCCGTCATCGTTCTCCTCGATCAGCTCGTTTGGCGGCCCATCATCGTTTGGGCGGACAAGTTCAAGTTCGAACAAGTCGAAAGTTCCGGCGCCGCACAATCCACTCTGCTCAATCTCATCGGCCGCGCTTCCATCGTCCTCCGTTTGTATCGCCTCATCCTTCAGCCCGTCTTCCACTGGCTCACTCTCACCTTCACTCTTGGCGCCCGCCGCGCCGCGGAAACTTTTTCCGCTCCGAAGCAGAACCGCCTCCTCCGCCGCTGGATCGGCTATCTGTTGGCAGCAGTTGTTCTGGTCGGTCTGGGATTCGCCGTTTTCCACGCGGTCCGCGAATTGTCCAGTCTTCGTCGCGAGGACTATGGCGAGCTTCTGGAAAGCGCCGTGCTGACTTTTCTGCGCGTCAATACCGCGCTCATCCTTGGCGCGCTCTGGACCGTTCCCGTCGGCGTCGCCATCGGTTCGAATCCCCGCTTGGCGCGCATCGCGCAACCGCTTGTACAGATGGCCGCCTCCATTCCCGCCACCGCCCTGTTTCCGATTATTCTTCTTTTTCTGCTTCGCCTCCGCGGAGGCCTCGAGATTGCAGCCATGCTCCTGATGCTCCTCGGCACGCAGTGGTACATCCTCTTCAACGTCATGGCCGGCGCCATGGCCATTCCCACGGACCTCAAGGAAGCCGCGCAAATCTATCGCTTCCGCTCCTGGGATCGCTGGCGCCACCTCATCCTGCCCGCGATTTTTCCGTATCTCGTCACCGGCGTGGTGACCGCGTCGGGCGGCGCTTGGAACGCCAGCATCGTCGCGGAATATTTTCATTTCTCGGGCCGAATCGTTTCGACCGCCGGCCTCGGCAGCACCATCAGTAGCGCGAGCGACTCCGGCCGCTTCGACCTCCTGCTCGCTTCGACGCTCATCATGGCCACCGTCGTGGTGCTCATCAACCGCCTGCTGTGGCGGCGTCTCTATCGCCTCGCCTCCTCCCGCTTCAAGCTGGAGACCTAGTACAATGAAGTGAGCACGAGTCTCTCAGAACTTCCAAACTCAAATGCCTGAATCCGAATTCACCTCCGGCGCTTCTGCGTGCAGCGACGAGGAGTTTCTTCGCGCTTTCGAGGATCTATCGTTTCCCGCCGATCTCTTTCACCACGGGGAACACATCCGCGTCGCCTGGCTCTACCTGAAATCTAGCGACGCAGCGCGCGCCGCAGAACGCATGTCGGAAGGTATTCGCCGGTTCGCGAATCACCATGGCGCGACGCAGAAATACCATCACACGCTTACGCTGGCTTGGATGCGCCTGGTTGCCGCCGCCTTGGTGGAAACACCGGAGGGATACGCGTTCGAGCAGTTCCTCACCGCCCATCCGCAACTGAAGGACACCAACCTTCTCGCCAGATATTATTCGAAGGAACTCCTCGAGACTGCCGCTGCCCGCGAAGCCTGGGTCGAACCCGACCTCCAGCCGCTCCCGGACCTAAGGATTTATCGCTGCTGATTTTTTCTCGTCCGCTTTAGGTTCAGGCGTCTTTGGTTCCTGCGGTTTCTCACCCCAGATATATTGCGCAAACCATTTTTCGTTTTCTTCCATCACCGCGCGCTGCTGCTTTGGTTTCGTGATGCCGTGTCCGAATCCCTTGTACACCACCATTTTCACCGGCACACCGCGGTCCTCCAACGCCTGCCGCAGCTCGTAGGCGTTGGGGATCGGCACGCGGCGGTCATTCTCGCCGTGCTGGATCAGCGTCGGCGTCTTGGCTTTCGCGATGTAGCTGACCGGTGAAGTCTTCTTGTAAATTTCCGGATCGTCCCACGGCGTGGCGTGCAGATATTGTGCCGTGAACGGCGTGATGTCCGTATTTGCGTAATACGTCATCCAATCGGAAATTCCCGCGCCGACCGAGACGGCCTTGAAGCGGTCGCTCGATGCCGTGATGAACGCCGAAATGTATCCGCCCTGGCTCCAGCCCATCGATCCCATGCGCTCCTTGTCCACCCAGCCCTTGGCGATCAGCGTGTCTACTCCGGAGATGACATCGGCATAGTCCCCGACGCCAAGATTGCGCACGTTCAGCGCGCGGAATTTTTCGCCGTAGCCCGCCGACCCGCGGTAATTCGGCCGCAGCACCAGCGCCCCCTTGGCCACAAACCGCTCGATTGGATAGTAACGGTCCGCGCTGACGATCGGCTGATCCACTCCCGTTGGCCCCCCGTGAATCACCACCAGCAGGGGATATTTTCTCTTCGTGCTGAAATCGGATGGCGTGTAAAGCACTCCCTCAATCGTGGTGCCATCCGCCGACTTCCACGAAATCACTTCGCGGTGCGCCAGGGCGAATCCTTTGAGCTGGTCGCTCATCGCCGTCAGCTTCTTGCCCTGCCACGGCGCGATGCTGGACGTGAACACCTCGGCGTATTGATTCTCGATCGCCGCGCGATACGCCACTTCCTTGTAATCGCGCGAAAACGAAAAGGAGAATGCGGCCAGGTGATCTGGAGCGCTTAATTTCTCGATCGCCTTCGTCTCCGGATTCAACCGGAAGAGATGCGCATAGGTCTTCTGTTCCGCCGCGAAATAGATTCCATCCTGTCCCCAGCCGATGAGTCCCGGATCTTCGTCAAAAGTTTCAGTCAAATTCTGCGGCGTCCCGCCCTCCGCGGCCACCACCGCGATCTTCATGTTCGTATAGTAGTAATATTTCGCGCCCGCTGCCGTTTCGAAAGCAATGTTCTTTCCATTGGGCGACCACTGCGGATTTGTATCCGGCCCGGGCGTGCTCACAATTTTCTTCACCAGGCCATCGCTCAGCGTCACGACGTACAGGTCCGCCGTTTCCAAAGAAATCAGGTCCGTATCTCTCTGCGCGCTAAACGCGATGCGCGTTCCGTCCGGCGACCACGAAAACTCCCCCACGCTGAATTTAACGCCGTCCGTAAGCCGCTTCGGCTCTGCCACAAGCGCGCCACCGCCGGGAACCTCAGTGGTCCAAAGATGCATCATCTGGTAGTCAGCGTGAACCACCGAATAGTCGCCGTATTTTTCCTTGCGGTCCTTCAGCGCCTTCGGCTCCGGGTCGGTCATCGAAAAAGCGATCCGTTTCGAATCCGGCGCCCACTCCAACGCATTGACGTCATTTTCAACCTTGGTAAGCTGCTGCGCTTCGCCGCCATCCGCAGAGATCACATAGAGCTGCTGCTTGCCGTCGGGCGTGCCCGTGATTTGTCCCGGCCTGTCGGAAAGAAACGCGATCCATTTCCCGTCCGGCGACCACGCCGCGTTGGTGCTCGATTTTTTCGCGGAGGTCAGCGCATGCGATTCGCCCTCGGGGATGTCGGCGATCCACAAGTTTCGTTCGAACGCATTCTCTTCCCAGTTCGTCTTCTGTATCTCGTAAACCACGCGCATCCCATCCGGCGAAATCTTGGGATTAAACGCAGCTTTCCATTCTAGCGACTGGTCGATGGTGGGCGTCGACGAAGCCGTCTCCTGCGCCCCAGCAGAAAGCACCAGCAACCCGCACGCCGCCAACGCAACGGAGGTCAAAGCCACCCTTCGCATTGCTCCATACTCCCATCCATTGCAAGAGACATGAACTCAATACCTGCGGTTCCAGCGGATGAATCCGACGAACAGACCAATTCCCACGACGGCAAATCCCAGGTAGCGGTGCCAGCCATGCAGCAGCGTTGCAGACGCAATCGCGCCTACGGCGGATAGCACCAGCAAAAGGGCAGCTTTGCCCTTCGTTAGTTGCCTCTGTTCGGCCACTCGCGTTTCACTTCTCGCCCTGGCGATGCCCACTCTGCACCGCGCCGGCGCTGCTTCCCGGCCTTAAGTTCTCGCCAACTCTCGGCTCAGGTAAACGATCTGCCCTACATGATGATACGCGTGCCCTGCACAACGCACGAAAATTTGGAAGCGATCCGCAGCTTCCGGTTCCCGTTCGGCCGTGTATACCCTACCCCAGTCTGCCGCGCTCTGCTTTCGAATCGTCGCCTCCACCATTGCAATCGTGCGGTCAAACGCCCCCAGCGCTTCGTCCTTCCGCGGTGGTTGCCCGTCCGTAAACTCCCGGTCGCGGTCGCGCACGTATCCGGTCCCGGCAACGCGAGCTCCGATGTAGTAGTTCAGATTGCCGGTCATGTGCAGCACCAGGTGTCCAACGCTGTTTCCGTAAGGATACGGCTTGCGCCAGAACTGTTCGTTGGAAAGCGGGTCCACCCACTTGTGCAACTGCGCCGCAATATATTCGTAATACCCTGTCAGCCCCGCAACCACTGTTTCGTTCACTTCCGGCATGCTGGCACACCCTTTTCAATCTATCCAAATCGAATCCCAGAACGCCGACAATAGTCTCTCCCTGCAAAATGTCAAGCAATTCGCATTCACCCGCGCGCCTGCAGGAGGTCTCCGCGGCCACTGCATTGAGTCTTTTCTCGGCTGCTTTTTCCATATGCTTACGAGTTCCTCCCACTTTTCCACAATCCTCGGTAGGGGGTCCTTCCGTACTATTGACCCTGTAACTACCCCGCGCCGAAACTGGGTGCAGGATGGCTCGCTACTCCTCTTTTCTCGGGCGTCGCGTGGAGGTGCAATATCGCGCCGGCGATATCCTTCTGCCCGCCTCGGGCACTTTCGTCGCCGATTCCGGCCGTTCCATCTTCCTCGAACAGAGCTTCGAGCAGCGCGGACAGCACAAGCACTTCCGCTGGGAAATCCCTTACCAGTATCTAGTGCGCATCGAAGAAAAACCCGACTCCGGCGCTTCCGCAAACGGCGTCGCCGCTACCGCCGCTCCCAAATCTGCCGCCGAAGCTCAAGTTGCGTCCAAGCCTGGCGACAAGCCTCTCAGCGCCGCCGCTACCGCTTCGGCCGGCGGCGCCTCCGGCATCCTCCCCCTCCCCCACCGTCCCAAGACTGCCTGACTAACGCCGTCGAGCCCCTATCAAACCTCAGCTTCCCTACCCTTTATAAGTAAGCTCAGTAAGGAGTGGAGGATCATTGTCCTCCGCACAACGTAACGCTAATCTGCTTGTTGAGTGATCTCTTCTGGGAACACTTCATGACAAGCTCATCCCTATGCTCTGCGCCGCCCGATTTCCAGGCGTTATTTCAATCAACGCCCGGGCTGTATCTTGTTCTCGCGCCAGACTTCACCATTAAGGCCGTTACCGGCGCGTACCTCCAGGCAACCATAACGAACCGCGAAGATATCTTGGGCCGCGGCGTCTTTGACGTCTTCCCGGACAATCCCAATGATCCTTCGGCCACCGGCGTCGGCAACCTGCGCACCTCCCTGGAGCGCGTGCTCCAAGATAAAACTTCCGACACCATGGCCGTGCAGAACTACGACATCCGCAAGCCGGAATCGGAAGGCGGCGGCTTTGAGGAGAGATATTGGAGCCCGGTCAATTCCCCCGTCCTAGGGCCGACCGGAGAAGTCCTCTACATCATCCACCGCGTCGAGGATGTCACGAAATTCATTCGCCTCAAACCAAGAACTCGCGCAGGAAAAAATTACCGAAGAGCTGCGCACCCACGCGGGCCAAATGGAAGTGGAAATCTACCAGCGCGCGGAGGAAGTACAGGAAGCCAACCGCCGCCTCGAGGCCACCAATCAGGAACTACTCCGCGCGAAGGAAGAAGCCGAGCGCGGCAGCCGGTTCAAGGACCAATTCCTTTCCACCATGAGTCATGAGCTGCGCACGCCGCTCAACGCCGTCCTCGGCTTTTCCGATCTGCTCGCCGACGAATCCTACGGCCCGCTCAACGATCGCCAGCGCCGCTATGTCGAGCACATTCACACCGGCGGCAAGCATCTCCTCACGCTCACTAGTGACATTCTGGATTTGTCCAAGATCGAAGCTGGCCGCATGGAATTGACCAACGAAAGCCTGCGCGTGGAAGCCATTTTTGGCGAAGTCCTCAGCGTCATGCGGCCGCTGGCGGACAAGAAATCACAGTCCTTATCGAAAAAGTCCCAACCCGGCTTAGTCGTCCGCGCCGATTCCGTCAGGTTCAAGCAAGTGTTGATGAACCTCCTCGGCAACGCTATCAAGTTCACTCCAAAAGGTGGCAGCATCGAAGTGTGCGACAATGGGCCAGGCATCCCTCCCTCTGAACAGCAACGCATCTTCGAAGCCTTCTATCGCCTTCATGAATTGGGCAAGAAAACCGAGGGCACCGGCCTCGGCCTTGCCATCACCCATCGCCTGGTCGAATTGCACGGCGGTGAGCTCACTTTGGACAGCGAAGTAGGCAAGGGAAGTTGTTTCTATTTGTCTCTTCCCGTTGCTGTGGCGATTCAAGATGCGCTTCCCCATCCGCCACCGCCGGCCGGGACGCGCGTCCGCTTGCCGCGCGTTCTGGTCATTGAAGACGATCGCGCCGCCGCGCAACTCATTCAAACGCAATTGATGTCGGCCGGCAATGAATCGCTGGTGTGTCAAGAGCCGCAAAACGCTTTGGAGTTGGCCGTGCAATTCCAGCCCGGCGCCATCACTTTGGATATCGTCATCAAGCCGAAAAACGGCTGGGAAGCTTTGTCGCAGTTGAAGCGTGATCCTCGCACTTCACATATTCCCTTGATCGTTGTCTCCATGGTCGATCAACCCGGCATGGGAACTCTCCTGGGTGCCGACGAATATCTCGTCAAACCGGTGGATAAGGCCACTCTTCTGGCTGCACTTCAACGTCGCGCCAGCATTCACCCGTCCTCGAAGCGAACGCGCCCCATCCTGGTCGTCGAAGATGACACCGCAACCCGCGAGTTCATCGTTGAAATGCTGACGGCACAGGGTTACGCCGTCGCCACGGCCTCGGATGGCGCGCAAGCCCGCGCCCAGATCGCCGCGAACAAACCCGAACTCGTAATCCTCGATTTGGTATTGCCCGGAGCTAGCGGTTTCGAACTCCTCGGCGAATGGCGCGCCAGCCCTCGCACCGCCGATCTTCCTGTCTTCATCCTCACCAGCAAGGATTTGACCCCGGAAGAGCAAAGGTTTCTTCGCGCTAACGCCGAATCCCTGCTGCGCAAACAAGAACCGTGGCAAGAAGCACTCATCAAGCAGCTCAGCCGGATGGTTTCCCTGGATCCGGCGGAGAAGGTGTGATGCATCGCATCCTCGTTGTCGAAGACAACGCCATCAATCGAGAGCTGCTTTGTGATTGGCTCGAAGCGCAAGATTATGTAGTTCTCAGTGCGGAAGATCTGGGTGGCGCGCGGCGCTTGCTCCAAGGCGAGCAACCCGACGCCGTCTTGCTCGACGTCCAGCTCGGCAATGAAGACGGACTTTCCCTCGCCGCTTGGATGCGCCGGCAGCCGGAATTCTCTGGTATCCCCGTCATCGCGGTAACCGCCCACGCATTGGTGACCGAACAACAACGGTTCTTGCAGTCCGGCTGCAACGCCTGCATTTCAAAACCCATTGATTTCAAATTGCTCCACCGGGAACTCGACAAATGGCTGGCACCCCTGCAGAAATCTCCCTCCCGCGTCTGACCCTCTCGTCCTCTGCTGCCTGATCCACTCAGCTGTACTCTCTCCTCTTCGCTGCTTCCATCTTGCAATTCGGCTACAATCGTCTCTTCTTTTCACCGGCAACACCTACGCGCTTCACGCGCGTCGCTTTCGAGGAGGCCTTCTTTGGAATCCGCCGCAGCCCCCAAAAAAATTGGACTTATCGGTCTCGGCCTGATGGGTCGCCCCATGGGCATGAATCTTATCAAGGCCGGCTACTCTCTTACGGTCTGGAACCGCACCGCCTCGCGCGCCGAGGAACTCGTCGCGGCCGGCGCCAAGCTCGCCAAATCCCCGCAGGAAGTCGCTGCTGTTTCCGGTTTTCTCCTCACCATGGTCAGCGATCCTCCCGCCCTCGAAGAAATTCTCTGGGGACCCAGCGGCGCCATGCAGGCGCTCCAGCGCGGCAGCACCTACATCGATTCCAGCACAATTTCTCCCGCCCTTGCCCGTAAAATTGCCGCCGCCTGCGCCGAACGCGGCGTGCGTTTTCTCGACGCGCCCGTGACCGGCGGTGACTGGGGTGCCAAGAAAGGTGAGTTGATTTTCATGGTTGGCGGCGACGCGGCGACACTGAAAGACGCCGAGCCCATCCTCAGCGTGATGGGCAAGAAATGGTTTCACCTCGGGCCCCACGGCGCCGGTCAAACCATCAAGCTCGCGATGAACCTGATCCTCGCGCTTCAGGTCGATGCCCTCGCCGAAGCTCTCGCTCTTGTCACCCGCGCAGGTCTTCAGGGCGAAAAGCTCGTCGAAGTCCTCGAATCCAGCATGGCCCGCTCCGGTGTCCTGGATGTCAAGGCGCCGAATCTGCTCAAAGGCGAATACGTCCCGAGCTTCCCGCTGCGGCTGATGCACAAGGATCTCGGCCTCGCGCTCGACCTCGCCAATCAGCTCGGCGTCGCTTTGCCCGCCACCGCCGCCGCCCGGGAAACCTACAACTACGTCAAAGGCGCGTCCAAGGAAGACCTCGACTACTCCGCTGTCATGAAATTCTGGAAACGCTGACGCGCTCTCGATCACACTGATACACTTCCCCTGCTGTGGAGGTCACTCATGAGCACGCCCGATCCCGCCAAGATCCAAAAGCTCCGCGAGCACCTTCACCAGGAGTGGACCGGCGATAGGACCGTCGCCGCCTGGCGCAAATGGCACACCCAAATCGCCACATTCACGCATGGCGCCACCGAGGCCATTATCGAGGCCGCCCATCTTCGCCCCGGCATGCGCGTCCTCGATCTCGCCAGCGGCGTTGGCGACCCTGCGCTCTCCATCGCAAGGGAAGTTGCTCCCTCCGGCCGCGTGACCGCGACCGATCTCGGCCCGGGCATGATGTCGCTCGCCGAAGAACTCGCTCGCAAGAAAGGCCTCACCAACATCGACTTCCGCGAAGCCAACGCGGAGTCGCTCCCCTTTGCGGACAAATCCTACGATGTTCTCACCTGCCGCTTCGGCGTCATGTTTTTTCCAGACCTCCCCAAAGCGTTGTGCGAATGCTTCCGCGTGCTGAAGCCCCTCGGCCGGGCCGTGTTCGTTGCCTGGGGAAAAAAGGGCCAACCCTTCTTCACCACCACGGCAGGCATCGTCCTGAAACACGTTCCCGTGCCTCCTCCCCCCCCCGATCCCGATGCGCCGAGTCTTTTCATGTTCGGCGACCGCGACCGCCTCCGCCGCGCGCTGGAAGCGGCTGGTTTCAGCAATGTTCATGAGGAAGACCGCATCGTCGCCGGGCGTTGGGCATCATCCGTGGAAGAATACTGGGAGCAGTTCACCGAAGTCGCCGCACCCTTCCGCCCGCTCATCGACCAACTCACCCCCGAGAAAAAGGGTCAGGCCAAAGCCGAAATTCTGGCCGCGCTCAAGAAATTCTGGAACGGCAAGGAATTGAACATGCCCCTCGAAATCGTTATCGGCACCGGAATCCGGCCCTGATCGTCATTCCAATGAATGCCCGGGCGAAACAGCCTCCCATGCTTGGTGCCATTAACCTGAAAATGAAATATCAAACTGCTTTCTATCCCCCTTAATCGATATGACAAAATGACTTGCGTCCTCTTGTCCCTCCCTGGAAGCCTTTGTAGAATACATAGTTAGGCAGTGTCGTCCGAGCTGTCCCGAATTGGGACGAAGTGTGGCCAGAGCACGACCTCCGTCTGACTCACGGTTAGCGCACAGCCCTGGCGAATCGATGAGCCGAATATGGTCCGTTCGCGACTTCTAAAAGATCTAGCCGCTCTTGCGGTCTTGGCCGCGGTCTACTTCGCGGCTGGCAAGCTTGGGCTAAAACTGGCGTTTGTGAATGCCAGTGCCACCGCCGTTTGGCCATGCACCGGCATCGCGATCGCCGCCTTCCTCATCCTCGGCTATCGCGTGTGGCCCGCCATTCTGGCCGGGGCGTTCCTCGTAAACTGGACCACCGTCGGTTCCGTCGCCACCTCGCTCGGCATTTCTACGGGAAACACCCTCGAAGGTGTGGTCGGTTGCTACCTGGTCACTCGCTTTGCCGCCGGCCGGAAAGCCTTTGAACGGGCGCAGGACGTTTTCAAATTTGCCTTCCTTGCCGGCGTGGTCAGCCCCGCCGTCTGCGCGACTATCGGCGTCACCACCCTGGCATTGGCCGGATTCGCCGGTTGGACTATCTACGGCTCCATCTGGTCAACGTGGTGGCTCGGGGACGCAGTCGGCGCTGTGGTTGTCACTCCCTTACTGATCCTCTGGTGGGAGAATCCCCGCCCGCGTTGGACCCGTAAGCAGCTGATCGAGCTGGCTGTCTTATTCCTCGGACTTTTTTTCACCAGTTGGTTCGTCTTCGGCGGCCGTTTTCACGCCTCGCTGAAGAACTATCCTTTGGAATACCTTTGCACTCCTTTTTTGATTTGGGCGGCGTTCCGGTTTGGCCGCCGTAAGACGGCCACCGCCATTTTCTTGTTGGCGGCGATTGCCACTTGGGGCACGTCGCACGGGTTTGGCCCATTTGGAGGAGAGTCTCAAAACACTTCTCTGCTTCTCTTGCAAGCCTTCATTGGCATCATGGCCGTTACGGCCATGACGCTTGCCGCCGAATTTACCGAACACAAGCGTGCCGACGAATACGTGCGCCAATTGGCGGTCACCGATCCGCTCACCGGGCTTGCCAACTACCGGCGGCTTCTCGATGCTCTCGACTCGGAAATCAAGCGCTACGACCGCGCCGGGCGCCCCTTTGCCGTCGTGCTCCTCGATATGGACGGGCTCAAGATGATCAATGACACCTACGGTCATCTCGTGGGAACCGAAGCCATCTGCCGCCTGGCAAACATTCTTCGCATTCATTGCCGCGCCATGGACACCGCTGCGCGTTACGGAGGCGACGAATTCGTGCTGGTTCTCCCCGAAACGGAGTTCCCTGACGCCCTTCGTGTTGCCAATCGAATTGCCGAGCGCCTGAGCACCGATGGCGACGAGCCGCCCGTCACCGTCAGTACTGGCACAGCGGTCTACCCGCATGATGGCAAGACCATCGATGAGCTGCTCGCCGCCGCCGATCACGCCCTGTATCTCAAAAAAGGCTCCTCCAAAAAGAAATTGCACCAGCCGGCCTGACGCTATCTCCGATCTCATTTCGTGGTGCGCCGTGCATCCTCCCCAGCGCGTACTGCGAATGCGAAGGAGAAGATGGCGGAGCTGGGACTCCGCCCGCGCCCGGTGAGAACTAGGAGGCCTTTAGCTTCGGGGATGTCTTTTGCAACTGCGCGATCAGATCCTTCGCCACTGCTGGAGCCTGGACCTCCGATTCTTTTATGATCTGAGACGCAGTCACGGAATGTCCGTAGAGGTTGCGGTTGGCGTCATTGTCCGGGCGTAGCGTTGAGCCTTCGAGGGAGATTCCCGCGAACACCCCTCGTGCACGTGAGTAACTCAGAATCTCGGATCGCATATAGGCGTCCGTGTCCGCGGCCGCAGTGCGTCCTACTGGCCCCGCCGCGACCGATGCATCCGCGCCAAGCTTCACCTTGCTGTGCAAGAGGCTGTCCGCCCCGCGGTCGTTCATGACCAGAAGAACGAAGTCAATTGCTTCCCCGCCAACCTGCAAGCCGATGCTGCCGCCTTCCAGCGCATACATCGCCGGTGCACCCCACGGACCAGAAAAATCATTGCCCGTGCGGCAGACCATCGTCCCGCGTCCGTAACTCCCTCCCACAACGAACGCTGCTTTGAGCACCGATGGCATCACGATCACGCAGCGCGCCTTGTCCAGCAACTCCTGCGGAATGTTGTCGGGGACTTTGAGAATTTCCTTCAAGACCGTGTCGGCATTTCGTAGACGGTCCTGCTCCGCTTTTGCTTTGTCCGCCTCTTTTGCAAACGAGAGCGGAGCCAAGGCAAGCATCGCAATCATCACAACGGTCCATCGCTTCTTACTCTTCATGACGTTTCCCTCCCAAAATAAAACTACTTTCGATTTCAATACGGGAAATTTTTCTAATCCACTCCGTGCAATTCCGGACCCAAGAATTAGAGCAACGAGTCGGCCAAACGAGGAGTTAATGAATAACTGGAGCGGGCTCAGACAAATAGGGGCGGGGTTGTTTTTTCCTTAGAGGAGTACTGGGACCTGTAATTTTTTCGCAGTGACCGATTCTTCTCTGCGCTGCGGCCCCTGGACGTCTTCGAAATTCGCTTCATACTTCGCGCGGCATCATGCACTTTTTTTCGCGTTGGCGTACGCGGCCGCGCATAGGTCGCCCGTCCAATGGTCATTCCGCCCAGCCGCACTACCTCGAACCTGCCCTTCTCAAACGTCCGAGTCTCATCCGGCTGCTCGAATCGCTTCAGGATCACTTCCAGCATGGATTGCTCCTTCCCCTCTGCTCATTAGAGAGGTATCGGCCCGCTACGTTGCCATCCAAATTGGGCGCAATCATTCTTCACGAACTGCCTCGTCGACCCAGCGCCCGTTTTCCCGGCCCGCGGTATGCCAGCATCAGGAACCCGCCCATGATGGCCAGGTTTTTCCGAAAGTCCTTCTCCTCGATTGCCGCCATCATTTCGCTCGACGCCCAGTAGTTGTGGAACAACACCGTCACCGCGGTCGTGTACCAGAACATCACAAACGCCGCGATGCGCGCATGGTATCCGGTCACCAGGAAGGCGGACCCGCCAATTCAATCACCATCAGAATCGCCAGCAGCACCGGAATCAGCGGCAAGTGCCTCGTGCTCATGTACGCCATGTTCCCGGACCATCCAAATACCTTCCCAATCCCGCTGGTCGCGAAAATGTACGTCATCATCAACCGTCCGAGCAGCGGAACAACCGGGTGATCGAGAATCATCATGCCTTTCCGCAATACGCCCAACTTGGAAACCAACTATGTCGTGCGACGACATAGCGATCCGATAACATAGACGACCGCCATCGCCCGGCGTTAGCAAGACCGGTGCTGCCATCCGCATTGTTGTGGAGTCGCGGAAATTCTCGCCACGCGTCATGTTCCCTTTGCATCAAAGAAATGCCATGCCCTGCAAACCTCATCCCTGGGGCGCGCCGCCTTGGACGGTTGATTTCCGTCCCGCTCCGCGTGCTCTTCCGGATCTTGTAGATTTCGCCATTGTTGGCGGTGGCTTCACCGGCCTTTCCGCTGCGGCCTGGTTGCGTAGGTTTGCACCCGGGCGGTCCGTCCTTGTGCTGGAGTCTGCCTCGCTCGGTAACGGCGCCAGCGGCCGCACCGGGGGCATGGCGCTCGCAGAAACCGCGGCCGGCCCACTGCCCGGACTGGGCGACGTGCTTGCTGGCTACAAAAAAATTCTCCGCGCGTTCCGCATTGACTCGCGGTTGACGCTTCCTGGCGTCTGGGAGCTTTGCCGCTCCGCTCCGGCGACCAAAGGTTCCGGCTCTGCCGGAAAGCATTCACCGATCTGCTGGAACGATTCCGGCGAGCTGAAAGTCGTCCGCCGCGTGCCTGGCGGCACGGTAGACCCAGGCAAAGTGCTCGCTGGCCTGGCGCGCGCTGCGGAAAACGCCGGCGCCTGGATCGTCGAGCACGCCGAGGTTCGCGCGTTGGACTTCTTGAATCCGCTGCGCCTGCGCGTCCGCCGCAACCTCCGCGGCCGCAAGCATTCGAAAGAAATCCGCGCCGCGCAAGTCCTTCTCGCCACCAACGCCTTCTCCCTGGAATTGTCCGACCTGCGCACCGCTGCCGTGCCGAAACTCACTTTTGCGCTTGCCACTGCCCCGCTATCTGCCGCGCAACGCAAAGCCATCGGCCTCTCCTCGCGCCACCCGTTCTACACCATAGACTTTCCCTATTTGTGGGGACGCTTGCTCGAATCAAATGGCGTCATCTTTGGCGCCGGCCTAGTTCCCCCTTACGCTGGCCCGCCTTCTCGCTTTCCCATCGGTAATCGCTCGACCAAAAATGGCGCGCACGATCTGCGCCGCTACGATGTTCGCCGCGGCGAACCCGCCGCCCGTCTCCGCTGGCTCGAAAGCCGCGTCCGCCATTTGCACCCCGCCCTTGCCTCCGTGCGCATCACCCACCGTTGGGGCGGCCCGATTCTCCTCACCGATAAAATGCGCCCCATCTTCCGCCGCCATCCCCGCAGCAAACAGGTGATGCTCCTCGCCGGCTACAACGGCCACGGCGTGGCCCTCTCCGTGTACCTCGGCAAATGGGCCGCCCAAGCCCTCCTCGCCCGCCGTTCCCTCCCCCGCTGGCCCCTCCCCGGCTGACGTTGACATAGGCCTTCTCGCGGCACCGGGCCGAGCGGCGCAACTCTTCTTCCGTTTCCATCCTCTCCATCGGTATAAAATGGGCTTCCATAGTCCTACGGGCCCAAAACGAGAGAGCCAGAAACGAGACCAACCATGAGGAAAGCCCTTTTCGCACTCTTTTTATTGTTTAGTGCGCGCTCCTTGCTCGCGCAAGCGCCGCCGGAAGGAATCTGGCAGGGATATGACGGTGAGTGGCACCATGTGTCCAGCCAATTGCTCGCATTGGCCGAGGCCGTGCCCGAGGAGAAATTCGCCTGGCGTCCTGCACCCGGAGTGCGCTCCACCAGCGAAGTCTTCATGCACATCGCTCTCGCGAATTTCTACCTGCTCAGCGTGACGGGTCCCAAAATGCCGGCCGACATGAAAGAACGGATGGAGAAATCGGTCACCTCGAAAGCCGACGTCATCAACTGGCTGAAACGTTCCCTCGACGCCGTGAAGTCAGCCCACTTGGCGGTCACGCCAAAAGACCTCGAACGCAAGGTCCGCATTGCCGATCGCGACGCCACCGTGGACGGCATGTATCTGCGCATCATCGTTCATGCCAACGAGCACATGGGACAGCTCATCGCCTATGCCCGCATGACCGGCGTCGCTCCCCCTTGGTCCAAAAACCAGTAACCGCCACTCACGAGGCTAGAAACGAAAGCAAATGGCTTGCGTGGGGCCTTCCCCGCGCTCTTCGCAGCATCCCCGAAAACAGAAATAGTTTTTTCTGCACCATTTTGGTGCAGTACAAGTCCTTTAAATGCAACACCTCCGGGCACTTCCGTATGTGTTGCAAACAGGAACCAACTTATTTCCTTATCTCCAGGCCTCCCAGGCCTCCCAGGCCTCCTCAGCGCCTCGGCCCAGCACGGGCCACAATGGTAGAATCCCCGGTCGTTTCCTGAGGAGGAGCGTGATGAGCAAGAAGATTCGTACGTGGATGATTTCCGTATTGGCAGGAGTAGCACTGTTTTACGTGCAAGCCGCCGCGGCGCAGCAGGAGCCGGACTGGTCCAAGGTTCAAATCAAAACGACCAAGGTTTCCGGCAACATCTACATGCTGGAAGGCCAGGGCGGCAACATTGCCGCCTCAGTCGGCGAAGACGGCATCGTCATTGTGGACGACCAGTTCGCCCCGCTGGCGGAAAAAATCCAGGCCGCGCTGAAAGATTTGAAAATTACGGACAAGCCCGTGCGTTTCGTCATCAACACCCACTATCACGGAGACCACACCGGCGGGAACGTCCCGTTCAACAACGCAGGCTCAACGCTCATCGCTCAAGATAATGTGCGCAAGCGGCTCGAATCCGGCGGCACCGCGGGAAACGGCGGCTCGATCAAAATGGACGTGAAGTCTGCGACCAAGGCCGCACTTCCCATCATCACCTTTGATCACGACGTGACCGTGCACCTGAACGGAGAAGATATTCGCGCGCTGCATTTTCCCTCCGGCCACACCGACGGCGACTCCATCATCTTCTTTCCGAAAAACAATGTCGTGCACATGGGCGACGACTTCGTGCGCTACGGCTTCCCGTTCATTGACGTGGCCAGCGGCGGCAGCGTCCAGGGCATGATCGACGCCATGGAAAAAGCCACGACGCAATTGCCCGCGGACGTGAAAGTGATTCCCGGGCACGGCGCGCTGTCCAACCTCGACGATGTGCGCGCATTCACCAAAATGCTGAAGGAAACTTCCGCGGCAGTGCGGAAAGCCCTCGACGACCACAAGACGCTGGAGCAAATCAAGCAAGAAAAAATTCTCGCACCATGGGCGAAATGGAAAGGCGATTTCGTCAACGAAGATGCATTTATCGAGACGCTCTACAATTCGCTCACCGGCCATAAAGGAGAATTCGTAAAGCACAACTAGGCGGAATTGTGGAGGCGCCTTTACGGCCGCGCGTTAGGCGAGAAGAACCCGATGGGCAAATCGCGCGCCGTCCGCAAGCCGGCCGGGGCATCAAGAATCACAGGGATCGAATTCACGACCACCGAAGCCGTCGCAATGTCGCCATGCGAGCCGCCAGGAATGAGCAGGCTGATGTTCGGATGCCCCGTGAGCGAAATCGTATCCGCCGGATCTTTCGCGCCGACGTACATTTGCAGTTCGAGGTACACGAGTTCTTTGCCGTCTTTCGAGAGGCCGCGCGCGATCTGGTGCACGCCCGCCGCTTGCCCCGCTTGGACGGTGAGAAATTCGGTCTGCACGTGTTCGGTGGCGATTTTCGGTTCGATCGTTTCGGTAATTTGTTCGACGGGCAAATTCAAGCTGTCCGCCACCATCGCCACGGATTCCGGCAAGCCGACGTGCTTGATCACGCCTGCCTTCACCTGCGCGAGAAATTCTTCAACCGTCATTCCCGCGCCGATTTTTTTCTGCAGCGGCAGCCGCCGCTTCGAGGCGTCCACCACGCGCAGCGCTTTGGCGTGCTCGATGCGTTGCGAAACCGCCGCCAGCGTCACGACCAGCTTGTCCATCACGAAGCCCGGATTCACGCCCGTGCCGATCAGCGCCACACCCCATTCTTTCGCCGCACTATCCAGCTTCGCCGCGAGCTCCGGATGCGTACGGAAGGGATACGACAATTCTTCGCAAGTCGAAACAATGCAACACTCCGCTTCCAGGCACATCAGTAACTGGTCCATTACTTGCGCGAGCGAAGACGACGTCGAATGGATCACCACGTCCGCGTTTTGTTCCAATACTTCTTTCGCTTCTGCGGAAACTTTCACGCCCCACGGCGCGTCCTTCGCACCGGCCACTTCGCCAAGATCGCGCCCGGCCTTCGCCGGATCCGTATCGATCGCGCCGATGATTTCAATGGCCTGTTTTTCCCGCATCAGCCGCACGATGGATGCCCCGATGGGGCCGACACCATACTGGATGGCGCGAATTTTCTTTTTCACGTCGTTCTCCACTTTCAATTTGCGCCGCGTATAACGCGCATTTTGGCTTCAAAGGAAGCCTTACAATAATGGAATTCCCGCGCGCATTCAACGAAGAACCGCTCCGAGCGCTCACACAGTTTGCAGCTCGCGGTGGCGAAGCTGGAATTGTTGCTGGGGCAGAGCTTGCGCCGCATAATAGCTGGAGAGAACGCCAGCCGATTCCGGAGGAATGCGACATGCCAGCAAAAAAACTTTCCGAAGCCGAGATTAAAACGCTGCTCTCCAAGGCTAAGGGCTGGAGTCTTGTTAACGGCAAGCTCCACCGCGAGTTTACCTGCGATAATTTCGTCACTGCTTTCGGCAACATGACGCGCGTCGCGCTGGTGGCCGAAGCGATGAACCATCATCCGGAATGGTCCAACGTGTGGAACAAAGTGGTCATCGACCTGCATACTCACAGCGTGAAGGGAATCAGTGATTTTGACTTTGTGCTGGCGGATAAAATCAACGAAATCTTCGAGCCATTTCCGCCGCTGCGCCTTCCAGGCGGTGGAAAAGGCCAGTGATTTTTTCGGCGCCTGATGTGCTCCCATCGAAAACGATCATCCGATAATGAGCGCAGACCCCCAGCAGCAAAAGTCCAGCCGGAGCTGGATTCTTCTCGCAGCGCGCTGGGCGGCGGCGCTGCTGATTCTTGGAATTCTTTTCTATCTGCTGCCGGTGGCCCCGCTCCGCAACGCCTTGTCGCGCGTTCCTCTGACACGATTTATTGCCGTGCTGCTGATATATCTGGTGGCCCTGACCGGCGGGATCACCAAGTGGCACACCGTCGTGAATTCCGCGGGCGCGCAACTTAGCTTTGCAGCCAGCGCGCAGTGCTACACCAGCGGGCTATTCGGCGCGCTCTTTCTGCCATCGATTATCGGCGGCGACGTCGCGCGCCTCGCCGTCGGCATTTCGCGCAGTCCGCATCCGGCCGCGGTGATCACGGGAAACGTGGCCGACCGCTTTCTCGATGTGGCCGCTCAGCTCACGCTCGTCTCGCTGGGCCTGATGCTGCTTCCGGGTTCCTTGCCCGTTCCCCTGCAGGAGCCGGCGAATCGCGTGCTCCTTGCCGGGGTTCTGGCCGCAGCGATTCTTTTCGGTCTTATAGTGGCATTGCGCCGGCCGCTCTTGCGCAGCCGCTCCATTCGTTTCCGGCGCAGGCTCGCGCAACTTCGTCACGCGATCCGCGCGGTCTCGCGCCGTCCTTACCGGCTGCTTTTTGGCTGGTTGCTGGGGACTTCCATACAGGGCACGTATGTTTTGCTCACCGCTCTCCTGGGCATCACTTGTGGACTCAATCTCCCGCTGCGTGTGTGGCTCTTCGCGTGGCCATTGGCCAAAATCGCTGCGGTTATGCCCATCACGCAAGGTGGCATTGGCGTTCGCGAAGCGGCACTCGTGGTGCTGCTCGTGCCGTTTGGCGCGCCGGCGTCGCAAGTTCTGGCAACGGGAATCGTTTGGGAGGGGGTGATCATCACCGCAGGTCTTCTCGCGGGACTAACGGCGTTTCTCTTGCGGTATTCGCAATCTCGCCCCCAGGGCACTTAGCTTTTCCGTCACTCCCAACGAAGTTTGCTTCATCATGCCCAAACTTGGTGGTCCGGCCGTGGCGTCGAGGCTCACGATTTTGTTCCCTGGTCTGCCCATTCTCTTTACCAGCGGTTTATTCGCAGGATTCGGAAAACGTTTCGCCCGGCGCCCACCACCTGTAAAAACCATACCGCCCCACGACACTCGGCCGCGTTGTGCGCGAAATTCTTGACCAGGTGAAAAAGCGAAAGGCATCGAGCTAAACCAAGGGCTCGAAACGACATTGAGTAAACAGCGCCGTCATTTCCGATCCCGCGTGAAGCAGGGGAGGGTCGCGCTTTTCCCATCGATTTGTCCCTTTTTTTACCGTTGACACTTGCGTTCCGTGGTGCTACAAACCGCTGAAAGACAAGCTCTTTGGTGGTGAGTCTCCTAACGAATTGCCGAGCGCAGTGCGCGAGTGAGGCTGCAGACCTGCCTGGCAGGGCAGGTCTGCTGAGCTGCCGAGGATCTTGTCATGCAACACCCCACCCACCCCGGGAGGTGAGAACGAACCTGTTTTCACCTCCTTTTTATTTACCCGGACCTTGACGGGTCTGGTTCCCAAATGCAACTGAGTGTGCTTTCGACGGTTCTTGGCCTCGCGGCGGCCCGCCTACTCGGATTCCTTGCTTCCTCTAACTCCAATATTTTCAACCGGTTTTTCACCCAACGCCTTGTGAGCTAAGATGGTCCGAGTAATTTTTTATCAAAAATGACCGCCTCGGCGCCTCCGCTCCTTTTCCTGGAACACGTGACAGTCCTGCGCGGCACGCGGGAACAGCGGCCCGCCCTCGACGACGTCACATTGCAAGTCGGGGCCGGCGAACACCTTTGTATTCTTGGGCCCAACGGCTGCGGCAAGTCCACGCTGATCAAGACCATTACCCGGGAGTGTTATCCACTCGCGCGGGAAGGGTCCTCCATTTCCATACTGGGGCGCGAGAGGTGGAATGTTCTTGAGCTGCGCTCGCTTCTTGGCATTGTTTCGCCGGACCTGCTGGCTTCGTGCACCGCGGACGCCACCGGACGCGACGTGGTGCTATCTGGCTTCTTCAGCAGCACGCGCATCTTTCCGCATCATCAACCCGATCCCGGGCATCTTGCTCGCGCCAACGAAACGCTTTCGCGGCTTGGCATCGCGCATCTGGCCGATCGTCCGGTTGTAGAGATGTCCTCCGGCGAAGCCAAGCGGACGCTGATTGCACGGGCGCTGGTGCACGAGCCAAGAACTTTGTTATTTGATGAGCCGAGCAACGCGCTAGATATCGGCGCGCAGATAGAGCTTCGTGACACCATGAGAAAGCTGGCGCGGTCCGGCATCGGCATCTTGCTGGTCACGCATCATGTTTCAGAAATTATTCCGGAGATCGAGCGCGTCGTTCTCTTGCGCGAAGGGCGCATCCTCGCTGATGGACGAAAATCTTCCATCCTGACCGCGGAACATCTTTCGAATCTGTTTGGCGTCACGGTGCGGCTAGGCCAGAACGACGGCTATTTTCATCTCTCTTGAGAGGGAACGAAGCCAGTCTCGCCAAGCGAGCGAATCGATTTGTTCTTGCAGTGCGATGCCGGTTCAGCCCGCTTGCGCCAGCCCGTACAGAAGCTCGACGAACGAGCGAACGGCGCCATCCATGCCCTGGACCTTGCGATTTTTCGATTCGATGACGAAATACTCGTCGGGAGCGTGCGCGCCGCTTCCGTGACCGAGGCCAAACGGGCCCGCCGCCAGGTGGAGCGGCTCGCCGGTGAATACGTAGCCGGGCCACGAGCCCGCGCTGCGCGGAAGAATGACCGGATCGATCCCGCCCTTGCGATACACTTCGGTCTCAACGTGGATGAGCGCGGCGTCGGCGGGAGTGCTATTGGGATCGTATCCGCCGGTCATGCGGACTTCGATGTCGCCGAAGCCTTTTTTCGCAAGATGAGCCTTGAGCGCGGCGAGCGCTTCGGCGGCGGTCATGTCCGGAACGAGGCGCAGGTCGAGCTTGGCCACGGCTTTTCCGGGAAGAATGGTTTTTCCGCCGGGTCCGGTGTAGCCGCCGACGAGGCCTTCGATGTTCACGGTGGGCCGCGACATCAAGAGTTCCAGGGCTTCGCGCCAGCTCACGTCGTGAACCCAGTGCTCCACGCCAAGAAGTTTTTTCGCTTCTGTCTCGCTTAAGCGGCGCGCTGCTTCCGCGATCATTTTCTTCTCGGCTTCGGAAATCGGGCGGGCTTTATCGGCAAAGCCTTCGATGGCGGGATCGTTGCCGTCGGGCGAGACGAGAGTCGCGAGCGCTTCGACGAGATGCCACGCGGGGCTGTCCAGCCGTGCTTTGTTGCTGGAGTGCACGTCCTTGCGCGGGCCGCGGCCCCAGCGTTCGCCGCTGGAAACCAGTTCGCACTCGATGACGCCCTTTGCGCCCAGCGTCATGGTGACTTCGCCGTCCAGACCTTGCGAGGCGCTGGGCATGAAAATTCCAAGGCAGTTTTTCAAAGCCGCCATTACCTCCGGCCGGCGCACAATTTGCGGAAAGTGCGGTGAACCGATTTCCTCTTCTCCTTCGGCCACGAACACCAAATTTACGGGGAGCTTCTTGCCGGCGCCGTGAATTGCGTGCAGCGCGGCGAGGAACGACGCTTCCGGACCTTTCTGATTTACGGCGCCGCGGCCCATGACGACTTTTCCGAGGCCAGGTTTATCAACGAGAGCCGCTTCGAATGGTGGCGAAGACCATTCGGCGGGATCTGCCTGCTTCACGTCATACATGTAGTAAAGACCGAGGGTGCGCGGAGCGCCGGCATCCAGCGTGGCGAAGATGCCGGGCTGGCCGTCGGTGGGGACTTTGACCGCTTGCTGGAATCCTGCTTCGCGCAGCATGCGCATGGTCAGCTCGCAGCCCTCGTTCATGCCGCGGTTTTCGGCGGCGATGGACGGCTGGCGGATCCAGTCCTGCAGACGCTTCACGGATTCGTCGTGACGCTTTTCGATTTCCGCGTGAATCGCGTCGAGATCGCTGGGATGCGCGCGCGCCCAGCGAGGCATCGCAAGGGCCGCGGCGGCAGCGGCGGTGCCTTGGAGGAAAGCGCGGCGGTCCGTTGGTGAAGACAATCCGGCGGAAGGCGTTTCGTTAATCGTGTGCGCGCTTTTTTCCTCGGCGCGATTATTTGCCTGATCGTCCTTGTCGCCCCCGAAATGAAAAGAACTTGCCATCAATGCCTCCTGTTGCGCGTTAAGTGGAATGGAAAATGACTCACTGTGCGGCCGTTGCAACGCGGGAGACTACACCATCTGGATTTAGTCGGCAATGGCGGAGGCAGCGGGCTGCTGGCGGCCATGCGGCAGACGGTAATGAATTTCGTATCCGTAGCGATTGACGAAGCGCGCGATAGTGCCGTTTGGTCCAACCGCCCACGCGGTCCAGATGTCTAGGAGAGCCATGGCGTTGAGATTCAGCGAATCCGTGCGCTTCCAGTGGACGCCGAAATCACCGCTGATGTCTTCGCCGTTTGGTCCGACGGCCACCCACCGCCCATCATCGATGTGAGCCACCGCGGAGTGGTAGCCGCCGGGTTGCTGTGCAGCGAGTTGCCACGTCTTGCCCCCGTCGAGGGAATAAGCGGCAACGCCGGACGCACGCTTGGTCTCCTGATAATCGCCCCCGACAGCAACGATAGTCTTATCGTCCGCGCGAGCGATGGAGAAGATTCCAGAGGAGGCGTTGCCGTGGGCGATGGGTGTTTCCACGACGCTCCAGGTGCGCCCCGAGTCAGAGGAGTGGAAGACGCGGGCGGCCGGGCCGCCGGTGCCAAAAAAAATGTCGGCGCCGGAGAGCGCTACGCAAGTATTGCTGGCGGCAAACGCTCCCTCGCTGGGCAGCGCGGCGGGCATGTTGCCGCTGGAGAGCGGATTCCAGTGCTGGCCGTCCGTTGTCTTCAGTAAAAGGAATTTGCCATCAATGGGGTCGCTGAGCGCAAGACAGTGCGTTTCAGAGAGGCAGGCGATGGAGTCCAGAAAGAATTCCTTGCGTTTGTCGGTGTATTGCAGGTTCCAGGTTTCGCCACCGTCGGTTGTTTTGTAGATGCGCGATTTTTCGCCTTCGCCGCTGGACATGACGTAGGCAGTGGAAGCCTTGAACGCCACGATGCCGCGAAAGTCGAGCGCGTCTCCGCCCGCCACGTGCAGGCGCTTCCACGTCGTGCCCTCGTCGAGGGATTTCAGAATCACGCCGTTCGAACCGGACGCCCAAACAACCGGCGCAGGTACGCCTTTTGCGTCTAGCGTATAGGCCGGGCTCACGCCGCGCAGATTGGTGTCGAGTCCGCTCGTCTGAACCTTCCACCACTGAGCCTCGGCAGGGATGGTGACGAGCATCAGGAGCAAGAGTGTGCGCATAGCGCGCATTTTAGCAGGGGGCGGTACTTTCCTGAACGAAGTGCGCTCCATCTCCGGAGTTCCCTGTTTTTGCTCGGAAGACTTGCCAATCCAGCACTGTGCCAACGGCCATTGCTAACTCCCGCATGACGGCGAGTCCTAAACGAAACATTTGTTTCCGGCACTCCGCTGGCTTAGACTTTCGCGGGCTTCCTAGCAGGGAGGGAATCATGCAAACCACGAGAAGAACTTTTCTGGGCGCCATCGGAGCGACCGCCGCGCTGGGAGTGGCCGGCGGCGCAAGAATCCCGGAAGCGCTGGCCGCCGAGCCACGCACGGCAAATGTTCCCGTCGCATCGGGCGAAAGAGTCTTGTTCTGGGTTGCGGCCTCGACGCCTTGTGACAAGAATCTGAAATTCGATGAAGAACTGTACAAAGACCTGCTCGCCTACTTGAAATCCGGGGGCGCCGATGGCGTAGTCGTCCTCGGAACGACCGGCGAATTCCCCTCGTTCTCGGTGGCCGAACGAATGAAAGTCGCGGAGACCGCCTTCAAGCACAGAAACGGCTTGAACATTATCGTATCCCCGGGTACCGCGAATTTTCCCGAGACGCTGGAGCTCTCTCAACACGCGGAAGCCAATGGCGCGGACGGCCTGCTGGTGGTGCCGCCGTTTTATTACAAGCACCCGCGGCTGGATGGATTGGCGAAATATTTTTCGATGCTTTTCGAGCAAGTAAAAATTCCCATCAATCTCTACCACATTCCGTTTGCCACGGGCGTGCCCATCAGCCACGAACTGCTGCAGGCCATGGAAAAATATCCGAACCTTGCGGGGATCAAGGATTCCGCAAGCGATTCCACGGTCTATCAGCAATTCGTCGCGGAGTTCCCGAAGCTGAACATGCGTACCGGCACAACGGAGAATCTGCAGTACGCGCTGGACCACAACATGGGCGCTATCCTCGCCGAAGGCAACAACTTCACGAAACAGATCGCCTCTGTATTCGCCGCGAAGCGCGCCGGCAAGGACCTCAGCGAATCCATCGCCAAGCTGGAAGCCGCGATGAAACTGCTGCGCGAGGGCGGCGTCGATGAATATGGGCCCATGAAGTACGCTCTCAGTTTGCAAATGGGGACGCGGCAGTTTTATCAGCGGCCGCCGAACTCCGACGTGACGGACGGACAAAAAGCAAAAATCAAGCAGGCGGTGGAACAAATCAAGCAGATGGGATAAGCGGAGAGTGACACCCCGGAGAACTCAACGGAGGAGCGAAGATGCGCGAGAAGAATCCAAAGCGGCTGCACGCTTTGTTACTTTTATTTTTTGCCGGATTCTTGTGCTGGCCTGCGGCTGCACCCGCCCAATTCCGCCCGAAGGACACGGAATGGCCGTCCTACGCCGCCGATCTTGCGGGGACTCGATACCGGCGGCTCGACCAAATCAACGCCTCCAACTTCAGCGACCTGGAAATCGCCTGGCGCATCAAGACGGACAACTTCGGTGACCGGCCGGAGTACAAGCTCGAAGGTACGCCGCTCATGGTGAACGGCGTTTTGTACGCGACAGCGGGGTCGCGGCGCGCAGTCATTGCGCTGGACCCGGCCACCGGAGAATTGCTCTGGATCCACGGCGAGCATGAGGGAAAACGCGGCGGGGCCGCTCCCCGGCAGCTTTCCGGCCGCGGGCTGGCTTATTGGTCCGACGGCAAAGAAGAGCGAATCCTCTATGTGACGCCGGGGTTTCGGCTCATTTGCCTGGATGCGAAGACGGGCGTTCGAATTCCTTCCTTTGGAAACACTGGCGAAGTAGATCTGAAGCTGGATGACGATCAGGACATTTTCCCGGATTTGATTACCGGCGAAATCGGCATCCAGTCCGCGCCGGTGGTGGCGAAGGACACGGTGATTATCGGCGCGGCCTTCCGCGAAGGCATGACGCCGAGGAGTATGCGCAACAATAAGGGATACGTGCGTGGATTCGACGTTCGAAGCGGCAAGCGGCTCTGGATTTTCCATACCATCCCGAAGCAGGGCGAGTTTGGCTACGACACCTGGGAAAAGGGTTCGGCGGAATATACGGGTAACACCGGTGTGTGGACGCAAATCACCGTGGACGAGCAACTTGGCCTTGTCTATCTGCCTGTGGAATCACCGACCAGCGATTTTTACGGCGGGCACCGGCCGGGCAATAATTTGTTCGGCGAGACGCTGGTTTGCGTGGATTTGAAAACCGGTGAGCTCAAGTGGCACTTTCAATTGGTGCACCACCCGCTGTGGGACATGGATATTTCCTCCGCGCCCATTCTTGCGGACATCACAGTCGCTGGGAAAACCGTCAAAGCCGTGGCCCAGCCGTCGAAGCAAGGATTTCTTTACGTCTTCGATCGCGTGACCGGCAAGCCGATCTGGCCGATTCCTGAGCGGCCGGTCGAAGTCGGCAACGTACCGGGCGAGTGGTATTCGCCCACGCAGCCCATTCCGACGAAACCTGCGGCCTACAGCCGCAATGGCGTTTCCATCGACGACTTGATCGACTTCACGCCGGCACTTCGCGAACGGGCAAAAGAGATTGCCTCAAAGTTTCACCTCGGGCCGGTCTACACTCCTCCAGCCGTGAGCAAACTGGGAGGTCCGCTCGGCACGCTCACGATGGGGACTGCCTCCGGCGGTACGAACTGGCCCGGCGGCTCGTACGATCCCGAAACCCACAACGTTTATGTCTATGCCTGCAATTCCTGCATCGAGCCCATCGGGCTGGTGCCGGCTCCCAAGGAAGTATCGGATCTGAACTACGTCGCGGGAACCGCGGGGAAAGAAGTGGAGATTCTGCACGGACCGGGAGAAAACGCCGGGGCCGATTCTCCGAAGCCGCCCCAAAAACGGCCTGGCAGCGGATATGTTCCGATGAATATCGATGGTCTGCCTTTGGTTAAGCCGCCGTACGGCACCATCACGGCCATTAATCTGGATAAGGGCGATTTTGTGTGGCAGATCGCGCACGGCGAGACACCCGATGTGGTGCGGAATTCCGAAATCCTTAAAGGCGTGAACATTCCGCGCACCGGGCAGGAGACGTACAACATCGGCACGCTGGTGACCAAGACGCTGGTCATCGCTGGCGAAGGGCATGTGACGACAACGGCGGATCATCCGCGCGGCGCGATGTTGCGCGCCTACGATAAGGCCACCGGCAAAGAGGTCGGCGCAGTTTACATGCCGGCTCCGCAGACCGGATCGCCGATGACCTACATGGTGAACGGAAAACAGTACATCGTTGTTGCCGTCAGCGGAGGGCCTTACTCGGGCGAGTACATTGCCTACACGCTGCCATCGACGGGGGAATGAACGCACCGTCACGCGGATGTTCCATCCGGCAGAAAAGCGCTGACGACTTTGGAGATGAGAAACGTAGCGGCAATAGTGGGTCTACTGGTGATCACTTCGCCGCTTTGCCTGCTTCGGGCACAAACGCCAGCGGCGGAGTCGCGCACTGTGTGGGACGGCGTCTACACCGAGGACCAGGCCAAGCGCGGGGAACCGATTTATCGCAAGGAATGCGCGGCTTGCCACGGCGACATGCTCACCGGTGGTGAATCCGCGCCACCGCTGACAGGCGGGGCATTCCTCGCGAATTGGAACGGCCTCACGATGGGTGACTTGTTCGACAGAATCCGCAAGACCATGCCGCAGAGCGCCCCGGGCCGACTCACCCGGCAACAAGACGCGGATATTCTGGCCTTCATGCTGAGCGTCAACAAGTTTCCGGCCGGGAAAACGGAACTCTACCGGCAGTTGGAGATGCTCAAGGAGATTCGATTCGAAGCGACGAAACCGGCGCCTAGGAAATAGCGAGAATGAAAAT
Organism: Candidatus Limnocylindria bacterium; assembly: GCA_035490055.1. Classification (GTDB taxonomy): domain Bacteria; phylum Acidobacteriota; class Terriglobia; order Acidiferrales; family UBA7541; genus Acidiferrum. Next base: position 39,499 of record DATHIB010000017.1, on the reverse strand, counting down.
TTGGTTTCGAACGCATCAACACAAACTCGATTTTCGAGATTTCACGCATGGAGGATTGCTTTATGAAAAAAATGCTTCCCGTACTCTTAATTGGCGCGGCACTTCTCGGCTACACGGCCGGCTACGCTTCAAAATCTTCTCCGCAACCCATTCTCAGCGGCCATTTCGACGATCTTTCGATGATTCCTAGCGCCAATGCCCAGGACAACAAGAACGAAGTCATGCCCTTCGGCTTCAATTCTCCCAAAGAACCACCTCTCGCGCCCGATGCTCCGCCCGTCACGTACTGGAACATTGACGACATTCGCAAAGCGCACACCTTCATGGCCGAGAGAGCCGCCAAAATGGTCAAAGAAGCCGGCAGCGGAAGTTCCCAGTCGTTTGGCGGCGGGCCGGTGCACGTCCAGACGCGCAACTTCAGCATGTTTATGCTCTACCGCATGTTTCGCGACAAGCCCGTCCTCAGCTTGACCAAAGTCGACAGCGTTCTTGATGACGCGGAGCAGCACGCCGGTGCCTACGATTTCTATATTTTCACCGGTGGCACGGGCGAAATGATCCTCGGCGGAAAAATCGCCAATCGCCAGAATCTTAAGGATAAGGACGGGGTCATTCCAGGGGAGTACCGCGGCCAGCCGGTCGTCGGTGGGCAAACCTACAAAGTGAAAGCCGGCGATTGGCTGCTGATTCCGCCTGACACGCCGCACCAGCCCAAGCCGGATCCCGGCGGCTTCAGCTACTTCATCATGAAAATTAACGTTGGCGTTTATCCCTGGAGCCTAATTCGCTAGTCAAGTGCAGCAAGAGGACCACGCGGCGCGCCGGGCTCAGCGCAGCTCGCTGGACTCGACGCCTTTCTTGCGGGCTTCATCGAGGAGTGCGTCGATTTTGGACTCGAGATCTTTCTTCTTCCCCTGCAAGGCCCGCATTTGCACTTCGATGGGCTCGCGCTCGTAGCTTTTGTTGAGTTTAATGCCGCTCGCGGACGTCGAGGGTTCGCCCTCGCGGAAGTTCTTCAGATCAACGAGCTGTTTGTCGATGTCGGCGATCTCTCCTTGCAGCTTGTCGAGCTGCTTCTGAACCGATGCGAGGTATTGCGCGTTTGCGGGCTTGGAGGATGCTGGTTTCGGCTTGCTCTTGGGGTCGCCGACAACGGAGACGGCGCCATTCGCGCCGGAGAGGTTTTCGTTGGTCCAGACTTTTTTTGGTTTCTTCGTCTCGGCAGGCGGTGTGGAATCCTGGGATGTGGCCGGCGGAGCAGGGGCACTGCGGTCCTGAGATTGCGCGGCAGCGGAGAAGGCCGCGAAAAGCGTCAAGATCATTGCGAATGAGAGCGAACGGGGCATGCAGCCTCCAGCCTCTCAACGTCGAGGACCCTATCGTCTTAACCCATTCTAGGAGGAATAGTTTCACCGATCGGCAGCGTCTGCGCGCGGCTTGTCCGACTCGGCAAGCCCGAGTTCCTGGCGAATGGCTGCAAGGGCTTCCTTGGGTGGGCCGATGTAGCGGTAGTTTGAATAAAAGGTGCGCTCGTGGACGGAGAAGCTCGAAAACAATTTGCGGCCGTCGAAATCGTATTGCGAAAAGCTTGCGAGCCACAGCCCAGGCTGAAATTCGTAGCGCTCCTGCATGAAGTGGCTGCCCTTGTAGATTTTTCCCAGAAACAGGCCGACGGAAATGTCCTCGTTGACGTTGCCTTCGACGCGAGCAAGTTCGCCGGAGGCTTCGTCGACCCACACCAAGCCACGCACCTTGGGGAAGATGGCGCTGAACCGTGAGGTGGGTTTGAAGGCAGGGTTGGGCTCCATTTTGTATTTGGAAAGCACGCGGTCGCCGCGCGGCTCGTAGGCGGCAAAAGTGAACAGGAATGCATTGTGCGTGGCGTCGATGAGGTCGTTTCGATCTTTCTTTTTCTTTGCATATTTTTCCAGAGCGTCGCGCTGAGATCCGGCGTCGTTGACGAGCAGCGTCAGTGCGCGCGCCAGGCTCTCGAGATCGGCGCGATAAGCGGCGGAATCCTTGGGCTTGCCATCGTCGCCGACGGGAATCCGGAACATGCCCGTTCCCGAAGGAACGACGCGCAAGATTTTTATCGCCGGGGGAGCGGGATCGCTGGGATTCTTGCGGGTCTCGACGCGTTCGACGCGCTCGTACAAGTCGAGGGCGGCCTCGCCTTTCTTCTGGTTGGCGACAACGCGGTTGAAGAAATCCGGTCTCGCCGGCCCGATCGCGGGCGTGGAATCCGGTACGATGGATTGCGCGGCGGAGTCAGCGACGAGAGCCAAAGACAGCAGCGCGACGGAAATGAAAGCACCTTTGAGCATGAGGCGAAGTGGCGAGAGAGCCGCCAATGTCCACTCTGATTTGATTCGCATTGGTACACAATTGTTGTACACCGCCGGAACGCCGGAATGTACTTGTGGATGTGAATGTATAACTAACGGATCGCTCGATCCGCCCGGGTCCTACGGCTTCGGTTTTTCCGCAGGCTTTTACTGTTGCTGCTGCGCCTTTTCCGTCCAGGGCGGCACGATCCCGTTCATGCGCGCGTAGGCGATGGATTGGCCGAGGTGCTCGCCAAAATGTCCCGTGATTATGAGGAAGGATCCGCGCAGGGTGGTCTGACGGTTGAACATTTTTTGCGGCTTGCCGGCATCGCTGAGGGCGGTGATGGCCTTGAAATCGAAGCCAGCTGGTGGGGCGGTACCCAGTGCCCCGGCAATGCCATAATTTGCCGCGGGAATGTGGGTGAAGACTTCGCCTGCCGAGCGAACGCCCCCAGCGGGACGCCAAGTGTAGTTCTCCACAGGCATGGCTTCGGCAAGGCGCATGTTGCGCTGCTGGTAGTAGGCGATCTCATCTAGGAATTCGGCGCGAAGACCGGCTGTTGGAGTTGCCGATGCCATGACAGGGGCCTTATGGTCGGGGCTATCCTCGGGCCGGCTAGAAGGCATGAAGTCCATGGGAATACTGTAAGTCAAAGAAAATAAACATACTTACGACGCATTGGTTCCACCTTGCGATGCTGGGTCTCGCCTCGCGGGCTTGGCGCGCCATCTTCTTCCCCGACGGGCTGTACAAGGCGGTACAATGGACCGAGCGACCACTGAACCGTTGAGATTAGACCGGACCGGGCGTTAGGGTACGCAGTAAACGCTGATAGCAAAGCGCTGTTCCACACGTCTATATACCAAGGAACGAATCGACGATCTCATTCGTCTTAGGTCGAGAAGGTTGGAGGTCTGTTTGGGTGTAATTCCCATTGGCAGGGTAGGCGCAATCCCACGCATGGTACCGCGCGGTCTGGATATCGCGGGAAAGCTGGGTCGATTTCGGAGCGCTGCGGTCACCATGGGCGAGACTTTTCGCCTGGCGCTGGACTCGTTGCGAGCGCACAAGCTGCGGAGCTTTCTGACCCTGCTGGGCGTCATCCTGGCGGTAACCACGCTGGTGGCGGTAATGAGCGTGGTCGCGGGGCTCAACTTCTATGTAGCCGACCGCATCGCGAATCTCGGGGCCAACGTGTTCGTTGTGGACCGCTTCGGGATCATCACCAGCGAGGACGCCTGGGTAAAGGCTCAGAAGCGGCCGCTGCTGACGATGGAGGAATTCAACCGGCTGCGCGAGACCATGAGGACCGCAAACGCCATCGCGGCGATCGAAGGCACGACGATGGACGTGCGCAGCGGGAACCAGCTCTTGGAGAACACCAACGTTCTGGGCGTGACGCCGAATTACCCTGAAGTGAGGAACATGAATCTCGCCGCCGGCAGGATGATCAGCGGTGCAGACGAGACGCATCGCTCACCGGTGTGTTACATCGGGGCCGACGTGGCCAAGAAGTTCTTCTTCAACGTGGACCCCATTGGAAAGACGATCCGCGTGGGCGCGCACAGTTACGAAGTAATTGGCGTGGCCGCGGCGATCGGGAGCGCTTTCGGCCAGTCGCAGGACAATTACATGTTGATTCCCCTGGGGACGTTCTACAAGGAATGGCACACGCAGCGGGATTCGATGACTCTGTTCATACAAGCGCGAAACACGGAAATGATGGCTGCCTCCGAAGATGAGGCGCGGATGTTCCTGCGCGCCGCCCGGCATCTGCCGTGGGAGGCTGAAGACAATTTCGGAATTTTGGGCTCGGATTCGATCATGAGTTTGTGGAAAGAGATCACTGGAAACCTGGAAGCCGTGGTGGTCGGATTGACCTCTATTTTCCTTGTGGTAGGTGGCATCGTGATCATGAACATTATGCTGGCGAGTGTGACGGAGCGGACCAGAGAGATTGGATTGAGGAGGTCGCTGGGAGCCAGGAGGAAGCACATCGTATTGCAATTCATAACCGAGTCAGCAATGCTTGCCGCGCTCGGAGGAATAATGGGCTTAGGACTTGCCTATGCGGCAGTTGCCGTCGTGCGGGCGCTAACGCCAATCCCGGTGCGGACCCCACTGAGCGCAGTCATCATTGCGCTGGCTCTTTCGACTGGAGTGGGCCTGTTCTTTGGGATTTATCCGGCGACGCGGGCAGCGAAACTCGATCCCATAGAAGCTCTGCGGTCAGACGGCTGAGGAACAGCAATGGCCCAACAGCATGGCGAAAATCTGAAGCAGGCGATGGACACCCTGCGGGCGCACAAGATGCGCAGCGGGCTGACGGTATTCGGCGTGGTGCTGGGCGTGAGCGTGATCATGCTCGTGGCGGCGCTGATCACCGGCTTCGATGTGCAGATTCAGGAAAACATCAAACAGTTCGGCGCGGACACCGCGTTTATTTCGCGGTGGGATCAAGGCCCGCACGGTGGTGGCCGAAGGCCGAAGGATGAGCGCGAGCGGAAGCCGCTGACACTGGAGGACGCAGAAGCGATTAAAGCGGGATGTCCAGCGGTGAAGAACCTTACGACGTTCATCATCTGGTGGGAGCAGCCGCACACCATCCGCACTAAAGCGGGGAGCGTGAGCGCCATCGATTTTCGCGGCGTGCAGGCGAATTTCGGGCAAGTCTATGCGAACGCCGCAACCCTGGCAGGACGGTTCATCAGCGAAGGGGATGATCTGCATCGCGAGAAAGTGGTGATGCTCGGGGAGAACGTGGCGCCGGTGCTCTTTCCGGAAGGGAGCCCGATCGGGAAAGACGTAATGATCGACGGGTCGGACTTTCAAGTGATCGGCGTGGTGGAAAAACCGAAGGGCGGATTCGGGATGGGTGATGAGGACCGCCGTGTGCTGATTCCCTATAACACGTTTCACAAGATTTACCCCGGCGCGTACGAAAACATGTTCCGCGTTCAAGCGTATCCGAAAATGCTGGACCAGTTGGTGGACCAGACGACCGAGGTACTGCGGAGGAGACGGAACGTTGCCTACAACGCGAAGGACAGTTTCTCGATTCAGACGGCGGAGCAACAGGTCGAGGAGTTCCACGGCATCATGCTCATGACTTACGTTGCAACGATTGTGCTGAGCGGCATCGGGCTGCTCATCGGCGGCGTGGGCGTGATGAACATCATGCTGGTGAGCGTCACGGAGCGGACGCGCGAGATCGGCATCCGCAAAGCGATTGGCGCGAAGAGCGGGGATATCACCTGGCAGTTTCTGCTCGAAGCGATGACCCTGACGGGGGCGGGCGGGATGATCGCGCTGATCCTGGTCAATGGTTTGGTGCTGCTGATCCGAGTTGGTTTGAAGTGGCCGGGAAGCGTGCCGGTGTGGGCGGCGGCCACGGGAATCGTGGTCAGCGTAGGCGTGGGGCTGGTTTTTGGCGTGTGGCCGGCAATGAAAGCCGCGAAGCTCGATCCCGTCGAAGCGCTGCGCTACGAATAGCGCGGCGAACGCTCTTCTTATCTCATCCCAAGCATTTTCAAGCAGAAATTATTTCATCAGAGCAGAAGCTTTTGCAGTTGCGACGGCGCGTTCGGGAGCCGGCATGGATGCGGCGGGCCAGGTGACATCCAGAGCCAACTCGTGGCGGACGAGCAGCTTGGAATGGCGATTTACATGGACGGCCAGCGTGTTTGCCAGGTCAGATCGAATTTCCGCCAGACCTTCCTTTTCCAGGCGGAGACTCTTATCCGGCTTGTAAAGGGCCACCCGCAATTGATGCGATCCGGCGGGAAGCGCGTGCTCGAAATGGATTGGTTCGCCCGGCGAGGTGGTCACCAGGTTTGTGGAGAAAAGTAATTCGCGATCCGCAAAGATGGCCAGCGCGCCTTCGTTGACAGTCGAAATAATTTCGATGTGAAGGGTGGAAGCGGGAGCAGCCTGGACCGCCGATTCAGACGCAAGAGACGGAGAGGCAATAAAATTAGGAGACGAAATCCCTTGAGAGTCTCGTGAATCACTGGGCTGCTTCGCTGAAGCGGCAGCAAGCTTAGCCAGGCGAACGACGCTCCGGTTCAGGCGTTCTTGCGCCACCTGCGGAAGGGGCTTAACTTCGATGCCCTGCTGCGGGGCTTCGATCCCAGTTTGCAAGGTGTGGGTGAAGGCTTCGGAGGGCACTCGCGGCGGGAGAAAATGGATTGCCGGAGCAGGGGGAACGAGGAAACGAGCGCGGAAAGGACGGGAAACCTGAACGGAGGCAGCGATAATCAAACAGGCGGCTGCGGTGATCCAAACATCTTGCTGTCCGACCGGCTGCGTCCACCAAATAGGCTTCCTGGTCTTGGGCGCCGCGGATGGAGGGCGCGAACGCGCTAGAGGATAAAGAGCGGAAGCGAGTTCGTCGCAGGAAGCAAAACGATCTTTAGGGTTTTTTGCCAGGCACCGCGCGATGATGAGGTCGAGCGCTTGCGGCAACGCTGGATTGTGCCGTGAAGGAGGCCCAGGGTCGGCATTCAGAATCTGGGCGCAGACGGCGCCGAGAGAACTGCCATCGAAGGGCTTCAAACCGGTCAACATCTGATAGAGAACAATTCCGAGAGCAAACTGATCCGAGCGCGGATCTTGAGGCTCACCCTGAATCTGTTCGGGCGCCAAGTATGCCGGGGTACCCATGAGCAGGCCGGAGCCGGAAATCTGCGATACAAAGCGCGCGATACCGAAGTCGCCGAGTTTCACTCTGTTTTCCGCGGTGACGAGGATGTTGCCGGGTTTGACGTCGCCGTGAATGATCCCGGCGCGATGGGCCAGCGCGAGAGCCCCGGCTAGATCGGCAGCCCAGGCACAGGCACGCCGGGCCGTCAGGGTGGACGGACCGAGATGATCTTCAAGCGTTTTGCCGGCGACGTACTCCATCACAAGGAAGGGGGTACCGTGCTCATCGATTCCGACGTCGTACAGCTGGACGATGCAAGGATCGGAAAGCTGGCCAATGATCTGGGCCTCGCGAAGGAACTGCTGCTCGAGGTCTTCGCCGAAACCGTTCAAAAAGGTTTTGCGCGCCACGATGCGGCCAATGACGTTGTCCCGAGCTTTTTCGACGCGGCTCGTGGCACCCGAACCGAGGTGTCCGAGAGTTTCGTAGCGGTCCTTTTGCAGTGTAATCATCATGCTGAGCGCAGGAGACGCGCAGCGCGATCTCGCAGACCGTTGCCGTTGGTTTGCGGCGGCGCTTGCGGAGTGACCTTGCGGCGCGCCAGCGGATAAAGTGCTTCCGCGAGAGCTTCGGTCGTGGCGTAACGCGCGGACGGATCTTTTGCCAGGCAGCGGGCAACGACTCCATCAAAACCTGCGGGCAGCGAAGGATTCGCATGCGAGGGCGGCAGCGGCGTCGAAGAGAGGACCCGGCCGCAAATGCCCTGAAGTGAATCGGCGTCGAATGGCCGTTTGCCCGTCACCATTTCGTAGAGAACGACGCCCAGAGAAAAGATATCGGAGCGCGCGTCCTGCGGTTTACCCATGATTTGCTCGGGGCACCAGTAGGCGGGTGTGCCGACAAGCGGCGTGGCGGCGGAATCGCGGCTGGCTAGCCGCGCCATGCCGAAATCCATCAGCTTCACGCGGCCATCTTCGGTGATGAGCACATTCGCGGGCTTGACGTCGCCGTGGATCACACCCTTGCGGTGCGCCGCACCGAGCGCGCAAGCCACTTCCGCGGTCCACGCGGAGGCCCTGCAAAAGGGAATGCTGCCCTTATCCAAAATGCGATCGAGGGGTTGACCTTCCAGAAACTCCATGACCAGATAGGGCGTTTGCGTGGCTTCGTCGATGCCCATATCGTGGAGCGTGATGATCGAAGGATGGGAGAGTTGGCCGACGACGCGCGCTTCCTGAATGAACCGCTGGCGGGCTTCGCCGGTGGCCAGTTCCTTTGGGAAGAGCTTGATGGCGACGGGGCGGCCGATCATGGAATCGTGGGCGCGTGCCACGCGGCCGTTGGCCCCGGTGCCGATGATTTCGAGAATTTCGTAGCGTCCTACTTGCAAAAAGTTCGCTCCCTCAGAATCGATGAATCCGTGCCGATAGCATGATGGGGGAATGGGATGTTCTATTTAATGAAGCAAGCGTCCTGTTGAGAAGGGTACGGAAGTACTACTAAAGAAGGGGTTCTAAGTTCTTAGTTTTCAGTCTTTAATCGAAGAAGAGCTTCCTGTTGAATGTTCGTGATCTCGCTACGGGAGATGGGATGTTTTTCTCGTAGCTCCTTCAGAGGTTCCCCCAAGTGGCTTGGAAGAATGAATTGGGTACCCCCCCCATAATTTCTGAAAGTATTTGATTCTATGAGAGTTAGGGTGTAGCGGTCGGCAAACGTTTTGATTCCAAGAGACTTATTCCAGAGAGCCCACCCACCGCCGCTGAGGACTGAGTTGGGCAGCCCCCACCCCCTATTCTTGTCACAGAGTGCGGAACAGATGGCCTGCCCCTTCTAAAATATGGCGATCAGGCTTTTCGCGCCCATTTTTGTTAGAAATACCGCTGGTTGAAAAGACCTCTGGCGTCGACGCGTCATGGCGGCCTCAAAGACCCTGCTTTTTGAGCCTGGTGGAGTACCGTTGTCACGGACAGATGAGTAGTACATTTCGTCCGCGAGTTTATGTGCCATTGTGAACAGGTTGTCTCGTATTCGCAGGTTACTTCCGGCGGATGGCTCACGCGGCGAGTATACCGAAGGCAGCCGGATATCACTCACTCTGGAAGATTAAGGAGCCACAGCTTAGGTCGGCTCGGGCGTGGAGGAACAGCGGATCCGGCGGATCAGGGTTGAGAAGGCAGAGCGCGGAGTGGAGCGAGACCGGGCGCAGAATTCAACCGTGCAGGAAAATCTTGGACATATAATTTCATGGAAGGGTGCCATAAGCCGTTGAAACCGAAGAAATACATTTCTTTTATGGCTTGTTCTGCAGACCATTTCTCCGAGGCTATGCGATAAGCGGCGATGAAAACGCTGGTGCGATCTTCACCGAAGCGGCAATGCACGAAGATTTTTTGCCCCGGATTGTCGTGGAGCAGAGAGAGAAATTGAGCGACCTGTTCGTCGGTTGGCGGAGACCAGCCACTAACGGGGATGTGGAGGAAGCGCATGCCCAGTGATTCGGCGCGCTTGCGCTCCCAAGCGACTTTTTCGCGGTCCTCGCCGCGCAGATCGACGATGGTGGTGATGCCCAACATTTTCAACTCAGAGAGGCCCACTTCTTTGGGCTGTGCGCCGCGATACAGGACATCCGTGACTTTCCCGGCATTAGGAATTCCGGCGAGGTGCAATTTTTGTCCGTGGGCGGACGGAAAAATGGGCGGGGCAGAGGCTGGTGCAGCGGTTTGCGCGAAAAGGCGAAGAGGCAGAAGAAATAAGATGGCGAGGGGTGGCAGCGTGCGCTTCATGTTGAAACGGATAGAAGTAGTGTAGCGTGAGAGGCAACGACTCGAAAAGTGTTGAAGGGGAAGCGGTTGAGCAGGAATAGCACCACTACAAATAGACACTGTACGAAAAGGACGACGACATTTTGCGTTTTCCTCTTGACAGGGTATCTATATCCGTTGATACTGCGATTCCAGATTCGGGGGACGTGGAAGCGCCAGACGGATCGAGTCGAGGATGCATCGAGGTCCGTAGGAGCCCGCGAAGCGGCCCGGTTTCTAAGCGAACAAATCGAGCGCGAAATACCTGCCCCGCGCCCGTGTATATGAGGCGGAGCACCTGCTGTTAGGCTGAGTGCGAAGCACCGGCCAGCGGCAGAGCGTTGGCTTTTTGCGCTGGAATTTAAGTGCGACCGCACTGCGGTCGGCTTTTTTTTCGCTGCCCGCTTTCACGATCCGTTGGAATCAAAGCGGCGTTAACTTCAGACCAGACCCTGAAGCGAAGCGCGGTACCTCTGTGGAACGCAGAGGAGTAAAATGAGAGGGTTCTCCCCGCGCGAGTGGGGGCCCGAGAGCGCGGAGGGACGGATGGCAACGGTGAAACATGCATTGAGCGGGAACTCCACGGACACGGCTGCAGAGAAGCCAGCGCGTGGCGCGGGAAGAGGTCTGAGCTTCCAGCGGTACTTTACCGATGGGAAGAAGTCTCCTTTCGACGCGGTCGAATGGGAGAAGCGCACGGCGTTGATTGGAAACGAGAAGGGCGTGACGATCTTCCGCCAGGAAGACGTTGAGGTGCCCAAGAGCTGGTCGCAGACGGCGACAAACATCGTCACCAGCAAGTATTTCCACGGAAAGCCCGGGACGGCCCAGCGCGAAGGATCGGTGCGGCAACTGATCGGCCGCGTGGTGAGGACCATTGTGCGATGGGGCGAACAGTGCGGGTATTTTGCAGATGCGCAGTCGCGAGATGCGTTCCGCGACGAGCTGACGCACCTGCTGGTAGAGCAGAAGATGGCCTTCAATTCGCCTGTGTGGTTCAACGTGGGCGTGCAGCCGAAGCCGCAGTGCTCGGCGTGCTTCATCAATTCGGTCAGCGACAACATGGAATCGATCATGGGGCTGACGCGGACCGAAGGAATGCTTTTCAAGTGGGGCTCGGGCACGGGAACGAATTTTTCGACGCTGCGCGGAAGCAAGGAAACGCTCTCGGGCGGCGGAATCGCGTCCGGCCCGGTGAGCTTTATGAAGGGCTTCGATGCCTTCGCGGGCGTGATCAAGAGCGGCGGAAAAACGCGGCGCGCGGCGAAGATGGTGATCCTGAATATCGATCACCCGGACATCGTCGAGTTCATCGAATGCAAGATGAAGGAAGAGCGCAAAGCCCATGTGCTGATCGAGCAGGGCTACGACAGCTCGATTGACGGCGACGCGTACGCGTCGATTTTCTTCCAGAACGCGAACCACTCGGTGCGCGTGACGGACGACTTCATGCGCGCGGTGGTCGAGGACAAGGACTGGTGGACGAAGAACGTGATCGACGGGCAGCCGAATGAAAAGCTGCGGGCGCGCGATTTGATGCTGAAGATTTCGGATTCGACGTGGCACTGCGGCGATCCGGGGATGCAGTACGACACGACGGTCAACCGCTGGCACACGTCGAAGAACACGGCGCGGATTAACGCGAGCAATCCTTGCTCGGAATACATGTTCTTGGATGATACGGCCTGCAATCTGGCATCGTTGAATTTGATGAAGTACGTCAACGCCAGCGGGCAGTTCGACGTTGCGGCGTTCAAGCATGCCGTGGACGTGACGATCACGGCGCAAGAAATCCTGGTGGACAACGCGAGTTACCCGACGCCGAAGATCGAGGAGAATTCACATAACTTCCGGCCGCTCGGATTGGGCTACGCCAACCTGGGCGCGCTGCTGATGTCCATGGCGCTGCCGTACGATTCCGAGGAAGGGCGCGATATGTCCGGCGCGATCACCGCGCTGATGTGCGGCGAAGCGTACGCGCAATCATCAAGAATTGCGGAGCGCATGGGGCCATTCCCGGGCTACGAAGTGAATCGCGAGCCCATGCTGGACGTGATCCGCATGCATCGCGAGGCGATGCGCGGGATCAAGCCGGAGCACGTCCAGACGGAATTGTTCATGGCGGCGCAGGAATCGTGGGACACCGCGCTGGCGCACGGGGAAAAGTATGGCTACAAGAATTCGCAGGTGACCGTGCTGGCGCCTACCGGCACCATCGGGTTCATGATGGATTGCGACACGACGGGAATCGAGCCGGACCTGGCGCTGGTGAAGTACAAGAAGCTGGTGGGCGGCGGGTTGATCAAGATCGTGAACAACACCGTGCCGCAGGCGCTGATGAAGCTGGGCTACACGCCGGAGCAGACCAGCGACGTGGTTTCCTACATCGACAAGAACGGAAAGATCGAAGGCGCACCGCACCTGAAAGCGGATGACTTGCCGGTGTTCGATTGCTCGCTGGCGCCGCAGGGTGGCGGGCGTTCGATCACCTGGACCGGGCACGTGAAGATGATGGCGGCGGCGCAGCCGTTCCTCTCCGGCGCGATTTCGAAGACCATCAACATGCCCGAGGAATCCACCATCGAAGACATCATGAACGCGTATATTGAGTCGTGGAAGGTGGGGCTGAAGGCCGTGGCCATCTACCGGGACAATTCCAAGCGTTCGCAGCCGCTGAATGCCGGCGGGAAGAAAGAAGAAAAGCAGGCCGAGACCGCGGTAGCGGCGGAACCGATGCAGCGTGAACTGTTTGCGCGGCGACAGCGCGAGAAGATGCCCGTGGAACGCGCGTCGATAACGCACAAGTTCAGCGTGGGTGGGCACGAAGGGTACATTACGGTCGGCATGTATGACGATGGGCGGCCCGGCGAGATCTTTATCAAGATGTCCAAGGAAGGCTCGACGCTTTCCGGCGTGATGGACGGACTGGCGCTGACGATTTCGCTGGGCTTGCAGTATGGCGTGCCGCTGAAAGTGTTCGTGGACAAGCTGCTGAACACGCGGTTCGAGCCGTCGGGCATCACGGCGAACGCGAACATCCGGTTTGTTTCGTCGGTGCTGGACTACATCGCGCGGTGGCTGGGCGGGCGATTCATCTCCGCGGACTACTTGAAATTGAATGCCGTGGCGCCGGGGGAGAGTGGCGCTGCTTCCGCTTCGGCGGGAAGTCTTCCACCGATGAACAAAGCGGCGCTCGGTGCGATGCAGATGGCGTTGTCCGCGCCAAAGCTGAGCAATGCCCACGAGGGCGCGCCTGCCTGCAGCGAGTGCGGCATGCTGATGGTGCCGAACGGCGCATGCTACAAATGCGAAAACTGCGGCGGCACGAGCGGATGCAGCTGAGACGCAAAGGAGAGATGAAACCACAAACACGATGAGCGCCCTCTCCTCCGGCTCAGCAGTAGCAGCACGGCTCGCCCCGGCAAAGCCCAAGACCCGCGGATTCCTCCACATCGTGAGGCATGGTGCGGGACCCAACGCTATTTACGTCGTGACCTATCACCGGCTGGACCGCGTCGGCACGCTTCCCAAGCCGGCGCTTGCGGAAGGCGCGCAAGCGCTGATCGAATTGCTCGAACGTATCGGCGTGGATTTCCATTTGAGAGAAGTGCGGGGGGCGCTGGAAGATATTCTTCGGCTCGGCTCAGCCAACATCCCTGATCTGTGGCTCAGCGATGAGGAGATGCTCGAGAAAGGCCTCGTCGAGGGCTAGGATCAGCCGCTTTTCATATCTGAGGATGCTGTAAGGACTCGCTCATTCGGCCGCAGGAACTGCCGTGACAGTGTGCCGATAGCGGCGCAACGCGAGACAGCCTGGAACGAAGAGCAGGGCAGCCCAGAAAAGCAGCGGCAAGCCGAACTCAAATAGGACACCAAGAAAGAGCGAGACCGAGGAGAAGATCGCGCCAACTCCCTCGACAAGGGAATTTCGAAGCTGGAGAAATTCCTCCGCGATATTTGCTTGAAGAGGGGCGCGGTAGTCTTCGATCAGCGTGATGCGAATGACCGCCCGCGCTGCGGTTGAGGCCAAACTTGCGTGCTGGCGCTCGGCTTCCACCATGGCTTCATTGGCTTGGGCGATGTCCTTCTCCAGAGCTACAGCATCGGGTAATTCGCCTTTTCGTTCGCGCTGCAATTTCTGAAGGCGCGACAGATTAGTTTGTGCTGCTGTGAGATGTCTTGCTGCCGTAGCGAGCCTGACGGCAGTGTCTTCACCTGCCTCCGCGATGGCTTCCATTGGCCCGAGTGTTTTCATGTCGGAGAGGGCGGCATCGAAATCGCCCGAAGGCACGGAAACGCTGGCGGACAGTGCGCGGCCAAAGCCTGAGCGGCTCTGCGTCCGTAGGTCTTCGAGATAGCCTTGGTGAACAGAAACAAGTTGGTGAAGCGCCGCAACGGAACGATCGAATTCCGAAGAACGAGTCCGCAGCTCGGCGCTGCGAGCGATCCATGATCCGTCGGCAGGCAGAGGAATGAGGCTGTCAAAGGATGCTCGGCCTTTCGCCAACATGCTGCCAGTGTCCCCAGCGAGGGCGGAAAGTCCCGTGGCTTTCGAACTGGCGATGCCCTTGAAAAGCGACTCGACGACGATGCGGCCGCCGATGACCGAAGCTATCGTAAATGCCACGAGCGCCACGGTCGCGATCAAGAGGCGTTTGACGACGAGAAGACGACTTGAATCATTGGGCATGGCACACCTCGGGGCGTGCCGCGCTGTCGCACAGAAAAACAAATTTGAGCGCGGCCGTACAGATAGAGGCCGTAGGTTGCGGAAAAGTTCCCCAAGTTTATTCAGCCAGAGGTGGCGTTACCCATTCGTCAGCGGGGGCGGGGACGCAGGGGCGGGCGGGCGGTGAGGGAGCGGGGGCGCATGCGGAAGCGCGGGCCGAGGGGCGGGGGAACGTTGCGGAGGAAGTCGCCGCAGCAGGGGCAGTGGCCGTCGCCGCCTAAGGGAGCGGTGGCATCGGCGCGGAGCCAGCGGCCGCGGGCCTCGCATTGCGGATTGATACACTGCACCGTGAAGCCGGGCAAGAATTGCATTTTTCTCCCTCAGTGGCCGCAAAGCTCAGGCCGATTCCTGTGCGACTGCACAACCGTTTCGCGGCCGCGATTGAAAAAGTTCTGAGCTCCCTTGGCCGATTAATCCCCTTGCCGCTCTCCAACCGAAAGAAAACCGCGTGCCAAAGACGGCGGTTACAGCACTCATTCGGGACGCGCGGGAACAGCGGACATGATGGCGAGGACTCTGACGCGAACGTCCTGTGGTGTCAAGAGAAAAGACTACAAGATATTGTGGTAAGGTTGCGGGTGAGTAGTGACCGTCGAATTGCGACTTGTGGAAGATAGGCCCAGTCGAAACAGCCGGGGGTCGCGGACCGGCTAGGAAATCGTGAGAATACTTGCTTGAGTATCAAGGATTGAGAGTGGTGCGGCTGGAAGTTTGAGCGGATGAGCCGCAAGACGGAGGAGAAAATGCCAACTACGACAAGATTTGATCTGGGCGGTGAAGGATTGCCGAGGATAAACTTGGGTGGCGCGGGAAAAAGAATATTGCAGCTCGCCATTCTGGTGCTGGCGATCATTCTGTTGATGGCGAGCACGACGTCGATTCCGACGGGAAATGTGGGCGTGCTGACGCTGTTCGGGCGGGTGACCGGAGAAACGCTGCCGGAAGGGATACACCTAGTGAATCCCTTGAAGTCGGTGCAGAAACTTTCCGTTCAGACACAGTCGTTGAAAGAGAGCGCCAATGTGCCTTCGAATGAGGGGCTGATCCTGGCGCTGGACACCTCACTGCTGTTCCGGCTGGACAAAACGATGGCGGCGCAAGTGTACCAGACCGTTGGCGCGGATTATGTGGAAAAGATCGTCGAGCCCACGCTGCGGGCGGCGATTCGCGCGTCTACGTCGGCGCACACGGCGAATGCGTTATACACAAACGCGCGCGAGTTGGTGCAGCAACAGATTCAGGATGAGCTGACGAAGCAGCTCGCGCCACGCGGCGTGATCGTGGAAAACGTGCTGCTGCGCGACGTGCAATTGCCGGCGATGCTCAAAGGCTCGATCGAAGCGAAACAGCAGGCCGAGCAGGATGCGCTGCGAATGAGCTTCATCCTGCAGAAGGAAAAGCAGGAGGCCGAGCGCAAGCGCATCGAAGCGCAGGGCATTGCGGACTTTCAGAAAATCGTGGCGGCGGGCATCAGTACGCAATTGCTCGAATGGAAGGGCATCGAGGCTACGGAGAAGCTGGCGGCCAGTTCGAACGCCAAGGTGGTGATTATCGGCAATCCTAAGAACGGGCTGCCGCTGGTGCTGGAACCGAAGTAGCAAATCGTGATTTAGGACTCATTCTAAAAGGGCCAGTTTTTCCTCACACCCAGGAGCGGGCGGGTATCCAAGCGACTACGAAGATTTTCGTTGACAATACGAAACTCTTCGTAATAGTCTCTGCGCATGAACCAAGAACCCCTGCAAAAGCCCACGGTTTCCGAACTAGAGATCCTTCGCGTCCTCTGGGCGCGTGGGCCTTCCACGGTCCGGGAAGTCCACGAAGAGCTGAGCGAAAAGAAGACGCTCGGCTACACCACGGTCCTCAAACTTTTGCAGATTATGACCGCCAAGGGCACCGTCCGCAGAAACGAAGAGCAACGGGCCCACGTTTACGAAGCATGCCAGCCGGCGACGGAAACAAAGCGGCAACTCGTGGGGGACGTGCTGCAGCGGGTGTTCGAGGGCTCGGCAAGCGAGTTGATGATCCATGCGTTGGAGGGCCGGCGAACGTCCAAAAAAGAGCTGGATGAGCTGCGCCGTCTTCTGGACGAGTACGAGGGGAGAAGCTGATGAGCAACTTCGCGAATTGGATTTCGCCGGAACTTCTGCGGATGCTCGGCTGGACCTTGTTGCATTTCCTCTGGCAAGGGGCAGGACTGGCGGCTCTGTTTGCCGTGGCAAGCGCGGTTTGCCGAAGCGCGCCGGCGCGCTACGCGCTGGCGGTGAGCGCGCTCGTCTTGATGATGGTATCGCCGGTCATCACCTTCACGTGCTTGCGCACGCAAATGAATCCGACTGTGCAGACTGGGGCTGAAGGAGCTTCGACGTGGGCGGGAACGTCCACCCAAAACGCGACCGCGCCGTCAGGCTCCCACGCCCCGGCCGCCGCATCCCGAACGGAACAGCCGATGGCGATGCTGTGGCTCGTGGAAGCATGGTTCCTGGGCGTCCTTTTGTTGAGCCTGAGAACGGCGGGCGGGCTGTTTCTGATTGAAAGAATGCGGCGCAAAGAGATCAAGCCGGTGGGAGGAGAACTGTACGAAAGATGTGTGGCACTACAACGGAGAATGGGTCTCGACCGCGTCATCCAGTATTGCGAGTGCCACCGGCTGGACGCTCCAGCGGTGCTGGGATGGTTCCGCCCCGTGGTGCTGCTGCCGGTGAGGGCGCTGACCGGCTTGACCGAAGAGCAAATCGAAGCTGTCATCGCGCATGAGCTGGCGCACATTCGCCGCCTCGATTGCTTCGTGAATCTTTTCCAGATTGCCGCAGAAACACTGCTGTTCTACCACCCAGCGGTGTGGTGGGTGAGCCAGCGGATTCGCGCCGAACGTGAGAACTGCTGCGACGACGAAGCAATCTCCCTTTGCGGCGACGCCGTGAATTACGCGCGGGCGCTCACGCTGATGGAAGAATGGCGGAGGGCTCCTGTATTGATGATGGCGGCCAATCGCAGCCCGCTGGCGGAGCGCGTGGTTCGGCTGCTCGGATGGGATGGAGCGGCCGGAAGAATTCGCGTGGCGGGACTGGCGGGCAGTTTCGTGTGTCTGGTGGGAGCGCTGCTGGCGGGCAACGCATTTCTGGGAGTCGCGCATGCTGCGCTGGGAACCGGCGTGTCTCTGAAACAGGAACAAGGAAGCAGCAGTGTGATTGTTGTCAGGCCAGAGCCTGCTTCGGCGAAGGAACGCACGGCGCAGGCCGCAAAACCCAAGCGGTCGGCCGAGGGGAAGGTGCAGACGAACAAAGAGAAAGATCAGAAGACGTCCGGTGAGGACAACAAGAAGCAATCGTATCTGGATGCCATGGAAGCCGCAGGTTTCAAGAACCTCGATGTCGACGAGATTATTGCGATGAAGGTGCAAGGTGTCACGCCCGAGTACATCAAAGCAATGCACGATCTTGGATTGCAACCTACGCCGGACGAATTCGTTGGGATGCGCGTGCAGGACATCACGGCGGAATATATTCGGGAGATGCGGGCCATGGAATCGAATCTCAGTATCGACCAACTGATCGAGATGAAAGTGCAGGGGATCACCCCGCAATACGCGAAGGAACTCAGTGACATGGGGCTGAAAGCGGACAGCGACGAGCTCGTCGGAATGAAAGTGCAGGGCGTAACACCGGACTATATTCGGGAAATGCGGGCTACGGGCGTTTCCCCTTCAGTGGATGAGCTGATTGGCATGAAGGTGCAAGGAGTCACGCCGGAGTTCATCAAAGCTCTGCAAGCGGCAGGATTTAAGGATTTGAATTGCGATGAAGTTATCGGCGCGAAAGTGCAGGGGATAACGGCGGAGTTCATCGAGAAGGCGCGCAAGCACGGATTTCAGAATCTGACGCTGGACAAGCTGATGGCGCTCAAGAACGCGGACATTTTGTGAGTTTCGCGGGAAATACGGAGAGGAGGGAGGTCCCATGAATCTGAAACGGATTATCGGTCTTATCCTTGTAATTGCTGGAGTCATCCTTGGCGTGGCGAAAGCTCTCGGCGGCGAGGGGCAGAGCGGCAACTGGACCCTCCGGCGCTCCGATGCTCCGGGGAGGGTGGAGTTTTCCTTGATGGATTCCCGCGCCGGGCATCACTTTCACTACAGTTCCGATTGGCCGGCGAGCGATTTCTCAGGCGTGGATTTTTCCAAGTCCGGGCGGCAAGAAGTTCATTTTGCGATCGCGCGGGACGCAGGAAAATTCGAATGCGAGGGGTTTCTGCAGGACGGCGAGGGCGCAGGGCTGTTTCATTTCCTAGCTGACGCGAAGTATGCGCAGGAGATGAAGTTGCTCGGTTTCGAACGGATCGACGGCGACAAACAATGGGCGATGGCCGTCCACGATGTCAGCCTGAAATTCGCCCGGGACATCAAAGCCGAAAACCTGCAGGGATTGGACACGGACAAGCTCATTGCTTTCAAGATTCATGGTGTGACCCCGGAGTTCATCGAAGGCATTCGTTCAGTGGGTGTAAACATTTCCGATAGCGACAAACTCATTGCCTTCCGCATTCATGGCGTGTCTCCGGAGTTCATTTCGGGGATTCGCTTAGCGGGGCTGAATGGGCTGGACATCGACAAACTCATCGCCTTCCGCATTCACGGCGTGACACCGGAAATGGTTCGCAGCCTCAAACAGGCCGGCTACGATCCCGACCCGGACAAGCTGATTGCCATGAGAATTCATGGGGCGACGCCGGAGTGGGTGGAGCAATTGAAGAAGCAGGGCTACGAGCATCTGGATCTCGACAAGCTGATTGCCTTCAGGATCCATGGAGTGTCACCGGATTTTATCGGCCAGCTTCAGAAGCTGGGCTACTCTCATCCGGAGCCGGATCAACTCATCGCCATGCGCATTCATGGAGTGACGCCCGACTTCATCACCGGGCTACAATCGCGTGGAATGAAAAACCTGAGCGTCGATCAACTGGTCAGCCTGAGAATTCATGGGATTGATTGACCTTTCCGGCCGTTCGGAAGCATGGGAGAGAATTGAAGAAGCGAACCGAGTAAGATCTTGCCACGCGCCAGCTCGAGGCGAGCTGACCGGCAAAAGGCAAGCAATGATAGGGATTTTCGAGGCGGCGCGAAGCCTAAGACTTGGGCGTCGTCGCTGGGCCTTCCTGCGGCGCAGGCAAAGCGGCCAGGTGGGCCTTCAGTTGGTCGAGTTCTTGCTGCTTATTGCTAATCTGCTGCTTCATGCCATCCAGCTTCTCTTTTCCCGAGGTGTTCTTCGCATAGTCGGGACTGGAATAGAATGAGTCCTGATCCAACTGATATTCACGCTGGAGAAGATCGAGATCACTCTGTGCATCCTTGATCTTCTCTTTTAAGGCGACGCGCTCCTTTAGAGCCGCGCGCCCCTTCTCGTCTTCTGAAGGATTCTTGGAGCCTTGCGCGTCGCCGGAGGCGCCACCCTGCGCGTTTGCTGCGCCCGCGGCGGGCACCTGTGTTTCCGGCGAACCCGGTATTCTGAGTTGTTCAGCGGTAGCGCTCTGCACATCTCCCTTTTTTACATCCAGAGTTTCCTCAGTGATGACTTTGGCTGGCTTTTCGGTGTTTTTCTTGTGTGCGCGGGCGCGGCGGGCGGCTTCCGCAACGGACTGAGTATCCTGCGATTGGGCAAAGGCAGCGGAGGGAAGCAGCGTTGCCGCCAGGGCGACCGGCAGGGCAAGGCGCAATGGGATGCGGTGCAACATAGTTACGACTCCTCATAAAAGCTAAGCTGGGTCAAGTTTCAAGATACGCCTGCGAAAGTCGAATGACAATCCCAAGTAGCGAACCGGTGCGAATGAGCCAACGGAGCAAGTTAGAACGAACGTGTCTATACACTCAATCATGTTGCGCGCCTTGATGAGACTCGAAATGAGTCAGCGGCCTGCCGCGGCGAGCTGTGCTGCCGAAACGTCGCGGAATGAAAAGTGTGTTTGCAGGTTTTTCACCGGCTGGCCATTCGTCTCCGCGTAGGGATAGATAAAATAGTTCAGGGGATCGGCCTTCTGGTCGGACGAAAGACGGATGTCGCGGCCGTAGGTGAAGAAAACGCGATTGGTGTCGTGCGCGCCGAAGAAGAAGTCACGCTTGGCGGGATTCTTCCAGGCTTCGGAAGCATCCACCGGAACCCAGCCGATGCCGGCGAGATGGAATTCGGCCCAGCAATGGTAGCCCGCGATGTCACCTCCGGACTTGCCTTCGGGCAGCGGGAAACCGATTTCGAAACGAGCGGGAATGCCAGACGAACGCATCATGCCGATGAAGAGAGAATGGAAATCGGTGCAGTTGCCACGTTTTGAAGTGCATGCCCAGACGGCGTCGCCGCGGCCCCAGCCTTCGCCGGATTTGTCATAGCGCATGGTGGCGAGCACGTAATCGTAGATATGACGGGCCTTTTGGATGGGGGTGGTATCACCGGCGGTGTGCTCCCCGGCAAGCTCGGCGATGGTGCCGTTGAGCGGAACGAGTTTGTCGGGTTCGAGGTAGCGTTGCAGGCTTGGATCGCGAGACACCGAGGCGGAAACGTTCTGAAGTGAAGCCGCGTTGAGGGCGACCTTATGCTCGCGGCGGACGGCCGTAAATCGCAGCACCACGTCAAAGCCGGCGGCGGATTGCTGCGCCGTCGGCGCGAAGGCCGCAAACGCATTGCCGTATTCGAGATCCCGTCCCTGGACGTAACTCACGGGGCTGTCAATATGCAGGCCGCGAATGTCCTGGTAGGCATCGGCCTGCGGCAAGGGAATCCAAAGATGGGTGGGACCCGCGGAATCTGGCTTGGCGGGAACATGCACCTGATACGTGAATGCGAACGAACGCTCTGGAATTCCATCGGTCATTTCCGCAGTGGTTCTACGGCCCGCATAAGCGGCGACCACGGCGATAAGAGCGAACACGAGCATTGATGAGAGCACGAGACGGAAGCGGGTCATGGAAGGACTCCTGCGTTGCGAGTGTGGCCCAGAATAGAGCCGGTGCGATTATACTGAATTGAGAAATAAAACAAAGGGGAGACCCCCGGAGCGGAAGAATTGCTAAGACTTAGAATGACACTGCTGCTAGCCTTGGCAATGCTGATGGGGGTGGGCAAAGTCTGCGCTCAGGCGCCGGCGACCGACGCACAAACACCATCGCCCAGCATTGTCTTTCCCGCTCGCAAGAATCTGACTAAGGAACGAATGCAGGGGCACCGCTTCTGGGACAAGAAGAATGATTGGTTGTTTGCAGGTGTCGGAGCGGCGCGGACGCTCGATTATTTTTCAACGTTGAACCTGAGGCGGCGCGGAGACCGGGAAGTCCTTCTTACGAATGAGATCGTGGACAATCACGCGGCGTTTGCAGCGATCGAGGCGGCGGGAACCGGTGTTTCGATCGGGGCGTCGTATTTATTTCATCATTACGGCCGTCACAAACTGGAACGCTGGACCTCGATGGTGCATTTCGGATTGGCGACGTCGGGCGCGGTGCGCAATTACTGCCTGAAAACGGCACATCCAAAGACCACTCCGTAGCCGCGCGCGGCCCACAAAGCGGAAACGCTACCTCGTTCACCCCGTCTAACTCAACAGGATGAAATCTTTCAGATGGAATGACGGTGCGGCATACTCGCGGCCCGTGCTGGCCTTGGCCGGAGCCGCACGGAGAGTGGCGTTGGGATATAGGCGGGGTGTATTGGTGGGACGGTGGGTCTCCCTTCGCCGTTTCGTGCTGATCCTTTGCGCGAGTCTGTGTTTCGCGATGGCGTCGCGCGGCTCCGTGGACCCAGCGCCTTCCGCGCATCCGCAAACGCCGGCCGCGCAAGGCTCGCCGCAGGGAGCCGGCTCGTCGCAGACTTCGCCTTCGGAACCGGAGACTGCTGAGCAGACAAAAAACGGACAATACACGCTTTCGCATGAGCGCCAGGCGAAGGCGGTAGCGTACTCGCGGGCGGGCTACACGCTTTACTTCGTTTCTTATTTTCTTGGCGGACTTTTCCTTTTTCTGATCCTTCGGCTGGGCTGGGCGGCGAAGTTTCGAGACATCGCGGAGAATGTCAGCGACAAGAAGTGGATTCAAGGACTGGTTTTCGTGCCGCTGCTTTTCCTGACTATCGGCGCTCTTAACCTGCCGCTGCACTTGTACTGGCATGCGCTTTCCTTGCATTATGAACAATCCATTCAAGGTTGGGGCTCGTGGTTCTGGGATTGGTCCAAGGGAGAGTTTTTCACCACGGCGTTTGGAATCGTTCTGGGCCTGATCCTGTTCACCGTGATGCGGCGCAGCCCGCGGCGCTGGTGGTTGTATTTCTGGTTTCCGGCGGTCTTGATTCTCCTGGGACTGATCGTGATCACGCCCGTGGTGATCGATCCGCTGTTCAACAAATTCGAACCACTGAGTAAGGAACATCCGGATCTCGTTGCTGCCATTGAAAAGCTCACGAAACATGCGGGTGTTCCCATTCCACCGGAGCGCATGTTCCTGATGGAGGCGAGCCGGAAAACGAAGGCCATCAACGCCTACGTGACGGGCCTGGGAGCGTCGAAGCGCGTCGTGATCTGGGATACCACAATTCAAAAGACTTCCAACGATGAATGCCTATTCATCGTCGGACATGAGCTTGGACACTACGTTCTCGGACACGTCCGGCAGGGATTTCTCCTGGGAGCGGCCGGGCTATTGGTGGCGTTCTATCTGCTCTTTCGAGGCTTGCACTGGGCGCTCGATCGCTGGGCCGGTGACTGGAGGCTCTACGGGCAGGAAGACTGGGCTTCGCTTGCGGTGTTGCTCCTGCTCCTGCAACTGCTATTGTTCGTTTCTTCGCCGGTCATCAGCGGCTATAGCCGGATGCAGGAACATGCTGCGGACGTTTACGGATTGGAAGTCATCCATGGGTTGGTCATGAATTCGGAGGAAGTCGCCGCCCACGCGTTTCAGGTTCTCGGAGAACTGGATCTGTCGGATCCCAACCCACCGCCGTTTATCACCTTCTGGCTCTACTCGCATCCGCCGCTGGCGGACCGCCTGGTGTTCGCGCATAACTACGATCCATGGTCCAGAGGGGAATCGCCGAAGTACGTGAAATAGCAGCGGATGAAGCGGATCCCAATCGCTAAGGGGTGTTGCGCGCCGATGCGTGCTTGCGGGCAAAAGCAGCTACTTTGCTACGATTGCCGCAAACGGCCATCGAACACCAGCGGCGGCGGCGCGTGCGCGAATTGTCGTAGAAAAACAGGCCACAGTGCGGATTGGCACAAAGCCGAAGGCGCGCGCGAGCGCCCGCGGCGATAATTTCAGCCGCGGATCGGGCCACCGCGGCGAGCAACCAATCAAGACCTCCCTCCCGCGCAATGAATTCGATCTTCCAGACACCATCCTGAGTGACGAGTTCATCGTGTCCCTCGGTAATGCGCAGTATTTCGTTTACCGGCTCGACCCATTCCACGGCTATTCTTTGCTTTCGGAGCATGGCCGCGAACACTTTGTGCAGGGCGGAGCCGAGCCGCCGGGCTTTCAGGAGCAACGCCTCCGCAGCCCGCGGGTCGGATTGCGGCAGACCCAGAAGCTGGGCGCCGCGCGCAGCGGAGACAACTCTCGCCGATTCCAGAAAGCGAATGAGGTGTGCCCAAGATAGTGCTGCGCTTGAGGGAGCCGCGTTGACGAAATCGAGGGACAGTCGCCCGCCCAAGAGTCGCGGGGCTGACGTCGAAAAAGGCATCGGAAGGGCCTTCCTCAGTGAGCCGAAAATGAAATCGGTTCCGGCTAAATAACCAGTTAAAACTATCATAATGGTTATCGGGAGAAAAGCGCTCACTGGGCCCGTCTTACGGTAACCTTTGGCACAGTGAAATCAGATATGCTGGCTGGCGGGAGACGGCTTCCATGAAATACCGATTGGCAGGCGGCTTGACCCTCGCTTCTCTTTGTCTGTTCGGGGCCATGGTGTTGATTCGACCACACGCTCAGGCGTCCCCGAGGACGCCGGGGACGGCCCGCATACCGGTAGTGGTCGAACTGTTTACATCCGAAGGCTGCTCCAGCTGTCCTCCGGCAGATGCTTTGCTGGCGCGACTGGCCGAAGAACCGCTTGGCGGGAATGTGCAGTTGATCGCCCTGGAGGAGCACGTCGATTACTGGAACGATTTGGGCTGGGCTGATCCTTTCTCTTCGCGGGATTGGACGTCCCGGCAAAATGTTTATTCCGGGGCTCTCGGAAATGGTAACCCGTATACACCGCAAATGGTGGTAGACGGAGCGGTGGAATTCGTTGGCAGCCACAGGCAGAAGGCCCGGCAGGCAATTCTTGAAGCAGCAGGCAAGACAAAAATACCGGTGACGCTGGAACAGGGTAACGCGAACAAGGCAGGCACAGGAAGCTTTTCCGTGAAGGTTGGAAAACTGGAAGGAACGGCAAAACGTGATACAGCGGAAGTCTGGCTGGCCGTTACGGAAACGGGGTTGCACTCCGCGGTGACACGCGGCGAGAACGCCGGCGAAGACCTCCATCATGCCGCCGTTGTGCGCTCCATGCGCAAGATTGGCGAGGCGAAGGCTGACGGCGAAAGTTCCTTCGCTGGAGACGCGAGTGTTCCCCTGCAGAGAGAATGGAAGCGAGAGAACCTGAGAGCCGTGCTCTTCGTGCAGGGAAAAAAGAGCCGGCGTATTCTTGGCGCAGCAGAGATCCGCATCGCACAATAAATTTAGAGGCGTTGCGTCCTGTTTCTGGATTTGCCAGCGAAGATAGTTCTATTCCGGGAATCAAACTTTCTCAGGTACAATCGATCTCGATCGCAGGGAAGAGTTATTCGGGACGAAGACTTTTTTCCGCGATAAAATCTGTCTCACTTAATAACCAAACCTGCTTACGGCGAAGCACCCGGCACGTCAGAAAGCAATGCGGGGCAGGGATCTTTCCTCAAGGTGATTGTTGGACATCGAGCCATTAACGGATCCTTTCCCGACTCCCCCCTTGCAGGGCCCGCCTACCCAAGGAATCCTCAGTAAGATTTTTCTTAACGACAAAGGAATGCGAGGCGGCTGGCGACTGCTAATTTACGCGGCTTTGGTGGCCGGGCTCGGATTCGGTGGTGGAATCGTCCTCCAGCAATTTATTCGCCCCACACGAGGTGTTTTTTCTCTAGGCTCTTCTTTCGCGTACGAAGTGTTCTGTTTCACCGTCGTTTTTGGCGCCGCGCTGATCATGGCTCAGATCGAGGGCCGCTCTCCCGGCGCTTATGGTCTGCCACTGAATGGCGCTTTTGGGAAATTGTTCTGGCAGGGCTGCCTCATCGGATTGGTCGAGATTTCAGTATTGGTTGGCTTGATCGCCGTCTTTGGCGGGTATTCTTTTGGAGACGTTGCGCTGCATGGCAAAGAGCTGTTGCGTTGGGGAATATTGTGGGCAGTCTTCTTTGTTTTTGTGGGCTTGTTTGAAGAATTCACGTTTCGGGGATACACGCAATACACACTAGCGGAGAGCATCGGTTTCTGGCCTGCAGCGATACTGCTTTCATGCTCGTTCGGGGCTGTCCATTTGGGAAATCCCGGCGAAGGCTGGGTGGGGGCAGCGGGCGTTGTGATGATCGGACTGATTTTCGCGTTTGCCCTGCGGCGTACCGGCAATCTCTGGTTGGTTGTGGGATGGCACGTGAGTTTTGATTTCGGCGAGACATTCCTTTACTCCGTGCCGAACAGCGGCATCGTCTTCGAGGGACACCTTTCGAATGCATCCTTGCACGGCGCCAAATGGCTCACGGGCGGCACGGTGGGACCCGAAGGCAGCGTCTTCAGCTTTCTGACCATGGGAATTCTTGCCTTCGCCATTCACCTGCTTCTCCCGGCGAAGAAAACAGAGCCCGCGCAAACGTAAGGAAACCAAACTATTTAGTGGACGAGTTCGGACGCAAGCACCAGCCGGACGCCTTGCGCTTTTGCTTGTGGCAGAACTTCGCGCAGAGCCTGGAGCGTCGCGGGATGAGCATGGCCAATTGCCACGGCTTCGCCCTTTTCGCGAGCGCCGCGCAACGCCAATTCGAGCTGTTTGCGGACTGCGGCCACTTCGGCCACGTCGTCGAGGAAAGGGACGTTGCGGAAGGCCGAGCGAACTCCGAAGTCCTGCGCCGTATCGTAAGCCACCGTGGCGGCGGTCGTGCGGCTGTCGACGTAGAAGAGCTGACGGTCGCGCAACACGGGCATCAGTTCATCCATTAGCGCAGTGTCGGCAGTCGCCTGCGATCCCTGATGATTGCTGACGCCAGCGGCGTCCGGAACATTTTGCAGAAATTGATCGAGCAGCGCCGCAACTTCGGGCGCGGGCATGCCTGGGTGCAATTCCTGCGTTTCGGGTGTTTCGTTCGCGACCGATTGCATCGGCAAATGCAGCATTACCTGGAATCCGCGGCGATGCGCTTCCTTGGCGATGTCCATCGAATGCTCGTGATTGGGTAAGACGGAAACGGTGAGGGGATAGCCCAGAGCGAAGACGGCGTCGGCTGCAGCGCGGTCGCCGCCGAGATCGTCGATGATAATCGCGAGCCGCGCGTCGGCAACTTTTTCGGTGGAATTCTTCGCTCCTACAATGGACGCGGGTGTTGCAAGCGTCACGATTTCGATTTCGAGTGCCGGCACGCCGGAATGTCGAAGCTTGAACTGAAGCAGATCCCCGGTTTGGGCGGGTGGGTCCTGTGTCAGATGATTTTGGGTCGCGACGGTACCGAGGCTTTGGAGAAGCTTGGCGACTGCGGCACGGTGCGCATCTGCCGGGCAATCATTCCTCAACACGATACGCAGGTAATCCGTGTTTCCGGGTTGCTGGCTGGAAGCGCCTTGCCGGAGTCTAATGGGGGTCCCGGCGGGTACGGAGGCAGCCGCCGCAGCCGCTAGATCGCGGGTGATTTGGTGAACTTGCGTCGGCGTTAGGAGGTTCGCTTCGTTTTTTTTGCAGCCACTGGAAAGAACTGCGAGAAGGAAGCAAGTTCCCAGGCGCGCGAAACTTGTTGAACAGTTTAAATTGATTCGAAAGCAATGCGGGCTTGCTTGAACCGAGTCAGGCTGCGGGGCCACGGAAAACTAGGCAGCCTTTTTCACGGGGGCCTTCAACAGGTCGAGCGCTCGGTGAAAGATGGGGTCTTCCGGAGAAAGCGGGCGCGGTCCGAGGCCGGGTTCCTTCTGCGTCTCGGGTGCTGGCGCTGCATCTTCATCCGTCGAATCCGAATCATCTTCCGGGACGGCGTGTACCACTTCCGTGGGGACGACGCCTTCTTCCATGATCGATTTGCCGCCGGGATTGTAGTAGTTCGCGACCGTGAGGATCAGTGCGGCACCATCATCCAGTGTAATGAGCTTCTGCTCGGAGGCAAGACCAAAAGTGCGCTCTCCCACGACATTCCCGCGATGGTTTGCAGCGATGGCGGAGGCCAGAACTTCCGCGGCCCCCGACGTCGTGGCGTCAATCAAAACGGAGACGGGATTCTTCCAAATGACCTGTTTTGGCTCGGCTGAAAAAACCTGTGCCGAAACCATCTGGCCACGCAGCGTCGTCAGAATGCCAGAAGGAACGAAAAGGCGAGCGGTCGAAATGGCCTCGGACACTTGCCCGCGGCCACATTCCCGCACATCCAGTATGACCTTGCGAATGCCCTGTTTTTCCGCGTCGAGTAAACGATTGCGAATTTCATCCGCGCGGCCTGCATCGAGCGAAGGGATGCGCAGCACTAGAATGTCGGTATCCACTTTCTGGGCGATGATCTTCGGCATAGCCAGCTTCTCGCGAACGAGATCGACTTCTTCGGGCGTAGCCTTACCGCGCCGGATCACCCCAACCTTGATAGCCGTGCCCGGCTGGCCATTGAGAAGATTCATGGCCTGGCCCACGGACATGTCGCGGGTGGTAAATCCGCTGATGGATTCGAAAATGTCGCCGCTGCGAATTCCCGCCTTAGTGCCCGGACCATCCGGCAGCACGGAAAGAACGATAGTGTAACCGTAGCGCTTGCTGAGCGTCAGCCCGGTCTCCGCCGTGCCTGCATTCGCGAGCTTCTTCTTGTATTCGTCGTATTCGCGGGGCGTGAGGTAGCTGGACTGAGCGTCGAGGGATTCCAGCATCCCGTGCAAGGAACCGGCGGTTACCGTCCGCATGTTCGGATCGTCGACGTAATCCTGCTGGACTTTCTGCAGAACCTCACCGTACACGGTGAGCGACTTGTAGGCTTTGTCGTCCGTAGTGCGGCCCAGGACGTGTCCTATGCCGGCGTAACAAAAGATGGCTGCCGATACACAAAGAATCCCGATGCGAGACGCTCGATCCATACCCCACCCTTCCACAAGAAAATACAGATTCCAATTATAGCACTGTAAAGGATTGGGACGCGGCGCGAATCTAAAGGGTGGCCCGGGCGGGAGATGAGGCCGAACACTTTCGAAAATGAGACACATTGAAGACGCAAAATGTTGTTAAAATACCACATCAACCGATTTCGCGCTCCCCTTGTTGCCTGTAAGTCATTGATAACAAATAACAAATTTCGGATGCGTTGGCGAACAACATGCTAGAATGGAGCACGGGGAATGTTTCAAACTACCATCGCCAAAGAGTCACTCGCCGAGGGTGTGGGCCTCCATACCGGGGTGTACGGTCACGTCCGCCTGATGCCCGCCCCGGCCGAAACAGGTATCGTATTTCGCCGCGTTGATTTGGAGAATTTTCCCATCGAAGCGCAGGGGCACAATGTGGCTCGCGTCAGTTATGCCACGAGCCTGATGAAACAAGGTGTTTTGCTCTCCACCACCGAGCATTTGCTTGCCGCCATCTATTCTTGTGGCATCGACAACATTTACATCGACATTGACTCCATTGAAGTGCCCATTCTCGACGGCTCGGCAGAGCCCTTTATGCAGATGCTGGAGCATTCCGGTGTTCGCAAACTGCGCCGGAAGCGGCGCTATCTGAAAATACTGAAGCCGCTGGAGGTTATCGAAGGGGATCGCAGGATCGGAATCTATCCTGCGGATGAGTTTCGCGTTCGCTGCTACGTGGACTTTCCGCACCCGCTAGTAGGCCAACAGGAAGTGGAGATGTTGGTTGGGCCGGATACTTTCCGCTACCTTCTGGCGCGCGCGCGAACTTTCTGTTTCCAGCGCGACATCGAGCCGCTCAAGGCCATGGGCCTCATTCGTGGCGGCTCTCTCGAAAACGCCATCGTTCTCACCGACGACGGCGTGATGAACGGGCCGTTGCGATTCCCGGACGAGTTTGGACGGCACAAGGCACTGGATCTGATTGGCGACCTGGCGCTGGTGGGTTTGCCGCTTCTGGCGCGCGTCGAGGCCCACAAAGCCGGCCACGCCCTGCATACCCAGCTTGTCAGCCGCCTCTTGGCCGATCCCTCGCTCTGGATCATCACGACCGGCGAAGCCGTCCGCCCCGCAAGTGATACCTACCTGACCGCCCTTTCGCCTGCCCCGGCCACTGATTAACGATTCGCCGCGTCGTAAACAACCCTGCGGTTGCGAAATAGCCGCTGCTCCCGCAGAATGGGCTCAAAACCATGTCCAACAATAATATAGCTATAGTGATTCTGGCCGCTGGCAAAGGCACACGGTTAAAGTCGAGCCTGGCGAAGGTGCTGCATCGCGCCGGTGGGCGCACGCTCGTCGAACAAATTGTCTGTTCCTGCGAGACGCTGAAGGCACGCCAGACGGTGGTCGTCGTGGGCCACCAGGCGGAACAGGTCGCGGCGGTGGTCGAGCCGCTCGGGGCACTTACCGTGCTGCAGCAGCCGCAAAATGGCACCGGCCACGCCATGCAAATCGTGAAGCGTGCGCTGGGCCGCGCGAAGTTTGCTGTTGTGCTCCCGGGCGATGCTCCCCTCGTGCGCACCGATACCTTGAAGGCGCTGATTGCCACGCATTGCAATGGAAGTGCGGCGGCAACAGTTCTCTCTGCGGTGCTCGCCGATCCTTCCGGCTACGGGCGGGTTGTGCGCAAGTCCGAAACGGCGGTCTCCGCGATTGTGGAAGAATCGCAGCTCGCCGACGAGCAGCGCGAGATCAACGAAATCAATTCGGCGATTTATTGCTTTACCTTGGAGAAACTCTGGCCCGCGCTGGCGCATGTGAAGCCCAACAACAAGCATCGCGAGTTGTACCTGACCGACGCCATCGCCGTATTGAACGCCAAGGGCGAGACCGTGCTGGCGCAAGTGGCCGCGGATTCGCGCGAAGTGCTGGGATGCAATACGCGCGCGGATTTGGCCGAAGTCGACCGCGTATTGCGCGAGCGGAAACGCAACGCCCTGATGGACGATGGCGTCACGATCCAGTTACCGGAGACGGTGCTGATCGACCCCCAAGTAACCGCAGGGGAAGACACCATCATCGAACCCGGCGTGCAGTTGCTGGGCAAAACGAAAATTGGCGCGCGCTGCACCATTCGAACGGGCAGCGTCCTAACCGATGTAATCCTCGGGGACGACGTGACCGTCGAGCCGCATTGCATTGTCGCGCAGAGCCGCCTCGATGACCGCGTCATCATTGGCCCCTTCGCACGATTGCGGCCGGAAAATCACTTGAAGGCCGGTGCGCGCATCGGAAATTTTGTCGAACTCAAGAAGAGCACGATCGGCGAAGGCACTAAGGCCATGCACCTCTCCTACCTCGGCGACGCGAAGATCGGGACGAAGAGCAACATTGGCGCGGGCACGATTACCTGCAATTACGACGGCTTCCACAAGTATCCGACGTCGATCGGGAACAAAGTGTTTATCGGCAGCGATACGGCGCTGGTGGCACCCGTCCGGATTGGTGATGGCGCGTACATCGCCGCAGGTTCGACAATCACGGAAAACGTGCCTTCTGATGGATTGGGGATTGCCCGCGGCCGCCAGGTCAACAAACCCGGCTGGGCCGCGAAGAAACGCCGCGAATTGGCAGCCACAGAAAAACCGAAGAAGACGGCGAAGAAATCGAAGCGACGCAAAGCGACCAAGAAACGAAAGTAGCATTTCCCTTCCAGGAGCGTGGTCATGAGGAGAAAAGTATTGGCGTGGACTCTCTTTCTTGGGTCGCTGCTTCTCCTAAATCTCGCCGCCACTCCGTATTCTCGAGCCGCCGATGCCGCGCTGATCTCCCTTCGCCTCACTCTTTTGATCGTGCTATCCATTCTTGTGGTGCGTGAGCGATGGAGGAATCGGCACGAGCTGCCGGGAAAAGTGGCTGCCGCCAATTCAGACGTGGGCCACCGGTTTCTGCAGCGCTGTCGCCGCTGGTATCACGGCGAATAAGAGAGACCAAACTCCTTCCGGCAGGTCTGCGCAAGAGCCGCTGTCTGCGGTGTGCGTTTTTCTCTTCCCTGCGATTTCTCCGCGCTCGTAGCCCGCCCCGACTCGGTCGGGGCGTCTCTGCGTTGTCTTTATTCTTGTTTCCATCCTTTCCAGCCCGAACTCGCGCGTGTGTGCTAAAATAGAAGTTCCCGCAATGCTACAGGGAGCGGCCACCGCATGAAATTTGGAGTCGTCGTTTTTCCCGGGTCCAATTGCGACCACGACGCGTTTTACGCCATCGGCAACGTCCTCCAGAAACCGGTCGAATTTATCTGGCACCAATCGGAAAATCTGGCGAATTGCGACGCCATCATCCTGCCCGGCGGATTTTCCTACGGCGATTATCTGCGCACCGGCGCCATCGCGCGTTTTTCGCCGGTGATGAAGTCCGTCGAAAAATTCTCAAACAGCGGCGGAATGGTACTCGGCGTCTGCAACGGCTTCCAGATTCTGTGCGAGGTCGGTCTGCTCCCCGGCGCGATGATGCGCAATAGGGGCCTGCGCTTCATCTGCCGACACGTGCACATCCGCGTCGAGCAAACGGACACGCCGTTCACCAACGCCGCAACGAAAGGCCAGGTCCTCAAGATCCCCATCGCGCATTCGGATGGCAATTACAACTGTGATGAAGCCGCGCTCGCCGAGCTCGAGAAGAACCGCCAGGTGATTTTCCGCTACACAACGGCCGACGGTTCCGACGACAGCGCCGGCAATCCCAACGGCGCCGTTCACAATATCGCCGGCATCTGCAACCGCGAGCGCAACGTCGCCGGACTCATGCCCCACCCCGAGCGCGCCGTCGAATGGGCGCTGGGCTCCAACGACGGATTGGTCGTTTTCCGCTCCATGGTCGAAGCGCTCGTCGGCGCAGCCAAGGCGACCGCTTGAGAGCAGCACAAACTTGCGAATTCACCGCAGGGGCACGATATATTGCGCCCCTGCGGTTTCTAATTCTCTTCACAGAAATGAATTATGGCCACCGCTAGCACCGAAATTCGAGTCACTCCAGAGATTGCCGCGGAACACGGCCTCACCGCCGAAGAATACGCGCGCGTGAAACAGATTCTCGGCCGCGAGCCGAATATCACCGAGCTGGGCATTTTCAGCGTGATGTGGAGTGAGCACTGCTCCTACAAATCCAGCAAAGTCCATCTGAAGCGCCTGCCCACGCGCGGCAAACTCGTCGTGCAGGGCCCTGGCGAAAACGCGGGCGTCGTCGACATCGGCGACGGCTTGGTCGCTGCTTTCAAAATTGAATCGCACAATCATCCCAGCTACGTCGAGCCCTTCCAGGGTGCCACCACCGGCGTCGGCGGCATACTGCGCGACATTTTCACCATGGGCGCGCGCCCCATCGCTGTCTTGGATTCCTTGCGATTCGGCGAGATCACTGCAAGCAAGTACACCAGTAAAGAAGAAGCCGCGAAAAACCGTCGCATCCTCGACGGCGTAATTCGCGGAATCGGAAGCTACGGAAACTGTTTTGGTGTCCCGACGATTGGCGGCGAAGTCGGCTTTGAGCCTTGCTATTCGCAGAACCCCCTCGTCAACGCTCTTGCCCTCGGCATTGCCAAAAAGGAAGAAATGTTTCTCGCCAAAGCCAAAGGCATCGGCAATCCCGTGATCTATGTCGGCGCAAAAACAGGCCGCGACGGAATTCATGGCGCATCCTTGCTGGCGTCAGCCGAGTTCACCGAAGAGTCGAAACAGAAGCGCCCGAACGTGCAAGTCGGCGACCCCTTCATGGAGAAGCTGCTGCTCGAAGCCTGCCTCGAAGCCATGCAGACCGGCGCGGTCGTGGCGATTCAGGACATGGGCGCCGCCGGCCTCACTTGTTCCACCATGGAAATGGCTTCCCGCGGCGGCACCGGCATCGAAATCGACCTCGCCAAAGTTCCCCAGCGCGAAACCGGCATGACCCCGTACGAAATCATGCTCAGCGAATCCCAGGAGCGCATGCTGCTGGTGGGGGAGAAGGGCCGCGAGCACGAAGTCCTGGCGGTCTTCAAGAAGTGGGGCCTCGATGCCGTCGTCGTCGGCCAGGTTACAGAAGGCGGTATTGCCCGCATAAACAACAACGGCAGAATCGCCGCGGAAATTCCCGCGCATCCTTTGGCGGAAGAAGGTCCGGTGTACCAGCGGCCCATCGCTGCGCCCGCGCTGAGGAATGAGACTGCAGCAGATTGGTTTGCTTTTGCCGCCGAAGGCACGAATCTCACCCAGAACTTTTTGAAATTGCTGGCGTCGCCCGCGATTGCCTCTAAGCGCTGGATCACCGAGCAGTACGACACGAGCGTGCGCACGAACACTCTAGCCGGGCCCGGAGCGAGCGATGCCGCAGTGGTGCGCATCAAGGATCCGAAGACAGCAGTCGCAAAACGCGCGCTGGCGCTCTCCACCGACGGCAACGGTCGCTGGTGCCAGTTGAATCCGCGCGTTGGCGCCATGCACGCGGTCGCCGAAGCCGCGCGCAACGTGGCCTGCAGCGGCGCGCGGCCGATCGCCGCCACGAATTGCCTCAATTTCGGCAGCCCAGAAAAGCCCGAAGTGATGTGGCAATTCAGCGAAGCTATCGACGGCCTCGCCGAAGCCTGCACCGCCCTCGGCACGCCCATCACCGGCGGCAACGTCAGCTTCTACAACGAAACTCTCGGCAAATCCATCTACCCCACGCCCGTCATCGGGGTCCTCGGCATTCTCGATGACGCCTCGCAAGTTCTGAAAATCGCCTTCCGCGACGAGGGCGACGTAATCCTTCTGCTCGACGGATCAAGCTCGGCGCAGCATGCTGCGCCCCATCTCGGCACCCAACGCGAATTCTCCTCCTCCGAATACTCGAAAACGATCGCCGGCATCACCGCGGGCGAACCACCCGCCATTGACCTCGTCGCCGAAAAACGCCTGATCGACTGTCTCCTCGCACTCGCCGCCGAAGGCGCTCTGCAATCCGCGCACGACATCTCCGACGGCGGTCTCGCCGTCACCCTCGCCGAATCCTGGTTCGCCTCCTCCTCCGTTGTAGGGGCGCAACATGTTGCGCCCCATCTTGGCGCGCACGTGAAATTGGAAGCAGAAAGCCCCGCCGAGGCCGCCGCATTCAACGAACGCGGCGCCCGCGCCGTCGTATCCGTCACTCCCTCAAAACTTGCCGCCGTTCTCGATACTGCGAGACAATACAAGGTGGCGGCGCGCGAGATCGGCCAGGTCACCCGCGGCGATGCTTTCCGCATCCAACACAAGGAGCGCGAGGTGATCCATAGTTCCGTTGAAACACTCCGCGGCGCCTGGGCCCATTCGCTCGAACGCACGCTAACCGCAAAATGAGTCAAAAACCTGCCTTCGCCCACGATCATTTTCACGACGAGTGTGGTGTATTCGGCGTCTTCGGCCACCCCGAAGCCGCAAACCTCGTCTATCTCGGTCTTTACGCGCTTCAGCATCGCGGCCAGGAATCCGCGGGCATCGTCTCCAGCGACGGCACGGACTTGCATCTGCACCGCGCGATGGGCGAAGTCGAAGAAATTTTCCAGCCGAGCGTGCTCGCACAGCTTCCGGGCAGCCTCGCCATCGGCCACACGCGTTACTCCACCGCCGGCGACAAGGCCTTGCTCAACGCGCAGCCCATCATGATCGACTGCAACAAGGGCAAAGTCGCCCTCGGCCACAACGGCAACCTCACCAACGCCGCCGAGTGGCGCCGCAAGCTCGAGCATCGCGGCTCGATTTTCCAGACCAACAGCGACACCGAAGTCATCGTGCACCTGATCGCGCGCTCGCAAGCGCGCAATCTTTCCGGCGCGCTGGGCGATGCCCTCAATCAAGTCGAAGGCGCGTATTCCTTGCTCGTGCTGACGCAAGATGAATTGTATGCGGTGCGCGACCCGCGCGGTTTTCGCCCCCTGGTGCTGGGAAAAATAACCACGCCCGGCGGCTTCGTTTCCTGGCTGGTGGCATCAGAAACCTGCGCGTTCGACTTGCTCAATGCGCAGTACGTCCGCGAGATCGAGCCCGGCGAGATGGTGCGTATTTCGAAATCGGGCATCGAGTCCATCCACTTCGCTCCAGAAAAGCCGCTCCAACAATGCATCTTCGAGCACGTCTATTTCTCCCGCCCGGACAGCATCATTTTCGGACGCTCCGTAAATGAAAGCCGCGAGATGCTCGGCCGCCTCCTTGCGCGCGAGCATCCTGTGGATGCGGACATCGTCGTACCCGTGCCAGATTCCGGCGTACCGGCCGCGGTAGGCTACGCGCTCGAATCAAAAATCCCTTTCCGCATGGGCCTGATCCGCAACCACTACATCGGGCGCACCTTCATCGAGCCGTCGCAAGCCATCCGCAATTTTGGTGTCAAGCTCAAGCTCAATCCCATCCGCGGCTTGATCGAAGGTCAGCGCGTGATACTCGTCGATGATTCCATCGTCCGCGGCACCACCAGCCGCAAGATCGTCCGCATGGTCCGCGAAGTCGGCGCAAAAGAAGTTCACGTGCGCATCAGTTGCCCGCCGACGATTTCTCCGTGCTACTACGGCGTGGACACGCCCACGCGTGAAGAATTGATCGCCTCCTCAAACTCCCCAGAAGAAATCTGCAAATTCCTCGGTGCCGATTCGCTCGGCTACGTTTCCCTCCCGGCGCTGCGCCGGGCGGTCAGTGATACCGAAGGCAAGTTCTGTACGTCTTGTTATACAGGTGTCTATCCGACGGATCTGGTGCAGCTCGAGGTACGCGAAAATGCTCTCAACGGCAAACCCGGCGAAGCTACTTCTGGCAACGGCAGTGAACCCGCGCCCGCAGAGCGGTCGGTGGTGGTGGAACGTGAAAGCTGACAAAAAGAAGCAGCAGGAAGAAACAAACCTGCCCGTGCAAACAAAAATTCAGCGCGAGATCATCGCGTGGTTCTGGGTCGGCCTCGCCTTTCTGCTCATCAATGGCACGATCGGCCAAGCGCGCGTCATTCCCTCGGGCTCGATGGAGAACACGCTGCTCATCGGCGATCACCTCATCATGAGCCGGATCGGCTACGACGCGGGCGTGCCCTTCACCAACTGGCACGTGCCCCTCTGGCGCAATCCCAAGCGCCAGCAAGTGATCATCTTCAAGCCGCCGTTTGCACCGGACACGCCGGACTACGTGAAGCGTGTCATCGGCCTGCCGGGTGACGCCATCGACATTCACGATGGCGCCGTGTGGGTCAACGGCCAAAAACTCGTTGAAAAATACACCAGTGGCGCCAGCGAGCCTTACGAGCTGCGCACACCGTATAAGGTTCCCGCGGATTGCTATTTCGTCATGGGAGACAATCGCGGAAATTCCTACGACAGCCGCTTCTGGGGCTGCGTCCCCAGAAAGGACATCATCGGAACGCCCGTCATGATTTACATGTCGCTGAATGTTTCGCCGGAAGCTTGGGAGCCGGGACAGATTCGCGAGCGTTTTTTCGCTTACGCAAACGCCCTGCTGCATCCTGGCATCGTTCGCTGGAAGCGAATCTTCCGGACCTTTTAGTTGTCGCGCGGCATCGTCGGGCTTTGCAGTGAGCGCCGCGACCCACCAGGCGCTTCAGTGATTCCCCAATCTCTTACGATGCGTGCGAATGCGCGCCCGCAGCAAAAGCGGAAGCGGAAACGGAAGCGGACAGCTCTCTCATGAAATACGCCGATGCCGGAGTCAACATCGCCGTCGCCGAGGACGCCAAACAGCGAATCCGCCACCATGCCAGCCGCACGTTCACTCCCGGTGTGCTCGGCGGCATCGGCAGCTTCGGCGCGCTCTTCGCGCTCGACCGGAAAAAGTGGAAAGAGCCCGTGCTAGTCTCCAGCGCGGACGGCGTTGGCACCAAGCTCAAAGTCGCCATGGCTATGGGCGTACACTCCACCGTCGGCGGCGACCTCGTGAGTCACTGCATCAACGACATTCTCGTGCAGGGCGCGGAGCCGCTCTTTTTCCTCGACTACCTTGCGATGGGCAAGCTCGACCCGCAGGTCGTCGAGCAACTCGTCGAAGGCATGAGCCGCTCCTGCCGCAAAGCCGGATGCGCCCTCATCGGCGGCGAAACCGCGGAGATGCCCGGCTTCTATCCTCCCGGCGAATACGATCTCGCGGGCTTCATCGTCGGTGCCGTCGAACGCAAAAACCTGCTGACGGGCAAGAGTGTCCAGCCCGGAGACACTTTGATCGCGCTGCCGTCAGCCGGCCTGCACACCAACGGCTATTCGCTCGCGCGCAAACTTGTCTTTGAAATTGCTAAGCTGAAGCCGGATACCTACGTCGCAGAAGTCGGAAATAAAATCGGCGCGGAGTTGCTGAAGCCTCATCTGTGCTACGCGCCCGCGCTGAAAAACATTGTTGCGCGCGGCTGGGTTTCCGCCCTCGCGCACATCACTGGGGGCGGCATCCCGGGAAATCTGCCGCGCGTGCTGCCTAGCGGCCTGAAAGCGGAAATTGACCTGGCATCCTGGCCCGTGCCGGCGATCTTCAAATATCTCGCCAAACTCGGAAAGATCGACAGCGGCGAGTTGCTGCAATCCTTCAATATGGGTGTCGGCATGATTCTCGTCGTGCCCCCGAAAAACGTTCGCTCCGTCGAAGCCGACCTGAAGAAACGTCGCGAGAAATTCTTCCTCATCGGCCGTATCGAACGCGGCGAATCCGGCAAGGCCCGCGTTTCTTATTCCGGTTCGCTCAATCTCGCCTGATCCGCCGTTCGATTCCACCTTCCTTCAGCGCCGCCCGCTTCTTTCCGTCGGCGTCCAGAAGGGCTGCTTCGTCGCTAGGAACTCGATCGGGACGTCTTTCACAAACGTCTTCAGCCATCGCGTGCACTCTTCCATTTCCGCCTGCTCGGACGGCACGTGCCCGATGACGATCAATCCCTTCCTTTTTCCCTCTGTGGCCGCATCCGCCGCGTACTCCACCGTTTCCCATTCGCGCGTTTTGCCCACCAGCAGTACCTCAACGTTCTCCATTTCCAGCGCGTGCGTCTCCCGTTCGAATCCCGCCGCTCCCGGGCTCAACGCCAGCCTCGTCACTTTCATCTCCGGATTTCCCACCGCTCGCAACACCGGCGTATTCAGCCGCTTGGCCACATCCGCTGCCAGCTTCTCCAGCATGATTTCCGGGACGGTGAACAGGTGCGGATTTTCCGCGCTTTGATATTTCTCCCAGCCTAGCGCCTGCACCATGCCTGCCAAAATCCCGTCCGGTTTTCGCAGGTGCCAGTGGTCGTGAAATCTCCAAACCAGCATCCCGTTTTTCACGATAAATTCCCGCTTTTCCTTCCAAACCGCGTCGCTCTCCTCCATTCCTTCCGGCCGGTCCAAGTGATTGTAAAACGTCGGCTCGTGCGTGATGACCAAATTGTCGCCTTTCGCCGCCGCTCGCTGCAGCACGTCCAGCGTCGCCATCATCGTCACCGCGATCCCCGTCACGCGCGTCTCTGGATTTCCCGCCTTGAACGTGTCTACTGTCTCCGTCTTCCATGGCACGCCAACGTGTTCTTGAATCGCCGCTATCACTTCTTGAGCCGTCGGCCTCTTTTCCTGGGAATTCAGGCTTCATAGTGGGCGAAAAGGCGCGGAACGAATCCCCCTTTCCTTCCTGTCGTGATGCTTTCAGAGCGGTCCTCGCCGTCAAGGGTTCGCTACGCCGCGCCTACCACCGGCGCGCCCTTGACTGCTCCGG